>JBJERC010000085.1:0-81286 GCA_051882075.1 Oscillospiraceae bacterium | reverse complement strand
TGACTTTATCATATTTTTGTGATATACTGTTATTGTTAGTACTTATAGGTACTAACAATACGGTTAGGAGTGAAAAAAATGAAAACAAAAAGAATTGTTGCAGTACTTCTTTTAGTGATCACAGCGGTACTGATGACATCATGCGGAAGAAAACAGCTTGATTGTCAGAAACTTATTGCTTATGAAATTGAGGGCGTTGACGGTTATGGAAATATTGTTTTTAATTTCAACAAATCCGGAACGTCAAAGAACCAGTTTGTAAAAACCTATTTCCCGAAAGAAAGTAAGAATGAAGCCTTAGAACTGACAGAACAGATCTATAACAGTCTTGAAATAAGCGCAGATAAAACAACCGATATTTCAAACGGAGATAAGATAAAAGTTAAGGTTAATGCGACTGACGAAGAGCTTTTAAAGGAGTGCAAAATAACTCTTATAAATCTTGAATTTGAAATAGAAGTTAAGGATTTAATGGAAGTTCAAACAATTGATGCTTTTACTTATGTAGATGTAACTTTTGACGGTTTTGAAACATATGGAACAAGCAGCTTCGAGAGAAATAATAAATCTTCTCCCTCAAATGCGCCTGAATGGTCATACGAGTGGAAAGACGGAACTGCTACTGAAGATTTGAGTAATGGAGATGAGGTTACACTTGTTGTAAAAACTCTGAAAACAGACGAACAGCTTCTTTTTGAGGGATATAAGATTATTGAACGAGAAAAAACGTATACCGTTTCAGGATTGGCACCATTAACTGAAATTGACCCGTTTGAAAATGTAAAGCTTGCATATGAGGGAGCGTCACCTTTTCTAAAGGTAAAAGTAGACAAAAGCGAAGGTTCGGAAACAGTAATTGACAATGTATCTTTTAAAATTGACGACGGCACTGACAAGAAATATAAGGAGAATGATGTAATAAATGTGACAGCCTCAGTTATAAGTACGGATAAAATGAAGAAAGAGGGCTATAAGCTTTCGGTAACAGAAAAGGAATTCACAGTTACAGACTGCCGCAAGTATTTGGATACTCTTGATGGATATGATCTGTCAGTTATTGAAAAGGATATGGAAGATGCCAAAGAAGCGCAGGCGGTTCACCGTTATGTGAAAAATGCTTTCGGTAATCTTAGCGGACTGAAACTTAAAAAGCAGTACTTTTTAGTCAGAAAGGATGCGTATTATGATAAGTATACTGACGGATATAATGAGTATAACAAATATATAAAAATTTATAAGGCTACACCTGAAAAAAAGTCTTTATTCTATGATGATCATGAAGCGATATATATCATAGTGTACGCTTCAGATCTTATAACAGATTACAACGGAGATGTGACCTGCGATTACCCGATATATAAGAATTATAATGCATTGGAAAAGAATTTTGAAGAAGTAAAGGCGAATTATATCACAAAATATCAAGATGAATTTGATATTATAGAAATACCGGTAGAATGATTTGACAACCCCAAAAATCTATGCTATAATAAATAATAGTAAACGACATGAATTTTCTTACTTATCCCGACCACAGCTGCAAATATCGCAGCATCTGCGGTCGGTCTAAGTGAAAATTATTATGTCGTTTACTATAACAAAAAACAACACCCCGTCTTGCGTAAAGTCGGGGTTATTGTGCGTATAATAAGGAGAGTAAGCAGATAAGGAGAGAAAGAAAATGAGCATCTGGGACGCTTTTGACAGGATCTCTAAAAGGAATGAAACGGCAGGGAAGATCGAATATATTATAGCAGGACTTGGAAATCCGGGGATACAGTATGAAAATTCACGGCATAACGCAGGGTTTATGGCTGTTAACAAAATGTGCGAAAAATACGGCTTTTCCGTGCAGAACCATAAGTTTAAGTCGCTCGTGGGCGAGGCTGTTATCGGCGGAAAACGCTGTCTTGTCATGAAGCCCGAAACTTATATGAACAACAGCGGCGAGGCTCTGTCGCAGGCTATGAATTTCTATAAGATACCGCTCGAAAATGTCATCGTAATCTATGACGACATTTCGCTCGAGCCGGGACATATCCGAATTCGCCGCAAAGGCTCGGCAGGCGGACATAACGGGATAAAGAGCATTATCGCACTCTGCGGCGGCGAGGATTTTCCGAGAATAAAGCTCGGCGTGGGAAAAAAGCCTCACCCCGATTACGACCTCGCAGACTGGGTGCTCGGCAAATTTACCCCCGAACAGCAAAAGGACTTCGACAGCAGGCTTGACGACGTTTGTGCGGCGGCGGAGCTTATGGTTGGGGACGATATTTCACAGGCAATGAACCTATTTAACCGATAAGGTGCGGCGTATGAACATTTTTGAACGTATAATCGAAAAAACGAGCTTTTTTACCGAGCTTAAAAAGGTGGCGGATATGGGGCATTTCCCTATATCCGTTACGGGCGTTTCGGCGGTGCATAAGTCGCACACGGTCTTTGCGCTTTGTAAGGAACAGCCTGTGCTGTTTCTTTGCGCCGACGAGGCGGCGGCGGTAAAGGCGGCGCAGGATATTAATACCCTCGCTGACGAGCGGATAGCCTGCGTTTTTCCCGAAAAGGAGTATGTTTTTGCGCCTATGGAGGGCGCGTCGCACGAGTATGAACATAAGCGTATCGAGGCGCTTTCGCTTATCCTCGAGGGCAAATGCCGTGTGCTTTGTGCGTCCTGCAATGCGGCGGTTCAGGCGACAGTTCCGCCCGACGTTTTAAAAGGCGGTTCGCTTAAAATTTCCGTCGGCGACGAGATCGATCTGTCGGAGCTTATTAAAAAGCTATCGGCAGGCGGCTATACACGCTGTGAGATGGTCGAGGGTCAGGCGCAGTTTGCGGTAAGAGGTTCGGTGGTCGATATTTTCCCCGTTTCTCAGAGCGAGCCTGTAAGACTTGAGCTGTGGGGCGACGAGGTCGACAGCCTTTCATATTTTGATATAGAAAGTCAGCGGCGAACCGAGCCGCTCGAAAGCGTTTCGGTTTTTCCTGCGCTTGAAATTATTTTTCCGTCGCAAAACACCCTATGCGAAAGGCTTGAAAAGCTTATGTCGGGTGTGAGAGGGAAAAACGCCGACAAAATAAAAAGCCTTATTCTTCGTGATACCCAGTACGCCGAGGCAGGTATCACGCTTTCAAATCTTGATAAATATTATATGCTCGCTTACGAACAGCCTGCGTTTGTCTTTGATTATTTCAAGGGCGGAATGTGCGTCGTTTCGGAATTTACCTCGATGAATGAAAATCTGCGCGGCTTTCTTTCGCAGCTTTCCGAGGACTTAAAAATTCTTTACGAAAGCGGACTTATGTTTAAAAAGCTCGATGGCTTTTACCTCACGGCTGACGGGCTTGAAGCGAATATTTTAAAATGCTGCTCGGTTTTCCTGGACACGTTCATGCGGCAAAACGGCGATATACGCTTTAAAAGGCTTATCAACACCGACTGCCGTCAGACTTCGGGCTGGGGCGGCGGAATGGTCGCTCTCGGCGAACAGCTGAGAGAGTACACGGAAAATGACTACACCGTGATACTGCTTGCAGGCTCGGAAAAGACCTTGCCGATAATCGTTTCTGATTTGAGAGCTGACGGCTTTGAGGCGGAGGAGCTTTGCGATAACGGCAGCGAGGAAAGCTCTCCCCTTAGCAGCGGCAGGATATATGTCAAGACGGGTTCGCTTTCGGCAGGTTTTGACTACCCCGACGCAAAATGTGCGCTTATCACGCAGATGAAGGCTATGACCGTCAAGCAGAAAAAGCCGAAGCACAAAAAGGGCGAGGAGATAAAAACGCTCTCCGACCTGAAAATCGGCGACCTTGTGGTTCATTCTATGCACGGAATAGGCAGGTTTTCGGGCATACGCAGCCTTGAAACGAGCGGTGTGAAAAAGGATTATATCACGATAAAATATGCAGGCACCGACGTGCTTTACGTTCCCGTAACACAGCTTGACCTTGTGTCGAGATATGTCGGAGCGGCTGACGATTCGAGCGTTAAGCTTCATAAGCTCGGTTCGGCGGAATGGCAGAAGACACGCTCAAAGGTTCGCAGCGCCGTTAAGGACATGGCGGAGGAGCTTACAAAGCTTTATGCACAGCGTCAGCAGGCGAAGGGTTACGCCTTTTTGCCCGACAGCGAATGGCAGCGTGATTTTGAAGAGCGTTTCGATTATCAGGAAACGGACGATCAGCTCAGGTGTATACAGGAAATAAAGGACGATATGATGCGGCCCACGCCGATGGACAGACTTCTCTGCGGCGACGTCGGCTTCGGCAAGACGGAGGTTGCGCTGCGCGCGGCGTTCAAGGCGGTGCTTGAATCGAAGCAGGTTGCAATACTTGTGCCGACGACGGTGCTTGCGTGGCAGCATTATCAGACGGCGGTAAAACGTTTCGAGCATTTTCCGATAAAGGTCGACCTGCTTTCACGTTTTCGCACGCCGACTCAGCAGCAGCACACTATCCGTGAGCTGAAAAGGGGAACGGTCGATATTGTTATCGGAACGCACAGGCTTGTTCAGAAGGACGTCGGATTTAAAGACTTAGGACTTGTGATAGTCGACGAGGAGCAGCGGTTCGGAGTTGCGGCAAAGGAAAAGCTGAAGGAGCTGTTTACCGGGGTCGACGTGCTTACGCTTTCGGCGACGCCTATCCCGAGAACGCTCAATATGGCGCTTTCGGGCATAAGGGATATGTCGGTAATTGAAGAGCCGCCGCAGGACAGACAGCCTATACAGACCTACGTTATCGAACACAACGACGCAGTTGTTGCGCAGGCTATTTCAAAGGAGCTGCGCCGGGGCGGACAGGTCTATTATATACACAACCGTATCGACACGATTTACCGCACCGCCGAAAAGCTTTCAAAGCTTGTGCCTAATGCAAGGGTTGCGGTGGCGCACGGAAAGATAGGCGAGAACGAGCTGAGCGAGATATGGCGTCAGCTTATCGAGGGCGAGATAGACGTGCTTGTCTGCACGACGCTTATCGAAACGGGAGTAGACGTTTCAAATGTGAACACGCTTATAATCGAGGACGCCGACAGGCTGGGTCTTTCGCAGCTTTATCAGCTCAGAGGTCGTGTCGGACGTTCGAGCAGGCGAGCTTACGCTTATTTTACGTTCAGACGGGGAAAGGTGCTTTCGGAGGTCGCTTCAAAGCGGCTTGAGGCGATAAAGGAATTTACGAAGTTTGGCTCGGGATTTCATATCGCAATGCGAGATCTCGAAATAAGAGGCGCAGGCTCGATTTTAAGCGGCAGACAGCACGGACACATGGAGGCTGTCGGATACGATATGTATTTGCAGCTGCTTAACGAAGCGATAGCCGAACAGAAGGGAGAAGCGCCGCCGCCCTCGCCCGAGGACTGCCTTATCGATATAATGGTCGACGCATTTATTCCCGAAAGCTATATCGAAAGCACGGTTTTGCGAATAGACGCTTACAGGAAAATTGCGGCAATAGTGACCGAGGAGGATTCGCAGGACGTTATCGACGAATTTATTGACCGCTACGGGGAACCGCCGAAACCGGTTATGGGACTTATCAACATTGCTCTTGTGAGAAATTCGGCGGCAAGCGCAGGCGTTAAGGAAATAACGCAGAGGGGCGAAAAGGCGATATTCTCTATGCGTGAGCTTTCGCCCGAGACCGCCGCAAAGCTATTCGACAAGTATAAAAACCGCCTTAAATTCATTCAGGGCGCAAAGCCGGGCTTTTCTATCGACATAAGCGCAAAGCAGCAGACCTCCGAGCTTGTAAAAGAGGTCGTGGCGGTAATTAAATCGTAACGGCTTTTGCTTTTGAATACAGCATTGTTTATTGTGTAAAAAAATTATAAATATTAGGTGTTCTTCTTGAAAAAGAGCTTAATTTGTTATATAATTAGAATAGACGAGTTTTTTCGTTTTAGGAAAATTTTTTTCTGTGAGGTATTATTTATGGGTGGTTTTTTTGGAGCAGTTTCTAAAGAAAACTGTGTGTTTGATATTTTTTACGGAACCGATTACCATTCGCATCTCGGAACGAGAAGGGCAGGAATGGCTGTTTACGATGAAAACAAGGGGTTTGAGAGGTCTATACACAATATCGAAAATTCGCCTTTTCGTACAAAATTTGCCGACGACGTAAACAGTATGTCGGGCAATATGGGAATAGGCTGTATTTCCGATTACGAGGCTCAGCCGTTGCTTATCCGCTCGAAGGTCGGTACTTACGCAATAACGACGGTCGGAAAGATAAACAATCAGGACGAAATTCTCGAAAGGGTCTTTGAAAACAGTCATCTTCATTTCTTTGAGATGAGCGGCGGCGAGGTAAACACGACCGAGCTTGTTGCGGCTATCATCAATCAGAAGGACGATATTCTTGAGGGAATAAAGTACGCACAGGAGCTTATCGACGGTTCGATGACCATGCTGCTTTTGACAAAGAACGGAATTTATGCCGCCCGTGACAAATACGGAAGAACGCCCGTTGCTATCGGCAAAAACGACAACGGCTACTGCGCTTCGTTTGAGAGCTTCGCTTATCTCAATCTCGGATACACGCATTACAAGGAGCTTGGACCTGCCGAGGTCGTTTTCATGACTCCCGACAGCGTAACGACCGTTTCAGAGCCGCAGAAGAAAATGAAGATATGCACATTCCTCTGGGTTTATTACGGCTATCCTGCTTCGTCGTACGAGGGCGTAAGCGTTGAGGAAATGAGATACAACTGCGGCAAAAAGCTTGCTGCCCGTGACAACGTTAAGCCCGATATAGTCGCAGGCGTTCCCGATTCGGGTATCGCACACGCTATCGGCTATTCAAACGAGTCGAAGATACCCTACGCCCGTCCGTTTATCAAGTACACGCCGACATGGCCCCGTTCGTTTATGCCGCCCAACCAGTCGCAGAGAAACCGTATTGCAAAAATGAAGCTCCTGCCTGTTGAGAGTCTTATCAAGGACAAGAGCCTGCTGCTTATCGACGATTCTATCGTAAGAGGCACGCAGCTTAGGGAAACTACGGAATATCTTTTCCAGAGCGGCGCAAAGGAAGTACACATCAGACCTGCCTGTCCTCCGCTGCTTTACGGCTGCAAATATCTCAATTTCTCGCGTTCAAACAGCGAAATGGAGCTTATCACACGCCGTGTGATCGCCGAAAGAGAGGGCGAGAACGTGTCGGAGGAGGTTCTTCAGGACTATGCAAATCCAGACAGCAAGAATTATGCCGAAATGGTCGAGGAGATAAGACGCATACAGAATTTCACATCGCTGAGATTTCACAGGCTTGACGATATGCTCGAATCGGTCGGCATCGACCCCGAGTGTCTTTGCACTTACTGCTGGAACGGCAAGGAATAATTTCATAAAAATCAAGAGGGCGCAAATGCCCTCTTTTTTACGCAAAAAAGGGACAGCGAACTGCTGTCCCTTATGTTTTATCGGTTTTGTCAGTCATCAGACCTTTGATTCAGCCTCCGCAGGAGCTTCCTTGGGTGCGTTAAGGCTTTCAAAAGCGTTTATCGTTGAAACGACGTCTGAAAGGTTCTTTTCAAGAATAGCCTTTGTGTCGGAGAGCGTCTTGTTAACGTTGTCCGCAAGCGCACGGCGAACCTCGGCGTCCTTTGCATTTGCGTCGGCGATAATGCCCTGAGCCTGTTCCTGTGCCTGAGCGATTATCTGCGCAGCGTGTTCTTTAGCAAGGCGAACGATCTCGGTCTCGCTCATAATCTCGATAGCCTTTTCCTTTGCAGCCTCAACAGCCTTGTCAGACTTCTTTCTGATATCCTCGGCTTCCTTGTTTGCGTCGGCGATGATCTTGTCCTTGTTTTCGAGGATCTCCTTCGACTTTTTGATTTCATTGGGCATCTGCATCTGAAGATTGTCTATGTAATCCCTCATCTGCTCGCAGTCGATAAGCTTCTTGTTTGAAAAGGGAACGGCGGAAGAATTATCCACCAGCTCTTCCATTAACTCAATGATCTCATCAGCATTCATTTTAATTCATCCTTTCAGTATTTTAGTTTTATTTACAAATTATTTTTCGCCGTTTATAAATAGCCTGTTATTGATATCGTCAAGTATTTCCAGAGGCACAAAGCTTGTAATATCTCCGCCGAGGCTTGCAATCTCCTTTACGACGCTTGACGAAAGGTACATATTTTCGGTGCTTGTCGTAAGGAAAACCGTTTCGGCGTCGGGATAAAGCTTTTTGTTCGCAAGCGCCATCTGGAATTCATATTCAAAGTCAGTAACGGCGCGCAGCCCCTTGACGATAGCGCAGGCGCCCGTTCGTTTGAGATAATCGGCTAAAAGTCCTGAATGACAGTCGACAAGAACGTTGTCGAGATGCCCTGTAACTCTAAGGATAAGCTCCATTCGTTCCTCGATCGTAAAAGCCGCAGTGGTTTTTTTGCTCGGATTGAACGAAACAAGAACGATGACCTTATCGAAAAGAGTCGACGCACGCTCGATTATATCAAGATGCCCCTTTGTAACGGGATCGAAGCTTCCCGGACAAACCGCAATTCTCATTTACTGCTCAACCTCTTCATTAAGTCTGTAGATCGTAACCGACACCTTGCCGTAGCGATAACGCTTGTGCAGGGTAAGACCGCCGTAATTATCTTCAAGCGTAAGCTCGCTTTCATGCTCGCAGATAACGAACGCACCGCTGTTAAGCTTTTTTTCAAGCAGCGGCAATGCCTTTTCGATAAGCCCGAAGCGATAGGGCGGGTCTAACAGCGCAATATCAAACCCCGGTTTTGCGACTTTAAGGTAATCGAGGCTGTCCATATGCAGCGTTCTTGAAGCGTCGGCAAGCTTGCAGGCATTTAGATTTTCCTTTATGACCGCAACCGCCTCGGGATTTTTGTCGACGAAAACGCAGTGCTTTGCGCCCCTGCTTAACGCCTCGATACCGAGCTGTCCGCTTCCTGCAAACAGGTCGAGAACGCTTGCCGAGGGCAGATCGAACTGTATCACCGAAAAAATCGCTTCCTTAACTGCGTCGGGGGTGGGTCTTATGTCGAGCGAATCGAGCGTTTTTAGCTTTCTTCCCCTTGCCGAACCTGTAATTACTCTCATTTGAACAACCTGTCACTTTCTGAAACTTTATTCTATAATAAATATTATACAATAATTTATCCGCTTTGTCCATAGCAAATTATAATTTTTTTTGCAAATAAAGCTCGCATTTTGAAATTTTGTATATAATGCAACAAAAGGAACCCCGTAAAGAAGTTCCTTTTGTGGATTTACTAAAAAGTTTAGTTTTGAGCGAAATAATCAGCCGTTAATTACTTCTTGCGAGAAACAACAACTGCTGCGCCTGCTACTGCTGCGAGTGCAAGTGCGATACCTGCTGCTGCACCTGTCTCAGTGCTCTCTGTTGCGTCAGAAGCTGCCTTTGAGGTTGTTGTGCCGGCTGCTGCCTTGCTTGTTGTAGTTGAACCGCCCGACGACTTGGAAGTTGTCGAACCGCCGTTTGATGTGCTGTTTGTCGAAGCTGCGCTTGAAGAATCAGCCTTGCTTTCTTCAGCTGCTGAGCTTTCCTCTGCGGGAGCCTCAGCAAGACCCTTGATGGTGAATGTTACGGTGATAGTGCCGTCATCTGCAGGAAGAGCAGCAGCGTCAATCGTGCTGTCGCCGTAAGTGTTGATAAGAGAAACTGCAACTGTGTCGATATCGGACTTGTAGTAAACATCGCCGACAGCAGTATACTCTGTTCCGCACATATCAACAACGATATCCGAAACCTCGACAACATTGCCGTTAACAACAGGCTTGTCCTCGTCGTTGTATTCGCAGGGGATATCTGTAGCGATGCAAAGCATATTGAACTTGTCTGTTACTGCGCCTTCAACCCATTCGATAGTGTCCTGAGTTACTTCAACGTCTTCTTCAGTTTCCTTAGCCTCATAAGCTCTGAGCATTGACCAAGGAGAGTTCATTCTGGTAAGACCCTTTTCCTCGTCGATAGTGAAGCCCTTTTCGTTGCCTGCCTTATCGGTGTTAGCCTCGAAGATAGTGCCGCTTGTAGCAATCGAGATGGTGTAAGTACCGTCGTACTGGATCTGAGTGTCGCTTACTTCAACAGAGCCGTTGCCGTATCCGCCGCCCTGAACGCCTACAGAAGCGGCAGGGAAAACGTTTACGCCGTCAGTTCCGGGAAGATCACGGAAATTCCATGTTGTGTTGGTCTGGAATGTGATACCCGAGTTGTAAACTGCAGGTTCTGCCGATGCGGAAACTGTTGAAGTCATTGCGAATGCCGACATAGCGATTGCAGAAGCAGCCATGCCTGCAAAAATTCTCTTGATTTTCATAGAAATTACTTCCTTTCCAAAATAATTACAAGATATTGATTTTGTTTTATACGCCGATATTCCTTTGTTTTCGGATATACCTGCACATAATACCATAATAATATTTTACTTTATTTTTAACAATATTTCAATTGTATTATTGCACAAACTTTACACCCGATTTTCTTACATATATGACAAAAATGCATTAAAAATATGTTAATTGAGTGAAATCGGTGTGAAGCGAGGTAAGTTTTAAATCTTTTTCTGCTGAAGCTCGCCGCTTATCCACAGCGTAAGCCGGCGAGGAAGTATCTTCGAGAGCAGCGCAAGCAGCCGTATATGCGTTTCGGGAATGATTACAAGCTCTCCCCGATCAAGACCTCTTGCGGCGCATTTTGCGCAGTATTCGGGGGAAATGCCTTTAAGCGAGAACTTCACGCCTGCGACCTTGTTGAACTCCGTATCGACAGGTCCGGGGCAGAGCGAGGCTATCTTAACGGCGCTGCCCTCCGCCCGAAGCTCCTCGGCGACAGCGTTTGTAAGAGAAACGACATACGCCTTCGTTGCGTAATAAACCGCCATATTAGGGCCGCCCGGAAGAAGCCCTGCCGACGAAGCGACGTTGAGTATTGCGCCCTTGTTCTTTTTCTTGAAATCACGCAGGAAAAGCTGCGTCAGCATAAGCAGCGAGGTGCAGTTTACGTCGGTCATCTCGATAAGTCTGTCAAGCTCCTCCTCGTCGAATTTGCCGACTGCGCCGAAGCCTGCGTTGTTTATCAGCAGCTCGATATTAAGATCCGAAACGCTTTCGTACAGCTTTCGGCACTGCGCTCTGTCTGAAACGTCGCAGCGGATTATCCTCGTTTTCGTGTCAAGCTTTTTAGAAAGCTGCTCCATTCTGTTCGTGCGCCTTGCCGCCATCGCAATGCAGTAGCCCCTTTTTGAATAAAGCTTAGCAAGCTCCGCCCCTATCCCCGAGCTTGCGCCGGTAATGAGTGCCCATTTATCCATAATGAATTTCCTTTCAGAATTAATATACTATTTAATTATATGACGGCAAAGCGGCTTTGTCAATGGACAAATTGTTCGATTTATGAAAAAATCAAATATTTTTACTACACAGTATTGAAATGCACAATGAAAACGTTTAAATTTTTTGGTATTTTGACGAGGAGATAGAAAATAGTAAGAAGCACGTAAAAAACCGAACGTTCTATTGACAAAACGGTGTGATTATGAGATAATATGATTATAGAGATTAAAAAATTAAAACTTATTTGACAATTCAATAGTATGGAGATGATTAGGCATGATCAAAACAACGCTTGTTATCATGGCGGCTGGTCTTGGAACTCGTTACGGCGAGGGCAGGATAAAGCAGCTCGACCCGATAGGCCCCAACAATGAAATTATTATGGATTACTCGATCTACGACGCAAAGGCTGCCGGTTTTAATAAGGTGGTTTTTATTATCCGAAAGGATATTAAAGAGGCGTTTGACGAAATGATCGGCAACCGTATTTCCGCTCAGATCGAAACGGAATATGTTTATCAGCAGACGGACGATGTTCCTGCCGCTTACGCTCACGTTGAACGTGTTAAGCCTTGGGGAACGGGTCATGCCGTGCTTGCCTGCCGTGGAGTTGTAAACGAGCCGTTTGCGGTCATAAATGCCGACGACGTTTACGGACGAGAGGCTTTTGTAAAGATGCACGATTTTCTTGTGTCGCCCCATTCCGACGACAAGCTTCACCTTGCAATGCCGGGATTTTTCGTTAAAAATACGCTTAGCGCAGTAGGCACGGTGACAAGAGGAGTCTGCTCGGCAAACGCCGATTCGATGCTTGAAAATATTGTAGAGACCTATCAAATACGCCGTGAGAACGGAAAGATTATCGCCGCAGCCGAAAAGGATTCGTCAGAGCTTATCGAGATCGATGAAAATTCTCACGTTTCGATGAATATGTGGGCTTGCCCTGCTTCGTTTATCGGCAGGCTCGAAAGTAAGTTTGAGGAATTTCTTTCTGAAAATGCCAACAAACCTGCCTCGGAATTTCTTCTCCCGTCAGTCATCAACGAGCTTATCCATGACGGCGAGGCTGACTGCAAGCTTTACGAAACTTCGGGCAAGTGGTTCGGCGTAACGAACATTGTCGACAAGCAGGCGGCGCAGCAGTCCGTAAGAGACGAGATAGAAAAGGGAACATATCCCGAAAAGCTTTGGGGCTGATATGCCGATATAAAAATATTAAACATAGTTTCCTTGATCGCCGTGTAAAGCCACGGCGGTCTTTTTTTGCATACAGCTTATTATTACAGTCAAAAAGCCGCTCGGACAAATTATCCGAACGGCTTCTCCCCATTTCATAATCTATTAAAAAATTAATGCTTTGGCTTAAAGTATTCCGTAGTAGAACATAAGCGCTGCGATAAGCAGGATAATTCCGAGAACGCCCGTCAGCGCAAGGATAGTGCGGCGGTTCGCCTTTTCCTTTTCCTTGTTCTTCTTGAATTCCTCGATTGCGCTCGTTCCGTAATTCTTGGGCATATTCGTGCCGAGCATATCGTCGATCTTTATGTTTCTGTATTTCTGCTCTCTCGTAAGCTTTTTCGGCGTAAGATCGGCGGACGGTTCAAGCAGCTTTTCGTCCATTTTATCGAGATTGATAGCGTCCATCGAAGCAGATTTCTTCGCAGGAACGGTCATTTCCTTGCTGCCCATGTCGACCATGTGCTTGGTGTCGACGCTCTTCATCGTCTCGCCCCTGAGCTGATTGGTCTTGAGCATCTGGATAAGAGCGGCGGTGTAAGCGTTTTCGTCCTCTGCCTCTTCGCCGATATTAGCCGATTCGGCTTCCTTTTCCGCCTCCTGAACGACCTTCGTAAAGCTCTTTCCGCCCTTTGGAACAGCCGCCTGCGGCTTGTCCTGCGGAACGCTCTTGTTGTTTATGTTAAAGAACGGATTGCCTGCGCTGAAATCTACTGCGTTTGAAGCAGGCTGAGCAGTCTGCGCTTCTCCTGCGTGCGCTCCGACAGTACCTCTCCTTGTACGTCTCGGCGTCGGAGCTGCGCTTGCTGCGGAGTCCTTATCCTTATTCAGCTTGAGCGGCTCAGGCTTGGGAGCAACGGGCTGAGTCGGCTTAGGCGGCTTGCGCTCTTCCGTTTTCGCAGCAACGCTTCTTCTCGGAGCAGGTCTGCGAACAGGTGCTGAAGGCTCGGCTGCCTTTTCGGGAGCAGGCTGCGGCGCAGCGGGCTGCTCGGGCGCTTCTGTCTTGACCTCCGGCTCGCTCTGCGGCTGTTCGTAAACAGGCTCGCTCTCTGCGGCAGGCTCTTCGTAAACTTCTTCCGACGGCTCTTCATAAGCTTCGGCTTCCGTCTGAACCTCAGCCTCCTGCTCGTAAGCCTCCTCGGCGATCTCCTCCTCAGGCTCTTCGGCGATAAGATCCTCGGCTTCGAGCGGCGCACCGGCAGATTCTGCGAACTGGTTGCTTTCAACCGCTTCCGAATCGGTCGAATAAGACTTCATCGTACCGGTACTTATGTCAAAATATTCCTCTCCGTCCTTTACCGCAAGTTTGAGCTTGGGCGCAGGATGACCGGGTTTAGGCAGATTTGCCTGCGGAATATCAATATATTCAAATTTTTCGTTGACGTCGATCTTTGCGCACTGAAGGATCTCGGTCGCCGTGCGGCACTTCATCGAGCCTCGTACCATTTCCTTGAGCGGAAGAAGGATTATCTCGCAGAAGGTGCTGTAAAACGCCTTGTAAACTGCGGAGTTGTCTTTTGTCATCTCAAGAGGATAGCGGTGGTCGAACACCCTCGACCATTCTTCAGGTGAAGACATTATCATCTTGTCGATATGATCCGCAAGCTGTATCCAGAGGTCGTGCTCCTGCATTTCCCTGTCGTTGATGATAAGCCACATATAGCATCTCAAAAAGCAGTCGTAGCAGGTTATGTCACGCAGGTTTAGCGCAATATCGTCGATATTGAGCGAAACGAGAAACTGGCTGTCGGAATAAGCAAAGCATCTGTATCCGTTTGAAGCAAGCTTGGCATAAGCTGTTTTAACGGTCTGCGCCGAACGTGAAAACGGCGGCAGCGAATCGAAATCAAACGGAGTTTTATAATCGGCGATCTCGCCCGAGTCGGAAAGGGCAAGCAGCTTTTTATAGTTCTTCTCGATATCCTCGTTAGGCATATTAACGGGTATACCCATTATTCTGAACGGATTATATGCGAACAGCTCCATAGCGGTGATGCCGATAGAAACGTTAGACATATTTTTATCCCCCTTTGTTAATAGAAAATTTATTTTTCTGTCTGTACGCAGAATTACTATTATAATTATAGCAAATACTCCCTCGGATTTTATCAATAAATTATTAATAATATAAGTCTGAATTATTAATTTAATGCAATGTCCATAAAAATTTAAAAATTAATTTTTTATTAAAAGTAACAAAAATCCCTTGATTTATGTAAGGAAATAGTGTATAATATTGTTATATATTGTACGCAGGGCAAATTGTCTCAAGGCGTTTGTCATGATGAGGTAAGTTTTCAAATTAATATAGTTTGTAAGGCATATACTATAAAAAAACGGAAGGGGAGAAAAATATGGGATTATTCAGCAGAAAGAAGCCTGCACAGCCTGCGCCCGAGCCTAAGAAGGCGGCGGTCAATCCTGACGATATATGGAACACTCCGAAAAAGGTCAGGGTAAAGGAATCGAAATATTCGGACGAAACGACCGAGGCTCTTGCCGAGCCTGTTTCGATAGATCCCGAAACGATAAAGAAGAAAATGGAGGCTCTCGAGCGTGAGCTTGAGGAGCAGAAGAACAAGCCTGCGAGCAGCTATGAGCCTATCGCCTCGGTCGGAGACGAAGAGGTTATCTCGGCACAGGCGAAGTACGAGGAGCAGTACCGCATCGAGCATGAGCGTTATCTTGAAACTCACAAGGAGGATATCGACGTCGCAAACGATTCGGACGTTGAAAGCAAGATAACCGACATGGTCGAGGAGCGTGACAGAAGAGCTGAGGAGTCTAAGAAAACGCTTAACGGTATTCAGGGCGCAGACCCAGACCAGATCGCAAGCGGACTCAGCGAGCTTGGCGTTGCAAAGGACGTTACGCTCGACGCAGATTACAAGAACATAAGCGAGGTAAGCTCCGAGGAGGTCGCTGAAAAGTTAAGCGGTCTGGGCGTTGCAAAGGACGTTACGCTTGACGCGGAGTATAAGAATATCGAGGAGATCTCAGGAGCCGACGCCGAAGCGAAGACGAAGGAGTTCCTTGAAAAATACGGAAACTGACGTTTCCTGCGTTCTTTTGCTTTTGATATATCGTAAGGCGGAGCGCATATTTATAATAAGTAAATAATTTAGTTTGGAGCGATTTTATCATGTTGATCAATACTGAAAATCCTATTATCCAATTTTCGGAAAAGGGTAGACCGTTTCCATATGATAAGCTGTTCTTTTCTACAATAGAACCCTATATCCTTGAATTCAAGAATGCAAGGCTTGACAAGCTTACCGATGAGGATGCGGCAAGATGCTTAGCAAGGATCTATAAAAAAATGGAGGTAAACGGGGTTCCCGTGCTCGAATTTTTCAAGGAGGATCTTGATAAATGGAGCAATCTCGACCAGCACACAAAGACCTATAATCTTGCGATGCTTATCGCAAAGGATATCTTCTGCTGCTTTGACAAAAACCGATATGACGAAAACGGCGAGTTCGACGTTGTCGACAGGCTTTACTGTATCGTGAACAACGGCGAAAAGGATTATATTTATGCCGAGGATTACGTTAAGGGCAAGATAATCGGCAAAAAGCAGCTTACCGAGGAATCGAAGTATTTCAAGCAGCTTATGGAGTTCAATGCCGCAGGCAGACTTCCCAAGGTCAAAGATTAATAAAGGCAGGTAAATGAAATGGTAGTTATCGAAATGGAAAACGGTAAGAAGATTAAGCTCGAGCTTTATCCCGACGCTGCGCCCATCACGGTCGCAAATTTTGAAAAGCTTGTCGGCGAGGGCTTTTACGACGGTCTTATCTTTCACCGTGTAATAAACGGCTTCATGATACAGGGCGGCGACCCCGAGGGTACAGGAATGGGCGGCGCTTCCGAAAAGATCAAGGGCGAGTTCCTTATCAACGGAGTCAACAACCCGATAAAGCATGAGAGGGGAGTTATCTCGATGGCTCGTTCATCGATGCCCAACTCGGCTTCTTCGCAGTTCTTTATCGTTCATCAGAACGCACCTCACCTTGATGGTCAGTACGCCGCATTCGGCAAGGTCATCGAGGGTATGGAGGTCGTTGACGAGATCGCACAGACTCCTACTAACTATATGGACAGACCGCTTACCGATCAGGTGATGAAGAAGGTAACGTTAGAGTAATCGTCGCTCGGAGAATTTCATAACGCAAAAAGGCTCCCTTTCGGGAGCTTTTTCTATTTATAATAGTCATATTTCTTACGGTCGAGTGTTTTGGGATAAAAGGTAACGCTTCCTCCGTCAAGCACCGCAAGGAGAATTTCATCGGGCGAACGGTAGCCCTGTCGGCGCAGCTCGTCTGATAGCTCCTTTACGGAATAGTTCGCATTTTCGATATTCTTTTCCATTATTATTCCGTCGATTATCAGGTTTATCGGTTGTGTGGGCTCGGGCGGCTGCTGACCTAAGTCGGAAAGGCTGACGGGTCTTGAGGCTTCGGTCGGGCAGAATGATATCCTGCCGTTTGGCTCCATGACCGCAAAGGCAATGTCGCTTACCTTGAAAAATCCTGCGCATCTTGCGGCGGTAAGCAGGTCGTCAAGGTCGAGCTTCGACTTTTTGATGTTCTCCCGAAAAAACTTTCCGTTCTCGATAAGCAAAAGCGGCTCGCCCGAAAAGAATTTTCTTGCGCCGAGATAATTCATCGTCACCCACGAGATCCCATATCCCGTAAGCCCGTAAACAAACATTGCCGTCCCCGTTACCGCTATATCCTTCATGTCGTTTGAAAGAGCCATTTCGGCGGCGATCGAGCCTATCGTTATTCCGTTTATATAGTCGAACATATTAAGCTCCGATATCTGCTTGTTGCCGAGAATTTTCGTGATCGCAAAAAGCACGATTATTGACACGCAGGCGGCAAAAAACGCTCTAAAGATAAACATACTCCTTTTCCTCCGATTCGTTCTTTTTGAATAGTATGTCACGAACAAGAAAATAATATACAAAAGGAGCAGGTTTTGTTTTCCGCTCGTCAGCTGTTGGAAATGAGCGGATATTTTTCAAGAAAAATTTCAAGCTGTTTTTTATGCCGTATGTCGAGCTTTTCAAGCGCAAAGGCTTTCAGCCGTTCGGGGATTTTCTTTCCCTGCGCCTGCGACATTGCGCCTGCCGCCGCAGATATGATGTGCGAGAATTCGCCGCATGAGCATGATTTTCTTAAAGCGTCGGAAAAGTTTTTTGATGAGAAAAAAACCGAGAAAGCCGTCTTGATAACGGCTTCGGGACTGCTGTCTGTAAGAAGCCGCTCCTTTTGTTCCGAAAGACTTATCCCCTCTGCGAAAACGTCTATTCCGCTTACGCTTTTGCATATCGCCGCCGTCTGCTCGTTGTCCGCTCCGTGAGCAAGCAGGAAAACAGCGGTCACAAGCGCTTTTGCCGCCGCCTTTGACGAGTCGGTGTTGTAAATGTAAGAGCAGGCAAGCTCCGAAAGCTGCGCCGCCGATTCATACGAGCCGCAGGCGTATGCGTAGGGAAGCGTGATTATCGCCGCCGAAGCCGAACCGACCGAAGACCTTATCATCGAGCCGTGTTCCGCCCATGTTTTAACGGAGCGTTCGAGCTTTTCGGGAAAATGAAGCGCATTCTTCTTAAATATCCCTGCGACCTCACGGCTGTAAAGTCTGCGCTCTATCCAGCCGCACGGCTCTTTGGGAGAATAGCTTAAAAAACCGCAAAGCCCTGCGGCAAGCATTGTGTTCTGCGTAAAATCCGCACCGTCGTTAATAAGCGGCGGATCGGAAGAAAAGGTCGGGTTTTCGCTGTAATATGAACCTATTATATCGCCGATAACTGCTCCGAGCATTTTAAAATTCCTCCGTTTTTTATTCGGGCGGACAGACCGCCCGATTTATAGTATAGCACAATTTTTTAAAAACTGCAACACTGCAACAGCTTAACCTATCGCAAGGTTAAGTATTAACCGAGCGCAACGTCGAGTATCATCATTATAAGAAAGCCGAGCATTGCGCCGAATGTACCGATATGCGAGCCGCCAAGTTTCGCTTCGGGGATAAGCTCCTCGACCACAACATAAAGCATTGCGCCTGCTGCAAAAGCGAGCATCCACGGAAGAAGCTGCACGGCTGCGCCTGCGATAAAAACGGTCAGAATACCGAATATCGGCTCGACTATTCCCGAAAGCATACCGTAAACGAAAGCCCTCGTCCTGCTCATTCCCGACTGCCGCAGCGGCAGCGAGATCGCAGCGCCCTCGGGGAAATTCTGTATGCCCATTCCGACGGCGAGAGCGACTGCGGCGGCAAGCAGAACCTTTGAATTATCCCGTGCGGCAAGAGCGAACGCAACGCCCTCCGCCATGCCCTCGGGGATATTGTGAAGCGTTATCGCAAACACGAGCATTGCCGAATGTCCGAGATTTTTCTTAACGCCGTCGGGGCGGTTTTCGCCGGGGTGAAAGGCAGGCAGCAGCTTGTCGAGCGCCATTAAAAACGCAACGCCGAGCGTAAAGCCGCCAGCCGCAGGTACCCAGCCGATTTTACCGAGCTGCTCTGATTTTTCTATCGCAGGAATAAGCAGGCTCCAGACCGAAGCTGCAATCATCACGCCTGCCGCAAATCCGAGCGAACAGCGGTGTATTTTGTCCGAGGGCGCATTTTTCCCGAAAAGGAAAACGGTCGCCGCCCCGAGCGTAGTCATCAAAAATGTAAAGCCCGTGCCGAGCGAGGCAAGAAAAAATCCGTTCATGTCAAAAAAATCCTTTCAGCATTTGTGCATTTTGAGCATATAAAAATCACGCTTACTTACACGATATGCAAAAAGAAAGAATTTTGCTATAAACTGAATACCGGCAGAAATTTCGGGCATGATATTAACAGTTCGGCGCACCGCACCGAAGAAAAGGTGCTTTTTTAAGCCGAAAAAGGTGGTGAAAGTTATGCTCGACAGAATTGCTTTGCTTTTGCTGATAATCGGCGGAATAAACTGGGGGCTTATCGGAATTTTCCAGTTCGACCTCGTTGCGTTTATATTCGGCGGACAGGCGGCGATAATAAGCAGGATAATCTATGTGCTGGTCGGTATCAGCGCAATATGGTGCATTTCGCTGTTTTTCAAAGAGCAGGAGCTGCTTGAATCTAACACATAACAACTAACGATCACTGCGTTTTTCACGCAGAAAAATTCCTCCAAAGAAACGCTGTATTGCTGAGGGGAAACCATATATTTTATTGCCTGCAAAGAAAAAAGCAAGGGCTTGCGTTCGGGCGGTAAAACATGGTTTTCTCTCGGCAGTACAGCGTTTTTCATGTGAAACAGAGCGAAAAAAAGCCGCACGTTCTGATGGGGGAAGCGTGCGGCTTTAGAATTATAGCGGAAAAATCTTTTATGTTTTTCTTTTCTTAAAACTTATTGACAAAGCTGAGAAAAATATGATATATTTAAACTGACAGCGGTCGGCAGACGATCTTTTCAAGCGTTTTTTGTGTATCTGAGCTTATGCCGTCGTCCTTGTAAAGAATATATTCGCCGTCCTTGCTGCCGAGCATTTTCATTGCCGACAGGTCGATCGAAGCTGTGTTTTCGGCAGGCGCAAACATCGGAATACATTTTCCGCTGCGGATAAAGAAGATAAGCTCCTCCGTTTCAGCCGTAACGTAGTGATGACCTTTCGGGAGCTGTTCTTCGTCGTGATCGTCAAAGCTGCGCATTCTGATAAGCGTCATGTCTTCGGGGAGATAAACGTATCTTCCGCGCGCATTCTGCTTGTATATCGGGGCGATCATAAGCTCACTGCCGAGCAGCAGCTGGTCGTCGACGTTTACCGCATTTTCGTCATCGGGAAATTCAAACGCAAGCGGAGTAAACAGCATTTCGTCATCAAGCGCCGCCTTGAGAAATTCGCTGTAAAGATACGGAATAAGGCTGTATCTTATCTTTATCATCTCGCCCATTGCCTTTACGGTCGAAAAACGGTAAAGCTCCTGTTCTCTCGTTCCGTCAGCCGCATGGTTTCTAAAAAGCGGAGTAAAGAGCGAATACTGAAGCCAGCGCAGCACAAGATCTTCGGTCGTATCGCAGCCGAAGCCGCCCGTGTCGGAGCCTGTGAAGATAAAGCCTGCCATGTTGAGCGCAGGAAGCTGCTGCATCGACTGTAAAATGTGCGACCACCACGATTTGTTGTCGCCCTGCCAGATGCCGCCGAAGCGATGTGCGCCGATATATGACGAGCGTGAGAAGAACAGCGTGCGCTTTTCGGGCTGAATTTCCTTTAACGCCTCGAATGCGCTTCGGGTCATGTTCATTCCGTAAAGGTTGTGAACGTCCTTGTGATTTATCATCTTTCCGCCGACGTTGTGGTAAAATTTTGAATAGTCGCCCTCGTTTTCGTTAAGACCTGCGACCATGCCCGTAAAGGTGAAATATTCGTTTATTCCCATGTTTCCCGAAGAAAGCTTTTCTATCTCGGAAAGGGTGTCGGCAAGCCTGTCCTCCGTGTAGAAGATAGCAGGCTCGTTCATGTCGTTCCAGAAGCCGTCAATTCCGAGCGAGGTAAGGCGTTCATATTTTCTGCCGAACCATTTGCGTGCGTCGGGATTTAGAAAATCTGGGAAGTGTACCTTTCCCGGCCATACCGCTCCGACAAAGTCCGTTCCGTCGGCATTTTTGCAGAAATAGCCGTTTTCCTTGCCCTCCTCGTAAACGTCGTAGCCGTCCTCGATCTTAACGCCTGCGTCGATTATCGGGACAAGGTGTATGCCCTGCGACTTCATGTCTGCGGCGAGCTTTTCAAGGTCGGGGAACGCATTTTCGTCGACGGTGAAATCCTTGTAACGCTCCATGTAGTCGATGTCGAGATAAATGCTGTCGAGGGGGATACCTGCTTTTTTATATTGCTCTGCAACGCTGCGGATATCCTGTTCGTTTCTGTATCCCCAGCGGCTCTGACCGTAGCCGAATGCCCACAGCGGCGCAATATAGCTTTTTCCGATAAGACGGCGGAACTGCTTTGCGATGTCCTTTACGCTGTCGCCCGTTATGATATAAAGCACAAGCTCTCCGCTCTCGGCGGTGACTGTCATAATGTCGGTCTGCGTGTATCCGATGTCGAACACGACCTTTCCTGCGCAGTCGAAAAATGCGCCGAATGTCTGCTCTCCGCTCATGATAATGAAATTGTGCGAGCCGTAAAGCGAGCGAGCGTCCTCGTGGTGATTGGGGTTGTCATAATTCCAGCTTACATACTGCCAGCCTCTTTTATTTATCCCTCTCACCTGTTCGCCCAGTCCGTAAACTATGTCACGCTTTGAAAGGTCGAATGAAAATCCGCCTTTGCCGTCGGTTTTGAAAAACTGCGGAGAGTCCTTTGAAGGCTCAATGTCGATAACCGCCGCTTCTGTCGGGAAGGGACTGCCGTAAACATACTTCTTGATCATTGTTTTTCCTCCTTTTTGTTTTTTACGTTGTATATATAATATCACATTTTTTAAGCAAATTCTACCGAAATATTATGATATTCCGATACTATCCTACTTTTTTGCGAGGTGAATTTTATGAATAATCTGCGTTCAAAGGAAAACCGAATACACTCCTGCGCCGAAAAGCCGTATTCCTGTTATTTATGCTCGATACCTGATCTGTTCGGCTATGTGCCTATGCACTGGCACGACGAATTTGAGATAAACTATATTATTGACGGCTGCGCAGATTTTATTTGCGGCGACGAGCGGTTTGTTTCAAGAAGCGGCGATATTATCGTTACGCAGCCGGGCGTTATCCATTCGATATATCCGCATGAAAACTCAAAGCAGGCATACGTCACGCTCGTGTTCAGCGCAGAGCTGTTCGGAACGAATGAAACTGACAGGTTCTATCAAAACTGCATTTTGCCGCTTATAAACGGCACGCTCAGAGTAAAGAGCCATATCACGCCCGACCACTGCTATTATTCCGAGCTGCACAAAATAATTCAGAACGCATTTTCATGCGCCAAGGGCGACACGGCTCGTCTTGATATGCTTATGAGAAGCGAGCTGCTGAGGTTTTTCTGGCTGCTTGAAACTGACGCCGAAAGCGGCGCTGCGCACGTTTTTGAAAATTCGTCCGTAAAAAATGCGCTTTCGTATATCCACGAGCATTTTGACGAGCAGCTTACTGTCGAGCGGCTTGCGTCGGCGGCGCATCTGAGTCCGAGCTATTTTATGTCGCAGTTTAAAAAGATCGTCGGGTTCAGCGCGGCGGAGTATATTGCGCATTACAGGATAAACTTTGCGTGCAAGCGGCTTGACGACACCGACAATCTTATTGCAGATATTGCCTTTGAAAGCGGATATAAAAATCTTTCAAATTTCAACAGGCAGTTTTCAAAGATAATGGGCTGCACGCCGAACGAATACAGAAAGCAGATAAGAAAAAGAAAAAGCCGCTGAACAAAAGCGGCTTTTTTATCTTCTGTCAAGCATTCTGACAGCGTTCAAAATTTTCTTGCGGTCGATAATGGAAAATTCCCCGTCCGAAAGCGAGAATATTTCCTCCGCAAGCCTTTCGTCCTCCGATAGCTCAAGCTTAAGATCCCGAAGACAAGCCGCACACTCCGTTATATCGAAAAGCCTTTTCAGTCTGAAATATTCGTCGATCTGACCGTCGGCGATAAGCCCTGCGAGCAGACCTGTACAAAGCAGCTGCGTTTCGTCGGGACAGCCGTCGGGAAACAGCTTTTTCGCCGACTTTACAAAGAGCCTCGGAACAGCGGCGGCTTCTTTGGGTTCGTTTTTCGAGGTGATGACGCTGATGCTTCCGAAAGCCGCCATAGCCTCAAAAACGGCGTCCGTAAACTCTTTGCCGCATGACGAATTTTTGTTGTCGGAATAGGCTTTTGCGGCGTTTTTGTAAAGCAGGTCGGCTAAAGCGTTTGCCGAACGTGAGGCAAAAGCCGCCATGTCGTCGTTCTCGTTATATCGTGAGGAAACTTCGGCTTCAAAGCGCAAAAGAAACGCATAGCAGACCGCCTGCATAAAGTATTTCGGGTCGGCTTTTGAAAGAATATCCGCGTCGAGAAAAACGTGTCTTGCTGCGTTTTTAAGAAGCGTTTTCTTTTTCTCGCCGCCGATAAAAGCTATGTCGCTATAAGCCGCAAAGCATGAGGCGCAGGTCGGAAAGCAAAACAGCGGCTTATTAAGTCTGTCAGCCGTGCATTTACAGCAGTCGGTGCATCTTCCGCCGCCTGCCGAGAATATCATATCCGCCTCGTTCACCTTTTGCATACCGCAGAGAACCGAAACGCTTTCCTCCGTACATTCGCCGCCGTACCAAATAACGGCGGTTATTTTTATCCCTGCTTTTGCGCATTGTCTTATCATTTTGTCCGAAGCCGCTTTTAACGAGCGTATTCCGCCGATAATTACGGCGCTTTTGCCGTAAGGCGCACATATCCTGCCTATATCGTCATAAGCGTTTTCACCTATGCTCGTCCCGACAGGCATAAAGCCGAAGCGTTCCATTATAGTCCTCACCACCCTTTTTTATATTATAATTCAACACGGGGATATTTTGCTTGCCAATCAGGTAAACTAACTGTAAAAAACTTTCGGCGGTTCTCGTGCAGTCAAAAATCATTTGACATAAGCGGTATGTTATGATAAAATATATCATGGAGTATTGCTCCACCAATTAAAACTTGCCAAAAGACGAAGCCGAAAAGGCAAAATATCAAGGCGCAAATCGAAGGCATACTGGCGTATGTCGAGATTTGCAACGCAGAGATTTTGACTTTGCGGCGAGTATTGCCGGCAAGGTTTAGTTGGGGGAGCAATATTATATCTTTTAAAGTAAAAGGCGGTGATACGGCGTATGGAAGACAAGCTCGACGGCATTTCCGAGGCTTCTTTAAGGTTTATCGAAAAATTCAATGAAAACGGCTGTCGGCTTGACGGCTTTTCCCGTGCGGAGATACTTTCGTTTATCCTTGACAGCGCCGACGACGCACCGCCTGTCGACCCCGACGCCGCCTATAAGCTGCTTTACCGCTTTGGTTCGCTCAAAGGCGTTTTTTCGGCTGCCGAGAGCGAGCTTGACGGGGGAGAATGGGAAAGTCTGTTTGACATGGGTCTGCTTTTAAGATCTGTAAACGATCCTCGGAAAATGCTTCCGCTTGCGATCGACGACGGAGACTCGCTTGCCGCCTTTTTCTCATCGCTGTTTTGCACAGCGGAGAATGAAACGCTTTATCTTCTTGCGCTCGACAGCGGCGAATGCATAACCGATTACAAGCGTATATCGGGCGAAAAGAGCCGCACGGCTGACGCCGATATACGTCTGATAACGAGCGCCGCAGACGGTTTTTACGGCTGCAAAAGCTTTGCCCTCGCGCATAATCATTCGGGCGGCGGACCTGTTTCGGCTGAGGACATTTCTTCGACCTCGGCGATAGCGTCAAGGCTTTCCGAGCAGGGAAGAAGTCTGATCTCGCATTTCGTTTACGGCGACGGCAGGGTTCAGAGAACGCCCGTTAAATACTACAACAGCGAGCATGAGCTTATGATGACGGTTTACTGATATGAGAGGTTGACAGATGAAATTTATAAAGAAATTCGCAGCAAGAATGCTTATCGAAGCCGGGGCGGCTGCGGTTATTGCAAATATCCTTTTGCAGATGACGTTTGACAGGATAGAGATAAGGCACGAAGGCTCGGCTGTGGCTGCGTTTTACATACTTCCGATAATGACGGGACTTTTTATTGCGGTTTTTTCGGTTCTTATGGCAAAGCACAACACGAACGTCCTAAGACGATATGAATACTCGCTTAAAGAGGGATATGAAACTGCTTTCTATACTGTATTCACTGTCGTGATGATACTCCTTTGCGCCGCCGACGCTGCCTTTTTGCTGTACAAATGCCTGCCGTTTTTAGACGGCGCATTGTCCTATGCGATAAAGGACGCACACATAAAAAACGAAACGCCGCAGATGCTCAAACAGATACTTGACGACATCGACCGTCAGTATAAGCTGTGCCGCTTTTCGGCGAAGCTTTCGGCAGGTCTTACATTCGTTTTGCAGGCGGCTGTGTATATTTTAAGCGCACCGAGGCTTATTGCCGAATACCGAGATCCGCCCGATTACTGGAGCGGAAGAAAAAAAGGAACCGATACAAAGAAAGGTAAGAAAAAATGTTTGAAACAGAAATAAAAAAACCAAGGGTAGCGCTCGTCTGCGTAGACACGGGCGAGTTTGACGCCGAAAGCTCTATGGACGAGCTGGCGGAGCTTGCTTCAACGGCGGGCGCAGAGGTAGCCGCAAGGCTTATTCAGCGCCGACCGACCGCCGACAACGCCACCTGCATAGGCGCAGGCAGACTTTTAGAGCTAAAGGAGCTTTGTCAGAGCGAGGATATAGATCAGGTTATATTCGACTGCGAGCTTACCGCTTCGCAGGTGAGAAATATAGAGCGTGTTATCGACACCCACACTATCGACAGAACAACGCTTATTCTCGATATTTTCGCTCAGCGTGCCGTCACCCGTGAGGGAAGGCTTCAGGTCGAGCTTGCGCAGTATAAATACCGTCTGCCGAGGCTTGCAGGAATGGGCGTTTCGCTGTCAAGGCTGGGCGGCGGAATCGGCACGAGAGGTCCGGGAGAAACAAAGCTTGAAACGGACAAGCGGCATATCAGAAACAGGATACAGGCGCTTACAGAGGAGCTTAAAGAGATAGAGCAAAGGCGGGGTCTTTCAAGAAAGCGCAGGAAGAAGGACGGCGTGATCGTATGCGCTGTCGTGGGGTATACTAACGCAGGAAAATCCACGCTTTTAAACAAGCTGACCGACGCAGGGGTTCTTGCCGAGGACAAGCTGTTCGCGACCCTTGAAACGACGTCGAGAAAGCTTATACTGCCCGACGAGCGTGAGGTCGTTATCGTCGATACGGTAGGACTTATAAGCAGATTGCCGCATAACCTTGTCGAAGCGTTCAAGTCAACTCTTGAGGAGGCGGCGAACGCCGACGTTATAATCCACCTCTGCGACGCCTCCGACCCCGAATGTCGAAAGAAATCTGAGGTCACTCTTGAACTGCTAAAGGAACTTGGCTGCGAGGGGATACCGACGGTTACGGTGTTCAGCAAGTGCGATCTTGCGCCCGAGTTTTTTGAGCTGACGGGCAAAGACGCAGTCGCTATCTCGTCCGTAACGGGCGAGGGGCTTGACGAAATGCTTGCCGCCGTTGCAAAGGCTCTTCCCGACAACACGGTTAGCGGAAGATTTCTTTTTCCGTTCGATCTTGGCGGCGTGCTTGCGCAGGTGCGTGAGCTTGGAAGAGTAAGCGCAGAGGAATACACAGCCGAGGGCGTTGCTGCGGATATAACGCTTGACAGGAAATATCTGCATATAATAGAAGGCTGTAACGGAAGGATAGAGAAGATTGTCTGATAAGAATAAGCCCGAAAAAATTCAAAAGCGGCAGCTTCGGTGGATGAGGCTCGACAACGCCGCAAAAATATACCCGGCTTCCAAAAAGCGCAACTGGAGCAACGTTTTCAGACTTTCGGTAACGCTGAGCGAGGAGGTCGACCCCGAGATACTTCAAAGTGCGCTCGACGTTACGGTAAAGCGGTTTCCGTCGATTGCGGTAAGATTAAGACGGGGTATGTTCTGGTATTACCTTGAGGAGATAGGCACAACGCTCGAGGTTCGCAAGGAGCATAGCTATCCGCTTACGCATATGCCGTTTGACGATATATTAAAATGCGCCGTGAGGGTGCTTTATTACCGCAACAGGATAGCGGTCGAATTTTTCCATGCAGTAGCCGACGGAAACAGCGGACTTATCTTTTTAAAATCGCTGACCGCCGAATATCTCGAGCAGAAAAACGGGATAAGCATACCTTTCGAGCAGGGCGTTTTCGACAGAAGAGAACAGCCTGCGGAAGAGGAATTTTCGGACGACTTTATAAAGTATTCGGGCAGGGTGAGCGCAAAAAGAGCGGAGGCGACGGCATATCAGTTAAAAGGCAGGCTTGAAAGCGGCGGCTATAAAAACTTAATAATCGCATCACTTGACGTTAAAAGCGTGCTTGAAAAGGCACGTTCATACGGCGTTTCGTTGACGGAGTTTATCGTTGCGGTGATGATAGCGTCATTCATGGATCTGCAAGACGAGCGTGTTCCGAAAAAGCGGCAGAAGCCCGTAAAGGTGCTTGTGCCCGTTAATCTGCGGCGGCTTTTTCCGAGCAGGTCGCTTCGCAACTTCGTGCTTTACGTCACGCCGGGCATCGACCCGAAAATGGGGGATTTTACCTTTGAGGAGATCGTGCGAGAGGTGCATAATCAGATGACGCTTGAAATAACGCCGCAGAGAATGGCTTCACGGATACGGGCGAACGTTAAAATGGAGCAGATGTTTCTTTTGAAGATACTGCCGCTTTTTATCAAGAATATCGGCATGAAGATAGTCTACGACCTTACGGGCGAGAAAAAATCCTGCATCACCGTTTCAAATCTCGGAGCGGTAAGGGTGCCGCCTGAGATGGAAAAATACATAGAACGGTTCGGCTTTACGCTCGGCGTTCAGCTTACCTCGCCCAACAACTGCACGGTCATCTCGTACGGCGATAAGGTGTATATCGGCTTGATAAGGAGCATCGAAGAGCCTGTGCTCGAGCAGAAATTCATCGGCAGGCTAAAGGCGTTGGGGCTTCATGTAAGGCTTGAAAGCAATCAGAGAAGACAGGGGGAAAATGAAGAATGTACTGTATAAAATGCGGAGTGGAGCTTGCTGACAGCGAGGAAAAATGTCCGCTCTGCTTCACGAGGGTGTATCATCCCGACATAGAGCGAAAGCTTGCGCCGCCGCTTTTTCCCGAAACGGCAGAAAGCCGTAAGCAGACGGTTAGCAGGCTTGGCGCACTTTTTATCATAACGTCGATCTTTGCGCTCGGCGTGCTGCTTCCGCTTATCTGCAATTTAAGCATTAATAAGGAAATAACATGGTCGGGGTATGTGATCGGCGCAGTCATGCTTACCTATATAATTGTAGTTCTGCCGATATGGTTTAAACGTCCGAACCCCGTTGTGTTCGTGCCGTGCGACTTCGCCGCCTGTGCGCTTTATCTGCTCTATATCGACCTTTTCACGCAGGGCGGCTGGTTTTTGTCCTTTGCGCTGCCCGTAACGGCAGGCATCGCGCTAATAACGACTGCGGTGGTCGCCCTTTGCAGATACGTCAGACGGGGATACCTTTATATATTCGGCGGCGCGACGATACTTACCGGCTTTTATTCGCTGCTTATCGAGGCGCTGTTAAACGTAACGTTTCTTAAAAGCGGCAGGATAGTGTGGTCGGTCTATCCGCTTATCTGCTGCTTTGTTATAGGAATGGGACTTATCGTTATTGCGATATGCCCGTCGCTGAGAAGAACTCTTGAGAAAAAATTTTTTGTATAAGCCCTTGACAAGTGAGGAAAGATATGGTACAATATGCATATCTTTTATATAGGGGAGAAATAATATGAAAAAATTTTTAGTTGTTCTTATCGTGTTCGTTATTTTGGCGGGTGTAGGGGGATTTTTCTTTATTACCCACTCCAAGTCTATGACCGACAGCGGCAGCTGGCAGGAGGTAACGAATTCGGAATTTTCGATGACCATACCCAAGACCATGAAAGAGGGCAAAAGCAATTATACCTCGTCTTTCGGTCAGGAGGGCGTTGCGTATTACAGCAATGTGATGGGTTCTGTAAGCGTAAGCAAAATACCCTACAGCAAGAATCAGTATCTGGCTGATATGGACGTAAAGGAATATATGAATTCGCTTACTATAGACGGTCAGAAGCTTACCGCTTATCCGATAAACGATACATATTACTGCGAGTATTTTACGACTCAGGGTAAGACCGAGAACTTTGTTATCGAGGCGTTTTACAAGGGTGATGACGCACTTTACGGAGTCGCTGTAAGATGCCGCTCAACCGACAGAAAAAAATTTGAAAAGTCCATGATCAAATGGGTTGAGTCTTTTGAAACAAAATGACAAACTTGCCGCTCTGCAAAAAAATGCAGGGCGGTTTTTTATGGCAGATATTTCTGCCGGCGGACGCTTTAAAGAATATCTTATATATTTTCAAAAAGATTGGAAATGATAAATAAAATGCCTTTCGGGCATGAAGCTGAAAGAGAGCTTTGAACGGGAAAAACACTTTTGTAAAAAATGTGAAATGTAACGGAAAAATGTATGTTTATCCATGCCTGTATACAATAGGTTGTGTATCGAAAATTAAAACGTCAATATACAGTGATTGAATTTAAAATGTTCAAAAAAAATTAACAACATCATATACGCTATCTATTGACAGTAGGCTGTATTTGTGGTATCATAATTATGGGGCGTAAGCTATCGTCTCGCCCCGTATCGAATTTTGTATACCGTATGCCGCTGTGCTATAAGAAAACGGCGATACCTATATGAAATAAAGAAAGGATTGATTTAATTTGGCAGCAGTATTTTGCTCTGAATGGGAAGGGTTTACCCCCGGAAAATGGTGTGAAGGCGTAAACGTTCGCGACTTCATACAGAAAAACTACACACCTTATGACGGCGACGCTTCTTTCCTCGCTGAACCGACAGACGCTACAAACAAGCTCTGGGAAAAGGTTCTTGAACTTATGAAGCAGGAAAGAGAAGCAGGCGGAGTTCTCGACATGGACACCAAGGTTGTTTCTTCGCTTCTCTCGCACGGCGCAGGCTATATCGACGAAAGCATGAAGGACCTCGAGCAGATCGTTGGTCTCCAGACCGATAAGCCTTTCAAGCGTTCGCTCATGCCTTACGGCGGTATCAACATGGCAACTAAGGCTTGCTCGGATAACGGCTATGAGGTTGACGATGAAATAAAGCACATTTTTACCGAATACCGCAAGACGCATAACCAGGGCGTATTCGACGTATACACGCAGGAAATGAGACTTGCAAGATCCAACAAGATCTTAACGGGTCTTCCCGACGCATACGGCAGAGGACGTATCATCGGCGACTACAGAAGAGTTGCTCTTTACGGCGTTGACTACCTCATCAAGGACAAGAAGGCTCAGAAGGAATTCTACAGCCGTCCTATGACAGAGGAAAAGCTCCGTGCAAGAGAAGAGATCGCTGAGCAGATCAAGGCTCTTGAAGATCTCAAGAAGATGGCTCAGATCTACGGCTGCGATATCTCGAAGCCTGCAACAACAGCTAAGGAAGCAGTTCAGGCTGTTTACTTCGGCTATCTTGCAGCAGTTAAGCAGCAGAACGGCGCCGCAATGTCTATCGGTCGTACCTCGACCTTCCTCGACATTTACTTCGAGCGTGACTTCGCTAAGGGTATCCTTACCGAGTCGGAGGCTCAGGAGATCATCGACCACTTCATCATGAAGCTGCGTCTTGTTCGTTTCGCAAGAACACCTGAGTACAACGCACTCTTCTCGGGAGACCCCCAGTGGGTAACAGAGTCTATCGGCGGTGTTGGAATCGACGGCAGACACATGGTTACAAAGAACAGCTTCCGTTATCTCCACACGCTTGAAAACCTCGGCACATCGCCCGAGCCTAACCTTACGATCCTCTGGTCGACAAGACTTCCTCAGGGATTTAAGGAATATGCTGCCGCTATTTCTATAAAGACATCTTCGGTTCAGTACGAGAACGACGATATGATGCGTGTAACTCACGGCGACGACTATGCTATCGCTTGCTGTGTATCCTCGATGAGAGTCGGCAAGGAAATGCAGTTCTTCGGCGCAAGAGCAAACCTCGCAAAGTGCCTGCTTTACGCTATCAACGGCGGTGTAGACGAAAAGACGGGCGTTCAGGTTGGTCCTAAGTTCCGTCCTATCGAAGGCGATTATCTTGATTACAACGAGGTTATGGACAGATACCTCGACATGATGAAATGGCTTGCAGGTCTTTATGTTGACACCCTTAACTGCATCCACTATATGCACGACAAGTACTGCTATGAAAGCCTCCAGATGGCTCTTCACGACAGAGAAGTTAAGCGTTACTTCGCAACAGGCGTTGCAGGTCTTTCGGTAGTTGCAGACTCGCTCTCGGCTATCAAGTACGCTAAGGTCAAGATCGTCCGCAAGGATATCGAAATCAAGAACAAGAAGGGCGAAGTTGTTGACGTTGCTAAGAACGTAGCTGTTGATTACGAGATCGAGGGCGAGTTCCCGAAGTACGGAAACAACGACGACAGAGTAGACTCTATCGCAGTTGAGATCCTCCAGAAGTTCATGGATATGATCCGTCAGAACCATTGCTACAGAAACGGTTTCCCGACCACATCTATCCTCACTATCACATCGAACGTTGTTTACGGAAAGAACACCGGTTCAACTCCTGACGGACGTAAGCTCGGCGTGCCGCTCGCACCCGGAGCTAACCCGATGCACGGAAGAGATACTCACGGCGCTACTGCTTCGCTCGCAAGCGTTGCTAAGCTTCCGTTCCAGGACGCTCAGGACGGTATCTCGAACACCTTCTCGATCATTCCCGACGCTCTCGGAAAGGACAGCAAGGTATTCATGGGCGACCTCGACATCGAAAGCATTGCAAACGAAGTTGCAAAGGACTGATTCCTTAAGAAAAGGTGATTTAAATGGGTTACATTTTAGAAAAGGACGAAAAAGGCAACGGAGAGCCTATGGAGCTTGCTTCGGTCATCGATAAGCTCATGGCTGACGGAAGCGGACATCTTAATGTTGACCTTTCCAACCTTGAGGACGGAATAAAGTTCACAACAATCAATACAACCGACTGCGGAAAGCTGGGCGCCTGCGCTCAGCCGACCGAGTTCTTTGACGGCGACGACGAAGAATGATCGTCTCCGGATATTTTACGAAAGGAAGATTTTATCATGAGTGTACAGCAGAACCAGGTTGACAATCTTGTAGGATTACTTGACGGATATGTTGAAAAAGGCGGTCATCACCTTAACGTAAACGTATTTAACCGTGAAACGCTTTTAGACGCACAGAAGCACCCCGAGAAGTATCCCCAGCTTACTATCCGTGTTTCGGGATATGCAGTAAACTTCATCAAGCTTACCAAGGAGCAGCAGGACGACGTTATCTCGAGAACCTTCCATGAGTCTATCTAAGACAAATTAAAAAGCTGTCCGCAGATCCCGGGCGGCTCAAACGTTAAACCTATCGTAAGCAGCATCGTTTTTCGGTGCTGCTTTTGTTGTTGCTATTTTTGTAGCTTTGAAAAAATAATAAAAAACTCCAACCTTTTTTAAAAAACTCCCACTATATTATTGAGAACGTTCTTAAAGCGAGGGAAGGTAATGAACAAACAAGAGGCAGACAGAATAATTGCTTCATATGTTAAAAAGCTGTTCGGTTTTGCTATGTCAAGGTTATCGAAAATCGACGAGGCAGAGGAACTTGCGGCAGAGATTACTTTACAGGTGTATGAGTCGCTGCTGAAGCAGGACGGCATTGAAAATTCCGACGGATATATTTATCGTATTGCAAAAAATGTCTATGCAAAATATATCGACGGCAGGAAAAATTTCACCGTAGTTGACGGGATCGAGTATATTCCTGACAGCAGGGATGTATTTCAGGAAATTCTTGACAGTGAAAGCTACGGGATTTTGCGGCGTGAGATCACTTACCTTTCCAACATACAGCGAGAGATAATTGTTCAGCATTATTTCCACGGCAAAAAGGTGAGGGAGATCGCCGCAATGCTCTCGCTCAACGAAAACACAGTGAAATGGCATTTAGCCTGCTCGAGAAAGGAGTTAAAAACAGGTATGGAAAGAACACGAATAACAGGAACTCTCGGCACAGAGCCGATACGTTTATGTAATATGGGGCATTGCGGTTGCTCGGGATCAAAAGGTGATACCGCAGACTTTCTCGCAAAGGTCATCACGCAGAATATCGCTTATGCGGCATATCATCAGCCGAGGACTATCAACGAAATTGCCGAGGAACTTGGTATAAACCCCATTTTCGTTGAGGACGAGGTCGCCGTTCTCGAAGAAAACGGATATATGGACAAGCTGAAAAACGGAAAATATCGCACCAATATACGAATTTTTGAGTCAAATGAAACTCGGCACAGGATTTACAAAGAGATTGAACCGAAGTACACCAAACTTTTTGCAGAAAAATTCTTCGCACCAATTCTTGAAAAAATAAACGAAATACCCGAATGGATTCACATTCCCGATAATGACATCAACCTTATGAAATGGTGTCTTGTGTGTTTCATGTCCCATAAGCTAATAGCGGCAAATGGCTGCGACTATTCAAAATTTTATATAAAGCGTCCCGACGGCGGCGATTATATTGCTTTTGCAACTCTTGACGCAAAGCCCGATCGGGACACAAACGAAGCCGATCCGGATATTTATTGGAGCTGCGGAGATATGGGGCGGAACAACTTTTCAAACGAAATATGGTGGAAGAGCTGGCAGTTTGACTGCTGCTGGACCGGAAGAACAGGCGGCTGGAGGGATAATCTTAACGAGGATTTTGACAAGATATATTTTTGGTTGAAAAATCAACTTCCCGAAACCACAGCCAATGCCGAAAGCTACGCTCGCCTGCTTGAAAAGGGCTATCTTATAAAAAACGGCGACGGGTACAAGTGCAATCTTATCCTTTGTGAGAGCGAGCAGAAGTGGCATGAATTTATCCCCGACGCTCCGGAAGAGATAAGGAAAATATCCTGCGAATATGCCGCAGAGGTAGAGAAAGCGGAGCTTATCGGTCAGCCCGAGCATATGCACGAGCTGATAAAGTGTCAGAGCAAAGCTGCTGCCGGCTATCTTCATACGAGAGTGATGAAAGCCTTGCTTGATATGGGTGTGCTGAAAATGCCTACCAAGGAACAGGCAAAGGGACTTTGTACTATTATGTTTATGGGTGAATAAATTACAATGAAATCGCAAGCAGCATCGTTTTTCGGTGCTGCTTTTTTCTCACCCGTGTTGACAGCGGCGGTTGAAATGTGGTATAATATATAGGAGCTGCACGGTATATGTGCGGTATTGCCTATAAAAAAGACAGGAGTGTTTTAAATGACCTATAAAGAGGAATTTGTAAAATTTATGGCTGACTGCGGCGTTCTGACTTTCGGCGACTTTACGCTCAAAAGCGGCAGAAAAGCGCCCTATTTCATCAATGCCGGAAATTATAAGACCGGCAAGCAGCTTGCAAAGCTCGGCGAGTTTTACGCAAAGTGCATCAACGAGAACGGAATTGAAGCGGACGTGCTTTTTGGACCTGCTTATAAGGGTATTCCGCTCAGCGTTTCGGCTGCCGTTGCACTTGCAAATCTTTTCGATACCGACGTTCCCTACTGCTTCGACCGCAAGGAAGTCAAGGATCACGGCGAGGGCGGAATGTTTGTCGGAAAATCGCTTGTCGACGGCGACAAGGTCGTTATCATCGAGGACGTTATGACTTCGGGCAAGGCGCTCAGAGAGGTTATGCCTAAGCTGACGGGCGCAGCTAAGGTCGACGTTACGGGAATGGTTATTACCGTTGACCGCATGGAAAAGGCTCTCGACAGCGACAAGTCGGCGGTTCAGGACGCTCTTGCGACCTTCGGCGTTAAGGTATATTCCATCGTTACCATCGACGATATTATCGACTGCATCAAAAACGGAGTTATCGAGGGTAAAGAGTATCTCGACAAAATGCTCGCATATCGTGAGCAGTATGGTGTAAAATATTGAGCTGAAAAGTATAATACATACAATATATAGGGTGAAATATATCAGAACGGTTACAATTTGTGTTTATCTGTAACAAAATTGTAACCTAATGTAATGCAATTGTTCTTGATGAATTCCTTGTTTTGCGGTATAATATAAAATGTAGAACAGAGAAAGAAAAGAATGAAAGTAACTAAGTGAAACTCTTAGCTCGTTTCATCCTCTCCAAAATTTTTACACAAGTCAGAAGGCAGTCTCTCCGGACTGCCTTTTTTCTTTATGTTTGAAAAATAAGACATTAGATAAATAAGCGCAAAAACCGTGCGGCTCGTTAAAGGGCTGCACGGCTTTTCGGTTAGGTTTATTATGCAAGTACGCTTAAATATCTGTCGCCCGAGTCGGGAAGAAGCGCAACGATCGTTTTGCCTGCGTTTTCGGGTCTTTTTGCAAGCACGGCAGCCGCATGAACAGCCGCACCCGACGATATTCCGACGAGAACGCCCTGAGTTTTTGCGATCTCTCTTGCGCCTGCGTAGGCGTCGTCGTTCGATACCTTTATGATCTCATCGTAAACGTTCTGATCGAGAACCGCAGGAACAAAGCCTGCGCCGATACCCTGTATCTTGTGCGGACCTGCCTTGCCCTCTGAAAGAACCGGAGAGCTTTCCGGCTCGACAGCAACTATCTTAACGTTCGGATTTTTCTCCTTGAGGAATTTTCCTGCGCCCGTAACCGTTCCGCCTGTGCCGACGCCTGCCACGAAAATGTCGACCTTGCCGTCGGTGTCGTCCCATATCTCAGGACCGGTGGTCTCAACGTGCGCTCTTGCGTTTGCAGGGTTTTCAAACTGCGAGAGAATAATGCTGCCTTCGATTTCCTCGACAAGCGCCTTTGCCTTTGCGACAGCGCCGCTCATTCCGCTCTTTCCGTCGGTCAGCACGATCTCTGCGCCGTAAGCCGAGATCATATCTCTTCTTTCCTTTGTCATCGTTTCGGGCATTACTATGATAACCCGGTAGCCTCTTGCCGCACCGACCGAAGCGATTCCGATACCCGTGTTGCCCGAGGTCGGCTCGATTATCGTTCCGCCGGGCTTTAATCTGCCCGTGTTCTCGGCGTCGTTTATCATGTAAACCGAAGCTCTGTCCTTGGTCGAGCCTGTCGGGTTGAAGTATTCGAGCTTTGCGAGGATAGTGGCGTTAAGCTTATGCTTCTGCGTGTAATTCGAAATCTCAAGAAGGGGTGTCTTTCCGATAAGTGCGTCTGCGCTCTTGTATATATTTGACATAAAAATACATCTCCGTTTCACAAAATAATGTTACTTGACTGCCTCAAATCCGTGTGTAAGGTCTGCGATAATATCGTCGATATGCTCCGTGCCGATAGAAAGTCTGATCGTGTTGGGCTTGATTCCTGCGGCAAGCAGCTCATGCTCTTCCATCTGCGAATGTGTGGTCGAAGCAGGGTGGATAACGAGCGACTTAACGTCCGCAACGTTCGCAAGCAGCGAGAACAGTTCGAGCGATTCTGTGAACTTCTTCGCCTTTTCTGCGTCGCCCTTTATCTCGAAGGTGAAGATAGAAGCCGCACCGTTCGGGAAATATTTGTCGTAAAGCTCCTTTTCTCTGCCCGTTGCGAGCGAGGGGTGATTTACCTTTTCAACGTCGGGGTGCGACTTTAAGAAATCAACGACCTTGAGAGCGTTTTCAACATGACGTTCAACTCTGAGCGAAAGCGTTTCAAGTCCCTGTAAAAGCAGGAAGGAGTTGAACGGCGAAATTGTTGCGCCGACGTCTCTCATGAGGGTCGTGCGTATTTTTAAAATGTAAGCAAGATTTCCGCAAGCCTCGGTGAAAACAACGCCGTGATATGAAGGGTTAGGCTTGCTGAGTCCGGGGAATTTGTCGTTCTGCGCCCAGTCGAACTTTCCCGAGTCGACAATAACGCCGCCCATTACCGTGCCGTGACCGCCGATAAACTTCGTTGCCGAATGAACAACAACGTCTGCGCCGTATTCGATAGGTCTGAGAAGATAGGGTGTTGCGAATGTGCTGTCGACGATAAGTGGAATACCGTGCTTGTGTGCAATTTCCGAGAGGGCTTCAAGGTCGATAACGTCCGAGTTGGGGTTGCCGAGCGTTTCGGCGTAAATAAGCTTTGTGTTCTCCTCGATAGCAGCCTCGACGGCTTCAAGATCGTGAGGGTCGACGAAAGTCGTTCTTATGCCCTGCTCTGCGAGAGTGTTTGCGAAGAGGTTGTATGTTCCGCCGTAAAGGTTCGACGAAGATACGATATGGTCGCCCGAACGGGTTATGTTCTGAACTGCGAATGTGATCGCCGCCGAGCCTGAAGCGGTAGCAAGTGCAGCCGCACCGCCCTCGAGAGCCGCAATTCTCTGCTCAAAAACGTCGGAAGTCGGGTTCATAAGACGTGTGTAAATGTTTCCACCCTCGGTAAGTCCGAATCTTCCTGCCGCCTGCGCCGAGTCCTTGAAAACGTAGGAGGTGGTGGCGTAGATAGGAACGGCTCTTGCGTCGGTTGCGGGGTCGGGCTTTTCCTGTCCGACATGAAGCTGAAGTGTCTCAAATTTATAGTTACTCATAATATATCTTTCCTTTCAAAATTTTATGCGTTTTTCATTATTTTTCATGGGGTAGAGGTTTACGGCGAGCAGGTCAGCAACATCGCCGCATTGATTTTACGAAAAAGGTTTTCATGATTTTTCCGCCTTTCTGTTTTGTCGTAGAGGTTTGTTTCATTTGATGTATTCAGTATATCATACTATTCCTACTTTGTCAATAGGTATTGCAGGAATTTTTATAAGTTTGTTTCATTTTGCTAAAAATAAAGGCAAAAACAGGTCTTCAGATATTTAAAAGCTACAAACAAACTGCGTAGATACGGTGCGATATGAAAAATGTTAATAAAATGTTTCTGTAATCGTTTTAGATATTAACCTCATGTAAAAGAAAGGGAAATCTATTGACAAGCTGTGTAAAATGATATAAAATAATATTGAAAATATGTTTGAAAGGACGGTATTAATATATGAACAGAAAACTTAGAAGAGTTGTCTGCGCCTGCACTGCGCTTGCGGTTTTAGCTTCAATGTCTGCGTGCGCAAATGGCGGTTCGGAATCTTCTGCGGCGTCGTCGGCTGAGTCTGCGGCTGACAGCAATGCGGTCACTACCCGTCAGCGAGAAACTATCGAGACCGAACCGGTCGTTGAAACGCTGAGCGGTTTTGATCTTTCGGAGATAACGGGCGAGGACACCGCTGTTCCCGAGGATTTTATTTTTGAAGCTGAGGCTGAGGACGGCGAGCTTGCCGAGGGCGCTTCGGTAATGGATAAGAATTTCTTGGGCGAATTTACGGGAAGCGGATTTGCGGTTCTTCCGTCGGCTGAAACGTCGGTTACGTTTGAGATCGAATTTCCTGCCGAGGGAAGCTATGATATTATAATGAATTCGGCAGCCGACAGCGAGGGCATGGAGGCTTCTATCACTATCGACGGAAATGCGCTTACGACCTTTAAGATCTCGTCGACGAAGTTTTCCGAAAACAGCGCTCTTAAGGTGCTTATCGGCGAGGGCAAGCACACTATCGGTATCGTTCCGCAGAAAAATCCTGTGTATATCGACAATCTGACGATAAAGCCTGCCGAAAAGATCGACCCTGCGCAGTATGTTGTATCAAGAGAGCTTTCAAACCCGAACGCTTCTGAGGAAACAAAGCGTCTTTACAACTTCCTTTGCGACTCTTACGGAAAGTATATCATTTCGGGACAGTACGCCGCCGACAATAACGGCGTTGACGCAAGAGAGTTTATCGAGATAGAGAAGAATTTCGGCGATTATCCTGCGATAATGGGTCTTGACCTTATCGAGGCTTCGCCAAGCCGTGTTGCTCACGGTTCCGATCAGGGTCTGAAAGTCGTTCCGACCGCAAAGGACTGGTGGCTGGAGCAGGGCGGAATTGTTACCATCTGCTGGCACTGGAACGCACCCGAGCCGTATATCATGAAAAACGGCGGCGCATGGTGGCAGGGCTTCTATTCGGAGTATGTCGATATCGACCTTGACAAGATTATGAAGGGCGAAGACCCCGAGGGCTACGACCTGCTTGTAAGCGACATTGACGCTATCGCAGTTAAACTTCAGGAGCTTGACGATTATCATGTGCCTATACTCTGGAGACCTCTGCACGAGGGCGGCGGCGATCCCAAGTGGCATAATCCGTGGTTCTGGTGGGGTTCGTCGGGTTCGACGGCTTACAAGGAGCTTTGGAAGCTTATGTACGACCGCCTTACAAATTATCACAACATAAACAATCTTATCTGGGTATGGAACGGACAGGATCCGACCTATTATCCTGGCGACGAGTATGTTGATATAGTAGGTTACGACGTTTATGCCGACGCAGGCGATTATTCGTCCAAGAAGGAGTATTACGACCTTACGAAAAATTCCGCAGGCACGAACAAGATAGTTGCCATGACCGAAAACGGAACGCTTTTCGACCCCGAAACTGCAATGAACGACGGCACACGCTGGGCGTGGTTCGCAACATGGAACGGCGAGTTTACCATTAAGGATATGCAGCTGCCGGGCGAGTATACCTCAATGGAAATGTGGGAGAAGATCTACACGAGCGACAGGGTGCTTACTCTTAAAGAGCTGCCCGACCTTAAAAATTATCCGCTCGATACGGAGAAATATCTCTCCGAACACCCCGAGGAAGCTCCCGCAAAATAAGATAACTTACACAGCAGTCAGTACGGCTGCTGTGTTTTTATGTTGACAAAACGGAAAAAATAGAGTATACTTTTATTAATCGTGAGAAGAAGGGAATGAGAATGATTTGAAGATCGCCGCTCTTGGAGATATTCACAGCAACCATATCGCTCTTGAAGCGTGCTGCGAATGGATAGAAAAGAATAATATCGACGGTATAGCTTTTCTCGGCGATTACGTTTCAGACTGTCCCTATCCGCAGAAAACAATGTCGCTTCTGAGAAAACTTGACAGCGAATATCCCTGCTATTTCGTAAGGGGCAACAGAGAGGATTATATGCTCGCTCACCGATACCGTCTTACAGAGGAATGGGAGTATAATTCTCAGTCGGGTTCGCTTTTGTATACGTTTGAAAATCTGACGGGCGAGGACCTTCGGTTTTTTGAAGCGATGCCTGTCGGTATGGAGATAAAGCTTGACGGATACCCCGTTTTCTCGATATGTCACGGCTCGATGCAGGACAACCGCAGGCTTTTTTTCGGCGAGAGCGAGGAGACCTATTCTGTAATTGACGAGCTTACGACGAGACTTACGCTTTGCGGTCACTGTCATCTTCCGTATAGCGTTACAAGGAACGGAAAAACTATTATAAACGGCGGAGCGGTCGGGATACCATGTAACGGGCAGACCGACGCACAGTTTTTAGTCGTTCAGTCTGACGGCGGCGAATGGACGGCTCGGCAGATAAGCGTGCCTTACGACCGAGGGAGAGTTATCGAAGAATTTCACGAAAGCGGACTTGACAAAAAGGCTGACGTGTGGGCGAGGTCGATAATCGCAATGCTCAGAACGGGCAGGCATTATAATGACGAATGTGTAAGGCTTGTGAAGAAAATGTGCGCCGAAAGACAGGCGGATTTTTCGGATGAGGAGCTTTGGCAGGAAGCCGCCTCGGTTCTCGGGATATGAAAGGAATGGTCGTAAATGACTGACAGGAAAAAAGTGCTTGTTGCAATGAGCGGCGGAGTCGACAGCTCGGTTTCGGTTAAGCTGCTGCTCGATAAGGGCTACGACTGCACGGGCGCAACAATGAGATTATATTCAAACGAGGATATCGGGCTTGACAAGTCAAAGACCTGCTGTTCGCTCAGCGACGTCGAGGACGCACGGCTTGTCGCACTAAAGCTCGGGATAGATTTTCATGTGTTCAACTTTTCGGTAGACTTCAAGGAAAAGGTGATAGACAATTTCGTTAACACCTATCTTGACGGCGGCACGCCCAATCCGTGTATCGAATGTAATAAGCATCTTAAATTCGGAAAATTTTTGGAGCGTGCAAGGCTTCTCGGGTTTGATTATATCGCAACGGGGCATTATGTTTTAAAGGAATATGACGAAAGCAGGGGCAGGTGGCTGCTAAAGCGTTCGCCTGACAGAAAAAAGGATCAGAGCTATGTTCTTTACGGCATGACTCAGGAACAGCTGAGCCGCACGATTTTCCCCGTGAGCGAAATGTCGAAGGACGAGATAAGGAGCATTGCGCTTGAAAACGATCTTGTAAATGCCGACAAGCCCGACAGTCAGGATATCTGTTTTATCCCCGACGGCGATTATGCGTCGTTTATTACAAATCGTTCGGGCGAACAGCCGCAGGGCGACATCTGCCTGACGGGCGGCGAGGTCGTCGGCAGACACAAAGGACTTATACATTACACTATCGGTCAGCGCAGAGGTATCGGGGTGTCCTATTCCGAGCCGCTGTTCGTGGTCGGGAAAAATATGGAGAACAACACGCTTATTCTCGGCAGGTCGGAGGAGCTTGAAAAAAGCTCGCTTATCTGCCGTGACGTGAATTTCATCATGTTCGACAGGCTTGAAAAGCCGTTTCGCTGTACGGCGCAGACACGTTATCATCAGAAGGATGCAGACTGCGTTATTTCCGACATCGGCGGCGGTCTTGTAAAAGTCGACTTTGACAAGCCGCACAGGGCGATCTCAAAGGGTCAGGCGGTCGTTTTTTATGACGGAGAATATGTGGTCGGCGGCGGAACTATCGTCGGCTGAAAGGAAGGAATATTATGGTATACGACATTGTTATAATCGGAAGCGGTTCGGCAGGACTGACGGCGGCAATTTATGCGCAGAGGGCGCAGCTTTCGGCTGTTGTGCTTGAAAAGGATTATTTAAGCACAGGACAGATCGCAAACAGCGACAGAGTTGAAAATTATCCCGGTCTTTACGGACTAAGCGGCTACGATCTCGGCGAAAAATTCAGAGATCATGCGGTCGAGCTTGGCGCACAGTTTATATCGGGCGAGGCAAAGCGCATTTTTAAAACAGGCGAAAACTGGAAGATAGAATACACGGACGAATACGGCAGGGAGACCGAATTTGAAACAAAGACTATAATTTATGCGGCAGGTGCGGCGCACAGACAGCTCGGTATCGAGGGCGAAAAGCTTCTCGGCGTGTCCTACTGCGCAGTGTGCGACGGATTTTTTTACAGAGGCAAAAGAGTTGCGGTCGTAGGCGGCGGAGACACTGCGCTCGGCGAGGCTCTTTACCTTGCAAAGACGTCGGAAAAGGTTTACCTAATCCACCGCCGTGACAAGTTCAGAGCGTCGGCTTCGCTTCAGAAAAAGGTCGCACAGACGGAGAATATCGAGGTCGTGCTTGACGCTGTGCCTAAAAAGATAATCGGCGGCGATCATGTAACGGGAATCGTTCTTGACGTTCGGGGCGAGGAAAGAGAGATAGAGCTGTCGGGAATTTTTGTCGCTGTCGGAATGATAGCCCAGAGCGGTCTGCTTGACGGCGTCTGCGAGCTTGAAAACGGCTATGTCAAGGCTGGCGAGGACTGCGTTACCTCCGCAGAGGGCATTTTTGCGGCAGGCGACGTAAGAACAAAGGCTTTAAGGCAGGTAATAACCGCCGCAGCAGACGGCGCAGTAAGCGTTGATTCGGCGGAAAAATATATTTCTTCCATGAATGATTAAAAATTAACATATGCGTACTTGAAAAGAATAGAATAATGTGATATAATTAATTTATTAATTTTGTAAATTCTGAAAGGACGGTTATAAAAATGAGAGCTGTATTGACAGTAATAGGCAAGGACGCCGTAGGAATTCTCGCAAAGGTCAGCACCGAGTGTGCAAGGTATAACGCAAACGTTGTCGAGGTGACTCAGTCGGTCATCGAGGATCTTTTTGCAATGATAATGCTTGTTGACATCTCGAAGCTCAATATCGACTTTGCTCAGATGGCTGAAACGCTTTCGGCAAAGGGCGAAAACGAGTGGGGACTTAAAGTGATCGTAATGCACGAGGACGTTTTTAACTGTATGCACCATATCTGACAAAAAGGGGAAAACGCTAAAATGATAAATCAGTATGACATATTGGAAACTATTCGTATGATACAGGACGAATGTCTTGACATACGAACGATAACAATGGGTATATCGCTGCTCGACTGCATCGATCCCGACATCGACAAGGCTTGCAGGAAGGTTTACGACAAGATAACCTGCAAGGCGAAGGATCTTGTCAAGGTCGGCGAGCAGATCGAGAAGGAATACGGTATTCCGATAATCAACAAGCGAATTTCGGTTACGCCTATCGCAATAATCTCGGCAGCCTGCAAATGCTCGCCCGTTCCCTTTGCAAAGGCAATGGACGAAGCCGCAAAGGCGGTCGGCGTTAACCTTATCGGCGGATATACCGCTTTAGTTCAGAAGGGCTTTTCGGAGGGCGATATCGAGCTTATCGAGTCTATCCCCGAAGCGCTTGCCTGCACGGAGAGAGTCTGCTCGTCGGTAAATATCGGTTCGACAAAAACGGGCATCAACCTTGACGCCTGCAAGCTTATGGGAAGAGTTATCAAGGAGTCTGCCGAAAAGACGGTCGATTCCGCCTGCTTCGGCGCGGCAAAGCTTGTTGTTTTCTGCAATGCCGTTGACGATAATCCGTTTATGGCTGGCGCATTCCACGGAGTCGGCGAGCCTGACTGTATGATAAACGTCGGAGTTTCGGGTCCCGGAGTAGTCCGTGCGGCTCTCAGAAAATATCCCGACGCTGACATTACGAAAATTTCTGACGTTATCAAGGAAATTTCTTACAAGATAACAAGGATAGGACAGCTTGTCGGAGTTACGGCTTCAAAGCGTCTCGGCGTGCCTTTCGGCATCGTCGACCTTTCGCTTGCGCCTACCCCCGCTGTCGGCGACTCGGTTGCACATATCCTCGAGGAGATCGGACTTGAACGCTGCGGAACTCACGGCACGACCGCCTGCCTTGCAATGCTCAACGACGCAGTTAAAAAGGGCGGCGTAATGGCTTGCTCGAGAATCGGCGGACTTTCGGGCGCATTTATCCCTGTTTCCGAGGACGCAGGAATGATCGACGCAGCTGTTGCAGGCACGCTTTCTATCGAAAAGCTCGAAGCTATGACGGCTGTCTGCTCGGTAGGTCTTGACATGATAGTTGTTCCGGGCGACACCGAGCCTGACACCATTGCTGCGATAATCGCCGACGAAGCGGCTATCGGAATGGTGAACACAAAGACCACCGCCGTTCGTATTATCCCGGCTATCGGCAAGGAGGTCGGCGAGGAGCTTGACTGGGGCGGTCTTTTCGGAAAAGGTCCGGTTATGCCGCTTCACAAGGAATCGCCCTCAAAGTTCATAAACCGCGGAGGACAGATACCTGCGCCGCTTCACTCGCTCAAAAACTAACGTACATATTAACGGCAGGGGTTGCTCTGCCGTTTTTGTCTTTATAAATTTTTGGAAAGTAGGAAAGGAAAAGAAAATGAAAATGAATCTGAACGGTCTGGCAGACCTCCACACCCATTCCGACATTTCATACGACGGCAAAAATACCCCTGCCGAAATGTGCGAAAGGGCGGTAGAGCTGGGGCTTGCGGCTTATTCGCTGACAGACCATGTTGAGTGCAACTTCTGGTATCCGAGAGAGGATTATGAAAATCAAGGGATAAAGACCAACGATTACGACGATTTCGATTACCGCTCACGGTTTGAGCTGGCAAAGAATATCATGCCCGAGCTGAAAGAACGCTATAAGGGCAGGCTGAATTTGCTTTTCGGCTGCGAGGTCGGTCAGGCAATTCAGGCGCAGGACGCCGCCGAGGAGGTCGTTTCCTGCGGTTCGCTTGACTTTATAATCGGTTCGCTTCATCAGGTACGCAAGCGAGACGACTTTTTCTTCATCAACCTAAAACCCATGCCGCAGGACGAGCTTGATAGGCTTATCTGCGACTATTACAAGGAGCTTTACGAGCTTGCCTGCTGGGGAAAATTTGACGTTATGGGTCATATCACCTATCCGCTGAGATATATCGTCGGCGACGCAGGCAGACAGGTCGATTTAAAGCCGTGTGACGAAATGATTTTTGAAACGATGAAAAAGCTTATCTCGGACGGAAAGGGAATCGAGATAAACACTTCGGGACTGCGGCAGAAATACGGGCTTACTTTTCCGCATTTTGAGTATGTCAGAATGTACCGTCAGCTTGGCGGCGAGATACTCACGCTCGGTTCGGATTCTCACTGCGCCGACGATCTCGGAAAGGGGATAGCCGAGGGTGCAGAGCTTGCAAAGGCGGCAGGCTTTGAATATATCGCCTATTTTAAAAACCGCAGAGCAGAGTTTATCAGAATTTGAACGCAAAAAAATGGGGCGAAAGTTTCGCCCCGATATTTTTTATTCTGTTTTCGCAAATGCGATGACCTTTGTCGTAAGGTGCGTGGGAAGCGGCTCGAATCTGTCCTGAACAAGCTCGAAAACTCCTCTGCCCTGGGTCATCATTCTGAGAGTAAGCGTAAAGTCGCTCATTTCGGCGATCGGAACCTCAGCTGTAACGTCCGTCATGCCCTTTTCTTCCGAGGGTATCATGCCCATAACTCTGCCCCTGCGCTTGTTAAGCTCGCCGATTATGTCGCCCGTGTTTTCGTCGGGAACTGTAACGGTAAGCTTTCCGACAGGCTCTAAAAGCATAGGCTCAGCCTGCGGAATACCCTCCTTATACGCTGCGGCAGCGGCAGCCTTGAACGCCATTTCCGATGAGTCAACGGGGTGATAAGAACCGTCGACAAGAATAGCTTTAAGACCGACAACCGGGAAGCCTGCAAGAACGCCGTGCTTTACGCAGTCCTGTAAGCCCTTTTCAACGGCAGGGAAGTAGTTCTTAGGAACTGCGCCGCCGAACACTCGCTCTTCAAAAATAAGCGTATCGGTAATGCAAGGCTCGAACTCTATCCATACGTCGCCGTACTGACCGTGACCGCCCGACTGCTTCTTGTATCTGCCCTGAACCTTGACCTTCTTTCTGATGGTCTCCTTGTATGCGATCTTAGGCTCTGCGGTCTCGACATTAACGCCGAAATCGTTTTTCAGCCTGCCGACAATTGACTCAAGGTGAACGCCGCCAAGCGTCGAAAGTATCATTTCAAGCGTGTCGGGATCCTGAGTATAGGTTATCGACATATCCTCTTCAAGCAGTCTTGCGACAGCGTTTGAGATCTTGCTTTCGTCGTTCTGACCTGCGGCTCTGAGCGCAACTCGGTAGGTCGGCTTGGGGAACTGCGGCTTTTCAAACGAAACTACTCTCGAAGAATCGCAGAGGGTGTCGCCCGTGTTTGCCGACAGCTTAACGGCAGCGCATATGTCGCCGCAGCCGACCTCGGTTGTGTCTATCTGCTTTTTGCCGATAAGGTACATAAGCTTGCCGACCTTTTCGGTCTCGCCCGTTGTGGCGTTAACGACCTCGGTGTTGCTCTTTAGCGTACCCGACTGAACTCTTATGTAAGACATTTTTCCGACAAACGGATCTGCGACCGTCTTGAATACGACAGCCGTAAGCGGAGCGTCCTTTTCGCAGGTTATCTCGCAGATCTCGCCGTTTGCGTCGGTTGCGATCTTGTCCTCCTTTTCGGAAGGCGCAGGAAGCAGAAGAGTGATCTCCTTCATAAGCATATCTATTCCCGAAAGGTCGGCAGCCGAAACGCAGGTAACGGGCGTTATAATTCCGCTGTTAAGACCCTTGTGTATACCGTCGATAAGCTCCTTCTGCGTGAAAGCCTCGCCCGAGAAGAACTTCTCGAACAGCTCCTCGTCAGTCTCCGCAACAGCCTCCGAAACAGCCTCGATAAGACCGTCGATTCTGTATTCCATCTTTTCGGAAACCTCGGCGGTCGGCATATCCGTTTCAACAGCCTTGCCGTTTTCGTACTTGTAAGCCTTCATTTCGATAAGATTTACATAAGAAACGATCTTTCTGTCTGCGATAACGGGAACGACAACAGGGCAGACGGTCGGGCCGAATTCAGTTTTGAGCTGCGTCAGTACGTTGTTGAAGTTTGCGTTTTCGTCGTCAAGCTTTGTAACGACAAACATTGCAGGCTTGCCCATTTTCTGCGCATAATTGTAAGCCTTATGTGTGCCGACCTTAACGCCCGACTTGCCCGAAACGGTTATCATAACGCAGCCGCAGGCGGAAATACCCTCGACCATCGACTGCTCGTAGTCGAACAGACCCGGGGTGTCAAGCAGGTTTACTTTAAGACCGTCCTTCTCGTAGCAGGAAAGAGAAGTGTATACCGAGCATTTTCTTCTTATCTCGTCGGCGGTGTAGTCTGAAACGGTGTTGCCGTCGGCGACCTTTCCGAGACGGTCGGTAACGCCTGCGGTATAGAGCAGCGCCTCGGTCAGCGAGGTCTTGCCCGAACCGGCATGACCTGCTATCGCAATATTTTTGATCTGGGTGTTGTCATAGGTTTTCAAAACAATTCGCTCCTTGTATATAAATTTTACAGTTTGTATTCCGATGTGAAAAATACACAAAAACTATTAACCGTATGACAATATTATATACTATTTCTACACTAATGTCAATATCTTTTTAGCGAAAATTTTGTAGAACTATGAAAAAATTATGTGAAAACTAAAACATAGCCTTCAAAAAGTCCTATAAAAACAAAAAGATCCCCGACTTGAAAACAAAGCCGGGGATATCATGCAGCTGCAAATTATTCAGCAACAGGTGCGCCTACGGGGCAGACATCAGCGCATGAACCGCAGTCGATGCAGGTATCAGCGTCGATAACATACTTGCTGTCGCCTTCTGAAATTGCGCTTACGGGGCACTGGTCTGCACAAGCGCCGCACGAGATGCAATCGTCGTTAATTGTATAAGCCATTGTAAAAGACCTCCTTTAAAAAGATGACCGAGAAATATGTTCCTCAAGATATATTATAACATATAATAAAAAAATTGCAAGAGCAAAAGGTATTTTGTCACTAAAAATTCATAAATCCAGAAACTTACAAACCCGTTTGCACAAAAAAGCTGCCGCAAAAAGCGACAGCTTATGTTTTCTGTTATCTCTTAAATTACTTAAGCTCAACAGTAGCGCCAGCAGCCTCGAGCTGAGCCTTGAGATCCTCAGCCTCTGCCTTAGAAACGCCTTCCTTGATAGCCTTAGGAGCTTCCTCAACGAGAGCCTTAGCCTCCTTGAGTCCGAGACCTGTGATGGTCTTAACAACCTTGATAACGCCCATCTTGGAGTCGCCGAACGAAGCGAGAACAACGTCGAACTCGGTCTTCTCAGCCTCTGCAGGAGCAGCAGCACCAGCAGCAGGACCGGCAGCGATAGCAGCTGTAACACCGAACTCTTCCTGAATTGCGTCTACAAGCTCTGAAAGCTCGAGAACTGATAAAGTCTTGATTTCTTCAACGAAATTTAAAATCTTTTCCGAAGCCATGATAATTTTCTCCTTTTAATTTAATATTTTGATTTGTTTTGATTTTTGCACTGCATAAATTTATATCACAAACCTATGCGGCACCGATGCAGGAATAATCGTAATGATTATGCTGCGCCTTCCTCCGACTTCTTGTCTGCAACTGCCTTGAGAGTAGCAGCAAGCTTTGTGAGAGGACCCTGGAGAGAGCCAACGAGCTGTGCAAGAAGAGTTTCTCTCGAAGGGATCTTTGAAAGTGCGACAACGCCTGCCTGATCGTAAATAGTTGTTCCGATAAAGCCTGCCTTGAGGTCGAACTTCTTGTCGCCGAATTCTTCAGCATACTTGCCGAGGATTCTTGCGGGTGCTGTCTCGTCGTCAGCGGAGATAGCGATTGCCGTTGCGCCGTTAAGAACGTCGTCAAGACCTTCGATCCCTGCCTCCTTGAATGCGAGACGGAGCATTGTGTTCTTTTCAACGAAGTAGGTAACGTTGTTCTCACGCATTTCACGGCGGAGCTTTGTATCCTCCTCAACGGTGATACCCTCGTAGTTTACGAGTGCGCCTGCGCATGAATTCTTGAGAAGCTCAGCGAGCTGTGCTACCTTTTCCTTCTTTGAAGCCAAAACCTTTTCACTTGCCATTATGATTTCACCTCTTGAAATTAGAATAGCAAACGCAATAAAGAAAATCCTCTTTCGCACAAGACAAAAGAGGAACAAGTTAGCAAATTATTCTAAGAAATTGCTGTATATCCTCGGTCGGACTTACCTTTGCGCCGACTGTCTTTAGATTACGAATGCTTTAATATTATAACACACGCCGCTTTAATTGTCAAGCGGCGTGCGGCAGGTTATCTGTAAATTTTCTGTTAACAATTCTTGCGGTTTTACTCTGCGTCTTCCTTGAGGATAGATTTTTTGAGCTTTTTCTGTTCGTAAAGAAGCGTGTCTGCGTGGCTCAAAAGCTCGCCTATCTCGACCGTTCCGCTCGGCTTGAACGGATAAACTCCGACGCTTGTGTGTATGATATACGGCTTTTCGGGGTGTTCGAGGTTATATTCCTCCGAAACCTCCTCGATATGCTTTCTTATCTGCGGAATGGTCGCAGGTTTATCCGAAAATGCGCAGAGAACGAACTCGTCGCCGCCTATTCTTCCGATAACGGAATTATCGGGGAAGGAGCGTTTTAAAATTTCGGCTGCCGAGCGTATCGCAAAATCACCCTCCTCGTGTCCGAAGCGGTCGTTTATTATTTTCAGGCTGTCAAGGTCTGCAAAAACCATCAGCGCCTTGTCAGGACCTACGCCGTCGACCGAATACTCTTTAAGGCGTTTACGCACTTCCTCGAAAAAGCCTCGTCTGTTGAAGCAGTTTGTAAGGTCGTCCTGTTTTGAAAGGTCGCTTAAAAGCTGATTGTTTTCTTTTATCTCGATAAGGCTCTGGCGAAGCTGACGCTGCGTTTTTGCCTGCTGCGTCATAAGGGTGTTTATTTTAAGTGCGGCGCAAAGCTGAACTGTTACCGACTGGATATAGTGGTAATATTCGTGTTCAAGCTCGCAAAGAAGTATTCCGTAATGCTCTTCGTTCGAGAAAAGCGGAGATACTACCATCGAATACCGTCTGTCCTTCGGAAGATATTTATTCGAGAAAAGCTCGTCAGGTCTGATGTTCTGCTCCTCTTTAGGCAGCAGCACGGCTTCTGATTTATTGTGATATGATTTTAGCTTTATCTGCTCGGGGAGTTTCCATTTGTCGTTTTTGAGATTGATTATCGCATTGTCATAGCTGAAAAGATAGCTTGATATCATGTGAAGTCTTGTAAGCTTGTCGACTACCGACTGATAGGAATTATCGTCGTAGGCTTCAAATACGAGCATATCTCTTGAAATGGAGTTTGTCTGCCATGTAAGAAAATGCATATCCTCAAGCTTGTCGGAATAATATGCGGCGTTTCGTTCGGCAATACTGCGGTGAAGCTGCATGAACAGCTTGTTGAGCGCAGCCTCTTTATCTGCGTCGTTTAACAGCTTCTGCATCACTCTATGCAGATAGTCGACCGCCGTGTAAGCGTCGTAAATGTTGATATACTTGAACATAAGATTGTTGAAGCTGCTGTTTACATAGGCGATAATATCGTTTGTATATTTAGGCTCGCCTATCCCGCCGTTCTCGACAAGCGCAAACAGCTTTCTTATAAACTCGCAAAGGCGGTTTTCAAGCCTTTTGACAGCGTCGCCCTCCCGGTATTTTTTGAGCAGGAAGCGTATGACCTCGTTCGCCGCCGCCGTGCGGAAAGCTTCGGGGTCGGAAATATCGGGAAGTTCTTTAAGCTCGGGATTGTCGCTGCATCCGCATGAGCTTCTTCGTATCATTTTCGAGGAAACGGTGTCCTTTTCAAACGTGCCGTTGTTGATATAGTTTACCGCTTCCATTACCGCACGGTATCCAAGCTCCGAGGTATCGGCTTTAACGGTCGTAAGACGGGGAACAAGCTCTTCTGCTACGGGGTCGTTGTCAAAACCCGTTACAAGAATATCAACGCCCGGTCTTATTCCACGCTTTACCATAACCTGATAGCCTGCGTAAGCCATCTGGTCGTTTGCGAAAATTATTGCTTCAAGGTCGGGGCAGCGGTCAAGCAGCGTTTCGACCTTACCGGTGACATATTTTGAGAAATTGCCGTAAACAACTCTTTTCTCGTCGAACTCAATGCCGTTTTCTTCAAGCACTTCTTTGTAGACCTCGAAGCGTTCGATAGCGTCCTCGCTCGTTTCAGGACCGCCGACATAGCCGACCTTGCGGCAACCGTGGTCGCACACGATATGCCTTACGACCGAAAGCATACCGCTTCTGTTGTCGACCGAAATGCAGGGATATCCGTCGACCTTTGCGGTTATCGTGATAACGGGCGTGCCGTCGAACTGTTTAAGAAATTCCTTTTTCTCCCGTTTGTCAAGGTGGCTCGCTATCGTTCCGACAAGAACAAGCAGCACGTCGAATTTGTTTTCAACCGGCATCTGAAACAGCGTGTTGTACTGATATTCATATTCCGTTCTTATTTTGTCGGCGTAAACTCCGTTTATATACCTTCCCGGAAAAATGATGAGATTAACGTCCGCCTGCTCTGCGGCTATCAATGCGCCGCCGCAAACGGTGTTGTCAAAATCTTCATCGAGATGGCTTACAAGCAGACCTATCTGAAGTCGTCTGCGTCCTTCTGAATTATTGCCCATGATACTTCCTCCCGGCGTGTTATTGGTTGAATGTGCCAAGCTGCATGATATGAATGTTATTATTCGTTTATTATGATGTTCTTTATCACGTCGTTTTCCGTAAGCGTTCCGTTCGGGCTTCCGAGAGCTCTTCCGTTGCTCGTCAAGAAACGCATTTTTACTTCGCAGTGGCTAAGCTCGACCTTTCCGCCGCCCTCGGCGTCGCCGATACCAAGCGCCGAAGCGCCCTCGGCGTAAAAATCGGAGCCTACATATTCGGAGTAATAATTACACTCTCCGCCGACAGTTCCGACCGACAGAAGCGTTCTTCCGTTCATCGACGTCTTTATCGAGCCGTGAAGCGCCGTAATGTCGGCTGTTCCTGCGCCCAGCACGCCGATTCCTGCGAGCATATTTCCCGAGGCTTCTTGAGTGAATTTGAAATTTTCAAGGCTTATTTCTGCGCTGTTTTCCGCAGCCCCGACAGCGACCGCCTTTGCTGCGGAGAATTTAAAGGACAGCGAGCAGTCGTTTATTTTCACGATCGAGCCGCCCGAAATGCTTCCTATTCCGAGGCACATTCCGCCCGACGAGGAGATCGAAATATCTCCGCCGCCGATCTCGATAACTCTTCTTCCCGGATTTTTTCCGCCGCCGATTACCGCACAGTTTTCGCCGTCGCAGCTTATCGAGAGCTTTCCCGAAAGGTCGAGTTTTATGTTTCCGTAAGCCTGTCCGGGAACATTTCCGATGGCGTAGCAGTTCTGGTTTGAAGAGCTTATCGAAAGATCGCCGTCGCCCGTGATGTGAAGCGAGGCGGTGTCGGGAACGAAAATGCAGCCGTTGTTGAGTCGGTTCGAGCCTTTGCATATAAGCTTTAAGCTGCTGTTTTTGCCAAGGCTGATAAGAACTGCGTTTTTCGTGCTGTCAAGCTCAAAGTTGTTTATTACAATTTCGGCGCTTACGTTTTCCTTGACCGAAACGGCGATACGTGCGCTCTGACCTTTTTGACCGTTTACGGTGACTTTTGCATTGCCGACAAAAATATCTGTATATTTTTCAACGGCAAGCTGACAGAGGTCAACGGTACAGTCCTTGTCGCAGCGGTAAATTTTCTGTATCTCGCCGTTTTTCTCAAGGTTATATCGGATTATCTCGTTTCTGAGAGCGTCCGTCACCTCGTGCAGAAGCACAGGCTTGGGACGTGAGATATAATAGCCCTGAACGAGATCTATTCCCATGTGAATAAGCGTCTGAAGCTCCTCGGCGGTCTCGACGCCCTCGCCGAGAGCGATATATCCGCTTGCGTGTAAGAATTCGATTATATTTGAAACTATCTTTTTCTTTTTGAAATCCGACTGTATCTCCGAAATGAGCGAGCGGTCGATCTTGACGTAAACGGGGTTGTAGCGGATAAGATTCGATGTGTTTGAGTAGCCCGTTCCGTAATCGTCGATAGCAAGCTCCATCTTCTGATTTTTAATTCTTGAATGGATCGCCGCAAGACTTTCGTCGCTTATCTCGGTCTGCTCGGTAAGCTCTATTACTACCTTTTCAAGCAGCTCGCCGAAATCGGAGCAGAGCTGTCTGAAATCGCTGTCGGCAAGTATCTGCGAGGAGATGACGTTTACAAAGAGCTTGCGCTTTTCAAAATGCTCCTGATTTGCACTTAAAAAATCGAGCGTGTTTCTCATCGTTGCTTTTTCGATATCGTAAAGCCTGTTGAACCTGCCAGCAAGGTCGAGTATCTGAAGCGGATTAAGACCTATCGAAGCGTCTGTCCTCATTAAAGCCTCGTAAGCGATTATTTCGCCCGTTTTTGCGCTGACGATAGGCTGAAAATGATATTTGAAAAGATTATCGTCGACAAGCTTTGAAAACAGTCTTATGCTGTTAAATTCACTCTTTTTCGTTTCATAGCGGCTGTCGGAATAACGGCAGATGCTTCCCGCACCCTTTGCGTCGGCGTCGAAAAGCGCAAAGCCTGCGGTGAACATTCTGTGCGATGCCGAGCCTTCCGACGCTCCTATTCCTGCGGTAAACGTCATCGAGTGCGAGCTGCTTATGACCTGTCCCGATTCGTCGCACAGCGGAGCGTTCTTAACGGCGGTCTGAAGCTTTAAAAGCAGCTCCGAGGGTTCGTCGGCAGTATCCGGAACAAATACCCAGAATTTCGAGTTTGACTGAGATGATAAAACCGCATTTTCGGGCAGCTCGGAAATAAGCGTATTGAGCGCAGTCATCACAAAGCAGGAATTTGCTGCTGCGGAGCTGTCGAAGCCCTCGAGCTTTATAACGGCGAGCATTGACGACTGTGCGGCTTCGTTCAGCTTTTTGATAAGCTGTGTTCTCGGATAAAGCGGCATAAGCTCATCGTCAAACACCTCGCCCGTGGAAAGCGTAAGCACATAGCCTGCGGTAACGTCGTCGTCGTTTCTCACAAACCGCACTTCGATACCGGTTTCCTTGCCCGAAAGCGAGTCGATCTTATCGAGAACGGAGAGAAATTCGCTACATGATGGTTCGTCCTTGATGCTAAGAAGCTCTCTTGCGTTTTTGTCGAGCAGTACTTCGCCCGTGCCCTTGAAAGCGGCGAATGCGCCCACGTCGTCCTTGACGCCGATAAGCGTTTCCCACGCCGTTCCGAACAGCTTTTCCCATTGTGTATTTTCGTTATGATTCATTCTATCAGCTCTTTTCCGCAAAACGTCATTTGTCATTTATACAATATTTTATTTTATTATATCAAATTATTTAGATAAAGTCAATAGAAAACAGCTTAGGTTTATCAAATAATATGACAAATTTACGACAGCTTTACCGCTGTGAAAAGGTTCGGTAAATGTTTGTTAACCATTGACAAATCCATAATAATATGATAAAATTAATTCGGTCGATTTTTCGTGAAAAGGGGTGCTTTTATGGAACTGCTTATCGCTGCGGCGGTCGTGATAGCTTTAGCCTTGATACTCGGAGTCAGCGGTTTTTCGATAATGCTCGTTATCTACTGCGCCGCCGCCGTTATACTTTTGGCAATGACGGTGTTTTTCCTTGTTTCGGCGGTGATGCTCGCAGGGTGCAAACGTTCGTCGGGCGTTTTTGAACGATTTGAAAAAAACGGAAAATTTGAAACGGCGGTATATTCGGCGGACGGAAAGGAATATAAAAATCTTTTTCCGGCAGAGAGCATAATGCGCAGCCGCATTTACGGCGCAGGGGAGCGCAGGATTTTTGTCCGCAGCGGAAAAAAGCGCAGCTTCTGTCTTGATGTGCACAGCGTTGTGATAATCGTTTCGGGGTGCGTGCTTTCTCCGATAAGCCTTGCCGTAATGCTTGCGCAGATAAGCCTGTTTATCTGAACCGCTGTCGTTTGCAAAATAATGAAAGGGGAGAGAATATGCAGCAGATAGATATAAAATGTGAAGGCTGCGGAAAAAAGCTTTTGACATACACGCCAAACGGTTCAAAAAAATACAAAAGTCCGTTAAAGCTGTGCAAAAAGTGCGGCGCTTGCTACGCAGACCCGAGGTGTCATGAAATTGCGCTTGAGGGAATTCCAAGGGACGAATTTTTGATCGCGCCGAATGTTGTGCTTATGATCTTAGGCGGACTTGTTCTTTGGAGAGGTATATATCTTTTCGGAATGAAACAGATGGATATACCCGACGAGATGCAGTGGGTTTTGCCGACGGCGTTTTCGCTCCTCGGAGCAATAATGATAATCGCCGGTATCACACAGATAATTCTGATAAAAACGGGGGCAAAGGCGAAAAAATTTGAGAGATTAAAACGGGAATCCGAACAAAGACTCAGCGACAAAAGCTATGCCTTTGCGTTAAAACAGCTCGGCTGCAACGTGCCGGAAAAATATCTATAAAAGTGTATGGGGGATAAATTTATGAAGAAAAAGATAGGAAATATCGTACTTGTACTGTTCATTGTCGTGATGATGCTTTATCTGCTTATTTCGGCGGTTATGGAGCTTACGGAGAAAGAGGAAAAATATGACATAAGGGTGTATATGGCGGCGGAGGCGCTCGAGCTTGAACATTCGATAAACGGGCTTATACCTGTCGGAACGGATCACTATTACGTTGCGATAGAAGCAGAAACTAACGACGCATATATTGTAAAAGCGCCGAAAAACTGGCTCGAAAATAATTTCGATGAAGACGGATATTCTCTCGACGAGGACTGTGCAAGGATAACGGGAATTTCAAAGAAAATTTCGTCATATGAAGCGGAAAAGGAGCTTGCTTCAAGAACGGCGGTGCTTACGGGAATTGATTTTCCGCTCGGAACAAGCCGCTGTATCGACGTTCAATATAAAATGTATGCGTTAATGAAGCTTGTGCTGTTCGGAATTTCCATCATACTTGGCGTTACGGGCTTCGCCTTCATGAAGAAGAATTTCAGGATAAACAGGGTGATGCTCAGCACATGGATAGCGCTTCTTGTGATATGGCTCGGACTAATTATCATTGTGATAAGATAACGCATTAAATAAGCTAAAAAAAGGCAATGCCGCATTAACGCAGCATTGCCTGATTTTTAATTTTTAAAATCAAAAATTATGAATTGATAAACTTCTTGTATTCCTCGTTGAACGTTTTAAGCTCGGAGTCGATAGTTCCCTTATAGGTCTCTCTCAGCTGTGCCCATGTATACTGTGCGCCGTCGTCGTCCGTCTTCATTACCGACGAGTACATATAGGAAATTACAGCCTGCTTCCACGGGTTGTTTGCCGACTTGTCGTTTGAAAGCTCGAGCGAGATTCCGTAGCCGACGTCGACGAGTCTGTTCCAGTTATCGCTTGAAAGCTCCTCATAGCCGATCTGATACATCTGATCCGTCCAGTTGGGGTTCTTTACGAAGAACTTTTCTCTGTTGACTTCCATGTATTCGGGGTCGGTGTTTGCGACCTTTGCACATTCGAGCCAGCACTTCATAGCGTCGCTCTTTTTAGAGCCTTCTACCCAGAGATACGAGTTTATCTCAACGCAGGTATACTGTGCGTCAGCCTGCGGATCCTTAGGCAGCGGAACGCTTGCCCAGCGTGAGCCGTCGGAAGGCGTGTGAATGTCGGAAGAAGCCCACGGACCCATAGCGTAGAAGAGAATGTTCTCCTTGAAGCAGTCGGAAGCCTGACCTATCCAGTCGCCGTAATAGAGGTTGTTCTTCTGAATGTTGTAAAGAAGGTCGGTCGCTCTGTCGAAATTCGGGTCGTCGATGTTTGAAACGTATTCGTCCTTTTCAGCGTCATATTCGATAAGGGTGTGACCTGTAGAATAGAAGATAAACGGTGCGAACCAGCCGTTAACGCCGTATCTTACCTCGTCGCCCTCGGCAGCTCCTACATAATCGTCCATCATGTTATACCATGTGTCCCAGTTCCATTCGCCGTTCAAGTAAAGCTCATATGGGTCGTCAAGACCGTTTGCTTCGATAACGTCGAGGTCGTATGTAAGCACGGAGTTCGCAACGTATTTAACGGGCGCAACATAATGCTCGCCTTTAAGCGTGAACTGATCTGCGGTGCCCTTTACGTCGCTCCAGATAGCGTCGTCGAAGTTTACGATGCTGTCGATAGGCTGGAACATATCCTTCATACAGTAGAGAGGGAAGCACATTCCGCCCTCAAACCAGAACATATCGGGAACGTCGTTTGAAAGGATACGGGTAGCAAGAGCGTCGAAGTTCGTCATCGAGGTACAGGGTGTGTACTTGATGCTGCCGCCCTTCTGCTCGAAAAGTGAAAGCTCAGCCGACTTTTCCTCAGAACCTCTTGACGGGTTAAGGTCGAAGTAGGAGAGCCATTCAAGCTCCTTGTCCGCATCGTCGGGGATCGACTCGATAGCGTCGGTGTTCTTTACCTTTACCTTTTCAACGTATGCGCTCGACGAGTCGCCGCCCTTTTTTCCGCAGCCTGCTGCAGCAAATGCAAACGTAAGCGCAAATGCTCCTGCTGCAATTCTTTTGATACTGCTCATGATAAATTCCTCCTGATAAAATATAATATGTTTATTTTTTGCAAATTTACTCAGCCTTGTCCGTAATATGCGTTTTTTCCGTGCTTTCTTAAATAGTGCTTGTCAAGAAGCTCACGCTGCATAGGCTCGGCTTTTCCGATAGAAATATCGTGCCATGCCATAAACGAGATCTCTTCAAGCACGACGGCGTTATGTACTGCGTTGAACGGGTCTGTTCCCCATGCGAAAGGTCCGTGGCTGTGAACGAGCGCCGCCGGAATGTCGTCGGGGTCTTTGTCTTTAAACGCTTCGATAATAACGCTGCCCGTTTCCTTTTCGTAGCCGTTCGGACCGTGTATTTCCTCGGGCGTCATTTTTCTCGTGCAGGGTATTTCGCCGTAAAAATAATCTGCGTGGGTCGTGCCGAGCGGAAGGATACCAAGCCCCGCCTGCGCCATCGTCGTCGCCCAGCGGCTGTGAGTGTGAACTATTCCGCCGATGTTCTTAAAAGCCTTGTAAAGCTCAAGGTGAGTCGGCGTATCCGACGAGGGATTTAGCCTGCCCTCGACCCTTTCGCCCGTTTCAAGATCGACAACGACCATATCCTCGGCGGTCATTTCGTCATACTCAACGCCCGACGGCTTTATAACGACAAGCCCTTTTTCTCTGTCGATACCGCTGACATTCCCCCATGTGAACGTCACAAGCTTATATTTCGGCAGAAGAAGATTTGCCCTCAGCACGTCCTGTTTAAGCTGTTCAAGCATTTTTATCCCTCCGTTATTTCATCGAGTTAACGGCAGCCCTTTCCGCTTCGAGCATCGAGCGGTAGCCTTTCATGTAGCGTTCAAAGCCGCTTACGTCCTCTTTGTCGGGAGCGCAGCAGACGCCCTTGCAGCCGCCAAATATTTTGTTGTCCAGAAAATCGGACAGTTCCTCGCCGCCGCTTATCATATAAAGCGCAAGCAGAGCGATACCCCATGCGCCGCCCTCGCCTGCGGTCTCCATTACCGAAACCGGCGTGTTCATTGCCGCAGCCATAAGCTTCTGACCCGTCTGACCTGTCTTGAAAAGTCCGCCGTGACCTGTAAGCCTGTCAAGCTTTACATTTTCGCTGTCAAAGAGAATGTCCATTCCGATCTTAAGCGTTGCTATCGCCGAAAGCAGCTGCGAGCGCATGAAATTTTCAAGCGTAAGCTCGGCGTCGGGCATTCTCACGACCATCGGTCTGCCCTCGTCAAGCTGCGTTACAGGCTCGCCCGAAAGATAGTTGCAGCATATCACGCCGCCGCAGTCCTTTGCGCCGTCAAGAGCCTTTGAGTACAATTTTTCGTACAGTTCGTTATCGTCGAGCGGATTGCCCGTAAGCTCGGTTATCTGCCTGAACATTCCTACCCATTTGTCGATCTCGGAGCAGCAGTTGTTGCAGTGAACCATTGCGACAGGTTTTCCGTCGGGGGTCGTAACCATGTCGATCTCGGGGTGAACGCCCGAAAGACCCTTTTCAAGCACCGCCATTGCGAAGATCGAGGTGCCTGCCGAGATATTGCCTGTTCTGACCCTCACGCTGTTGGTTGCGGCCATTCCCGTGCCTGCGTCGCCCTCAGGAGGGCAAAGGGGAATTCCATTTTCAAGCGTGCCTGTCGGGTCGAGCAGAAGCGCACCCTCGGGAGTCAGACAGCCTGCGTTTTCGCCTGCCGTAAGAACCTCGGGAAGTATCTCCCTAAGACCTTTTCCAAGCGCCGCCTTTTCGTCGAAAAGCTTTATCATACGCTCGTCGTAATCGTTTGTTTCGCTGTCGATAGGGAACACGCCCGAGGCTTCACCCACACCGAGCACCCTTTTTCCCGTCAGCTTAAAGTGTATGTAACCCGCAAGCGTCGTCATAAAATCTATTTCGGGAATATGCTCCTCGCCGTTTAATATCGCCTGATAAAGATGCGCAATGCTCCATCTCTGCGGAATGTTGAAATCAAAAAGCGTTGTCAACTCCTCTGCCGCCCGTGTGGTCATGGTGTTGCGCCACGTTCTGAACTCTGCAAGCTGCCGTCCGTTTTTGTCGAAAACAAGATAGCCGTGCATCATCGCCGAAAAGCCGACAGCCGCAAGCCTTTTTATTTTCACGCCGTATTTATCCTCGGTATCACGGCAAAGCGAGCGGTAGCAGTCCTGAACGCCCGTCCACACGTCTTCAAGGCGGTATGTCCATATCCCGTTTTCAAGACGGTTTTCCCACGAATGACTTCCCGAAGCGAGAGGTACGCCGTCGCTTCCGATAAGCGCCGCCTTTATTCTTGTAGAGCCAAGCTCGATGCCGAGAACGGCTTTTCCGTTTTTAATTTCGTCCGTATAATTTAATTTATCCATAGCTGTATTTACTCCGTAAGGAAAACGTTTACTTCTTATTACATTTTAGCACAAAAATCACGCCGTGTATACAAATTTTCAGACATTCTAATAGTACAAATGCGACACGGACAAGCGTTTTTTAAGGGATCACGTTTTTCCGATGACGTTAATCTTATGTTAAGTAATTATAACATAACTTTTTTTAACTGTCAATGCCGAATGAGCGTTTTAATGGGAAAGATTTTCTGATTTTCGGCGTATACTATTTAAATGTGTTTGATCTGTCTTGCTTGAAAAGAGGTTTGTCAGATATGTATAAAATCAAAAGTGTTTGGAGTAAATTTTTTGAACATATTTTGCATGATACTGTATTATTTTAGTTTGTACATAAAAAATACACAATATATATATTTAATATTAATTATAATTATTTAGAAAATTGTAAAAAGAACTTGCAAAAGCCGATTTTTTTTGATATAATAATTACTATATGGGAATATGCGCTGATACTGTCGGACGATAGTTTGTTAAAAAAGTATCATTCGGCGGTTAAGGGATGTTCTTACGGTTTTTTGACCGGATAAGCAAAGATCCTGATAAAGCTGTGAAACTCACGGCTTTATAATATGAGAAAATGGAGTGTGACAATTATGGGCAGTAAAATTACCATCATCGGTGCAGGCAGCGTAGGCTCGACCATCGCTTACACGCTGTCGAACGAAAGCGTCGCTTCGGAGATCGTTCTGATCGATGTAAACAAGAAAAAGCTCGAGGGCGAGGTCATGGACATCATGCAGGGTACGGGCTTCCGCGATCCTATCTCGATCGTCGCAGGCGACTATTCCGACGCTAAGGATTCGGATATAGTAATCATCACATCGGGCATTGCTCGCAGACCCGGTCAGACCCGTATCGAGCTTGTCCAGACAAACGTTGATATCTTAAAGGACATCACCGAAAATATCGTAAGAGAAGCTCCCAATGCGCTTTATATCATCGTCAGCAACCCTGTTGATATCATTACATATGTATTCTCGAAGATCTCAGGACTTCCCAGCAGACAGATAATCGGCTCGGGAACGCTCCTTGACACAACGCGTCTGCGTTCACGTCTGTCGGAATGCTGTTCGGTATCGCAGAGAAATATCCATGCTTACGTTTTCGGCGAACACGGCGACTCGTCGTTCGTTCCGTGGTCGTGCGCAGAGATCGCAGGCTTTGAGTTCGACGATTATGTAGATTATATGATGAAAGAAGGAATGCTTACCGCAAGACCCGACAAGGATCAGATAGTGGACTTCGTTCACAAGTCGGGCGGACAGATAATTGCAAACAAGGGCGCAACGTTCTATGCCGTTTCGGTATCGGTGTGCAGACTGTGCAATATTCTGCTTTCCGCATACAATTCGATCATAACAGTTTCTTCGATGATGCAGGGCGAATACGGCATCGAAGACGTCTGCATCAGCACCCTTAACCTTGTAGGACCTAAGGGAATCGCAGGCAAGCCGCTGCTCAAGCTTACAGACGAAGAGACCGCAAAGCTTGTTGCAAGCGCAAATAAGCTTAAAGACGTAATTCGTCAGATCAAAATTTAATTTACGTGAAAGGATAATAAAAGTTATGAAATACAGTTATTATTCAGGTTGTACTTTAAGAACAAAGGCTAAAGACCTTGACGCTTATGCAAGAGCGTCTGCAAAGGCTCTGGGCTTTGAGCTTGAAGAGATCGAGAACTGGCAGTGCTGCGGCGGAGTTTATACGCTCGGAAGCGACGAGATCGCAACCAAGCTTTCTTCCGTCAGAGCGCTCAACGAGGCAAAGGAAAAGGGTCAGCCTCTCGTTACTCTCTGCTCCGCTTGTCATCATGTCATCAAGAGAGTAAACGACGACATGAAGAACAACGACGACATAAGAATGAGAGCAAACAATTACATGAAGCTTGACGAGCCTTATGCGGGCGAAACGAAGGTGCTTCATTTCCTTGAAGTTTTAAGAGATGAGATAGGCTTCGACGAGCTTAAAAAGAAGGTCGTTAATCCGCTCAAGGGCAAGAAGATAGGCGCATATTACGGCTGTCTGCTTCTCCGTCCGAGCAAGGTGCTTGAATTTGACAACGCCGAAAATCCGAAGATCATGGAGGATTTCATCAAGGCTATCGGCGGCACTCCCGTTATCTATCCTTACAGAAACGAGTGCTGCGGCGGTCATATCGCATTAAAGGAAAAGGAAATGGCAGGCAATATGTCGACAAGGATCATGGACAGCGCCGAGGGCTTCGGTGCGGATATGCTCATTACCGCTTGTCCTCTCTGCCTTTACAATATGAATAAGAATTCAACTAACGAGCTGCCTGTTTATTACTTCACTGAACTGCTTGCAGAGGCGCTCGGAGTTAAAGAGGAGGTAGCACAGTAGTGGAAAACTCATTCAAGAGTGCTGAGCTTGTTCAGGAGATCAGCGGCGTTAATCCTTATAAGTGCATGAAGTGCGGCAAATGCTCTGCGTCATGTCCCTCTTTCGATGAAATGGACATAAAGCCTCATCAGTTCGTATCCTACGTTTTAAACGGAGAGATCGAGGCGCTTGCAAATTCAAAGTCGCTCTTTAAATGTCTTTCATGTTTTGCGTGCGTTGAACGCTGTCCGAGAGACGTTAAGCCGGCTAAGCTTATAGACGCGGCAAGACAGATCGTTGTAAGGCAGAAGGGTCAGGATTATCTCACACCCGACGAAATTCCTGAGCTTATCGACGACGACGTACCTCAGCAGCTTCTCGTAAGCGCATTCAGAAAGTACAGGAGGTGACCTAAGGTATGCAGAGAATTGGAGTATTTGTATGTCACTGCGGCACAAATATCGCTGCCACGGTCGACGTAAAGAAAGTTGTAGAGGTCTTAAGCCATGAGCCGAGCGTTGTTCATGCTGAGGACTATCAGTATATGTGTTCCGAGGCAGGTCAGGAAAGAATAGCAAACGCTATCAAGGAAAAGAACCTTACAGGTATCGTTGTATGTTCCTGCTCGCCCCGTATGCACGAACAGACCTTCAGAAAGTGCGCTGAAAAGGCTGGCATAAATCCCTACATGGTAGAGATCGCAAATATCCGTGAGCAGTGCTCGTGGATACATAAGAATATGGACGAGGCTACCGAAAAGGCTGTTATCCTCGCAAGAGCGGCAGTCGCAAAGGTAAATCTCAACGCACCGCTCAAGCCGGGCGAGAGCAGAGTTACAAAGCGTGCGCTCGTTATCGGCGGCGGTATCGCAGGTATCCAGACTGCGCTTGACATCGCAGACGCAGGCTACGAGGTCGACATCGTTGAAAAGACACCGAGTATCGGCGGAAGAATGTCGCAGCTTGACAAGACCTTCCCGACGCTCGACTGTTCGGCTTGTATCCTTACGCCTAAGATGGTTGACGCCGCTGCGCATGAGAAGATCAAGATCTATTCGTACAGCGAGGTCGAGAATGTTAGCGGCTTCGTGGGAGATTTCACAGTAGATATACGCAAGAAGGCAAGATATGTTGATATGGATAAGTGTACGGGCTGCGGCGCTTGTATGGCTAAGTGTCCTTCAAAGAAGACTCCGAGCGAGTTTAACAGAGGACTCAACAACCGTCCGGCTATCTACACCCCCTTCGCACAGGCTATCCCGAACGTTCCCGTTATCGACCCGAACGCTTGTATCAAGCTCAAGACCGGAAAGTGCGGACTTTGCGCTATGACCTGTCAGGCAGGTGCGATAAATTACGAGCAGAAGGACGAGATCGTAACCGAAAAGTACGGCGCTATCGTAGTTGCAACCGGCTTTGACGTTATAAAGCTTGACAATTACGACGAGTTCGCTTACAGTCAGAGCAAGGACGTTATCACCTCTCTCGAGCTTGAGCGTATCATGAACGCCGCAGGTCCTACAAAGGGTCATTTAGAGCGTCTTTCGGACGGAAAGGCTCCTAAGAATATCGTGTTCGTACAGTGCGTGGGAAGCCGCTGCTCAGACGACAGGGGAAAGCCCTACTGCTCGAAGATCTGCTGTATGTACACCGCAAAGCACGCAATGCTTATCAGAGATAAATACCCCGACGTAAACGTAACGGTATTCTATATCGACGTTCGTACACCGGGCAAGAACTTCGACGAGTTCTACAGAAGAGCAGTTGAAGAGTATCATGTAAATTATATCAAGGGTCAGGTAGGAAAGGTAATTCCTCAGCCCGACGGAACGCTTCTCGTTCAGGCAAGCGACCTGCTCGATAACAAGCAGATAAAGATGGAAGCCGATATGGTCGTTCTCGCAGCGGCTATCGAGCCTGAAAAGTCGGTAAGAAAGCTTGCGACAATGCTTACTGCAAGTATCGACACAAACAACTTCCTTAACGAATCGCACCCCAAGCTTCGTCCCGTTGAATCGCCGACAGCAGGCGTGTTCCTCTCGGGCGTATGTCAGGGACCTAAGGATATCCCCGAAACAGTCGCTCAGGCAGGCGCTGCCGCAGTCAAGGTAATAGGACTGCTTGCAAAGGATAAGCTGCTTACAAATCCGTGCACCGCAAAGCCCGACGAAACGCTTTGCAACGGCTGCTCGACTTGTGCAAACGTTTGTCCTTACGGCGCAATTTCGTACGAGGATAAGCTTATATTCGACCACGGTATCAGAGAAACAAGACGTGTTGCTCAGGTCAACTCGGCGCTCTGTCAGGGCTGCGGCGCTTGTACCGTTGCTTGTCCTTCCGGCGCTATGGACCTTCAGGGATTCTCTAACAGACAGATCATTGCGGAGGTAGATGCAATATGCCGATAAATGAAAATGAAGAATTCAGACCGAAGATAGTCGCATTCTGCTGTAACTGGTGCAGCTACGCAGGTGCCGACCTCGCAGGAAGCAGCCGTCTGGCATATCCTGCCGATGTAAAAATCATCAGAGTGCCTTGCTCGTGCCGAGTAAATCCTATGTTTATACTTCGTGCGTTTGAAAAGGGCGCAGACGGAGTTATCATGTGCGGCTGCCACCCCGGCGACTGTCACTACAGCACAGGAAACTACTATGCAAGACGCCGTATGACGCTTCTCTTCTCGATGCTCGATTATATCGGCGTTGAACAGGGACGTACCCGTGTTGAATGGGTATCGGCAGCCGAGGGCGTTAAGTTCTCCGCTACGATGAATGAATTTGTAGAAAAGATCCGTTCGCTCGGCAAGAACGTAAGATTGGAGGATTTAAGATGCAGGAACTGATCAGCCGTATTAAAGAGCTTCTTGCTGACGGCACGGTCGCTCGTGCTATCGGCTGGAGAGCCGGAGATCTCGGCTTTAATCCTGAGGCGGCTTACTTTAATTCGCCCGAGGATATGGATAAATTTGTATACGACGGCTTCTGCGGCGCAAATCTCAGCAAGATGATGATCGAAGCTGCAAAGCTTGAAGGAAAGACCCTTGTCTGCTTAAAGCCGTGCGATACATACAGCTTCAATCAGCTTATCAAAGAGCACAGAGTCGACCGTGAAAAGACTTATATCATCGGCGTCGGCTGCAAGGGCAAGCTTGACCCCGAAAAGATCAAGGCAATGGGTATCAAGGGTATCACCTCGGTATCGGGCGCTGAGATAGAGGGCGACTGCGAAACGCTTAAGTTCGACACCATCTACGGCAAAAAGGAATGTGCTTACAGCGACGCTATGCTCGAAAGATGCCATGTCTGCAAGGGCAAGGAGCATATGATATTCGACGAGATCATCGGCGAGTCAAAGGACACAAAGGACGCCGAGCGTTTTGCCGAAGTCGAGAAGATCGAGGCAATGTCGCCCGAAGAGAAGTTTAAATACTTCCGCAGCGAGCTTTCAAAGTGCATACGCTGCAACGCCTGCCGCAACGCCTGTCCTGCTTGCAGCTGCCGCAAGTGCGTATTCGACAGCAACAAGTTCGACAGCTCGCAGAAGGCAAACGTTGATTCGTTTGAAGAAAAGATGTTCCATATTATCCGTGCGTTCCACGTTGCAGGAAGATGCACAGACTGCGGCGAGTGCAGCAGAGTTTGTCCTCAGGGCATTCCGCTCCACCTGTTCAACAGAAAGTTCATCAAGGATATAAACGAATTTTACGGCGAATATCAGGCTGGAAGCGATACCGATTCAAGAGGTCCGCTTACAAACTTCACGTTTGACGACGTTGAGCCGAGCATAGTCGGAGAAAGGGGATAATGCCATGTTAAAAATGCCAAAAAGCAATCTGTCGGCATTATTCAGCCTGATCGCAAAGGATCAGGAGCTGTTTCTGCCGATAAAGAAAGCAAATCAGGTAAACTTCGGTCTTTGGACTGAGGACGCTGAGGTTGCTCTCGACACACTTAAAACAGTAAAATCACCTAAAGACGCTTTCTTCCCTCAGAGCGAAACGCTTTACACCTGCGTAAGAGAGGGAAAGAAAATTTCAATAGAGCCTGAAAAGCTCAAAAACGATCCGTTCGTAGTTTTCGGTATGAAGCCGTGCGACGTTAAGGCTGTAGAGGTTCTTGACAGAGTATTCCTCACCGACCCGTGCGATTCGTTCTATAAGGCACGCAGAGAACACGGCACTATCGTTTCTCTTGCCTGCGGCGAACCGTCGGAAAGCTGCTTCTGCAAGGTTTTCGGCGTTGACTGCACAGAGCCTGCCGCAGACGTTGCTATCTGGCTTTGCGGCGAAGAGCTTCTCTGGGAGGCTAAGACCGAAAAGGGCGAAAAGCTCACCGAAGCTGTAAAGAGCCTCTTTACCGAAGCAGACGGCGCAGACGCTGAAAAGCTTGCGGCTGATAAGGCTGCGACAAAGGCTATCGTTGAAAAGCTTCCTTATTCCAACCTCTCGCTTGAGGGCTGGAACGGCGACGCACTTGACGAAAAGTTCAATTCGCCCGTATGGGAAGAGCTTTACAAGCCTTGTCTTGCCTGCGGAACCTGTACATTCGTATGCCCGACCTGTCAGTGCTACGACATCAAGGACTACAACACCGGTCATGATGTAAAGCGTTACAGATGCTGGGATTCGTGTATGTATTCCGACTTCACGATGATGGCTCACGGAAACAACAGAACAAGCCAGATGCAGCGCTTCCGTCAGAGATTTATGCACAAGCTTGTATATTACCCCGCAAACAACGAAGGAATGTATTCGTGCGTAGGCTGCGGCAGATGTATCGACAAATGCCCGTCCTCGCTGAATATCGTTAAGGTAATCAAAGCATTTGAGCAGGAGGTTAAAGAATAATGGGTGAATGTACTTGTCATAAGGATTATACATTAGATACGCTTATCCCGAAGATAGGCGTCATCACCGACATCAGAGAGGAAACTCCCGATGTTAAGACCTTCAGAGTAAATGCTCCCGAGGGCGGAAAGGTGTTTGAACATATGCCCGGTCAGTGCGCAATGCTCTGCGCTCCCGGAATCGGCGAAGGTATGTTTTCTATCACATCATCTCCTACAAACAAGGACTATCAGGAATTTTCCATCAAGAGATGCGGAGTTCTTACAGAGTATCTCCACGGTTTAAGCGTAGGCGATGAAATTACAATAAGAGGACCGTACGGCAACAATTTCCCCGTAGACACCGAGCTTAAAGGCAAGGATCTGCTGTTTATCGCCGGCGGTATCGGACTTGCGCCTGTAAGAAGCGTTATCAACTATTGTCTTGATAACCGCGACGATTACGGCAAGATCGATATTCTTTACGGTTCGCGTTCGGCTGACGACCTCGTTCAGCTCAAGGAAATTCAGGAAAGATGGATGAAGGAGAAGGACGTTAACGTTTATCTCACCATCGACAGAGAGCAGGAGGGCTGGGACGGTCACGTTGGTTTCGTTCCCTCTTACCTCAAGGAGCTCGGCTTCGAGAACAACAAGACTGCGCTTCTCTGCGGCCCCCCGATCATGATAAAATTCGTGCTTCAGGGTCTTATCGAAATGGGCTTCTCAAAGGAGCAGGTATACACGACTCTCGAGCTTAGAATGAAGTGCGGAGTAGGAAAGTGCGGACGCTGCAACATCGGTTCAAAGTATGTCTGCAAGGACGGCCCCGTATTCCGCTGCGATCAGATCGACGAACTTCCGAACGAGTATTAATGAAAGGAACAGTGTAACATGGAAAACATGGTAAATGTATATTTTTACGGTAAAAAATACAGTGTGCCTGCTTCGCTGACAATTATGACAGCTATGGAATATGCAGGCTATACGCTCAAAAGAGGCTGCGGCTGCCGTCACGGCTTCTGCGGCGCTTGCGCTACGATCTACAGGATCAAGGGCAGCAACGAGCTCAAGACCTGTCTTGCTTGTCAGAAGCAGGTCGAGGAGGGAATGTATGTTGCAAGCATTCCTTTCTTCCCGACAGACAAGAGAACATATGACATAAACGAGATCAAGCCCACACAGAAGATCATGATGGAGCTTTATCCCGAAATTTACAGCTGTATCGGCTGCAACGCCTGCACAAACGCCTGCACACAGAACTTAAACGTTATGCAGTATATCGCATACGCTCAGAGAGGCGAGTTTGAGAAGTGCGCTGAAGAGTCGTTTGACTGCGTAGGCTGCGGCTGCTGTTCGGTAAGATGTCCCGCAGGCATCACCCACCCGATGGTAGGACTTCTTGCAAGAAGACTTGTCGGCAAGTATATCGCACCCGAGGCTGAGCACCTCACAAACAGAGTTGACGAGATCAATTCGGGCGCTTTCGACGAGCTTATCGAGCAGATCATGCAGAAGCCGATCGCTGAGATGAAGGAACTCTACAACACAAGAGAGATCGAGAAATAAGGAGGGCAAAAAATGAGCGCAATTTATTCAGAGAGCATGATGGAGTCCGTAAGAAAGGTCGAGGCAACAAGAGCCGCTCGTATGGCAACTGAGCCGAGACGTCTTACAGCTGAGGAAAAGGACGCCCTTTTAAAGGAGTTTCACCCCGACTATAACGATGCTTCGTTCGCAGAAATTAAGGTAGGCCCCAACAAGGGTCAGAAGGCTCCTCTCGAGCTTGCAAAAATGCTTCATTCAACAAGCCGTCTTATGACAGACAAGGTTGATATTTCAAAGGTTGATTACGACGTTGACGTTCTCGTTATCGGCGGCGGCGGAGCAGGTTCTTCCTGCGCTATCGAGGCTCACAACGCAGGCGCAAACGTAATGATCGTTACAAAGCTCCGTATCGGCGACGCTAACACAATGATGGCTGAGGGCGGAATCCAGGCTGCTGACAAGCCGAACGATTCACCTGTTCAGCACTACCTCGACTGCTTCGGCGGCGGACATTTCGCTGCTAAGCCTGAGCTTGTAAAGCGCCTTGTTATGGAAGCTCCCGACGCTATCAAGTGGCTCAATGAGCTTGGCGTTGAGTTCGACAAGGAAGCTGACGGAACAATGGTAACGACTCACGGCGGCGGAACATCACGCAAGAGAATGCACGCTGCAAAGGACTATTCGGGCGCAGAGATAATGCGTACCGTAAGAGATGAAGTTATAAACCTCGGTATCCCCGTTGTTGAATTTACTTCGGCTGTCGAGCTTATCATGGACGACAAGGGACAGGTTGCCGGCGCAGTTCTTCTTAACATGGAAACAGGCGACTATTCGGTTGCACGTGCAAAGACCGTCGTTATCGCAACAGGCGGCGCAGGAAGAATGCACTACAACGGTTTCCCGACCTCAAACCACTACGGCGCAACGGCTGACGGTCTTGTTCTTGCTTACAGAGCAGGCGCACCGCTTCTCTATCAGGATTCGATCCAGTATCACCCGACAGGCGCAGTTTATCCCTCGCAGATCCTCGGCGCACTCGTAACCGAGAAGGTTCGTTCGGTAGGCGCACAGCTCGTTAACGCAAACGGCGAGGCTTATATCCATCCGCTCGAGACCCGTGACGTAAACGCTTCGGGCGTTATCCGCGAGTGCAGAGAGGGAAGAGGCGTTGAGGCTCCCAACGGCGAAAAGGGCGTTTGGCTCGACACTCCGATGATCGAGATCTTAGGCGGCGAAGGCACGATCGAAAAGAGAATTCCTGCAATGTTCCGTATGTATATGAACTACGGCATCGATATGAGAAAGCTCCCGATCATGATCTACCCGACTCTCCACTATCAGAACGGCGGCGTTGAGATCGACGGCGACGGCTTCACGACAGCTATCCCGAACCTCCTCGTTGCAGGCGAAGCAGCAGGCGGAATTCACGGAAGAAACAGACTTATGGGCAACTCGCTGCTCGACGTTATCGTATTCGGAAGAAACGCAGGCAAGAAGGCTGCCGCTAAGTACAAGAGCGTTGAGCTTGGCGAAATGAATCTTGACCACGTTTCGGCTTACGACGCAGAGCTTAAGGCTGCAGGTCTTGAAACAGGCGAAGTTTCGCCGCTTCTCCTGCCTAAGTATGCACGTCACGAAAGATAATTGGAGGTCAGGAAAAATGCGTGAAATCAATGCAGAAACAATAACCGACGTTGTTGAGAGACTTTGTATCGCAGCAAACGAGCATCTTCCCGAGGACGTTCAGTGCGCTATCAGAAATTGCAGAGCCTGCGAGGACGGAAAGATCGCACAGGGTATTCTCGACGACATTATAAAGAACTTTGAGATCGCCGATAAGGAGTGCGTTCCGATCTGTCAGGACACGGGAATGGCTTGCGTTTTCCTTGAGATAGGTCAGGACGTTCACATCACGGGCGGCGACCTTACAGACGCTATCAACGAGGGCGTTCGCAGAGGATATACAAAGGGCTATCTCAGAAAGTCGGTAGTTAAAGACCCCGTAAGAAGAGGAAATACAGGCGACAACACGCCTGCAATGATCTACACGGAGATCGTTCCCGGCGAGAATATTAAGGTAACCGTTGGTCCTAAGGGCTTCGGCAGCGAGAACATGAGCGCAATCAGAATGTTCAAGCCGTCGCACGGTTTACAGGGAATCAAGGATTTCATAATCGAAACAGTTGAAGCGGCAGGCCCTAACCCCTGTCCTCCTATGGTAGTGGGCGTCGGTATCGGCGGCACGTTCGACAAGGCTGCGCTGCTTGCAAAGAAGGCGCTTATGAGACCTATCGACTCGGAAAACCCCGATCCTTTCTACGCTGACCTTGAAAAAGAGATGCTCGAAAAGATAAACAAACTCGGCATAGGCCCTCAGGGCTTCGGCGGAAAGACGACCGCTATCGGTCTTAACATCGAAACGATGCCTACGCATATCGCAGGTATGCCCTGCGCAATAAACATCAACTGCCACGTTACACGTCACAAGACGGAGGTGATATAAATGGAAAAGCATATTACACTGCCTCTTACTGAGGAGCTTGCAAAGTCGCTTCACGCAGGCGACAGAGTTTATCTCACAGGTACCATTTATACCTCTCGTGACGCAGGTCACAAGAGAATGTGCGAATCGCTTGCAAAGGGCGAACCTATTCCGTTCGACCCGACCGACGCTACCATTTACTATGTAGGTCCTACGCCTGCAAAGCCGGGTCAGGTGATCGGTTCGGCAGGCCCTACGACCAGCGGACGTATGGACGCTTACGCACCCACAATGATGTCCGTCGGCGCAAGAGGAATGATAGGCAAGGGCGCAAGACTTCCCGAAGTTATTGAAGCTATGAAAAAGTACAGCGGAGTTTACTTCGGAGCTATCGGCGGCGCAGGCGCACTTTTAGCTAAGTGCATCAAGAGCGCTGAGCTTATCGCTTTTGAGGATCTCGGCGCAGAGGCTTTAAGAAAGCTTTACGTTGAGGATATGCCTCTTATGGTAATTATCGACAGCGAGGGTAACAACCTCTACGAAACAGGCAGAGCGGAATATCTCGCTCAGGCTGAAAAATAATCTATACAAAATTATTTTTCATAAAAGTAATTTTCAGAAAAGTAATTTTTATTCTATCCATCGGCGCAAATGTCTGCACACGGGGCGAAATTTCCTCTTGTGCAGACTTATTTGCGGTTGATTTTTGTAAGAAACGTTAAAAGTAAATATGATGAGTAAGGAGAAAAAGGAAAAATGTCATTTCAATTTTTTGAAGCAGCCGGCATTAATCTTTTTAATATGAAAACAATGGCAGTCGTGCTGTTTTTCATATTCGGGATCATTGCGATCGGCTATCTTATCGGAAAAATTTCCATCAAGGGCGTAACCTTAGGCTCAGCTGCGATCTTCATTGTCGCATTATTCGCAGGTCATTTTCTCAACCTTGCGCTTGACGACGTATGGGCGACCGTTGCCGAGGACGGCACGAAAACGAACTCGTGGCTTACTATCAAGCCGTATTTCAGTATGCTGCAAAACATGGGTCTTATGCTTTTTGTAACGTCCGTCGGACTTATCGCAGGCCCTTCATTCTTCAAGAACTTAAAGAAGAACTTCAAATCCTACGTTCTTCTCGGACTTATAATCATTGTTGCAGGCGCAGGAACCTGTGCGCTTATCACAATTTTAGACCCCAAGATGACATCTGCAATGACAGTCGGACTTCTTTCAGGCTCGCTGACATCTACACCCGCATTTGCGGCAGCGCAGAACGCTCTCGAGGGTTCGCCCGTTTACGACGAGATCGCAGTCGGACACGGCGTTGCTTATCCGTTCGGCGTAATCGGCGTTGTACTTTTCGTTCAGATAATCCCTAAGCTTTTAAAGGTCGACATGGCGAAGGAAAGAGAACTTTTAAGCCACGGCGAAGCTGAAAAGACCGAGGACGTAAAGCTTTTCGAGATGGACAAATTCGGTCTCGGCGCATTCGCACTCACAATCATGTTCGGACTTATCTTAGGTTCTGTATGTATCCCTCTCGGCGGCGGAAACGCTTTCAGCCTCGGAACAACGGGCGGTCCGCTTATCATCGGACTTATTTTCGGACATTTCGGCAGAATAGGCAAGCTTTCTCTCAAGGTTAAGGCTGAGGTTCTCGGACTTCTTCAGGAGCTTGGACTTATCTTCTTCCTTATCGGCGCAGGCGTTGACGGCGGACGTGAGTTCGTATCGACCCTCTCGGAGTACGGTCCTATCCTCTTCATTTACGGTGCGCTCATGACTATCGTTCCGCTTATCGTTGGATTTTTCATTGCAAAGTATGTCCTCAAGCTCAGCGTGCTCAACAACCTCGGCTCGCTCACAGGCGGTATGACCTCTACCCCTGCGCTTGGTGCGCTCATCAACGTTGCAGGAACGGCTGACGTTGCTTCGGCTTATGCGGCAACCTATCCGATAGCTCTTATCGCTGTCGTGCTTGCTTCGCAGTTCCTCACTTATCTCTGATTAAATCAATGCAAAAAATTTAAGCCGTCGGAGTGAAAATTCTCCGACGGCTTTTTTGCGTGTAGAAACATAAGTATAAGAAAACGCCGCAGTGTCAGGCGGCGTTTTTGTATGTCAGTCTTTGTTTAAGCCTTCTTTTCAAGACAGGTGAATATCTCATCGACCTTTTCCTTTTCGGGCTTCTTTGTAAAGAGGCTCACGATAGGAACGATAAGAATACCGAACAGCATTGCGAATGCGCCTGCGTTTATCGGCGAGTGAACGGCAAGACCGCCGAGCATTGCGGTGTGTCCGCCGAGCGTGAAGTAGAACATATGACCGACAGTAATGCCGACGCCGCAGATAAACGAAACCCATACGGCTGTTTTTGTGATATTCTTCTTATAAAGACCCCACAGCAGCGGAGCGATGAACGCTCCTGCAAGCGCACCCCATGAGATAGACATGAGCGTTGAAATGATGGTAACGGGGTTCTGGAGCGTAATGATTGCGATAACTACCGAAATAAGAAGGAATACCGCAACGAATATCCTCATGATGAGAACTTCCTTCTTCTCGTCCATTTTGCCCTTCATAAGCGGCTTTATCATATCGAGAGTAAGCGTTGAGCTTGAGGTAAGGACGAGCGAGGAAAGCGTCGACATTGAAGCCGAAAGAACAAGCACGATAACGATGCCGAAAAGCAGCTCGGGCAGGCTTTCCATCATTACGGGGATAATGCCGTCGAAGCCCGAAGAGGGTAAGCCGTTTTCGTCGGGCTTAACAAACAGTCTGCCAAGACCGCCCTGGAAATAACAGCCGCCTGCAACGACGAAAGCGAAAATTGTCGAGATCACCGTTCCTGCCTTGATGGATTTTTCGTCCTTGATGGTGTAGAATTTCGTGACCATCTGAGGAAGACCCCATGTTCCGAGCGAGGTGAGGATAACTACGCCGATAAGGTTTATCGGGTCAGGACCGAACAGGCTGTTGTAAACGCCCGTTTTTCCGTTAAGCTCGATCTCGCCGAGAGCGTCGAGAGAGCTTGAAAGACCGCCGTTTTTGTTAAGTATGCTCAGGATAACGGCTGTAATTCCGACGAGCATGAAAATCCCCTGAATGAAGTCGTTGAGCGCCGTTGCCTTGTAGCCGCCGACGATAACGTAAACCGCCGTGATAACGCCCATTACGATTATGCACACGGCGTAGTTGATATGAAACGCCTTTTCAAAAAGCCTTGAAAGTCCGTTGAACGCCGAGGCGGTGTAGGGGATAAGGAAGATGAAAATTATAACCGCCGAAGCGAGCTTCAACCCCTTGCTGTTGTATCTGCGCTCGAAAAATTCGGGCATGGTGCGCGCGTCGAGGTGCTTTGACATAAGCTGCGTGCGCCTTCCGAGAACGAGCCATGCGAGCAGCGAGCCGATGACCGCATTTCCTATACCGACCCACGTTGCGCTTACTCCGTAGTTCCAGCCGAATTTGCCTGCATATCCGACGAAAATAACCGCCGAGAAGTAAGATGTGCCGTAAGCGAAGGCTGTAAACCAAGGTCCTATTGTTCTGCCGCCGAGAACGTAATCGCTCGTTCCCGAGTTTTTCTTCCGGTAGTATGCGCCTATCCCGATCATGAGAAGGAGGTATGCTACCAGAACGATCCACATTGTCATGAAATCATATCCTTTTCTTTATTCGATTTTTCGCTTTAGCCTTTTTATGCTTTGCCGCTTTGTCACTTTTATCGGCTAAATCGAAATTAGTTATATTATACAGTATTTTTTCCTTTATGTCAATATCTTTTCTGAAAAATTACACGAATTATGAAAAAATAATAAGACTTAATGACAAAAAAATAACGGACTTAAAGTAAAAGTCCGTCCGCACTCTTTGTTATTCGTGCTTTCCCGTCAGAGAGAATATAACCCATTCTGCGATGTTTTCCGCATGGTCGCCGATACGCTCAAAATACTTTGCCGTCATAAGCAGGTCGAGAAGCGCTTCGGCGTCCTCCTCGCCCTCACGCACCGACTCGATAAGCCGGTATTTTGCGTCGCAGAAAAGTCTGTCCATTTCGTCGTCCGTTTTTATGACCGAATAAGCTATATCGGTATCCCTTTTAATGTAAGAATCAACGCTCGTCATTACCATTTTAACGGCGGTCTCAGCCATCTGCTTTATTATCTCCTCCGAGCTTTTATCCGCTTTCGAGGCATATTCCGCTATCTCGGCAATATCCTCCGCCTGATCTCCGATTCGCTCCATATCCGAGATCATCTTGAGCGCCGCTGTAACCGTTCTGAAGTCTGATGCGACAGGCTGCTGATGAACGAGAAGCTTCATGCAAAGCGCCTCGATATCCCGCTCCTTTCGGTCGATAAGCTTTTCGGTCTCGGCGGCGTTTTCCTTCATCTCCTTGTCGCCCGAAAGAAGCGACTTAACCGCATAGCTTATCGCCTCCTCGCACAACGCACCCATTTTCATAAGCTCCGAATTAAGTGTTGCGAGCTGTTCGTCAAATCTGCTTCTCATGTCAACCAAACCTTCCTGTGATGTAGTCCTCCGTACGTTTGTCCGTCGGATTTGAGAACATTTTGTCCGTGTCGTCGAACTCAACTACCTCTCCCAGCAGGAAGAAAGCCGTTTTGTCGGCAATTCTCGCAGCCTGCTGCATATTGTGCGTTACCATTATAATAGTATACTTTTCACGCAGCTCAACAGCCAGATCTTCGATCTTCGAGGTAGATATAGGGTCAAGTGCGGAGGTCGGCTCGTCCATAAGGAGTATTTCAGGCTCGACCGCAAGCGCTCTTGCGATACAAAGTCGCTGCTGCTGACCGCCGCTCATTCCGAGCGCACTCTTTTTGAGTCTGTCCTTACATTCATTCCAGATAGCCGCTTTTTTCAGCGAGCTTTCAACTATCTCGTCAAGCGCCGACTTTGATTTAATTCCGTGTATTCTCGGTCCGTAGGCTATGTTGTCGTAAATGCTCATGGGGAAGGGATTAGGCTTCTGGAAAACCATTCCAACACGCTTTCTTAAGATATTTACGTCAAAATTCTTGTAAATGTCCTCGCCGCCAAGAGTTATCTCTCCTTCGATCCTGCAATCCTCGACAAGATCGTTCATGCGGTTGAGCGATTTTAAAAAGGTCGACTTACCGCAGCCCGAAGGTCCTATCATTGCGGTTATCTGTTTTTCGGGCAGCCCGAGATTTATATCTTTAAGCGCATGGTTTGCGCCGTACCAAAGATTTACGTTTTTTGCTTCGATTATGTTCATGCTCAGTTTCCTTTCTTTAATTTCTTCGCCGCAAGCTTTGCCGAGAGATTTACGATAAGGGTGAGAACGAGAAGGATTGCCGCTACCGCAAACGCCGTGTCAAAATCTCCTCGCTCCTTTGCGTACATATAAAGTGAAACCGTAAGCGTTGAACCTGCGTTGTTGGGAGATATTGCGTCGACGATGCCGAGTATCTCGTTAGCCATACCTGCCGTAAAGAGCAGAGCCGCACTTTCTCCGACAATTCTGCCTATTGACAGAATACAGCCCGTGATGATACCGTCGATAGAGGAGGGAAGAACCGCCGTGCGAATCATGTACCATTTGCCTGCGCCCAGAGCAAGACCGCCCTCACGGTAGCTGTTCGGAACGGTTTTAAGGCTTTCCTGCGTCGTACGGATTATCGTCGGCAGCGTCATGATAACAAGTGTGAGCGAGCCTGCAAGAAGGCTTGTGCCGAGCGAACAGAACTGCACGAAAATGAGCATTCCGACAAGACCGTAGATTATCGAGGGTATACCTGCGAGCGTTTCCGTTGCAAGCTCTATCATCTTTACAGCCTTCTTGTTCTTTGCGTATTCGTTAAGATAAATAGCAGAGCCGACGCCGAGCGGAAGCACTACAAGCAGGGTCATTATGATTATATAAAGGGTATTGAGAATGTTTGGAAGTATACCCACCGTGCCTTTTAAAAGGCTTGGCTTCGAGGTGAGCAGGGTGGGCGTTATATTCGGCAGACCTTTAATAAGTATACACGCAACAAGCCCGAGCAGCAGAATACAGATAATTCCTGCCGCAACCCAGATCAGACCGTTTAAAACAGCAATCTTCACCTTTCTGCTTTTTGAGATAGTTTCGTTCATATCACTTTTTCTCCCTCTTGATAACAAGATTCAAAATCAGATTGATAGCTAAGATGAACACGAAAAGCACAAGCGCAACCGAGAACAAAGCCTGACGCTGTAATCCCGACGAATATGACATTTCGCTTGCAACGGCTGTTGTAAGAAATCTTACGCTTCCGAAAAGCTTCGGCATATTTGCAACGTTTCCTGCGACCATCATTACCGCCATTGCCTCTCCGATAGCTCTTCCTATTCCAAGAACGACGGAAGCGAGGATTCCGCTTTTTGCGGCAGGCAGCGTTACCTTGAAGATCGTTTCGGTCTTTGTTGCGCCGAGCGCAAGCGAAGCCTCCTCGTACTCCTTAGGCACGGCTCTGATTGCCGTTTCGGAAACGGAGATGACCGAGGGGAGTATCATGATAGCAAGAACGATTATAGCCGAGAAAAGATTTGCGCCGTCGGGCAGACCGAAAACCTCTCTCACCGTCGGGACGATAAGTATCATTCCGACAAGACCGTAAACTACGGAGGGTATTCCGGACATAAGGTTTACCGCATTGCTTACAATACCCGAGCTTCTCTTTCCGGCAACCTTTGCAAGAAACACAGCGCAGAGTATCCCGAGCGGAACGCCTAAGATTATTGCGCCGAGCGTTCCGTAAACGGAGGAGAGAATAAAGGGAAGTATTCCGTAAGAGGGTTCAGCGGCGGTCGACGCCCATTTCGTGCCGAATATGAAGTCGATAAAGCCTATCTCGCCGATAGCGGGCGAACCCGAAGCCACTAAGAATATCGTTATCAGCAGGACAAAGCCTACTGCGATAAATCCGCAGACAGTAAAAACAGCGCCCATTATCTTTTCGATAACGTCGGCTGTTTTTCTGAGTCTGCTTTTTCTGACTGCCGTTTTAGGCAGCGTCAAAGCGTCACTTTGCAACAGGAACCGCACCTGCCTTTGTAATAAACTCGTCAGCTTCCTTGCTCATGCAGAAGTCGAAGAATTTCTGAGCCTCTTCCGAAAGCTCCTTGCTCTTAGGCGTTACAAGAACGAAGTTACGCTGGATCTTGTATGAACCGTCAAGAATAGTCTCGTTTGTGGGAGCGACGCCCTCTACCTTAACAGCCGTTACAGTGTCGTTTACCGAAGCGACCGAAGCATATCCGATAGCGTTGGGGTTTGAAGAAACCGTCTGAACGACGTCGCCTGTCGAAGTAAGCTCCTGAGCGTATTTACAGCTGTCCTCAGTACCCGTTACCGACTCAAAGCCGTCTCTTGTACCCGAATTAGCCTCTCTGCCGATACATACGATAGGGGAGTCGATTCCGCCGATCTCGCTCCAGTTTGTTATCTCGCCCGTGTAGATCTTTGCGATCTGCTCAACTGTAAGGTCGTCAAGGGTGTTTTCGGGGTTTACGATAACTGCGATTCCGTCGATAGCCACAACGGTTTCGTTAAGGTCGCCCTTTTCCTCGTCCTTTAAGTTACGGCTTGAAAGACCGATGTCGCAGCGGCCCTCCTGAACTGCCTGAATGCCCGAGCCTGAGCCTGTTGGGTTATATGTTACCTTTACGTCGGAATTATCCTCCATATATGCTTCGCTTAAGAAGCCGATGACCTTCTCCATCGAGGTCGAGCCGTCTGTCGATACCGTCTTGTTTGATTCTGTCTTCTCTTCGTCTGTTTTTCCGCAGCCTGTAGCAGCGCCTGCCGCAAGTACCACAGCAAGTACGGCTGTGAGCATTTTTGTTTTGTTAATAGACTTCATAAAAATGATCCTTTCAGTTTTTTGGTTACTGTAAAATGTTTTTGCCGGCATATATATTCTATCATTTTCAATGTAAAGTGCGTAATCAGCCGGGAGTAAAATCTTTGTAAAACTAAAATTTACAATCCGCCGCCGTTTTAGCGCAAAAAAATACCCTCCCGACCCTATCCACGAAGTATTTGTAAAAAATCAGCTTGAAAAAAACTTATTATTATGTTATACTATATATCAAAGCACAACTGCTTAAATACGCTGTAAACGATCAGACATAAAATAGCAAAAGCAACATAAGGAGCGAGCGCAATGATTGAAATGCCTCTTGAGATCTTTAACCCCGACGGTACGTTTCCGTTTTTTATCGAATACGGAATGCAGGGAAAGGAAATGTATATGCACCGCCACAAGGACTTTACCGAGCTTGTCATCGTCCTTGAGGGCAGCGCTTTGCATATCGTCGACAACGAGGAATACACGGTAAGCAAGGGCGACGTTTTCGTTATCGGAAAGGGAATATCTCACGGCTATAAAAACGCCGACGGGCTTTTGCTGTGCAACATAATGTACAGGCACGAGAGTGTTTTCCCACAAGAAAGCGACATTTCGGGGCTTTCGGGATTTCAGGCGCTTTTCGTGCTTGAGCCGCTCTTTACAAAGGAACATGGTTTTAACAGCCGCCTGAAGCTGCGCCACGGGGATTTTGACGAAGTAAGGCGGATAACCGACAGTATGCTTGACGAGTTCAAAAGCAAACGGGGCGGAAGAAGGTCGATGATATTTTCGCAGTTCATGACGCTTGCGGTAATGCTTTCAAGGCTTTACAGCTTCGACGCAGAGTTTGCAAAGCCCGACGTTATAAACATTGCAAAGGCGGCTTCGTATATAGAGCGGCATCTTAGCGAGGATATAAGCACGGCGCAGCTTGCAAAGATCTCAAACTATTCCCAGCGGCATTTTATAAGGCTTTTTACAAGCACCTACGGCGCAACGCCGCTTAACTTCATAACAAAGCTGAGGATAAAAAATGCCTGTGCGCTTCTTCGCAGTTCAGACCTCACGATAACCGAGATAGCGATAAGGTGCGGTTTTGGAAGCGGAAATTATTTCAGCAGGATTTTCAAGCAGGAAACGGGCATTACTCCGAGAGAATATCGCAGTACGGCAAGGCTCGGCGAAAACTGAATATGAATTTTTCCGCAGTTCGCAAAAAGCGTTCTGCGGATTTTTTTGTCGGTAAATGTAACGTCTTGCCTTTTGCCGTCATATGATATAGCATAGGCGAAAAAACGAACACAACAGGAGGTACGGAAAAATGGAGTTATTCGACGCTTCATTCCTCGCAAAAGCCGGTGCGAACGAGGATACCGGCGCGGAGGAATGTGCAATGACGAAGGGCGCTTTCCCTAAAGAAACGCCGCTCGCCATGGCTTATGTTCCCGTGCAGTCGTGGGAGAGGGTATACGATCTTCCGACTGCGCTTGCAAGAGGAACGATATTCCCTTCGCTCGACAAACCGTTTATCGGGGAGGAGGCTGTTAAAAATGCTAAATGAAAAGCAGAAGCTGTTAAGAAGGCTTCAGGCGGCAAGGTTTGCGCTCGTTGAGATAAATCTCTATCTCGACAGCCACCCCGACTGTCAGGAGGGTCTAAAATACTTCCGTGAAAAGAGAGCGGAGGCAAAACGGCTCACGGAAGAATATCAGACGAAATACGGTCCGCTTACGGCGATAGAAAGCCGCGCGGAAGAACGCTGGGAATGGGTCGAAACTCCGTTCCCGTGGGAAAGGGGTGAGAGCTGATGTGGAAATATGAAAAAACGCTTGAATATCCCGTTAACATCAAAAATCCAAATCCTGCTCTTGCAAGGGTCATAATATCGCAGCTCGGAGG
>JBJERC010000084.1:0-4559 GCA_051882075.1 Oscillospiraceae bacterium | reverse complement strand
CCGCAATTACGGCTGCGGCAACACCCACTTTGCTCTCATCCTGCCATATATGAAAGCAGAATACCGTGGCAATGAAAAGGAGTATCTTGACTATTATGATGAAGTCGAGATATGTTCCGAGTCTGCCGAAGCACACCCCAAGTCGGCTATCCTGGTTCGCAATCGGAGTATAGTTGACCGATCAGACCTTGTGATATGCTATATTAGGCATAAAAGCGGCGGAGCATATCGCACAATACAGTATGCTAAGAAACAGGGCAAGAAGATAGTAAACCTTGCAGATGAAGATGGAATAGGCTGAAAAAATAAGGGTGATACTTTGCATAATTGCATTGGCATCACCCTTTGTAGCTATTATAATGGTTATTCTTGTCGGTATGTGGAATCATTATTGCTTTTATTTATGAATATATTCACTAATCTTAAGTCAAAGAAGGATAGCTTCATATTTAAATATTTGATTCCAAGTATTGGTTACCTTCAACAGATATCAGTCTGAGATGTTTTCTCAAATCATATCTGAACGTTCAGAAAGGGCATTGTTATTATCAGCACAAATCTTGAATTCTCGGAATGTACGCAGTTATTTGAAAACTAAATGATGCTTGCAGCTCTCATTGACAGGGTAACTTTCAGATCCTTCGTTCTGAATATGAACTGCAGCTCGTCTTATCGCATTGACTCGACAATTAATAATTCTTAGTGGCTCATTATTTTTTTATCAAAACCGGCTCACTTTTTTATTTGCGGTGTGGATCAGATTTTTACTGACAAAGGCGCAAGGAGTTTCTGACTAATCCGGATTTTTGAAAGTACTGATGCCGTGGAATGAAGCAGTGCAAAAGATTTGTAAAATTATATAAATGTTTGATCCCCGAGTCGCTTTTATTGACTCGGGGATTATTATGTGTGGGGTGGTGAATTATTGGTCGGGTATTATGTATTTTCTTCCAAGTCATAATAACTCCTTACCACCACAAGGTAGTAAGGAGCAATTTAGTATTCAGTTTGTCGGATAAACCCGTCTGTCATCACGGAACAACACATAATCATCTCTTACACATAGAACACCCTCATAAACTCCCGCTCAGAAATTTCCATTTTCGTGACAAAACTGGCATAATCCGATGCGTCCACGGGGATTTTAAGACCGTGCTTGATAACATTGATATCGTCACGGGGACCAACATTTTTCTCATAGGTAGAGCCTCGATTCATTCGTAATTTCAGGTCATCGCATTCTTCTGCTTCGGGATATAGAAAGTAACCGTTTTTGGCATCAAAACGGAACATATAGGCAAGCACCTGTAGATAATCCCGATTGCCAATGTTGTCGATAGGCTTATACTTGGCATCGGCAATCAACCGCATTTCGCTGTTGCGGCTGATGAAATCGGGATAAATAAGACCCACATTCCCATCAAATAGCCGCTGAGCTCCATTGCCGCCCTTGTTCATCGGGTGATAGAACACGTCCTCTATTAGTGAGTTAATGTATTCCTCCCACAGCCATGCTCCGTCAAACAGTATACCATATATCTGCCTCGACCCCAAACCGATTTGATGCTTCTGGTGTCGAAGAATCAAGAGGCATAGCCGCTGTAAAGCGAGATACTCTTTGAAATAAGCATGACGAACAGTGTTTTTCTTGTTCTGTTCAATGATTTTCTGCCTGTCATACGGCTCATATCCAGGAGTTGCGTTAATTACGAGTTTGACTTCGTCCTTCACTTTAATTAGGAGTTTGTTTCCGTAAGGCTTTCTCTTGATAAACTCTATGGTGTGTCGCACCAGTTCCATTAGACTATTGTCATAAGAAAACTCACGCTGACTGTATGCAACATTTCCGACAAAGGGCGTATTCTTCTCAATGTGCCTTGCAACATCTATTGTACCTTTTACATTCCCGTCATTGTATCTGCGGCGGATATACTTTTTGAATAATCCTTTCCGCATGGCGGTCTTGAGATAATGTGGAAACAAAAACAGCAGAAAATTAAACAATCGGTTATTATAATCGGCATCGGACTCCAAATCCACGATGTTCGGAAAATCCAGAACTCTGTCCAGGAGATACTGAAAAAAGTAATCTTCACCATCTCCGCAGAAGCGGGATTCGATAATCAGTCGCTCATCTCCGTAGCCTATAAAACCCATCACATTGCTGCTTCGATAGGTGTCATTGACGCTTTGCAGAATCATCTGATCCTGCGTAATATCCTCTGCATCCTTTATAATATCTGGAAACACGAACACGCCTTCACGCTCAAGCTGCTCCAAAGTTTTATTTGCAATTTTGATTGTCAGGTTTCTTATTTGAGAAAAGGAGTCTTTTTTCTGCTGGGAATTATCCTTGATCTTTAGCAGCTTCATTCACATCACCTCGTGAGGGGCTCTGATAGCCGTATGCCTTCGCAAACCGATTCATAATCCCTTCCTCATCATACATTCCATGAATGTATTCCTGGAGAAGCGGCTGAAGATAATCCGTCCACAGCTGATCAAAATCGAGTGTCTTTAGCTTAAGAAAATATGAAGCACCGATTTGATAATTTTCGTTCAAATCCTCAACGGCTGCAATTTCCTTGTTGAGGGCAGTCATTCTTCTAATTGCCTCAGCTTCGAGTTCCTCGTTTTCCAATGACGCAAGCATCTCAAGGCGTTCATCTGCCCTGATCTCCACAAAACGAAAACGGCGACGCATAGCAAAATCAAAGCTGTCCACAGAACGGTCAATATCATTCATGGTTCCGATGATATATAAATTTTCGGGAATATAAAACTTTTCATCGGGATCGGAATGCAGATTGGAATACTGCGTGGAGATCTCACCGGCTCTCCCGCGATAACCGGGGTCGATTGCAAAGAACAGTTCTCCAAAAATCTTTGAAATCTCACCGCGATTGATCTCATCAATTATGAATATGTACTTTTTAAGTTCTGCCTGCTTTGCCTTCACCTTAGAAACTGTGCTTTTCTTTGATTTGATGGCTTTATAGATAGCAAAGTCATAGGAATATGCCTGGGTTGCATACGTCTTCCCAAAAAACGTTGTGATGTCTTTAATTTTGTTGAACCTTTGACCCGACTCCAACATCTTCCTGATCTCATCCAGATTTAAGGTGAGTTTGTTGACGGTCGCATTTCCGGGAATAGAAATATTAATGTGTCTGTCATCCACACTTATGATGGTAAACTCATTACCGTTTATTGTTTTAAAGGTATCCACACCCAGTTCCACGCCGCCAAAGAATTCTGACATAGATTCCTGAACAGAGAGTTCCTTTTCTACCGTTTCTTTGGACTTTTGCGAATCCTCGTAATTCTTCCTGGCTCTGGCGACAAACCTCTTGAAAATACCGTCCTGAAGTTCAAAGCCCATAGTTCCGTCGTCATTGATCTTTGGTCTTAAACCTTCAACAAAATCAGAATAGTCGTAACTCGGGTGGAACTGGACAAATTCCACCTGTTTTTTCTGTTCGTCGGTAAGCTGATCACAACTATCCGCATAACCGTTGCTGATAATATCCGCTGCCATTTCCTTTGCAAGATAGGACTTTCCTGTACCGGGCGCACCTCTGAAAATCAGATTTTTTGATTCAATCAGCATGGAAGAGAATGGATTGCGATACCCTTTGAATTGCTGGACAAGCTCCTCTTGTGCAGCTGCTTCCGCTTCTGCCGCCACAGTTTCTTTTTCCTCTTTTTCACGGTATGTCAGAATGAATTGGTCTCCCTGCTCACCAAAGCGCCTCAAGCACTCCTGAACGAAGATAATCGTAGAAAAGATATTCCAGCAGTAAATAACGAACTGACGTCCATTGTCATAACCATAGGTCATGTACTCTATGGAGTTGCGTTGCTTTTTGAAATCATCAACACTCGCAAATATTCCACAGATCATTTCGCTTTCCGAGTTGTATTTGCAAACAGGAAAGTTCTCCTTGACCTCAACAGACAAGGAAGCAAGCTGCTTTTCAAAAACCTGGCACGCAATACGAGGCATAGTCTGATTTGAATTTCTTCTTTCACCCTTACTGTAGGAGCGTTTAATTACGTCCCCAGTTGCCTTTTTGAAATATACATCAAGGGGCTTATAGTTATCACCAAGGAATAGATTATCCATTGTGAAACGCTCGTCAGTGGACATAACATTCTCCGCAGTAATTAACAGTTCAAACTTTTCCTGCTGTTTTTTCTCGATAGTAAAATCCTGACCTTCCAGATAACTCTTCGCTTCTACGGCATTATAACCCTCCGTGGAAATATCCGTGCCGTTTGCCAAATGGTCAGCTACAGCTACCACGTACTTCGGCGGATATTTTTTTCCGTCTTCAGTCACGAGTTCATACTTTGTACTACGATTATGAAAAGGTACGCCGTTCTCGTCAATATACCTTAAAGCTTCATTGATGTACTCCTTTTTAAATTTTGGTATAGCCATACCTAACCTCCGCTTTTTTTATATTACTCCTGATTCCGCAAAACTCAAAACGCCGCAGTGAGTCTAAGGAAGGTATGAATCCAAGCATTACTACTTCCGAGAGCAAGACGGAGCT
>JBJERC010000083.1:0-24088 GCA_051882075.1 Oscillospiraceae bacterium | reverse complement strand
GCTCTCGCCTTGAATAGCGGTTTATCAGTTTCATATCTTCACAAGAAACCGTTTCACTCATGCTCTTACACCTCCTTTCAGCCTCTGCTCGATCTCTGCCGCCTGCGCTCTGTAAAGCCTTGCTCTCGCCTGCGACTCCTCGTCCTGAAGATTAACGTTGTCCCAGACAAGTTCAGCTCCGCTCTCAATTCCTGCCAGATCGCAGTACATTTTAATGATCCGAAGCAGCGGTTTTTCAAGCAGCCTGCGGTAATAATCTATCTCGCTCGTGAGAATATCCGCCTGCTGACTGCTCATTCTTTCGGTCGTCGACCAGCTTAAACCCAGCAAAAACGGCGGTATTGAAAGCTTAGCCACCATCTGCTCGAGCAGCTGCCTTACGGGTATCTCCGTGTCGAGAATTACCCCGTCTGCGCCGATAACCTTTATGTCGACATCTCCGACCGCAACAAAATCCTTAATGTTGCCCGCCTTCGATGAAGCCATTCCGTCCGCCCACTGACCTGCAATTTCAAGCGCACGCTCCTTTGCAAAAGCCGAATCGTTCTCGCTGTGCGGCTTGTAAGTGACCGCATAACGCACGTTTCCTGCCCTGTCGAAATTCTGACCGACAGTTTCATATATTCGCATAAGTATCGAGCTTAACGCAGGCAGACCTCTTAACACCGAGGTTCCTCCGGGACGCTTGGCGGTCGGGTTTGCCGCCGTGTAAAGCAGCCTTTCGGGGTGAGGAGAGCTTATCCGCTCGCCGCTCAGCACACTGAAAACCTCCGCCTCGCCGCCCTTTTCCCTCACGCCGAAAAGCGTGCTGTCGGCGCAGTAAAGCCCGGATATCTGCCTTGTGCGGTCGCTTAATAGTATCTCGCCAAACGCACGCCCGTAGGTCAGCAGCGAGTCGAGATAGATCTCCGCAAAAGTGTGCAGCGAATTTCCCGAAACCGAAACGGGAAGTGTGCGGAAAAATTCATGAATGTTCTTTTCCGCCGCCCTGTCGCCGCACTTGATCTCAAAACCGCAGGTAAGCCGAACTATCTTTGAGATAGCGGCGTCGATTATCGGCACCTGCGCCCTGAGCGATTCGTAAAGCCCCTCCTCAAATGCGATCGGGTGCGGCGCAAGTTTAAATCCACCCACCTGCTCCGCCGAAGCCGTTGCGTTCACAAACGTCCGCTTTTTTCCTTTATTCCATTTAAATTCCAATTTTGCTTCATCTCCTATATTGTTCGTGTTCATGCGCTTCTTGAAAGCGAAAGAACGAGAAAATCCGAGCCGCCGCCGTCAATATCCGCCGCAAAATATCTTACGTCGTCCATTGCGTGGTCGTTTTCTTTAAGCGGTCTGTCCGCCGCCGCCGAGTCGTCCCAGCGGTAAAGTGAAAATTCCCTTATGCAGTCGGCGCAGGCTGAGCTTATCTTTATCCTGCCCGAGCCGAGCAGGTCGGCGGTGCGCCTTATTCCGCTTATAACGTCGTTTTTCGCAGGCACGACGGCGTATTTTCCGTGACGTCTTATGCAGGCGATGAACGAAGCCGCCGATGGGTCGCAGATTATCTTCTCTATCTTTCTGCCGCCGCAAAGCCGCTCGAGCGCCTCGTAATGCTCCTCGTCAGTCCTTACCTCGCCCTCTCTCTTTGAGTCGTAGTAGTATTCGGAAATTCTGTACCAGACCTTCCCCGAAAGCCCCCAAAGACCGATGCTTGTCGGGTTTACCGTGCCGTAATCACAGCTTGCGGCATACCTCTCGAAACTTTTCGGAAGCTCGCTCACGACATGATCCTTTTCCGAAAACATCGGGTAAATAAGCCCCGAAACGTCCGACCATTTTCCGAGAATAAACCGCTCGTAAAACGCTCCGCTGTAAAGCCGCCTGTAACGCTCTTTGACCTGCTTTGAAAGCGAAGGGTTGTCGTCAAGCACAAAATGCAGATAATAAAGCCGCTTTTCGCGCGCCTTGTCTATCCATTCACGCTTAAACCAGTGCGAGCGGTGCTCCGGGTTGCAGTTGAACCAAAGTTTCGAGCCTGTTACCGAGCATCTTGCGATAGCCTGTTCGACAAAACTTCTCGGCATAAGCGCCGTTTCGTCGAAAAGCACCCCTGCAAGCGTAACGCCCTGAATGAGCGAAGCCGAGCTTTCGTCCTTGCCGCCGAAAATGTAATATCGGTTGACAATTCCGCCGAGCGTTATGTCGAAATAGTTCTTCGACTGCTTTTCGGTTATTGAAAAACCCTCTTTTTTTGCGAGCGGAAAAAGCGTCTGGAGAATATTTCTCCTGACCGAGCTTATGGTTTTTCCGCAGATACCGAAGCTCTGACCCGAAAAACTCGTCATCGACCACAGCACAAACGAAAGCGACATACACATTGTTTTTCCTGACCGAACAGCCCCGTCGCAGATAATCCCGTCTAAGTCCGAAAGCCCCGGCGTTCTCCACCACAGAAATATTTTTTTCTGCTTGTCGGAAAACTCTATTTTTCTGCGCTTATTCAAGCTTATCCTCCTTTCCCTCGTCGTTTTCGCCGTAAATCGCACAGATAAGGCTTTTTGCGTTTTCCTTTTCGCTGTCGGCGGCTTCACGCACGCACAAAGCGTCGAGCGCCTTTTGCCTGTCGAAGAATTTTATCTCGACCCCGTTTTTGCCGCATTTTATCTCCGACACGCCGAAAAGGTCCGCCTTCTCTATCATTTCGGGAGTGACCGTTTCGGCGAATGCGAGCCTGAAAGCGTCGTTGTTCCGCCCGAATGCAAGCCTGCGAAGTCCGGCCGCCGCAGGGCAGTCAAAGCCGACCTCTTTATAACGTGCGATTTTCTGCCTTGTGTTCCTTGCGGCAAGCGCCTTTATCCCCTCAAACCCTGCCGTCAGCGGAGATGCGCCTGCAAAAACCGCCGCCTCGTAAGCGTTTCCGCACTGCGCATACTTTACCGCAAAATCATTGATGTTCATTCTTTTAAGCCTCCTGTTCTTTTTATCGGCAAATTTTAGTAAACTCCTTGCGAAAGCGTAAGCATTAATTTGAAGACCTTAATTTTCTTTTTCCAGGTTTTCCGCTTTCCTTTTTTAACCCCCTTCATATATAGGCTCTCAGCGCCGTTTTGTTGCACGAAAATATGCAACATTGAACGAAATATGTCTAAGTTAAAAATTAATTTGTATTACTGCACAAATTTCCTCTGCCCGAATTGTCACAAAGACACAAAAAAATCCGAGCCGTAAAAGCTCGGATAAATTACATATATTAACATATCTGGAAATTGGGTATTTTAAATCAACCCGTCGACGCAGTTTAAAACAAGCCGCTGAGCCGTCCTTTTCAGCTCGACAACAGTTTCAGACACCTCGCCGCTGCGTTTTATCGAAAGCGCAAGCCCGTTGACGCCGCCCTTTGGCGTGACCGTAAAGCCGAAATCCGACTGCGAGATATACCCCTCGCCAAGCAGAAAATCATATATCGTCTGCGTGATGATTTTCGGTTCGCCGCCGTTTTTTGAAATTTTGTCCGCAAATTCCTCGACCGTGACCGATTGCGCAGAAACTAATTTGTCAAAAACGTCTTCCTCGGAGTCGTCCGATGATGAATTAATAACCTTGCTTCTTCGCATAAGCTCCGTTTCATCGCCGCTTTTTTTGTGTTCAAGATAGTCCCGTATCTCTGCGGTGAACCTCTCGCCGTAACGCTCGGCTTTTGCTGCGCCTACGCCCGAAACCTGCAAAAAAGCGTCGTTGTCGGTCGGCTTTTTCTGACACATATCATGAAGCGCAGCGTCGGAAAAGATGATATACGCAGGCATTTTCGCCTTTTGCGCAAGCTCCGTGCGAACGCTTTTAAGCCGCTCGAACAGCTCGGGATCCTCAGAAAATCTTCCGCCCGTCGACTTAGCGATCGCCTTCGGCTTCGACTGAGCCGTTGACTTCTTAAAGGTCATCGAAAGCGTTTTGCCCTCGAAAAGAAGCTCTCTCGCCTTGTTCGTGAGGATAAGCGCCTCAAATTCGCCCTTTCGCATATAGTTTCTCTCGCAAAGCCCGTCGATTATCGCACGGATTTTTAGCGCAGGCGTGTCCGTCATTATCCCGTAGGTCGAAAGTTCTTCGAGCCGAAAGCTAAGTATCCGCTTGCTTTTCGAGCCTCGGAGAATTTCCGTTACGACAGACGCCGACATTCTTAAATTGCGCTCTGAAAGCCGATAAACGCAGGAAAGTATCTTTTTCGAGGCGAGCGTTACGTCCTCGGTCACAAATCCGACGGCGCAGTTTGAGCATTTTGCGCACATATCGCCTGCCGATTCGCCGAAATAGCGCAGAATATACTGCCTTAAACAATCGGCGGTGGTGCAGTATCTCGTCATGCTGTCGAGCCGTTTGTAATCACGTTCACGAAGCCGCCGCAGCGTTTCGTCGTCAAGCTCGGGGTTGTCGTTTGAGCTGTCGATAAGAAAGCGGTTGGTGCGGACGTCCTGACGTGAAAAAAGCAGAACGCAGTTCGCCTCGCTTCCGTCACGCCCCGCTCTACCTGCCTCCTGATAATAGCTTTCAAGATTTTTCGGCATATTGAAATGTATAACAAAGCTGACGTTCGACTTGTCGATACCCATTCCGAAAGCGTTTGTCGCCGCCATCACCCTTACTCTGTCGTAAAGAAAATCGTCCTGATTTTTGCGCCTTTCCTCGTCGGAAAGTCCTGCGTGATAGCGTGTGCAGGGAATTCCGCAGTCGTTGAGATGCTCGCAGACAAGCTCGGTATTTTTCCGTGTGCTGCAATAAACAATGCCCGAAGAATTTCCATAGGAGCGTATAAGCCGAACCGTTTCCTCAAGCTTGTCCTTCGGCTCGCTTACGGCGAAATAGAGATTTTTCCTGTCAAATCCTGTCGTTATCGAAAAGGGCGAGTTCAGGCGGAGCATTTTCTCGATGTCCTTTTTTACTTCGTCGGTCGCCGTTGCGGTAAACGCCGAGATTATCGGGCGGACGGGAAGCGAGTCGGCAAAGTCGATTATTTTTAAATAGGACGGGCGGAAATCTTGTCCCCACTGTGAAACGCAGTGCGCCTCGTCGACGGCTATCATGCTTATCTTGACCGCTTTCGCAAACGAGCGGAAAGAGGGTGTGTCGAGCCGTTCGGGGGCGACGTAGATTATTTTATATGCCCCGTTTTTTGCACGCAAAACGGCGGTTTCATACTGCTCAAGAGTAAGCGAGCTGTTAAGATATGCAGACGGTATACCTGCCTGAATAAGCGAATTTACCTGATCCTTCATCAGCGAGATAAGCGGAGAAATAACGACGGTAACGCCGTCAAGCATAAGCGCAGGCAGCTGATAGCAGACCGATTTTCCTGCGCCCGTCGGCATTATCCCGAGAACGTCCCGACCCTGCAAAATGTGGTCGACAAGCTGTTCCTGTCCGCTGCGGAAGGAGTCGTGACCGAAATATTTTTTTAGTAATGCGTATTTTATCTGTTCTATATTCTGCGCTGCCACAAGTTTTTTACCTGCCCTTATAAATTCTTACGCTTATCGGCGGACAGTTCGGGCGGTTTACAAATTCGCTGACGATAACCGTGTAGTCCTTGACCGAAAGGGTCTTGAAATACGAGAGGAGATCGTCGCGCTCCTTTGTGCCCGTATCTCTGCCGTAGTAGATCGAAAGGCTCATCACTCCGTTTGGTTTTAACAGCAAAAGTCCCTTTTCGATCGCCGCAATGCTCGATTCGCTACGAGTGTTTATCTTGTGGTCGCCGCCGGGCAGCCAGCCGAAATTGAACACTATCGCCGAAACGGTTTCAGCCTCGGCGTATCTGTCGATATTCTCGTGACTTTCAAGATAAACCTCGGCGACGCCGTCAAGTCCTTTTTCTTTGAGCAGAGCGTTCGTGCTGTCGACCGCTTCTTTCTGAATATCGAATGCGACGACCCTGCCGTTTTCGCCGACAGCCTCGCATAAGAAAGCGGTGTCGTTTCCTCTGCCTGCGGTGCAGTCGATACAGGTGTCGCCCTTTTTAATGTGCGCCGACAAAAACTCATGCGCAAGATGAACTGCGCCAAACTGACTTGCCATTATTCCTCGACAGCCTCCTGCTCGGTATTTTCAGAGTCCGCTTCTTCGGTCGCCCCGTTGTCAACGATAGGCGTCTGATAGGTCGGATTTTCCTGATAGGTCGTAAGGTCGGGAAGCTCGAACGCCGAAGGGTCGGTCTTTGAAAGCTCCTTTACCGAATAATCCATCGAGAAGCCGTCAAACGAAATTATGTATTTTGTAAGAGCGCCGCTTTCCTTGTCGAAAATATAGGTCATCGTGCCCGAAATACCCGTAAATTCGCTGTCGATGCCGTAAACCTCTCTTATCTCGCCCTTTTCGTTTATCTCAGCCGACTGAAAATCCGCAGTCGCTCCGAAAAGCGTGTCGGAATTTCTTATATCATATTCGTAATCGGTGTATTTTTCATAGCTTGTCGTGCCGTCGGAAATGCTGTAAAAGGTCTTGTCCTCAAAGTAATATGCACGGCTCATCATGCCCTGATTTACCGTTGAAAGAGCCATCGTGTTCCCCTTTACGTCGGAGGTCATTGTTACGGTCATACCGTTTGTGTTGGAGATAGTTTTGATGTGGTAATCGCCGTAAAACTCCTCTTTGAGCGCATCGAACATTCTTATTTCGCCGTCAGGGTCGTAGTCCTCAGCCGCCGCACTGAGCGTTTCGGGAACGTCGTAGGAAGGAGCGTTTTCCTCCTGTGCCGTGCTTTCGGTCTGACTTGTTGTATCGTTAGCGGACGAAGCGTCGGTCTTGCTTGATTTTTCCTCGCTGACACTGTCAGCCACGTTGCCGCAGCCTGTAAGCATAAGAGCCGCCGCCGCAAGCGTTAAAATGCGCTTTATTTTTCTATCTTTCATGGTTCATTTTTCCTTTCGTATATGAATAAATTATCCGAAAATATCTGCGCCAAGCTCTAAAAGAGCAGCTGCAAGCTCTTCGTCTGTCATTTCGGAAAGCTGTTTTAGCGTATAGCCTGCCTTTTCGACGTCCTCTTCGGTCACGCCCATGAAATAGAGCGAGAGTTTAAGCTGTGTTTGCTTGTCGAGTGCGCTAAGGTCTGAAAAATCCGACCAGCCGCTTATATCGGGCAGCTTTATGTCTGTTCCGTTAAAGCTAATCGAGTTTACCGTTATCGTATTTGTACCCTCGGCGGTGACAGATTTAAAGTTTTTGAGGTCGCCGCTTTCCTCGTCGAAAACGAAGGTATAGGTTTCCTTTTCGCCGCTGTTGTCCGAGGTATAAATTTCGGTCGTTTCGCCGTTTTTCGTTTCGGATTTTGAAAGTGTGTCGCCCTCGCCGATTACGAAAAGAATGTTGCCGAAATTATTAGTTTGCTCGGTTATCTGAAAGCAGTTGATGTCGGGGAGGAGAAGATAGGTCTTGCTGTCGACCGTGTAAAATTCGCTTAAAACTCCGTCGGTCGTCATTGAAACGTAGCCGTTTCCGTCCTTTGCGGACATTTTACAGGGCATTTCCGTTCCGTTTTCGTCAACGATAGTCATATCTATCGCATATTTGCCCGCTTCGAGATTTTCGGTAAGCTGTTCGGCAAGCGTTTTTGTTTCCTCCTTTGCCGAAGCCGAGGAATTGTCCTTTGCAGACGAGCCGCAGCCGACGAGTGAAACCGCCGCAAGCACCGCCAAAGCCTTTGAAATATTCATGAAAAAGCCGCTCCTTTTACTGTTTTTTATACATTATTTTTGTTTGCAGGTCTTCGTTATCGTAGCCTATCTTAAAGGTTATGTGGGTCGTTACGGGATAGATAAGCAGTGTTATAGGATAGAGCCACAGCAGGACGGAGGACGCATTTGAAATATCAGCGCCGGGGGCGAATATGTTGATATAGCCCCAGAGTCCGAGATTTAAAAATTTAAACGGCATCACCGACGAGCCTAAGATATTAAAATATGAAAGCAGGAAAATAATATAGGAGGCAAGCGCCGGAAGCATTGCGACTGCGCCGATAAGCAGTCCGAAATTGCGGTTTACGTTATCGCCTCTGAGGGTGTTTTTTATGTGCGCCTTTGCGCCCTCCTTCAAGCCGAAATCCGCCATAACGCAGATATAGCATATCACGCCGAGCGTTCCGAAGAGGAAATTGCCCATGCTTTTTAGCATTATGGAAAGACCGAGCAGCGAGAGGAAGATGAAAAGCCCGAAAAATTCACATTCGAGCCATTTCAGCAGGGCGGTAAGGACCGCTTTCTTACGGTTGTAAACGGCGTCCTCCGAATAGTCCGAAAGCTTGTTTTCCGTTTCTTTCTGCGTGTTCTGCAAAACAAAAACTCCTTTTACAATAAAATATCAGCCCGATCCAAAACCTTGATCGGACTGATATAATTATAGCATATTACAAAAGATTTTTCAATACACTATCTGTTAAATTCACTCGTTTATCACAAATTACTTTAAGGTTCTGACGGATTTTACAGCTGACCATGTGCTGTATGAAGAAAGTCCGCTTGATTTCTTGAACGCCTGAACTCTGAACTTATAGACCGTGTTCTTTGAAAGTCCCGACAATCTGTAATTTGTAACGGACGGGTCGGTGATTACCTTTACCGTTACCCACTTGCCGTCCTTATACTGCTGGAGCTTATAGCCCGTGCAGGCTGTCTTTGTCCAGTAAACTCTTACGGCGGTCGAGGTCTTTGAGAACTTGCTTATCGAAACTGCCGCAGGTCTTGTAAGCGTAGTATAAGTATCCGTAGCGTCGCCCCAGACGGTCGAGCCTGTCGCCTTGCTGAAAGCCTTTACCTTGTACTTATAGACTGTTGCGGCTTTGAGCGAGCTGTCTCGGTAATTGTCTGCGTCGGCGGAGTGGAGCGTGCAAGCCGTTTCCCACTTCTTTGTGGATGTGTTATAGCGGTAAACTCTGTAGCCGTCTGCGCCGCTCACCTTATTCCATCTAATTCTTACAGCCGAAGCGGACGAGGAATATGAGGTTATAACGGGTGTTGCAGGCTTTGCAGAGCCGACGATCTTAAACTGCGCCGAAACTGTTCCGGTGTAGTTGCCCTTGAAGGTAACGGTTGCGGTCGCTGTGCCGGGGTTTACGTTGTTTGTGTACTTAACGGTGTAATCTCTGTTTGCCGCAAGCACCTTTCCGCTGAGTTTAACGGTAAGCTTAGGTGTGATTGCGCTTCCGGTGTAATCCTGATCGGGAATAGCCGTAATAACAGCCTTTGCTGCGGACATGGGATTTACCTTTACAGTTACCTTCATTTCCGCAGGGAGATAATTTGCGTTTTCAAGAGCCGAAACGGTGATAGTCGCCGTGCCTGCGCCCTTTATCGTAACAGAACCTGTCGAAGAAACGGTAACGACGTTTTCATCGGACGAAGCGTAGGAAAGCTTGCCGCCGCCGCTTGTGGCGTTTTTAGCGTCGAGCGTGAAAGCGGAAGCGCCGTAGGTCTTGGTATACGACTTTGTACCCGTTATCGTCTGCTCCTTCTTAACAACGATACTTTCGTCGGCAGGTATCGATCTTTCGGTAACGCCCATAGCGTCCATTATCGCATTGATAACGTCGGGGTCGCCCCATTTGCAGGTCTTTCTGTTAAAGTGCCAATGGTTTTCGCTCTTGTTTGAGCCGTTCTTTGCGTTATTGTCCCAGAGCATACAGGGAATTCCGTATTCCTTCGACTTTGTGAAGAAATGGTCTGCCCATGCGGTTCTTGCGGAGTTGTTGTCCTTATTTGAAATACCCATTTCGCCGATAACTACGCCGTAGCCCTTTGAGTAATACTGAGTCTTGAGCGTTTCAAAAAGGCTTGTGATCTCGTTTCTTCCTGCGTCGGTAAACTGAGTTGCCTTTGCCGAGGTTATATCGGTCGAGCTGCCGAGGCAGAGGTCCTGCGGTGCGTAGGAGTGAACGGCGATAAGCACCTTGTTCGACGGGTCTTCGGGAACCTTGAAGTAGGAGGTCGTGATTCCGCCGAGCGAAGCCGCATAACCGGGACACATGATATATCTTTCGGTATTCTTTCCGCCTGCTTCACGGATAGTATTGACTATCTCCTGATTGAAGGTGTTTATCGTATTAAGAGAGTCCTTAACGGTGTCGTTGGGGTTGTTGGGGTCGAACCACCATTCGTCGTTTGTGCCGCAAAGTCTTGGCTCGTTGAGCGTTTCAAAGATAAGTCTGTCGTCGTAATCCTTGAATTCCTCGGCAACCTGTGACCAGACGGACGTTAAGAATTTAAGCGAAGCGTCCTTATGTGCGCTGTCGGGGTAGTAATAAAGCTTTGAGGCAGTCGCAGTCGAGTTGTCGTGGTGGATATTAAGTATAACGTGCATTCCGTCGTCATACGCCCAGTCTACGACCTGTTTAACTCTTGCGAGCCACTCGGCGTTTATCTCAAAGTTATCGCCTGTGGTGTGATTTCCCCACGAAACAGGGATACGGATAGTTTCAAATCCTGCGTCGTGGACTGCCTCGATCATTGCCTGTGTGGTCTTGGGGTTGCCCCAGCTTGTTTCAGCCGAAAGCGAGTTTCCGCCGCCCGTTGCGTCGAGCGAGTTGCCGAGAACCCAGCCTGCGCCCATTTCCTTTGTGAACTGCTGCGCTTCGGTGAGCGTTTCAGCGCCTGCGGGAATTGCGGCGGAGAAGCCGAGCGTCATTGCGGCTGCGGCGGCAAGGCTCACGGCTCTTTTGAAAATGCTTTTTTTCATTGCGTTCATTTCCTTTCATATATTTATAGTTTTTTACAAAATGACGTTATGATAAAACGTTTACATATACATTATATCACAAATGTTTATGCTTTTCAATACCCTACAAGGCGGCTTAAACGTTTTCGTTTCAAAAAAATTTATAAAAAATTCCGCCGAGTCAGGAAGCACACGGCGGAATAAATTAATATACTTTAATATTTTGCTATTTTAAAATATTACTTTCTTTTCTTAACGATAAGAGCAGCCGAAAGACCTAACACCACAAGTCCTGCGCCTGCTGCCGCAAGACCGGTTGCAGGGTTTGCGTCCTTAGTGGATGAGGTTGATGAAGCCTTTGAAGAGGTCGTCGAAGCGGATGCGCTTGAAGCCTGCGAGTTGTCGGCTGCGGAGGAATCTGCTGCGCTTTCAGACGTTTCGGAGCTTGCTGTTTCCTCAGAGCTTGTTTCTTCGGAGCTTGTTTCGTCCTCGCTGCTCGAATCGGCAGGGGGAGCCTCCTCGATTGTCGGAACAAGCTTTTCGGGCGAAGCGGTTATATCGACGTCGTAAATATCCCAGCCGTAAAGCTCGTTTATTCTTGCGGCAAGCTTATAAGCAGCCTTTTCGTGAGTCTGTTCGGTCGGGTGCCAGTCGGAGCCAAGACCGTCGGTTGCGCCGTCCTGATTATCGAACATAAGAGTATTTACCTTTGTATCGCCTGTTTCAGCGGTATAAGCGGCAACAGCCTCTTCGATAGCCGGGAAAAGCTCCTGACCCATGATACCGAGCGAGCAGAGTATCTCGGAGTCGGGGTTGCTTGCTCTTACCTGCTTTAAGAAACCGATATAGGCGTCGACAAACTCGGCAATCTTTTCTTCCTGACCCTTTGTGTAGGAGTGGTCGTTCGTGCCGAGGTTAATTACGATAAGGTCGGGAACGTAAGAGTTAAAATCCCAAGCGACCGAGTCGATAGTTCCGTCGTCGGTCCAGCCCCACGAATGACCTACGTTGGGGTAGAAGTCGGGCATAAGGTTCTGGGTGTTGGGCTTTGAGCCGCCGCCGTAACCCGAAACAACGCCCGAGCCGCTTACGCAGACCATGCTGTAATCGGCGTCGAGAAGCTGAGCCGCCTTGTAAGCGTAGGTTCTCGAGCCGTCCTCGGTCTTAGTCATGAAGCTTTCTTTCTCGTTTGCGCCGTCGATACCGTAGCCGCAGGTTATCGAGTCGCCTATTACCTCAATCTTATGAGCCTTTGCAGCCGTAGGAGCGATGCTTTCGCTGTCGGTCGAGATATTGTCGATAAAGATAGTGCCGTTTGCACATTCAGAGAGCTTGAGTATGCTGACGGTATGCTCGCCCTCTTCAAGCTCTACCGAGAAGGTCTGTTTTCTGGTGGTGAGCATTACGTCCTTAACGCGAACGCCGTCGGCGAAGATACCTATTCTTGCGCCGTCAGTCTTGCCGATAGCTGCGCCGTCGCCTCTTATTGTGACCGACACCGTCGAGCCTGTGAACGTAAACTCAACGCCTGCCGCCGAATGACCGAACCAGAGCGCTTCGCCGTTATAATATGTACGTCCGATAAGCTTTACATTTTCAGCGGTTGGTTCAAATTCGTTAAGATCGGGAGCCGAATCCGCAAAAGCCGAAAGACCGATGCAGGAAAGACCTATTGCAGTCGAGCAGATCCCTGCTAATAATTTTTTGTTCATGATTTTTTCCTCCGTTTATTTACGATTTTCGTTGTGTGCTGATATATCTATATATATAGTATCATATTATGAGTATATATGCAAATAGTTATTTTGTGATAAATGTTATAATCTAATGCTTATAATACGGGAGAAATGGGTGTTGAAATCGGGGGAAGAATGTGGTATACTAATTATGGTATACAAACGGCGGTTTAGTTGGAAAGGAGATCGACAATGACAAGAATAATGTTCGTGTGTCATGGCAACATATGCCGTTCGCCGATGGCGGAATTTATATTAAAGGATATGGTGAAAAAACGGGGTATCGAGGACGGTTTTGTGATAGCTTCGTCGGCGACAAGCACGGAGGAGATATGGGGCGGCGTGGGAAATCCCGTTTATCCGCCTGCGAAAAGGGAGCTTGAAAAGCACGGCATAAGCTGCGGCGGAAAGAGGGCGGTGCAGCTCAAAAGGAGCGATTACGACAGGTTCGATTTAATAATCTGCATGGACTCGGCGAATGTGAGAAATGCTCTTAGAATTTTAGGCGGCGACCCCGACGGCAAGGTGAAAAAGCTTATGAGCTTTGCAGGCAGCGGCGAGGACGTTTCCGACCCGTGGTACAGCGGAAGGTTCGATATTGCTTACAGGGATATTTTTAAGGGGTGTCGGGGGCTTATGGATGAGATATTGGGGAAATGAAAATAACGAGGCAGGCTTTAAAAGCTTACCTCGTTTTTTACGCTTCGTTATTTTGTAATTCAAGCAGAGTTTTCATTCGCTCTATTGCTCTGATCTTGTTTTCTTGAGAAAGCATATTGTATATCTTTGTCAACTCATTATATTCACAATCATTATTCTTGTTTTCTCTTCCCAAAATATAGTCTACACTAACATTGCAGCATTCGGCAAGGTCAATAATGTAATTTATAGGCGCTTTTATTTCACCTTTTTCGTATCGGCTGATTTCTTGTTGAGAGATGCCTATCTGTTTCGCAAGTTCATTTTGAGTCATATTCTGTTTGCGCACTTTTACCAAATTTGGATATAAATATAGATTATTCTGCACAATATCTCATCCTCACTTTTGTTACAGTATACTAAATAGATTATACATCACATTTGTAGTATTGACAAACAGCAAAAAATATGTTAAAATAGGAATGATAAACAACATATATGCTGTATAAAGATTAGGAGGAAAAGAAATATGTCATATGCTGAAAGAAACTTAGGTAAAAATGAGAGTATTATCGTCATGGCTGAACCTAACTGGATATCACTTGTGCCTACAATAATTGGAGGAATAGTGATAATAGTACTCGGATTTATTTTTTCAGATTTGTGGTATCTTGACGCTGTAAAAGGCATCGGTTTTATTGTTGCATTATTGAACATAGGAGTTACAGCACTCAAAATAAAAACAACAGAGCTTACGCTGACGAATAAAAAGGTTATCGGAAAAGCAGGTATACTTCATACAAAAGTAATGGATTCACCATTGAACAAGGTTAACAACATATCTGTTGAGCAGGGATTAGGCGGAAAGATCTTTGGCTATGGAAAGGTTGTTGTTTCTACATCATCGGGTTCGTATGAATTTCAGTATTTAAAAAACCCGGATGCTTTCAGATCGTTAGTTATGCAGCAAATTGATATTTTTGATGAAGAAAGAGTACGTGCACAGGCTGAGGAGCTTGCAAGAGCCGTAAAAAAATAAAACGGCGCAAATATAAAAAAGAATACTGCATTTTTGTTGTTTACTGCGTATGTTTAGAAAGGTTAATATGCATCAAAAAAACGAGGCAGGCTTTAAAAGCTTACCTCGTTTTTTATACTAATTATCAATATCTTCGTCTTCGGGGTCTTCGTCGTAATCTTCATCGTCGTCGTAATAATCGGTGTAGCGCTTTTTGCTTTTAACGATGAAAACTATTATCACGATGAGAATAAGCGCAGCTGCGGCGATAAGAACGATTATGACGTAATTAAACATTTCTTTGCTTGGCAGCGGCAGCGTCTTTTTTTCACGAAGCCGCTCGTTTTCAGCCGCTTGTGCCGATTCCGTAAGCGTTATTCCGTTGTCGGTTGCGTATGCCGCCGCAGGAGAATAGGGCGGACAGTCGAGAATGAACGATTCGTCGGGGCTGCCGTCGGGGGTCGTTCCGAACGCCGCTTCGCCGATAGCCGTAAGCGTTTCGGGGACGGAAAGAGTCGAAAGCGCGCAGCCTGAAAACGCTCTGCTGCCTATCGTTTCGGTAAATGGACTTAACCGTACTTCACAAAGAGATGTGCAGCCGCAAAATGCGTTGTTGTAGATCGCCGCCGCACTGTCGGGCAGGTAAACGCTTTCCAAAGATGTGCAGTTTAAAAATGCGCTGTCACCTATTTCCGTTATCGTGTCGGAGAGGGTCACGCTTTTAAGCGAGGAGCAGTCTGCGAACATATACGGGGAAACGGCGGTGCAGCCGCTTGGAAATTCAAATTCCGAAAGAGCGGCGCAGCCCTCGAACAGCGAGGCTTCAAGCTCCGGCGAGCCGGAAAGCTCTGCGGTTTTCAAAGAAGTGCAGTTTTTGAATGCGTACTCGTCGATATGCTCTACCGTGTCGGGAATTTCGATAGTTTCGAGCGAGGTGCAGCCCTCAAAGCAGTTGTTTCCGATAAGGGTAACGCCGCCGCCGAAATTTACTTCTGAAAGCGAGGTGCAGTCCTTGAAACTTATTGCGCCTATCGCCGTTACCGTGTCGGGAATGGTCACGCTTTTTATTTTTTCGTTGCCCGAAAAGGGACTGTAGACCTTGCTTTCGGAGATAAGTCCGTCGTCGGAATATTCGATATAGTGGATATTTCCGTAGGTCACGGGAACGCCGTCGTCGTTATACCAGCCGCCGCCCAGTGCGGAAACGGTATAGCCGTCTATTTTGCTCGGAATTATAAGCTCTTCTGCGGCGCCTGTATAGCCGCTTATCGAGATAGTTCCGTCCTCAAGCACCGTATATCCCCATTTTCCTTTAGTGTGGAAATTCTCGGTCTCGGAGGTCTCGGCGCAGACGGCGAGGGGGGAGAGAATACAGGCGGCAAGCGCACCCGAAAGGATAGCGGATAAAAGTTTTAGGTTTATCAAATATTATCACCGTACTTTATTAATGTCTGGCAGTGTATCAGTAGTTTTCATAAACGTTAGTTTTGCCCGATGAAATAAGCTGTTCGCCGAGCAGGCGCTGCCCGTTTTCGTCGATAACCTGAAGGTCGACGGCGGTTTTTATAATAGCGTCGCCTATCGCCGTGGCATAGCTTTCTTTGTTGCTTTCAAAAAGCGCATTGTCGCTGTCGTCGGTAATGAAGCCAAGCTCGATTATACAGCTCGGCATTACGGTGTCCATATTGACCTGATAATTCTGGTCGGGAATTCCGTTATAGCCGAACTTAACGCCTCTGTCCTGCGTTACGCCGACCGCCGTAATTGCGTTCATTATATTCTGCGCAAGGGCGGTGTCATATTCGGGGCGGTTGCTGTTTACCCACGTTTCGACTCCGCAGGCATATGCGCTTTCGGGCGAGGTGTTGCGGTGGAAGGAAACGAAGAAATCCGCACCCGACTGATTTGCCATGCTGCATCGTTCGGAGAGGGAAACCTGAACGTCCTCGTCACGGGTCATTATTACCGTAACGCCGCAGCTTTCGAGGTAATCTCTTGTAAGCTTAGCTATTTCAAGATTTTGTTCGCTTTCGATTATATCGTTATTATAAATAGTACCCGTGTCGTAATCGCCGTGTCCTGCGTCAAGGCAGACCTTTATGCTTATATCGGAATATGCTGCGGCGGTCTCGTCCTGTTCTTCGGGCGGCAGGCTTTCGGTTATTTCTGACGAGGAATTTTCGTCCGTCGTGTCGGTTTGCGACTGCGTCTGCGCAGGCATACTGTCATTCTGCTTAATGCTGCGGTCTTTGCCGAGAGCGGCGGCGCAGGTCTTTATCAGCTGAACAATACCCATGATAAGCAGGACGAATACGATAAGCGCGGCGATTATCCTGCCCCAGTATATTCTTTTTTTAGCTTTATACCTGGTTATTTTAACAATGCCGTCGTCGTAATAGGTATATTTAGTCCTGCCCTGCCATTCGACGTGAACTATCTGCGGAGCGTATTCATCGCCGTCATAGGGTCTGTTTGACTGAAAACTCATGTTTTAAAAGATACCTTCCTTTACTTTTATCAGATAAGCGTTCTCTGGTCGCAGTATTCGCAGGTGAGTATATCCGAGCTGCCCTCGAAGAAGTGAGGCAGATAATATTCTCTGTTAGTTATGCAGCGTGGGTTCTGACATTTTACATTTTTATGCTCTCTGCCCTTTATAAGCTGCGCAGGCGTGCCGTTCGAGCGGATCACCGTTAAGATTATCGCCATTCGCATAAACATTCCGTATTTCGCCTGCTTGAAGTACATTGCTCTCGGGTCGTCGTCGACGTCCATCGTTATCTCGTCGACTCTCGGCAGGGGGTGAAGCACTATCATATCGGGTTTTGCCTTGTTGAGCTTTTCCTTATCGAGAATATAGTTGCCCTTCTGTGCAAGATACTCCTCCTCGGTGGCGAAGCGTTCCTGCTGTATTCTTGTCATGTAAAGCACGTCAAGCTCGCCTATCGCATCGTCGAGCGAGGAGACTTCCTTGAACGGACAGCCGCTTGCGGAGAGGATATCCTTTACATATGAGGGGAGCGCTAAGTCGGGAGTCGAGATAAGCACGAATTTTGTGCCTTTATAGTAGACCATCGCCTTTATGAGCGAGTGGACGGTTCTTCCGTTTCTGAGGTCGCCGCAGAAGCCTATTGTCAGGTTTTCGAGCGTGCCTTTTTCCTCTTTGAGAGTAAGCATATCGAGAAGCGTCTGCGAGGGGTGGAGGTGTCCGCCGTCGCCTGCGTTTACTATCGGGCAGTCAGCCGTAAGAGCCGCCGCCTTTGCAGAGCCTTCGACGGGGTGGCGCATAACGAGTATGTCGGCATAGCCCGAAACGATTTTTGTCGTGTCCTTTAAATTTTCGCCCTTTGCGACAGAGGAGGTTGCAGGGTTGTCGAAGCCGATTATCGTTCCGCCGAGACGGAGCATTGCCGTCTGGAATGACATCTGTGTTCGGGTGGACGGTTCGTAAAAGAGCGTGCCCATTATCTTGCCCTCGCAGGCTCTTGCGTAATCCTGCGGATTGGTCATAATGTCGTGTGCGAGTTCGACAAGATTGTTCCACCATGAAACGGGGTAATCGTTAAGATCGATGAGGTTTAAATGCTGTCCGTTGTCTGCCATGTCAGTTCACTCTGCCTTTCAAAATGGTTGATGATTGTAGAAAGCTGATGCTTTTCAATATATTATATCATATTCATGCGTAAAATGCAAGAAAAAATTATTTCTGTTTTGTGTAAGGTTTTCCAAAAACAGCTGAAAAGTTTATGAAAGTTTCTCAAAGCCGGGGGCGGTGCAGAAGCTTTCGACGTCGTATAGAAACAGTATCTGGTCGTAATCTGATGGGTCTGTAAAGTCATAGATAGTTTCATTTTCCTCAAGCTGCGACGGGTCTAAGAGGGTTATTTTGGAATAATGCGGAGCGAGGAAAGGGACGAAGCAGTTTGCGTAATCCGATTTGATGATAAGCAGCGAGGGAAGGTCCTTGCCGGTCGTTTCTATCTGCGCACATTTGAACTTATCTGCGCCTAAAAAGTAGGAATATTTATTTTCGCTGCGAAGTCCGTTTTTGCTGTAAACGGAGGTCTTTGTATAGGTCTGTTTGTCGATAATAAGTTTGGTCGAGCGGACGTAGCTTCCGTATTTACAGCGGTAGGCGTTTATCGTGTCGGGGGTGACGGTCGAAATACCGCTTTTTTCGGCGAGCGCTCCGCTGTAATAAACGTGGGTGTAGTCCATGTCGTAATTTGAGAGGGTATAGGGCGTAAGTCCGAGTTTTGAAGCCGAGGCGTTGTACGCTTCATATGCGCCGAGCTGAGTCCAGTAGGGTTCTGTTCTGAAATATACCGAGTTATCACGGGAGGAATAGAGAGCGTTGAAAACGTCGAGCGGAACTATCTCGGCGGAGATGTTGTAATAAAGGTCGTCGATAAGCTTTTGCTGGTCGGCGGCTTCGGCTGATTCGGGCATATCGCTGCGGTAAACACCCGAGGCTGTCGGCGCAAGCATTATATAGGTCGGTATCTCGGGGAAGTTTTCATGAAAGCCGTTTACCGCATTTACGGCGGCGGCTGTTTTTTCCTTGTCGGGTTCGGTGAAAATGTTTATAAGGCGGTCGTTTTTTATATCGCAGTAAACGCCGTTAAAGATACGCTGACCTGTTAACCATGCGGTTTTTGAATAGAGCGACGTCCAGTTTTTCTTCATCGGGAAGTTTTCTGCGGCATATTCCTCCGCCGTTTTTACGGTAAGGCTTTTTACGGAGGGAGGTTCATAATCGGGCGTGCCGCCGAAAAAGAGGGAAATTATGCCCATTACGGAGATAAAGCCGAAAAACATTATTGCGCTTATGTAATTGAGCAGTTTTGCGGTGTTCATTTTTTTCATGCAAAATACCCCCTTATGCCGAAATTACAAACGCTGTCGAGAGCATAAGCAGAACAAGCTCGATAGCCGGGAGGGCGGCACGGAACCAGCCCCGGTTTATTTTTTCGATATACTTCGGGATAGCCGTGCTTATTATTACAAGTCCGATCATAAGCGGTAAGCCCGAACTGCCGAGGAGAAAGCGGAAAAAGTCGTTTTCGCCTGCGAAGCCTGCGGTTCTTGAGAAGAGCGAGGAGATCATTCCGCTGCCGTGAAGAACTTCGGAAACCGAGCAGATAAAGACCGCTGCGGCGACGGACGCTTTGGTGAAGATAAGCTTTAAAAATTCCCTTATGGGCTTTTTGTCGGGAGATGCGTTTTTGCAAAGAACCTCCGAGTCGAAGGTTATTGCGGCGGCGAGGAACAGCGCTCCTGCGGCGAAATAAAGGTCGGGCTTATACCAGAGGGCGGCGAAAAGCACGGTCAGGAAAAACGCAGGGATACGCATTTTTCTGCCTGTCCGGTCAAGCGGTCGGAAGATATAATCTTTAAGCCACATATTGAACGGGATATTGAAAGCGAATGCTTTTTTGCGGAGGCTGCGGCAGAGGAAAACGCTTTTAAAGCAGCGTTTTACGGGAAATCCCATTATAAGCGCAACGCCCTGTCCCATATGGATCATGCCGGATATTTTCACGCAGAAAAGAACGTAAAGGATAAGAAGCGAGAGCCAGACGGCTGCGCCGTGAATGTGCGCTCCGCTCGTGCTTAAAATGCTTTGTCTTACCTTTTCGAGCTGTCCGCCGATAATTACATATTCCGCAAGTCCGCAGACGTAATTTTTGATGCCTGCCGCCGTTTTGGAATGGTCGGGCGAGGGGGAGCGGAAGCTTTTTTCAAGATTTTTGTATTTTAAAACGGGTCCGAAACTAACAGACGGGAAGAAGGAGAGGTATGCCGCAAGAGAGGTTATCCTCGTCTGCGCCTCGCAGTCGCCCCGATAGACGTCGGTAATGTAAGAGATCATATGGAGAGGAATTACAGCCGCCCCGAAGATCGCAAACGGGCGGACGGTCGGGGATAAGACCGCCGCAGAGGGAGCGCAGAGGACGAGCATAAGAAAAGAGAGAATGATGTTAAGCGTGAAAACAAATCTGCGCTTTTTCTTTGAGTCCTCTTTTTTTGCGGTGTTATAGATATATATCGCCGAGAAATATACCGCCCAGAAGCCTACGAGAAAAAGTATAAGACTTTTTGCGCCGTTTGCAAAAAGAATAAGAAGATTTGCGGCGGTAATTATCCACGGGCGTTTTTTTGCAGGGAGAATGATATAGACAGCCATAAAAGCAGGCAGGAAAAAGTATATGAAAAGTACGTTTGTAAGTATCATTTAAGATTTCCTCCTTCTTTAGACTGTTAAAGCTGCGAGCAGATATTTTCAAGCTCTTCGGCTGAGTAAAGGGTGTTGAGCAGGTCGAGCAGAGCGTTTGTTGAAAGACCGTGCGGAAGCGACAGCTTATTTACAAGCAGCTCACGGTTTTTTGCGGCGTCGGGAGTGCCCGAAAGACCGAGCATGAAAAGGTCGTTTTTTGTAATTCTGCGGCGGTCGGGTGCGCTTTTATACGACGCTCCTGCCTGAATAAGCAGGTCTCGCAGATAGTCGGCGCTTATTCCCTCGACCCCGAGAGTGCCTTCCTTTGAGGGAGCGGCTTTGCGCTTTTCTTTGCCCTCTATCTGCGGAATGTGTATGTTTATTATCTTATCGTGAAGCTCTTTGGGGACGATACGCTTTATATGCGCTCTTATCTGTCTGCCTGCGGAGTCGGAGTCGGTGAGGACGATAAGACCCGTTTTTTCAGCATAAAATCTGATAAGGCGGCAAAGCTCCTTATCCTTAAAAATTCCGAAGCCGTTGGTCACGATAACGGTAGCATCGGTTATTGACGAAAGCTTTATCTTATCGTATCTGCCCTCGGTCACTATCGTCTGGGTTATTTTTAATTTTTCTTTATTTTCCATATCTGATGAAGTCAGGTGTATCAGCTGTTTTCGTCCATAGCGGCTGCGGCGTAGCGTTCGAGTGCGAGAAAGCTGTCGGCAGAGGTCATGGAAACGGTTTTCATGCGGTATTCGGTGTCGGAAAGCAGAGTTACGGCTTTTCTTATGCGTTCGACAGGGATATTTGAACATTCGCTGAAAGCGTTTTTTACGGCGAATTCACGGTTTTTGGGGTACTTGAAATCGGCGGCGCAGTCCTGCCAGCTTTTTCCTGCGCTTCGGCAGAGCTTTGCACGGTAGATGTCCGAAAGCGACATTCCGATAATAGAAAGTATCTGCGTCGGCTCGTAATTCTGCGCTTTAAGCTCGTCGATACGCTTGAAAACGAAAAGTGCGTTGCTGCGGAGAATATTTATCGCAAGCGAATAGCCGTCGGACTCTATCTTTCTTATACACATAGCGTCGATGTCCTCACGGAGAATTTCGCCGCCGTTTGCGTAGGCGCAAAGCTTGTCTATCTCGCTGTTTATGTGCGCTGTTTCGCAAAGGCAAAGCTGGGCTAAATATTCGGCGTTTGCCTTTGAGATAGTACAGCCGTTTCGTGAAATTGCCGCCGACGCCGACCTTGCCGCCTCGGAAACGCTTTTGTAGGCGAATTCCACGACTGCGCCGTGTTTTGCGCAAAGGTCGCAAAAGCGTTTGTTTTTATCGGTAAGCGAGCGGCGGTTTTTGTAAATTCCATCGCCCTGCGCCGAGATTATTACGACAGTCGTTTCGGGAATGTCGGAGATTATTTTGCGCAGAAGGTCAGCCTGAGTTTTGTTAAGCTGTTCCATATCGAGCGAATTTATCGTAACGACGACACGTTCGGCGAACATTGGAAGCACCTGCACCGAGTCGGAAAGTATCTCCATATCCATATTCTGAGCATCGAAGCGGTGAAGATTCATCATCTGCGCTTCTTTGGGGCAGAGCTTCGCCGCAAGCTTTTTCGCAAACGGCTCGAGCGCACCCACGTCACGCCCATAGAAAAGGTAGAGATTTTCATACTCCCCCGACCTTATCTTTTTTGCACATTCATCGGCTGTAATAATCGACATAAAAACACCACACTTTCTGATAAGGGTCTACACGCTGAATTATCCTGCCGGCCAAGCGAAATCTCTGCCTGCTAAGATGTGAAAATGAATGTGGAATACGGTCTGACCTGCGGATTCGCCGCAGTTTGTTACTACACGGAAGCCGTTTTTGAACTCGTCGTGTTCGGCGGCGAGCTTGGAGATGACCTCGTAAATGTGCGAAATAACTGCGCTGTTTTCGGCGGTCACGTCGGAGAGCATGGAGATGTGCTGCTTCGGAACGGCGAGCCAGTGTACCGGGGCGGTGGGGGCGATGTCGGCGAAAACGAAAACTTCGTCGTCCTCGTAGATTTTTGTCGAGGGGATCTCGCCTGAGATTATTTTACAGAATAAGCAATCGTTCATGATTATTTCCTCCTGATAGTATATTATGTGTTTGGATTTGCCGCAGATAAACCCATGCGGCATAAAAAGCTATGCCGCAGAGTTTATTGTTTATATGCTTTTGTTTTATGCTTTTATAATGCTTGCAAGAATTTCATCAACGGCGTGGAGAGCCTCGTCGATCTTGTTCTTGTCGCCTATTCCTGCCATTGCCATGTCGGGACGTCCGCCGCCCTTGCCGCCTGTTATTGCGGAAACTTCCTTAACTATCTTTCCTGCGTGAGCGCCCTTAGCTACGGCAGCCTTTGAGCAGGCGCAGAGGAACTTCGGCTTTTCGTCGGCGGTTCCTGCCATAACGAGGAGGAACGGCTCGTTCATATTCTTAACTGCGTCGGCGAATTTTTCATACATATCAGAGCCGATATTCGACATCATGTTCGCCATTACCTTTACGCCGTTTACCTCACGGCAATGCTTTATCATATTGCTGAATATCGAGTCGGCAACTTTCTTTTTAAGCTCCTCGGAAAGTCTGCCAAGCTCCTTGTTTTCATCGAGCATGGAAACTATCCTGTCGGCGAGAAGTGCGGGGTCGTTTAGCTTTAAGACCTTTGCGGCAGCGGCAACACGGTTGTTTACCTCGTTGAACAGCCTGAGCACGCCCGAACCCGTTACGGCTTCGATCCTTCTTACGCCCGAGGCAACGGAGCTTTCGGAGATTATCTTGAAAAGTCCTGCCTGCGAAGCGTTTGTAAGGTGAGTTCCGCCGCAGAATTCCATCGAGAAGTCGCCCATAGATACAACTCGGACGGTCTCGCCGTATTTTTCGCCGAAGAGAGCCATTGCGCCGAGTTTCTGAGCCTCTTCTATCGGCAGCACCTGAGTCGAAATGTCGATACAGTCCATTATCTTTTCGTTGACGAGCTTTTCTATCTCGTTAAGCTCTTCGAGGGTAATTGCTTCAAAGTGGGAGAAGTCGAAACGAACTCTGTCGGCGTCGACAAGCTGACCCTTCTGGTGAACGTGGTCGCCGAGAACCTCTCGCAGCGCTGCCTGGAGAAGATGTGCAGCCGAGTGGTTTCTTGCGATAGCCATTCTGCGCTTTGCGTCAACGGCAAAATGCGCCTGCTGACCTGCTTCGATATAACCCTCGGTAACGACTGCGGTGTGGGCGAATTTTCCGCCGACTGCTTTCTGAACGTCCTTTACCTCAGCCTTGCCTGTTGCGGTCGTGATGATACCCGTGTCGCCGACCTGTCCGCCGCTTTCTGCATAGAAAACGGTCTGCGAGGGAACGATATACACCTTGTCGCCTGTATTTGCTTTCATGATAAGCTCGTCGTCGTTTGCAAGGTAATCGAGAACGCCGTCACATTCGGTCGAGTCATAGCCTAAAAATTCGGTTGTAAATTCCTTGTCGATACGGTGGAAAACGGTTTCGTCTGCGCCCATGTACTTTGAGCCGCCTCTTGCTTCTCTTGCGGTGGTGCGCTGGATTTCCATGCAGGCATAATAGCCCTCTTCGTCGACGGTCATGCCCTTTTCTTCAAGAATTTCACGGGTGAGGTCGATCGGGAAGCCGTGTGTGTCGGAAAGTTTAAAGCAGTCCTCGCCTTTAAGCACCGTTTCGCCCTTTTCCTGCATTTCGGCAATAAGGTCGTCAAGAAGCTTCATTCCACGGTCTATCGTGCGGTTGAAGTTAAGCTCCT
>JBJERC010000082.1:0-199529 GCA_051882075.1 Oscillospiraceae bacterium | reverse complement strand
TTTTCTTGAAGAGCCGTATCTTCCTCATCGCATTGTGGGTGCTATTGACAGCAATCCGCCTGAAGGCATAATGCTGTTGGATGAAAAGAAATAATTGTTCAAAATATTAAAGAGGTGGTACAATTGAAAAAATTAGCTGTATTAATTCTTTCGATATATTTTGTATCTTGCTTTACAGCCTGCAACAGACAGACAAAAGATAACACAAACATGGATGGAATGTCTCAATCTCAATCGGCAAATACATACAAAGAGAAAACTAAGGTTATCACAGAGGAAAATAGTAAACATATATTAATTGCTTATTTTACATGGGCAGATAATACAGTTGTTGATGATGAAGATGCAGCAATTAAATCTGCACTCTCTCATTATGAATCCGTCGGTGACACGGCAGATTACAGCGAAACGGATGCCGTTACTTCAGCCAGTATAGTTGCACCGGGAAATACCGCCAAAATAGCAGAGTGGATACAACAGTATGTCGGAGGGGATTTGTTTTCGATCGCCGTTACAAATCCGTATCCCAGCAACTATGATGAATGTCTTGACCGAGCCGCTGATGAAAAGGCTGACAATGCCCGTCCTGAACTAATAAATCATATAGATAACATGGACAACTATGACATAGTTTTTCTTGGATTTCCGAATTGGTGGTACACTGCACCGATGGCTGTATTTTCATTTATCGAAGAATATGACTTTTCGGGAAAAACTATAATTCCATTCTGTGCACATGGAACAGGAGGTATTGCAGCAAGCGTAAAGGACATTACAGCTGCATTACCGGATTCGGCAGAAGTATTGGATCCGCTTGGAGTATATAGAGCAGACATAAATAACGCACAACCGATTATCAACGAATGGTTGGACAATCTCGGCTTTAAAAAGGACGAGGAACCGTCCGAGACGAAAAACAGTGAAAGAAAACTAAAAATGATAATTGACGGGCAAGAACTTGATGTTACGCTATATGATACACCTGCCGCAAACGCATTATATGAAATGCTTCCTCTTGAACTAAGTTTGGAGGATTTCAACGGGATAGAAAAGATCAGTTATCTCACCGAAAAACTGCCAACAGAGGATGAACCTGATGGCTGCGATCCCGATATAGGTGATTTATGTCTTTATGCGCCATGGGGAAATCTCTCTGTGTTTTATAATGATTTTCGGTATTCTGACAGTCTGATACTGCTTGGACATATTGATTCCGGAATGGATATTATCTCCGGAATGAATGAAGACTTTGCAGTAACACTCGAAGCTATTGATTGAGCCTTTGTTACAAATAATTTATTTCGCAGACATAAGATAATTCTGTGAAAGCTGCTTATGAATTAATTGAAGATAAAACAAAATAATAAATACAAAACACAATTTTTCAGGAGATAAGAAAATGAAAAAAACAACAGTTATTTTGCTTTCAATGTTATTGTTATGCTCATTTACAGCTTGCGAAAATCAAGAACAGAATGCAGAAATCGGTGAAACTGTTTCCCTCTCAGATTCAATCAGACAAACAGAAGTCACATCTACTTCCGAAATGGAAACATTCTTTGAAACTCCAGAGGTTTCGCAAAGCAGCAAAATTCTGATCGTATATTTCTCACGCTATGGAAATACTGAATATCCCGATGATATTGATGCTACTACGTCTGCCAGCATTGTGGCAGATGGAACCGGGAGGTACGGAACAACAGAGTATGTGGCGAAAATGATTCAACAGACAGTGGGCGGAGATATTCATCGTATCGAAACTGTCACTCCCTATACAGCAGATTTTGATGAACTTAGGGATCTGAATCACAAGGAAATGCAGCAGGGCTTTCTGCCAGAATTAAAAGAAAGTGATTTGAATATTTCGTCATATGATACAGTATTTATCGGCTACCCGGTATGGGCAACCGACGTGCCGCAGGCAGTATTATCATTTCTGGAGGAATATGACCTGTCAGGGAAAACGGTAGTTCCTTTCTGTACTCATGACGGTTATGGTGCAGGTCAAAGCTATCAGGTGATTGCCGAAGCAAGTCATGCCGCAGTATCGCCGGAAGGCATAGCGATAGAAGCAATGGATGTACCAGAGGCACAGAATACCATAACAGATTGGCTCGAAAATATTGCCATATACGGCTTTCAGCACTAAAAAGATATAACCAATATAAAACAGCCTTTATAACTTTGTGAAAATTTTTTCATAAAAATCGGCAAGCTGAGAGCAAAATTTTATAAAAACCTGCCGAAATGTTTGATAATATTCAATTATAGAGGCGTCCTGTACCTCTGCAACGTTATCTGAAATCCTCCCCATCTCCCATACACCCCAAGGTGTCAGACTAACACACTGACACAAAAAACACCCCGTAAACGCCAGCATGAACTTGTTCATGCGGTTTACGGGGTTTCCCATTGGAGCTGATAGTCGGACTCGAACCGACGACCTGCTCATTACGAATGAGCTGCTCTACCAACTGAGCCATATCAGCATATATTAAGTTATAATCAAAAATAAATAAGCAATCGAACCGACGACCTGCGCATTATGAATGTGCGCATTCAGCTTGCTGAATGAACTCTACGCAACTGAGCCATATCAGCATATTTAATTTTTTCTAAGCTTACCTTATCCGCCGCCGTGCCGCTTTACCAACAACCCACGACCTGCTCATTACGAATGAGCTGCTCTACCAACTGAGCCATATCAGCATATTAAATTTTACATAAGCCTATCAAATCCGCCGCCGTGCCGCTTTACCGACAACCGACGACCTGCGCATTATTGAATGCCCTCTACGCAACTGGGCCATATCAGCATATTAAATTTTCGACCAGCGGAACAACATAATAATTTTACTATATTTTCTCCTCGTTGTCAAGCGTGTTAATAGAATGTTTACAATACTGAGTTTGACAGCGCTGCGGATATGAGTTATAATAACAAGTGTTAAGAATAAATGAACGGAGGTGGGGACGTTTATGTCCGCAAGGGGAGAGCTGCATAAAGGACATAGAAAACGCTTCAGACTTCGTATGAAAGAGGTGTCAAGAAACGACGGCAGGGTGTTCGATCACGAGCTTCTTGAACTGCTTTTGTTCCGAAGCATCAGACGTGCCAATACCAACGATACCGCGCATATGCTCGTGAATAAATTCGGGTCGGTCGAAAATGCGCTTGCCGCAGCCCCTGAGGAACTGCGTGAGATTAAAGGTATCGGCAAGACCTCCGCCGCTCATCTGAAACTGTGGGGCGAGATACTCAGAGTGATGAGGGAGGACGACGAACCTTTCAGAGTCGACCTTTGCGACAGCGAGGCGGTCAGAGAATACCTCCGAGGCGCACTTGCGCTAAGTACTCCGCCCCTGCGCCTTGTGGCTTTTAATAACGATCTTGGTCTTACAAAGCTTCTTTTCCACCCTGATGAAATTGAAACCGAGTCGCTTTTTTTCCGCCTTCCCGAAAATGCGGCGGAGCTTGTTACGGTGCATTACGTCTCAAATCCGTTCGCGGTTTCGTTTTCGGGCGAGATCGACTTCTGCCGTGCTGCGTCCGAAATAGCTCGCCGTATGGAAATCGACTATATCGATCACTGCGTTTTTGACGGCGAACAGCTTTCCTCGATGAGCGAAAGGGGAATGTTCCCTCTATGAAATGCAGATCGAGCCGATAAGAAAGCTGCCGCCCTTTATTTTTATGCAGACAGTGTGCTGCGCCGCTTCGCCCTCGAAAATAAGCGAGGCGCAGGGATTGCCCCAGCCGAAAAGACTGCACCCCTGCAATGTCTGCCGCTTGACGCCGTCAACGTATATTTCGGCGCAGCCGTATTCGCCGCTCTGAAACTGAATGTAAACGAGCGCAGCCGCTGAAAAGCTCTCCGTGAATTCTATCACCGAGCCGCTTTCGGCGTAAAGCACCTCGTCAAACCCGTAGTAGTTTCCATGCTTCAATGAAGCCGTGCCGCCTGCGAACTGTAAAAGCTCAAGCGGTCTTGTGCCGTCAAATCTGTCGGTGAATAAGGGGGAGGGAAGCGCTTTCGGAGCGCCGCCGTGAGTCAGCGCTTTTTGGGCAGCCAAAGCCGCCGCTTCGGAGATCATCATGTGACCGTTTTCGTTCGGATGAACGCCGTCGGGACTGTATCTTAGCCACTCCTCCTCCGAATTGCCGAGCGTATCCCATAGCGCAGTTTTCATTCCGCAGAAATAAAGCCCATAATGCTTTGAAATTTCAAGCATTATGTCCTCACAGCTGTAACCGTCCTTCGTAAAAAGCGCAATGGGTATAACGGCAGGTTTCGGGTCGGACAAAAGGAGCTTTCTTATAAGCCCCTCGAAAAAGGACGCACCCGCCGCCGACCGCCGCTCGTTTATCGCATATTCCAAAAACACAATGTCGGGGCGGTACTTAGGAAGCTTTTCTGCGGCGATGATGCTTCCCGTCAGACAGCCTGTTCCCGAAATCGCATAGTTTCTTAGTTCAAATTCAGCGTTCGGAAAAAGTTCGTGCAGCCGCTTTGCAGTCAGCTTGCCGTAATTATCCTCACACATTCCGTATTCGCCCATATATCCGTATGAGGCCGAGCCGCCAAGCACCGCAAGCCTTATCTTTTCGCTGTCTTGCGGACGCTTTGCCGTGCCGAAGCTGCCCGTGTTGAGCAGCGCCTTGTTTGCTATATCCATAAAAGCTCACACCCTCCATGTTCCGATGTCGATAAGCTGTTTGAGCGTAAGGCAGTATTGCTTTGCGGCGTTTGAAAAATATCCGTTCTTTTTTGAACAAAGCCTTATTGCCGTTTCCGAAAGCTTCGGGTCGACAGCGTAATAACATGGATGCTCGCCGAATGTCCCGTACCGTATCAGCGTGTCGGGAATAAACGACGCTCCAAGACCTGCGTTCACAAATGCGAAGGCGGTCTCTATCGTGCGTACTCTGAGCGCAATGCTCGGATTTTTTTCGCCGTACTTGAATAAACTGCCCAGCGGTTCGGCGGCGGTCTCGAGATTTTCCGCAATGATAAACGTAAGACCGCTTATAACGTCGGGTTCGACCGTCGGCGCAGTGATAAGCCTTATCGAGCGTTCTTTTATGTCCTTTTCGCTTAAAAGATACGCTCCAAGCGAGTCGTTTATCGGGTGTTCTTTCGGAACGGCGAGGAAAAGCCTTTCCATTGCAAGCTCCTCCGTGTGAAAAACCGTCGGGTCGTGCTCTCCTGCGGTTATGATAACGTCGAGCTTGTTGTTTTTTACCATTTCGGCAAGGCTTGCGTCGTTGTCCTCTGTAACGGCTATCTTTATGCCGCTGTATTTTCTGCTGAACTCGGCTATGCTTTTCGAGAGCAGGCATGACGCACGAAAGCTCGAAGCGCCTATCCTCAGCGTGCCCGTGTTGAGCCGCTCGATGTCCGAAAGCCTGTTGTTCATGCTTTCTTCAAGCGCTTTGAACTGCTCGGCATAGCTTACGAAAACCTCGCCCGACGGTGTAAGCCCGATAGGGCTGCTGCTTCTGTCAAAAATCTGAAAGCCGAGCTTCTGTTCGGTCTTCATTATAAACTGGCTGAGCGACGGCTGCGTGACGTAAAGCTCCTGAGCGGCTTTTGAAAAGCTCCTCAGCTTTGCGACTTTAAGAACATATTCTATCTGCTGCGAATTCATTTTACCGACCTCCGAAATTTCGTGAGTTATAATCTGATACTTATAACTGTTATTATAACATAAGTATTTGATTATTTCAACAGGTTGTGTTATAATTTTTAAAAAGGTGTCGAAAAAATGTCTGATACCGTTCGTAAGGGTTTTTGCAGGAGGTAGTTAAAATTGAGAAAAACAAAATTTGCCGCACTTTTTTGCAGTGCGGTTCTGGGAATAAGCTGTCTTTCGGGCTGCTCGGACGGCGGCGAAAAAAATGATAAGGGAGAAGATCAAATGAACACTGTTGTACTTAATTCTGAAAACGTAAAACTTGTCGGAAGAACCTATCTGATTGACGATACGCTCTGGACGGCTCTTTCGGGCGCGGGCGCAGAGTTTGTCTATACGGGAAAAAAGTTAGAGGTAACGATCGTCGGCGACGGCGCTGCGACTGTTGCGAACAACAATGACAATTACGCAAGAGCCGCTGTTTATGTAGACGGCGAAAGAGTTGTCGACGATATGATAAATGAGGCTGAAAAGACCTATACCGTTTTTGAAAGCGACACGGAAAAAACGGTAAATGTTCAGATAATCAAGCTTTCCGAGTGCGCAATGTCGACTATGGGAATCAAGCCTCTTTCGGTCGGCGAGGGCGGAAAGGTCGAGCCTGCCGCAAAAAAAGCGCACAGTATTGAGTTTATCGGCGACTCGATAACCTGCGGCTACGGCGTTGACGACGAGGACGAAAATCATCACTTCTCGACCTCGACAGAGGACGTTACAAAAGCGTACGCTTACAAGACAGCAAAGGCGCTCGACGCTGATTACAGTATGTTCTCAACGAGCGGTTACGGAATAATCTCGGGCTACACCTCGACCGATGAAAAAGTTCCTGCGCAGACGATACCGCAGTATTACGAAAGCTACGGATTTTCCTACAACAGCTTTGCAGGCACGCAGAAGCCGAGCGAGATCCAGTGGGATTTTTCGGCTTATCAGCCGGAGGTCGTTGTCATAAATCTCGGAACGAACGACGACAGCTACTGCAAGAGCGACGGAGAAAAGCAGGAGGAATATTCGGTAGCTTACGTTGAGTTTCTCAAGAAGGTAAGGGAGAAAAACCCGAATGCAAAGATATTTATGACGGTCGGCATAATGGGTCAGCGTATTTATCCTGCCGTTGAAATGGCAAAGTATATGTACACTAACGAAACGGGCGACGAGAATGTTGTAACGCTCAAATTCGACCAGCAGGATGCGGCAAACGACGGACTTGTTGCAGATTATCACCCGACTTCAAAAACTCACGACAAGGCGGCTCAGAAGCTTGCCGAGGAGATAAAGGCTCAGATGGGCTGGTAAATATAGCAATAAAAAGCGTACATGGGAGTTGTCCCGTGTACGCTTTGATTTTAGAAGAGATTGATTATAAGCCCCGAAATGCACGCCGACGCATACATCGCCGCCATTATAAGCAGGTTTTCCTTTACGTTCCTGTTGGTTCTGAAAAGCACCACAAGTCCGACGCCTGCGCCCGTGCAAAGTCCCGCCACGCATGAGCCGAAGGAAATAACGCCCTCGATATAAAGCTGAGTTACGATAACGGAAGAAGCGCAGTTCGGAATAAATCCGAAGAGGGAAGTGATAAACGGCTGAAGCGGGGAGTTTTCCATAAATATCTTGGAGATATTTTCAGCACCGAGAAATTCGATAGCCGACCCGAGAATAAGGTTTACCGCAAAAATGAAAAGCGAGATCTGAACGGTGTGTATCAGCGCACTTTTGAAAATTCCGTGATGCTCGCAGTCGCAGCTTTTGCAAAGCTCCTCAAAATGCGGTTGTTCGTCCTGCTTTTTTGAAAACAGTTTAATAAGTATGTCGACGATAATTCCCGTCGCCGCCGCTATTACTATTTTAATGAGTATCAGCTTCCAGAGAACGCCTGCGCTTTTCGGCTCGGCAAGCAGCATGGGTATAGCTTCGTCACTTGTCGAGATGAAAACGGCGATGAGCGTTCCGACGCTTATAAGTCTTCCTGCGTAAAGATTTGAAGCCGCCGCCGAAAATCCGCACTGAGGGATACAGCCGAGCAGCGAGCCGCCGACAGCGCCGAACACGCCCGATTTTTTAAGCGCACCCGAAAGCTTGTCAGAATGGCGGTGCTCGATAAATTCTATCAGCAGATAAACGAGCAGCAGAAAGGGCATTACCTTCAGCGTGTCGATCGCACAATCTTTAAGAATATCAAGTATTTTATCAATCATTAATTTGCTCCTGTTCATTAAATAGTCGTTAAATCAGAACAATTTATAATTATATAGTATTACGCTTCGTTTGTCAAGAGATTTTTTGTAAACACCGTTTTTGAATGTGCGGAAACATTTTGTTTGCAAATTGAACATATTTTGCTGCCTGCATTTGTTCAAATATACAAAGCTGTAAATCATGGTTGACAAAATTTTAGACATAGATTATAATATATATGAATGGGATATGTAGTTTTTATTATTATGTTCCCCATCAATCATATAGTTGGAGGCACTTCTATGAATATTAAAGAAGCTAAGATCCAGATCGAACACGCTATTCGTTCTTATCTTCTTAAAGACGAATACGGCGATTATCTGATCTCACTTGAAAAGCAGCGTCCGGTTTTCCTTATGGGCCCTCCGGGTATAGGAAAAACCGCTATCATGGACCAGATCGCACAGGAAATGCAGGTAAACCTTGTTTCTTACGCTATGACGCATCAGACGAGAGAGTCGGCTATCGGTCAGCCGATGATAGTTGAAAAGAACTTTATCGGTAAAGATGTTAAGGTTTCCGAAAGTACAATGTCCGAAGTTATCGCAAATATTTATCAGACAATGGAGGAAACGGGCATCAAGGAGGGTATCCTCTTCCTCGATGAGATCAACTGCGTAGACAAGTCTATCGCGCCTATGATGCTCCAGTTCTTGCAGTACAAGATCTTCGGAAAGCACCAGATACCTGAGGGCTGGGTAGTTACAACAGCAGGTAACCCGCCCGAATATAACCACGCCGTTACCGAATTCGATATTGCAACGCTCGACCGTCTTAAAAAGGTAGACTGCGTTGCCGATTTCGACTGCTGGAAAGAATTTGCACTCAAGGCGCAGATACATACGGCAATTATCTCCTATCTTACTCTTAACCCCGACAACTTCTACGGCGTTGACCCCGAGGACGATATGGAAGCAAAGAGAGCTGCCGACAAGAACGCAACTCCCGACTTCGTTACCGCCCGTGCTTGGGAGGATATGTCGGAAATGATGATGCTTTATGAAGAAGGCGGAGTTCCCGTTGACATAATCCTTATCGAGCAGTATATACAGAATCACAATATCGCCGTTGACTTTGAGGATTTCTATAATTTCTATAACGAAGTCAAGGACGCTTATAAGATCGAGGAGATCATTTCCGGCAACGCTTCGCCCGAGATAATTGAAATGGCGAAGGCTGCAGGAACCGAGGAAAAGGCTGTTCTTCTCGATATCCTCACAGCCGAGGCTTCCGGCGCAATGCAGTACAGCCGTGAGATGACAAGACTTCTTGACGAGATACTTCCTATCCTTCAGGATTCTGTCGAGCGTCTGGGTGAAGGCTTCTCGAACCGTGAGATCTTCTCGCAGCATATCATGAGAAGACAGAGAGAGCTTGAAAAGAAGATAACCGCAAGAGTTATCAGCGCTTCAAACAAGAAGGTCGAAAGATGGATAATCCATCACCTCGAGGCTTATCTTGACAACACGACAACTGCAAGGGACAACACAAGGGCTATCATGATGGTTATGCAGATGTTTGACGAAAACGTTGCAAAGGCAAAGACGATAACCCAGACCGCCGTTTCCATCTTCTTTAACGTTGTAAGCTTCGTTATCGAAACCTACGGACTCGGCAGTGAGCTGCTTACCGTTTTCACAAACCTTTCGATCAATTCAAATGCTGCAAAGTTTATCCACTCTTACGGCTTCGACGAGTTTATGGGCGACCCGGCAGGCGATATCCCCGAGGCTGATTACAGCAAGTTCGACAACATGAAGATAGATTATGTGGTCGAAGATCCCAAGGATAAGTTCAAGCGCAGGGCGGCACAGTCGCAGTATTGATAATTCACAGAATATTTACAATTGTTCCTGTTGACAAATAAGAAGGCATAGTGTATAATATTATAGAAACAAAGCAGAACATTTCCGTTCTCACCTTAAACGTGGGCTTGTCGTTGTGATAAACGTGGGCTTCCATTGTGAAAAGGTCCGTAATGATTTATACATGAACGCCACACTGTCTGGCTGAATGATATTGATATTATGCGGACGCGGAAATTGTTTTTCTGCGTCCGTTTTATTTTCTGATGGAGGTGTACCGCTATTAGCAACAAAGATTACAGAGTCAATGAGGATATCCGTGAGAAAGAGATCAGAGTCGTGGACGCTCTTGGTAATCAGCTCGGATTAATGTCCTCGAGAGACGCACTCGAAAAGGCTTACAGCGAAGATAAGGATCTTGTAATGATCGCCCCGAACGCAAAGCCGCCTGTTTGTAAGATAATGGACTTCGGTAAGTTCTGCTTTGAACAGTCGAAGCGTGAAAAGGAAGCGAAGAAAAATCAGAAGGTCATGGACGTCAAGGAGATAAAAATGTCCTCGACGATCGACACTCACGATTTCAATACGAAGGTCAATCAGGCGCTCAAGTTCTTAGGAAACGGCGACAGACTGAAGGTCGAGGTCCGCTTCCGCAAGAGAACCGTCGCACACCCACAGTTCGGCGAGGAGCTGCTCAAGAAGTTCGCAGAAGCTGTTTCGGAATCGGGCGTTGTTGATAAGCAGCCTAAGATGGAGGGACGCAGCTTTGTCATGTACGTCGCTCCGAAGTCAGCAAAGTGATTAAAATTAAGGAGGATAAATTTTATGCCTAAGATCAAGACACATTCCGGTGCTAAGAAGCGTTTTTCCGTAACCGGCAGCGGTAAGGTTAAGTTCCAGCACACAAACAAAAGACATAGACTCACACAGAAGGCTCACAAGCGCAAGAGAATTCTTCGCGGCGCAGCTTACGCTGATGATTCTAATATCAAGAACGTAAAGGCACTCATCCCTTACAAGAAGTAATCGAACGGGCTGTTTAAATAGCTTTGATGAGAAACGAAAATAAATTTCAGGAGGTAATTTACTATGGCTCGTATTAAGGGCGCAATGATGACTCGTAAGAGAAGAAATAAAACTCTTAAGCTTGCAAAGGGATATTTCGGTGCAAAGAGCAAGCATTTTAAGATGGCTAAGCAGGCTGTGATGAAGTCCGGTCAGTATGCTTATATCGGAAGAAAGCAGAAGAAGAGAGATTTCAGAAGACTCTGGATCACAAGAATTTCTGCTGCTGCTAAGCTCAACGGCATGAATTATTCGACATTCATGAACGGCTGCAAGAAGGCAGGCATCGCTCTCAACAGAAAAATGCTCTCGGAGATCGCTATCAACGATCCTGCAGGCTTTACAGCTATTGCTGAACAGGCTAAGGCTGCACTTTAATGAAACCATAAACACGCAAGCCTTTAAAAGCCTGCGTGTTTTGTTGTTTTATAGCAAATCATAAAGAATTTTACGGTCTGCTATAAGATAACTGCCAGTTTGTAAAAGAGGAGAATCCGCCGTGCGTATTGAAAGCGTGAATAATCCCAGAATAAAGCAGTATATTAAACTCAGAGATTCAAAAAAGCAGAGACGAGAGAGCGGTATGGCTGTTCTCGAGGGCGCAAGGATATGCTCCGACGCTTTGGCAGAATGCAGTCGGGGAAATATCGGAATATGCTCGGTGTTCGCAACCGAAACGGCGCTTGAACGTTATGAACGCTTTGCGGACAGAGGGCTTTTTGAATCCGACCGTGACGGTAAATTCTGTATTATAACCGAACAGATAGCAGAAAAGCTCTCGGATACGAAAAATCCGCAGGGTGTTTTTGCCGTTGTTGAAATGTGGGAGAAAAAGCTGTCGCCCGAACTGCTTAACGCAAAAGGCAGATATGCCGTGCTCGATAATTTGCAGGACCCGGGAAATCTCGGTACTATCATAAGAACCGCCGACGCTTTGGGCTTCGACGGCGCGGTTCTTGTCAACAACTGCTGCGAGCTTTATAATCCGAAGGTCTTAAGAAGCACGATGGGAAGCGTTTTTCGGCTGCCCGTGTTCACCGCCGACAGTCTTGAAAAGGCGGTAGAGTGTTTTTCTAAGGCGGGGGGAATAAAAAGCTATGCCGCAGTGGTCGACTCAGACGCAAGGGCGGCAGGAAGCTTTCCTTTCCCCGGCGGCTGCGCTGTCGTTATCGGGAACGAGGGCTCGGGGCTTTCGGACGAGGACGCCTCGCTCTGCACCGAACGGATAACCATCAGAATGACGGGAAACGCAGAGTCGTTAAACGCTGCTTCGGCGGCGGCGATACTGCTTTGGGAGATGAGCAAGCGTGAGTTATAATATGGATATAAATGACGATCGTGTATACTGGGTGTGGCTGACAAAGATTTTCGGCATAGCAAACGCAGACCTTTGGCGGCTTTGCGAAGGATATGAGTCGGTCGGGGAGTTTGCAAGGCTCTGTCAGCTCGGCAGGATCGAGGAGCTTACAAGACAGCAGCGCAGCCGTTCGGCAGGCTTTTCGTTTGACTACGCACGGGAATTGATTTGTCGCTGCGAAAACAGCGGCGTAAAGGTAATATCCTTCGAGTCGCCCGATTATCCGAAAAAATTAAGAAGAATACCAAATCCGCCTGCCGTTATTTACGCAAAGGGCGATATTTCGCTGCTTTCTTCAAGACCTGCGATACTCGTTGTCGGAACTCGCCGCCCGTGCGATTATTCCATTCAAGCCGCCGAGCTTATCTGCAATCAGCTTTCACAGATGGGGATAACCGTTATCACGGGAGTCGAGCAGGGCATCGATTCGTGCGCAATAGAGGCTGCGCTTGATTGCAGCGGCGCTGCGGCAGGGGTCTGCGGAAAGGGCATTTTTGATGAAAGGCACAGCACAGAGCTTTGCGAACGGGTTGCGCAAAAGGGTGTTTTGCTGTCCGAATATACGGACAGTTCCGAATTCGGCTCGGTGCGCTACGATTACAGAAACCGTATAATGTGCGGACTTTCCGACGGTGTTTTGTTCGTAGAATGTTCCGAAAAAAGCCACGGACTCAATAACGTAAGTCATGCGAAAAGGCTCGGCAAGCCGATATTTGCTCTTTCGCCTGCCGACATTTCCGACAAACGCTTTTTCGGTCAGCGTGACCTTATAAGAAACGGCGCCTGCCCCGTTTTTGACGCATACGATATTCTTGACAGGCTAAAACAGGGCGTCGGATATGTTCCCACCGAAACTGCTGTCGAGTCGGAGAAAAAACCTCGTGAAAAGCAGTCGGCTGAAAAGAGCGGGAATAAAATTTCAACAAAGAGTCTGAAAAAAGTTAAAAAAATTCAAAAAATTCCCGATAAGGACTTGCACAAAAGTGAAATGTCTGTTAAAATAGATATGAGCGCTCTTAACGACGTTCAGAAAAAAATACACGCCGTTTTGTTAGAGAACGGCGCAGTTCACATAAATACGCTTGCCGAAAAGCTTGAACTGCCTATCCCGAAGATCATGAGCGAGCTTATGGTCATGCAGCTTAAAGGCATAACCGAGGAGCTTCCCGGCAGGCAGATAAAACTAAAATAAAAAACAGCATACGGACTAACGAGAGGAGAAGAATACTTGTCTAATCTTATAATAGTAGAGTCGCCGACAAAGGTGAAAACGATAAAGAGATATTTAAGCGGCGATTATGAGGTAGTAGCTTCAAGGGGACATCTGAGGGATCTTCCGAAATCGAAGCTCGGCGTTGATATTGAGAATAATTTCGAGCCGCATTATATAAACATCAAGGACAAAGAGGCTACGATAAAGGAAATAAAGAAAAAGGCAAAAAAGTGCGACAACGTTTATCTCGCAGGAGACCCTGACCGTGAGGGAGAAGCTATTTCGTGGCATTTAGCGCAGATACTGGGGCTTGATCTTAATTCCCCTAACCGTGTTACTTTCAAGGAGCTTACCGAAACGGGAATAAAGGCAGGAATGAGCGCACCCCGAAAGATCGACATGAACCTTGTCGACGCACAGCAGGCAAGGCGTGTTCTTGACAGAATAGTCGGCTATAAGCTTTCGCCGTTTCTCTGGAGAAAGGTGCGAAGGGGTCTTTCGGCAGGAAGAGTTCAGTCTGTTGCCGTTAAGATGATCTGCGACAGAGAGGAAGAGATAAAGGCGTTCGTGCCGACGGAATACTGGTCGATAGACGCAAAATTCTCGGCAAAAGGCGCAAGAAAAGCGTTCGCCGCAAAGCTTGATACGATAAACGGAAAGAAGGCGGAGCTGTCCTCTAAAGAGCAGACCGACGAGGCTCTCAAACTTCTTGACGGAGCGGAATTTGTCGTTGCAAATGTAAAGAAAAGCGTGCGCAGAAAATCGCCTGCCGCACCTTTTACTACCTCTACTCTTCAGCAGGAAGCGTCAAAGAGAATGTCATTTCAGGCAAGGCGCACGATGAAGGTAGCACAGGAGCTTTACGAGGGCGTTGACATAAAGGATATGGGTCCTGTCGGTCTTATCACATATATGCGTACCGACAGCCAGAGAATTTCGGAAGAGGCTCGTGCGCAGGCTTATGATTTTATCAGAGCGAGATACGGTGCGGATTATATCCCCGAAACGCCGAACAAATATAAATCAAAGGGCAACGCACAGGACGCTCACGAGGCTATCCGCCCGACCCACCCCGAGCTTACGCCCGATATGGTAAAGGCAAGCGGAGTTACCTCCGACCAGTACAGGCTTTATAAGCTGATATGGGAGCGTTTTATCGCAAGCCAGATGTCAAAGTGTGTTATGAACACCATTTCCGCCGACATAGAGGCGAACGGCTGTATTTTCAAGGCTTCGGGCTATTCGATAAAGTTTGACGGCTTTACCGTGCTTTACGAGGAAACAAAGGACGACGACGGCGAACAGAAGAACGATCTGTCAGAAGTGAAAAAGGGCGACCCCGTTAAGCTGAAATCGCTCGAGGGCAACCAGCATTTCACACAGCCGCCGTCAAGATATACCGAAGCGACGCTTGTCAAGGCGTTCGAGGAAACGGGCATCGGAAGACCTTCGACCTATGTTCCGACGATAACGACGATACTTGCGAGAAACTATGTCGAGCGTGACGGAAAGCAGTTAAAGCCAACGTCGCTCGGCGAGGTCACAAATCAGGTCATGAGCGAGCATTTTGAAAAGATCGTCGACGTTAAGTTCACGGCGAATATGGAAGACGATCTCGATAAAGTCGAGTGTGGAAAAATGCCCTGGACTGCGACCTTGAAGGAGTTCTATAAGGAATTTGAATCGGAGCTTACAAAGGCTGAGGAGGCTATGGAGGGCAAGAGAGTAAAGGTGCCCGACGAGGAGACCGACCAGCTTTGCGAGGTCTGCGGCAAGCCGATGGTCATAAAGATCGGAAAATTCGGAAAATTCATGGCTTGCTCGGGATTTCCGGAATGTACCAATACAAAGCCTATCATTCACGACACGGGCGGAAGCTGTCCGCTCTGCGGAAAAAAGGTGCTTCTTAAAAAATCCAAAAAGGGCAAGAAATATTACGGCTGCGAGAACAATCCCGAATGTAATTTCATGACATGGGACGTTCCTGTTGAGGAAAAGTGCCCGAAATGCGGCTCTACGCTTTTTCGAAAGGGCGGAAAGAACGGAACGCTCGTCTGCCACAAGATCGGCTGCGGCTATGAAAAGGAATTAAGCGAATAAATGAACAACGAAAAAATAAAGGTTATCGGAGCAGGACTTGCAGGCTGCGAGGCGGCTTGGCAGCTTGCGCAGGCAGGAATTGCCGTGGAGCTTTACGAGATGAAGCCGCAGAAATTCACCCCTGCGCATAAATACGGCGGCTTTGCCGAGCTTGTCTGCTCAAACTCGCTGAAAGCCGAAAGAATAGGCTCGGCGGCGGGAATGTTAAAAGAGGAAATGCGCCGTTTAGGCTCGCTTACAATGCGCTGCGCCGAGGCGACAAAGGTTTCGGCAGGCGGTGCGCTTGCTGTTGACCGCAAGGCTTTTTCAGATATGGTTACAGCCGAGATCAAAGCTCAGCCGCTTATCGAGGTGATCGAGGGCGAGGTCACAAAAATTCCCGACGGCAAGGTTATAATCGCAAGCGGTCCGCTTACTTCGGACGCTCTTGCGGAAAGTATTCATTCGCTTATCGGCGAGGAATATCTTCACTTTCACGACGCAGCAGCGCCTATCGTCACGTTTGACAGCATAGATATGAGCCGTGCGTTTTATGCCTCACGCTACGGCAGAGGAGAGGCGGATTATATAAATTGTCCTATGGAAAAGGACGAGTACGAGCGTTTTTACAATGAGCTTGTTAACGCCGAATCCGCTCCGCTGCATGACTTCGACAAGGAGCATTTTGAAAAGGACGGCTTTAAGGTTTACGAGGGCTGTATGCCGATAGAGGTGCTTGCAAAGCGCGGCGAGGACACAATGCGCTACGGTCCGCTAAAGCCCGTTGGCATATATCACCCCGAAACGGGAAAGCGTTATTATGCGGTAGTTCAGCTGCGAGCCGAAAACGTAAAGGGCAGTATGTACAATATAGTCGGCTTTCAGACAAATCTCAAATTCGGCGAGCAGAAGCGTGTGTTTTCGCTTATTCCCGGACTTGAAAACGCAGAGTTCGTGAGGTACGGAGTAATGCACCGCAACACGTTCATCAATTCTCCGAAGCTGCTTACCGAGCAGTTTTACATGAGAAAGAATCCCGACATTTACTTTGCCGGGCAGATAACGGGCGTCGAGGGCTATATCGAATCGGCGGCGAGCGGAATTTTCGCAGGACTTAATATGGCGAGATACGTTTTAGGCAAGCCGTATGTCACGCTTCCCGAAACGAGTATGCTCGGCGCTCTGAGCAAATATATAAGCGACCCGTCGGTTGAAAAGTTTCAGCCTATGGGCTGTAATATCGGTATCCTGCCGCCGCTTGAGGAGCGTATAAGGGACAAAAAGTTAAGATACGAAAAAGCGGCGTTAAGAGGGCTTGAGGAGCTTAACAGAACGATAGAAAAGCTGTAATGGCTTTGCTTAGGAAAGGAAAAAATATGAACATAGTAATGGACGCATTCGGCGGCGACAACGCACCGCTCGAGGTAATAAAGGGCGCAATTGACGCTCATAACGATTTTAAGGTCGACATAACGCTTGTCGGCGATGAGGAAAAAATAAAGACCTGTGCAAAGAATAACGGTCTTGACATTTCCGCTCTGAAAATACGTCACGCCGATACGGTCATCGACGTGTGCGAAGAGCCGACTGAGGTAATAAAGGGCAAAAAGGACTGCTCGATGGCTGTCGGAATGAAGATGCTTGCCGACGGCGAGGGCGACGCTTTTCTTTCGGCAGGCTCGACGGGTGCGCTCGTTGTCGGCGCAACCATGATAGTCAAGAGGATAAAGGGTATAAAGCGTCCTGCGCTTGCGACTATTCTTCCCACGTCGGGCGAGCCGTGTATGCTGCTCGACAGCGGTGCGAATGCCGACTGCCGCCCCGAAATGCTTGTTCAGTTCGGCATCATGGGTTCTGCATACATGAACAAGATACTCGGCGTTGAGAACCCGAGAGTTGCGCTTGCAAATATCGGCTCGGAGGAGTCAAAGGGCAGAGAGCTTGAGCTTGAAACATATAAACAGCTTACCGCCTCGCCCCTGCATTTCGTCGGAAATATCGAAGCAAGACAGGTTCCGCTCGGCGACGCAGACGTTGTCGTGACTGACGGCTTTACGGGGAATATAATGCTTAAGCTTTACGAGGGAATGGGAAAATTCTTCTCGGGCGAGCTTAAGAGTATGCTCAAAAAGAACAAGGTCGCAGCGCTTATGCTTATGGGCGGCGTCAAGGAATTCAAGAAGAAGGTAGATTACAGCGAATACGGCGGAGCGCCGCTTCTCGGTACGGCAAAGCCCGTAATCAAGGCTCACGGAAGCTCCGATGCAAAGGCGTTCTACAACGCTGTACGACAGGCTAAAGCGTTTACCGAAACGGGCGTTATCGGCGAGATAACCGAGGCTCTTTCGGAGCTTAAAAAGATAAAGGAAAACGTGTGATTTAAGAGAGAAGAATTTAAGATGAACGAAAAGGAACTGATGGATGATCTTCAGCAGATCATCGGTTATAAATTCAAGGACGAATCGCTGCTTTATGAAGCGCTTTCACATTCTTCGTTTGCAAACGAGAACAAGAAGAGCCGCAAAAGCAACGAAAGGCTTGAATTTTTAGGCGACTCTGTGCTTTCGATAGTGGTTTCCGACCATATCTTCAAGCACTTCAAGCATATCCCCGAGGGCGAGCTTACAAAGCTTCGTGCCTCGCTCGTATGTGAAAGCGCGCTGTTTGAATTTTCAAAGAAAATACAGCTCGGTCAGCATATCTTTCTCGGCAAGGGCGAGGAGATGACGGGCGGAAGAGAGCGTCCGTCGATCGTTTCCGACGCATTTGAAGCGGTCATCGCCGCAATTTACCTTGACGGCGGAATGGAAGCCGCAAGACCCTATGTGCTTTCGTTTATCCCGAAGGATATAACCGTTTCGGGCGCAAAGTCGTTCCACGATTACAAGACCGCTTTGCAGGAAATTATCCAGAGAAATCCCGAGGAGAAGGTCGTGTATTTTCTCAAAGAGGAATCGGGTCCCGATCATGACAAGCATTTTGTCATTCAGGTGCTGCTCAACGGTCACGTTATCGGCGAGGGCGGCGGAAGGTCGAAAAAGGCTGCCGAACAGGCTGCCGCCTGCGAAGCGTTAAGGCTTATGGGGATAAAAACCGAATGAGCCACAGCAACATATCTGTTTTCGTTCCGCACGCAGGCTGTAAGCACAGATGCTCGTTCTGCGACCAGCGCACGATAACGGGAGTTATAAATGTTCCACACGCCGACGACGTTAAGCGTATCTGCGAAAAGGCGATGGGCGAGGTGTCGGATATAAGCGATACCGAGATCGCATTTTTCGGCGGAAGCTTCACGGCGATACCCCGTGAATATATGATCGAGCTGCTGTCGGCGGCAAAGGGATTTGTCGGCGAAAACGGCTTTAAGGGTATAAGGATATCGACCCGACCGGACTGTATAAGCGAGGAAATTCTCGATATTTTATCCGCTTACGGCGTGACTGCGATAGAACTTGGCGCACAGTCGCTTGACGACAATGTGCTGCTTGCAAACGAGCGAGGTCATAATGCCGAAACGGCGGCGAACGCTTCACGAATGATAAAATCCTACAGCTTTGAGCTTGGACTTCAGATAATGACGGGGCTTTACAAGTCGGACGAAGCGGCTGAACGGCTTACGCTTAAAAGGGCGCTTGAAATTCACCCCGACACTGTAAGGATATATCCCGTGTGCGTGCTGAAAGGCACTCGGCTTGCAGCGCTTTACGAAAGCGGAGAGTATAAGCTTATGCCGTTTGATAAAATGATCGGCTTATGCGCCGAAATGGCGGCGGCTTTTTCGGAAGCGGGGATAAGTCTTCTCAAAATCGGTCTTCACGCTTCGGAAAATGTCGAGAGCGAGCTTTTGGCAGGCTATTACCACCCTGCGCTCGGCGAGCTTGTGCGCTCACGGGCGATAAGGGATATTATAGAAAAGCATATCGGAAGCGGCAGAAACAGCGTTACGGTATATGTGCCGAAGAACCTCGTCAGTGCGGCGGCAGGACATAAAAAGTCCAATAAATTGTACTTTTACGAAAAAGGCGTAACGCTTGAAATAAAGCGTGATGACTCTCTTTTGAAAAACGAGATAAGAATTGACAAGGACGTATATAAATGTATTTAAGATCACTTGAACTGCAAGGCTTTAAATCCTTCCCCGACAAAACGAAGCTTACCTTTACAAAAGGCATATCGGCGGTAGTCGGACCAAACGGAAGCGGAAAAAGTAATATAGGCGACGCAATGCGCTGGGTAATGGGCGAAACATCGGCGAAGAGCCTTAGAGGCAAGTCGATGGACGACGTTATTTTCAGCGGAACAAACCGCCGCCAGAAATCGAGCTTTGCGCAGGTGACGCTTACTATCGACAACGAGGATCATGCGCTCAAAAACGACGCCGACATCGTTTCGGTTTCAAGAAAGGTCTATCGCAGCGGTGAAAGCGAATATCAGATAAACGGTCAGAAGGTTAGGCTTAAAGATATTGAAGAGCTGTTTATGGACACAGGTCTTGGAAAAGACGGATATTCCATAATCGGACAGGGAAGAATAAGCGAGATAGTTTCAAGCAAGGCGGACGACCGCAGGCAGATATTTGAAGAAGCGGCGGGAATCTCAAAATTCAAGAGCAAGAAAAAGGAAACGGAAAGAGAGCTTTTAAGGGCGGAGGATAATTTAAGCCGCCTTACGGATATAGTTTCGGAGCTTGAAAGCCGGATAGGACCTTTAAAAAAGCAGTGCGAAAAGGCTAAACAGTTCAAGCTGCTCGACGATGAAAAAAGCGGACTTGAAATTTCGCTGTGGGTTTACCGACTGGGCGAGCTTATGCAGACTCAGAAGGATCACGAGGAGAAGTTGAAAACTTTAAGCGGTGAATACAGTGCGCTTTCGGAGCAGCTCGATAAGCTCGAAAAGGAGATCGAGGACGGCTTTTACCGTGCGGCGCAGCACGGCTCGTCGGCGGCGAAGGATCGTGAGAGAATACACGAGATAGAGCTTGAAAACACGCAGTCGGCGGCAAAAACGGCTGTGCTTAAAAATGATATAGAGCATCTGAACGAGAAGATCTCGCAGATGAGAGAAAATATAGAGCAGTCAAGAAGCAGCGGATATTTTCTGAAAAAGCAGCTTGACGACAAAAAGGAAGAGCTTTCGGCGCTTATGGAAGAGGGCGAGAGGTCGGCGCAGAGCATTTTGCAGTGTGAAAAGGAGCTTTCGGGAACTCAGGACGAAATGAACGAGAGCGAAAGCGAAGTATCAAAGACAAGCGGCAGGCTCGGCGAATTGTATCTTAAAAAATCAAACGCCGCCTTTAAGCTTGAAAGCGCAAAGAACACCTCCTTTTCCGTGACCGAATCGCTCGAATCGCTTGAAAGCGACAAGCAGGAGCAGCAGCAGCGCAGAACGCTTTACGAGGGCGAAAGCAGGCGGCTTAAAGCTCAGGCGGATAAAAACAGGGCGAAAAAGCAGGAGATAGAAAACAAGCTTTCGGGCTATCAGCGGCTCCATGAATCGAAGTCGAAAAAACTTGCCGACGCAAGACAGAGCCTTTCGGACAACGATATGAAAATATCGGGCATAAAGCAGCGGCTTTCGATCTTAAACGACCTTGAAAACGCAATGGAGGGCTTCGCTTACAGCGTAAAGTTCATGATGAAGGCGGCGGCTCAGAAACGAATTTCGGGCATCTGCGGCTCGATAGCGCAGCTTATAACCGTTAAGCCGGAATATTCAACGGCTGTAGAAACTGCGCTCGGCGGTGCGCTACAGAATATAGCGGTCGAAAACGAGGACGCTGCAAAGCGGTCTATCCGTCTGCTCAAAGAGAACAACGCAGGCAGAGCGACATTCCTTCCGCTTACTTCGGTAAGGGGAAGAACGCTCGACGATCCGCCTGTAAACGAGGACGGCTATATTGCGCTCGGCAGCGAGCTTGTCGAATGTGACGAGAAATATTCGGGGCTTATAAAAAGTCTGCTCGGAAGAGTGGCGGTCGCTGAAAATATCGACTGTGCGTCGAACATCGCAAAGCGGTGCGGATATAAATTCAAGATAGTAACGCTCGATGGTCAGGTCGTTAACGCAGGCGGCTCTTACACGGGCGGAAGCACATCGAAAAGCACGGGTATCCTCACAAGAAAAAACGAGATAAACGATCTGAACAGGTCGCTTGAAAAGCTTACTGCGGAAAACGCCGAGCTAAAAGGCGGCTGTGAAAGGCTTTCGCAGGAGGTACAGAAATTCGCCGCCGAATTAGAGGGTCAGCGAAGCGAGCTTAACACGCTTTCGGGCGAGATACTGAGAAACGATATGGAGTCAAAGAGGGTCGGAGAGCTTCTTTCGGAGCTTGAAGGCTCGGACGAGAAAATAAAGGAAACCGCCGAAAAGTTAAGACGTCAGCTTGAAGAAGCGGAGCGTCAGACCGACGAAGCCGCCGCAGAGCTTTGTTCCTGTGAAAAGGAGATCGCCGATTGCGAAGCGCAGCTTTCTGACAGCAAGGAAAGGAACGCACAGCTTGACAGACAAAGGCTTGAGCTTTCCGAAAAGCTTTCGCAGCTTAAGATCGCCGAAGCGGGAAACGCAAAGGATATTGAAGCGTGCGAAAATGCGCTGCGGCAGATAAGCGAGTCGATCGAAAACGGAGCGGACGACGAGAGCAGGCTTGAAAGTCAGATAAAAGACTGCGAAAACGAGATAAAGCAAAAGTATGATGAAATAGACAGAGTAAACGAAGCGGTAAGCGGTTCGGGCGATGAGATAAAGCGGCTTGAAACGCAGATAAGCAGAAAGCTCGAGCTTCAGGCGAACGAGAATATTTCAGCCGAAAAGCTGAAAACCGAGCAGAAGCACCGCATGAACGAGCGTGAAACTCTTTCAAGCGATATAACAAGACTTAAAGAACGCTTGTCGTCGGTAAATTCAGAGTTTGACAAGACCGCAGCGCAGCTGTGGGACGATTACGGACTGACAAGGAGCGAGGCGGAGGAAAGCTGCAAGCCGCCCGAGGATATAAAGGCGGCAAGGCTGCGCCTTAACGAATTAAAGCAGCAGATAAAGGCGCTGGGTAATGTAAATCTTTCGGCGATAGAGGAATATGCCGAGGTCTCGGAGCGTTATCGGTTCATGACAGAACAGATAGAGGACGTCAACAAGTCGAAACTTGAACTTACGGAGCTTATCGACAGCCTTACCGAAAAGATGAAGACGATGTTCATTGAAAGCTTCACCGTTATCAGCAAGCAGTTTTCAAAGATATTCACCGAGCTTTTCGGCGGCGGAACGGCAAGCCTTTCGCTTACCGACCCCGACGATGTTCTCGAATGTGGAATTGATATAAAGGTGTCGCCGCCGGGAAAGGTCGTTAAAAATCTGATGAGCCTTTCGGGAGGAGAAAGCTCGTTTGTTGCGGTCTGCATTTATTTTGCGATACTGACCGTAAAGCCTTCGCCTTTCTGTCTGCTCGATGAGATTGAGGCTGCGCTCGACGACGTTAACGTTGCGAAATTTGCGGCTTATCTTCACCGATTTACCGACAAAACGCAGTTTATAACCATCACCCACAGACGAGGCACGATGGAGGAGGCGGACGTTCTTTACGGCGTTACAATGCAGGACGAGGGCGTTTCGAGGCTTTTAAAAATGGATATGGAAGACACAAAGCAAATGCCGCTTGAATAAATCAGACTTTACAAAAGGAGGGCGAACACATGGGCTTTTTTGAAAAACTCAAAGCAGGACTCAAAAAGACAAAGGATTCGATGATGAGCAGGATTGAAAAGCTGCTCGGCGCATTTACAAAGATCGACGAGGATCTTTTTGAGGAGCTTGAAGAAACGCTAATCATGTGCGATATCGGCGTTAACACGTCGGTCAAGATATGCGAGGAGCTGCGCAGCAGGGTAAAGGCAAAGGGCGTTACCGATCCGCTTCAGATAAAGGATCTGTTAAAAGAGGTCATCATTGAGATGATGGGCGAGGATAAGCCGCTCGACCTTTCCGCCGACCTGAATATAATTCTTGTCATCGGCGTTAACGGCGCAGGAAAGACCACCACGATAGGCAAGCTCGCCTATTCGCTTACTCAGCAGGGAAAAAATGTTATCGTTGCTGCGGCGGATACCTTCCGTGCGGCTGCGATTGATCAGCTTGAGGTATGGACAAACCGTGCAGGATGTGATATAATAAAACATAACGAGGGTTCAGACCCTGCCGCAGTCGTGTTCGACGCTATCACGGCGGCAAAGGCGAGGGGCTGCGACGTTGTTATCTGCGATACGGCAGGACGGCTTCACAACAAGAAAAACCTTATGAACGAGCTTAAAAAGATATCACGCATCGTTCACGAGCAGGCGGAGGAAAGCTCGCTCGAGGTGCTTCTTGCGCTCGATTCGACAACGGGACAGAACGCTGTAAGTCAGGCGAGGCTGTTTAACGAGGCGTGCGATATAACGGGAATAATCCTCACAAAGCTCGACGGAACGGCAAAGGGCGGTATCGTAATTACGATAACGGACGATCTTAAAATTCCCGTAAAGCTCGTTACGGTCGGCGAAAAGATCGACGATCTCCAGCCGTTTGTCGCAAAGGATTTCGTCGACGCGCTGTTTGAATAAGTGAAGGTATGGCTTAGTAATCTAAAGGTAAAAATTGGGGACAGGAGAGGTCAAGATATATGGATAAAGTACTTTTTGTGTTTAATATGCAGGAAATGTTTACGGGAAGAAACCGCAATAAAGAGAAATATCCCTTTGACGCCGACGGACTTATCGCACGGATAAACAAGAGAATAAAAAGCTATGAGCCTGAAGCGGTGTTCTACATAAAAAGCGTCGCAAGGGGTATCGGCGCTATCATGAGCGGTTTTCCGAAAGCTGAAAGCAGGGACTCGGATTTCGTAAGGGATATAAGAATAGTATCTAAGAATATTTACGAAAAGAGCAAGCCCGACTGTTTCTCAAACGACGCTCTTGCGGATTTCATGAGAGCGAGAAACGTCAAGGAGATCGAGTTTGTCGGAGTCGATACGGGTACGGAGGTCGGAATGTCGGCATATACCGCAACAGAAGATCTTGACCTGAGAGTTGTCTACAACGAGATGAGCATGGTCATGATGTCGCCCGAAAAGGCAGGAAAATACCGTGACAAGCTGAGAAAAACGAGAGTTACTTTCAGACAGGATCTTGAATAAGGGATTGATGATATGAAGCTTATAATCGCAAGCAATAATGCAGGAAAGGTAAGAGAATACAAGGCTCTTCTGTCGGAGCTTGGCTTTGACGAGGTGCTTTCGCTGAAAGACGCAGGAATAGTCTGCGACGCCGACGAAACGGGCGAGACCTTTGAGGAAAACGCCGCTATCAAGGCGAGGGCTTTAAAGGAGATGTGCGACTGCGCCGTGCTTTCGGACGACAGCGGACTTACGGTCGACGCACTGGGCGGTGAGCCGGGAGTATATTCCGCACGCTGGCTCGGACTTGAGACCGACGAGGAGAAGAACGCCGAGATAATCCGCCGTCTTGAAGGAAAAAGCGGCAGCGAGCGTTCGGCGGCATTTGTCTGCGTGATACATTTTATTTACGCCGACGGCAGAGAGGTCACGGCAAGGGGCGAATGTAAAGGTACTATCGGCTATGAACCGATAGGCGAAAACGGCTTCGGCTACGACCCGATATTTATGTACGGCGGCAAGAGCTTTGCGCAGATAGACGGCGAGGAGAAAAACAGGCTTTCTCACAGAGGTAACGCACTTCGTGAGCTTGTAAAGGCGCTGAAAAATGGTTAAGGAGATCCCGATAGAAAAGCTTATCGTCCGTCCGTCGATGAAGCTTGCGTTTATGGGTGGAGAGATATGGTTTGAACAGCTTGACGCATTAAGCGTACATACCGGACTTGCAATGGATAAGTTCCGCTCAGACCTTAAAGAAATAAGAAAGGTTTCAAGTCCGTCAAGAATAGCGGTGAACATAAACGAAACGCTCGTTACCGACGAATTTGCCGATATGCTTGTAAACGAGCTTGCACAGTCCGACAGATATATAACAAAGCTTGTTTTTGTCGGCGCCGACTTCGACGTAAAAAGAAAACTTAAAAAAAGATTTAAAAAGAAAGAGCGCAGCTTTCCCGTCGGATATATCGACGACTATGAAAAGGCTAAGATATGGCTTATGTCGGAGGGCTGCTGAAAGGAATATGAAATATGCTTACACCAAAACAGAGAGCCGAGCTTAAAAGCATGGCGAACTCGCTCGAGCCTGATTTTCAGGTAGGAAAGGGCGGAGTAAACGACGCTCAGGCGGCGCAGATAGACGATTATCTTCGTGTGCATGAGCTTGTTAAGGTAAAGGTGCTTGAAAATTCGCTGCTTACAGCAAGAGAAGCTGCCGAGGATATCGCAGGGAGAATTTCCGCCGAGGTAGTTCAGTGTATCGGCTCAAAGGCAATTCTTTACAAGAGAAACGAAAAAGAGCCGAAGATAAAGCTAAAAAGCAAATGAGCGCAACTGCGATATTCGGGGGAACGTTCAATCCCGTGCATAATGGTCACATAAGGCTGCTAAAGCTGGTGAACGAACGGTTCGGATTTGACAGGATAATAATTATGCCTGCAAAGGTGCCGCCGCACAAGGACGCACCGCAGCTTGCCTCCGAACAGCACAGGTCTGAAATGTGCAGGCTTGCTTTTGCCGGCATGGAAAATACTGAGGTAAGCGACTTCGAGATAAACAATGAGGGAAAAAGCTACTCGGTCATAACGCTGCGGCATTTTCATAAGCTTTATCCTGATGACAAGCTGTATTTCATCATGGGCAGCGATATGCTGCTTTCTTTTGAAAAGTGGTACTGCTTTGAGGAGATACTGTCGCTTGCGGCGCTTGTGTGTATTTCACGAAGCGAAGCGGATACGGCGCTGCTTGAACCGTATGCTAAAAAGCTGAGAGCAAAGGGCGGCGAGGTCATAATAATCGAGGAAAAGCCTTTCGAGGTGTCGTCTACCATGCTGCGTAAAATGATAAAGGAAAAAAATTCAACAAATCTTTATTGTTATTTGCCCGAAAATGTTGTAAAATATATTCTGGATAATAATTTATATGAATGATAATAACAGGACGGGGCTGAAAACATTTTGGAAAAACCTGATAAGAAAACAATTGAGAAGATAAAGGCTTATCTTGAAAAAAATCTTTCAAAGAAAAGATTTGCACATTCGATGAACGTTGCGGCGGCTGCGAAAAAGCTTGCCTGCAAATACGGCGAAGACAGGGATATTGCATTTTTTGCAGGAATGGTGCATGATATTGCAAAGGAGCTTTGCCGTGAAAAGCAGTATGAGCTTGCAAAAGGCTGTCCGCTTGACGTAAGCGAGATAGAGCTTTCGTCTGCGCCGCTGCTTCACGCACCCGCAGGAGCGCAGCTTTTATCGAAGAAATTCGGTATTACAGATACCGAGATATTAAAGGCGGTGAGGTATCACACGGTCGCCTGCGGTTCAATGAGCAGGCTTTCGCAGATCGTGTACATTGCCGACCTTATTTCCGCCGACCGTGAATATAAGGACGTAAAGAAAATGAGAAAGTTCGCAGCGCAAGGGCTTGAAAAGGCAATGCTCGAGGCTTTGAGATTTTCCGTGTCCGATTCGGTGCAAAAGGGCAACACGATACCTCTTTCGACAATCGCCGCATATAACGAATTTGCGGTCAGGCTTAAAGAAAACAAGAAGGAACAGAATTAAGGGGGAAACAGACAATGGCAGATGTTTCACAGGAAAAAGTAATTGAAACTATCGTAAAGGCTCTTGACTCAAAGAGAGCAGAGGACATTCAGCTTATCGGTATTCGCGATCTTACGATAGTCGCAGACTATTTCGTTATCGCAAACGGTACGTCAAACACTCACACAAAGGCTCTTGCCGACGAAGTCGAGTTTCAGCTAAAGCAGATAGGTATCGAGCCGACGAGGGTAGAGGGCTACGCTGGCGCAACATGGATAATCCTTGACTACGCCGATATTGTCGTTCATGTGTTCTATAAGGAAACAAGGCAGTTTTACAATCTTGAAAAGCTGTGGAACGACGGCAAGTTTATCGACATAAGCAAGTATATAGAGGAATAAACTATGGGTGATATGAATAAGGGAAAAATGCTCTGCACGGCTGTCGGAGCGTATATGGTTGTAAAAAGCGTAATAAATCTGGTTTTGGGATTTGGCTTTATGAATATTGTGTGGCTTGTGGTGAATATCCTGCTTGCAGGTGCGCTTGTAAATGGAAAACAGCCGTTTGACATTGTGACCGGTGTTTTCCTTGCGCTTATGTTTTTGCTGAATGTGAAAAACAACATTTCGGGACATCAGTGGTTTTATCTCGGCGAGGGATTGATCGACGCCGTATGTGCGGCAGGGCTTTTCATCAATAAGGATATGAAGTCGCACTTTCGGTAATTCGTAATGCGTAATGCGTAATTCGTAATTATTAAATTTTAAAATTTAAAAAAGTAAAAGGACTGGTAAAAATGAAGAATTATGATTTTGCCGCTATTGAAGAAAAATGGCAGAAATACTGGGACGAGCATGACTCCTTCAAGGCAAGCGACGACTACTCGAAGAAGAAATTCTATGCGCTTGTTGAGTTTCCTTATCCCTCGGGACACGGAATGCACGTCGGACATATCAAGGCTTATTCGGGTCTTGAGGTAATAAGCCGAAAGAGAAGAATGGAAGGCTATAACGTGCTTTTCCCGATAGGCTTTGACGCTTACGGACTTCCCACCGAGAATACAGCGATAAAGACGGGCGTTCACCCGAGAACCGTTACCGACAATAATATCGTTAAGTTCACAGGACAGCTTAAAAAGGTCGGCTTCTCGTTCGACTGGTCGAGAGTTATCGACACCACCGACGAGGACTATTACAAGTGGACGCAGTGGATATTCCTCAAAATGTTCGAAAACGGTCTCGTTTTCCGTGACAAGACGCTTGTTAACTACTGCCCGAGCTGTAAGGTAGTTCTTTCCAACGAGGATTCACAGGGCGGAAAGTGCGACATCTGCCACAGCGACATCGTTCAGAAAACCAAAGAGGTATGGTATCTGCGCATTACCGAGTATGCGGACAAGCTTTTGCAGGGTCTTGAAGAGGTCGACTATCTCCCGAACGTTAAGCTCCAGCAGCAGAACTGGATAGGAAAGTCGACGGGTGCGTTCGTTAATTTCTCTATCAAGGAATTTGACGAAAAGCTTAAGATTTATACCACCCGTCCCGACACGCTTTACGGCGTAACGTTCATGGTAATCGCTCCCGAGCACCCGATCATTCAGAAATACCGTGACAGCATTGCGAACATAGACGCTCTTGACGCTTATAAGACCGAATGTGCAAAGAAGAGCGAGTTTGAGAGAACACAGCTTGTAAAGGAGAAAACGGGCGTTAAGATCGAGGGTCTTACGGGCGTTAACCCCATTACGGGCAAGGAGATCCCGATATACATTTCCGACTATGTAATGATGGGCTACGGCACGGGCGCAATTATGGCTGTTCCTGCGCACGATACCCGTGACTATGATTTTGCAAAGAAGTTCGGAATCGACATTATAGAAGTAATAAAGGGCGGAGACATTTCAAAGGAAGCTTACACGGGCGACGGCGAAATGGTAAATTCGGGCGAGCTTAACGGCATCACCAACAAAAAGGACGCTATTGAAAAGATGCTCACCGTTCTTGAAAAGCTCGGCTGCGGCGAAAAGGGCGTGCAGTACAAGATGAAGGACTGGGCGTTCAACCGTCAGAGATACTGGGGCGAGCCTATCCCGATAGTGCATTGTCCTCACTGCGGAATGGTTGCTGTTCCTTACGAGGAGCTTCCGTTAAGACTTCCGCCTGTTGACAATTTCGAGCCGGGCACGGACGGCGAAAGTCCGCTTGCGAAGATAGATTCGTTCGTTAACTGCAAGTGTCCCAAGTGCGGCGGCGACGCAAGAAGAGAGACCGACACGATGCCTCAGTGGGCAGGTTCGTCGTGGTATTTCCTGCGTTACTGCGACCCGAAAAACGACAGCGAGTTCGCTTCGCAGGAGGCTCTTAAATACTGGATGCCTGTCGACTGGTACAACGGCGGTATGGAGCACGTTACACGCCACATGATCTATTCAAGATTCTGGCACAAGTTCCTTTACGACCTCGGACTCGTACCCACCTCCGAGCCTTACGCAAAGAGAACCGCTCAGGGACTTATCTTAGGACCCGACGGCGAGAAAATGTCCAAGTCGAGAGGAAACGTTGTAGACCCCAACGACGTTGTCAAGGTATACGGAGCAGACGTTTTAAGACTTTACGTTCTGTTCATGGGCGACTATGAAAAGGCTGCGCCGTGGAGCGACAACAGCGTTAAGGGCTGCAAGCGTTTTGCCGACAGAGTATGGGCTTTGCAGGATAAGGTAGTCGACAGCGACGATTACAGCGACGCTTTAAGAAGCAATATGCACAAGACGATAAAGAAAGTCACAGAGGATATCGAGAACATGAAGTTCAACACGGCGATCGCCGCAATGATGACGCTGCTTAACGATATCTACTCGGCAGGCTCGGTAACAAAGAAGGAGCTGCGTGATTTCCTCGTTATCCTCTATCCCTTCGCACCGCACATCTGCGAGGAGCTTTATCAGCTTATCGGCTGCGAGGGCGTTCTCAGCGAGCAGGAGTGGGTAGGCTATGACGAATCGCTCTGCGTTGACGCAACCGTTGAGATCGTTTGCCAGATAAACGGAAAGATAAAGTGCAAGCTTAATATCCCCAAGGACGCGCCCAAGGACGAGGTTCTTTCGCTCGTAAAGCAGCAGCAGGAGATAATTTCTGCGTGCGAGGGCAAAAATATCGTCAAGGAGATAGTTGTTCCCAACAAGCTTGTTAACATTGTCGTAAAATAATAACTGCTAAATTGCCAAAACGGCAAAAATATTTTCAGATTTTTCAAAAAAGCTATTGACAATTCAGAAAAGATATAGTATAATAGAATTTGTAGTTATGTTAAATATGAATGGTATTTAAATTTGACAGAGAGGGAACGAAAAAAGTCGTTCACCAAGGTTTGCAGTCCGCAGTTTCGGGTTGCAGCCCCTTCACTATCACCGTTGTAAATACCACTTAAACATAACGGCTCTGTCAATGGCGGCAAAGGGAGGGAATAATTTTGGCAGAAATTCGTGTTGGCAAGAACGAAAGCTTAGATACCGCTCTCAAGCGCTTCAAGAGATCCTGCGCTAAGGACGGCGTTATCGCTGAGGTTCGTAAAAGAGAACACTACGAAAAGCCTTCGGTAAAGCGCAAGAAGAAGTCCGAAGCTGCTCGTAAGCGTAAATACTGATCGCATTCAAAAGGCGGGCATTTTATGTCCGCTTTTTTCTTTAGGAGCTGATTATGATATTCAAACCGACTTATGTTTTTAATGACGTTACCGAGATAACTCCCGAATTTTTAAAGCGAAAGCAGATAAAGGGTCTGCTGCTCGATCTCGACAATACTCTGACCACGCACAATAACCCGACTCCGCCGCAGTCGAGCCTTGACTGGCTGGACAGAATGAAGACGGCAGGCATTAAGCTTATGATAGTTTCAAACAACAGCGCCGAGCGTGTGACTCCGTTTGCACAGGCGCTGGGTCTTGATTTTGTATCAAGGGGCGCAAAGCCGCTGACATTCGGCTATTCGAGGGCGCAGAAGCTTATGGGACTTGACAGACGTGAACTTGCAGGCGTGGGAGATCAGATATTTACAGATATTTTAGGCTGTAATCTCAAAGGAATACGCTCGCTTTTTGTATTTCCGATAGAGCCTGAAACAAGTCTGCCGTTTCGCTTCAAACGCAGCATTGAAAAGCTGTTTTTACCCAAAAGACCGGAAAAGAACGGGGAGGGCTTGTGATGGTAAGAGAAATAAGAGAGGACGAGCTTGATAAGCTGCTTGAACTTTATCTTTATCTGCATGAAAGCTCTGTTCCCGAAATGACAGCTCACCTTGCGGATACATGGGAAACGATAACCGCCGATAAAAATCATCATATAATAGTAAACGAGGTCGACGGAAAAATCGTTTCGTCGTGCGTGTGCGTTATTATCTTAAACCTCACAAGAGGCGTAAGACCATGCGCTTTTATAGAGAATGTTGTGACCCATAAGGATCATCGGGGCAGGGGATATGCGAGCCAATGTCTTGCTTTTGCAAAGGAAACAGCCGAAAAGGAAAACTGTTATAAAATGATGCTGCTTACAGGCTCAAAGGAAAGATCCACTCTCGATTTTTATAAAAAGGCAGGCTATAACTGCGCCGACAAAACCGCCTTTATACAGTGGCTATAAACATAAAACCGTGATTTGCAGTAGTGTAGGAGGAATATAAAATGACCGCAAGATTCGGACCTGCCGGAAACAGCGACGCTTTTTCGGCAAATTATAAATCAACGATACAGGCGCCGGGGTATCTGGAGAAAATGAACCTCGACCACTATGAATATCAGTGCGGCAGGGGAGTAAAGGTGACGGACAAAACCGCCTTTGCGCTTCGTGATAAAGCGAAAGAGCATAACATAACGCTGTCGCTTCATGCGCCGTATTTTATCTCGCTTTCAAGCGTTGAGCCTGAAAAGCGTGACAATTCGATAAACTATATTTTACAGTCGTGCGACGCCGCAAAAAGACTTGGCGCAGACAGGATAATCATTCACAGCGGTTCGTGCTCTAAAATGACGAGGGAGGAGGCGCTCGAGCTTGCAAAGGACACGCTTCTCCGTGCGAGAAAGCAGGCGATAGACGCAGGCTTTGAGGATATACATTTCTGCCCCGAAACAATGGGAAAGGTCAATCAGCTCGGAAATTTAACCGAGGTGCTTGAGCTTTGCAGACTTGACGACACTTTTATCCCGTGTATAGACTTCGGGCACTTAAATGCCCGTGAATTCGGATATATAAAGGGCAAAGAGCAGTATGAACAGATGCTTGACGAGGTGGAGAATACGCTCGGTTCGGACAGGCTGAAAGTTTTCCACAGCCACTTTTCAAAGATAATGTATACCGTTCCGGGCGGCGAGAAAAAGCACCTTACCTTTGCCGACAACTTAGGGTTCGGACCCGATTTTGAACCGCTTATGGAGCTTGTCGCAAAGAAAAACCTTTCGCCGATTTTCGTCTGCGAAAGCGCAGGCACGCAGGACGTCGACGCTCTTGCGATGAAAAACAGCTATCTTGGATTTCTTAAATAAAGGAGCAATTCATATGAGTAAAATACTGGTTATTCACGGACCTAATCTTAATCTTCTCGGCGAGCGTGAACCGGGCTATTACGGCGAGGACAGCTTTGCTACGGTAAATGGGGAGATAGCGAATAAGGCGGCGGACTGCGGCTTTGATTGCGAAATTTTCCAGTCAAACAGCGAGGGCGCACTTATCGACAAGCTTCACGCCGCAAGATTTGACTGCGTTGGCGTTGTAATAAACGCAGGCGCATATACCCATTACAGCTACGCTATCCGTGACGCTATCGCCGCAATAAAGATACCCGTAGTCGAGGTGCATATGTCGAATATCCATGCCCGTGACGAGTTTCGTCACAAGTCGGTCATCGCTCCCGTGTGCGCAGGACAGATCGCAGGCTTCGGGAAAAATTCGTATCTTCTCGGTATCGAAGCTTTAAAAACGCTCGTTAAGTGACGGTGAACGGCATGAACGCAATAGAACTTTTAAGGGAGAAAATGAGCGGCGAAAACGTGTGCGCTCTTATTACGTCTGACATCAACAGGCGGTATTTCACGAAAATGAAGTCAAGCGCAGGAACGCTTGTTGTGTTCAAAAGTGCGGCTTATCTTATCATTGATTTTCGGTATATCGAAAAGGCGAAAAAGACCGCAGAGGGCTGCGAGGTTATTTTGCAGCGTTCGGGCGGCGGAGTTTATGAGCAGATAAACGAGCTGTGCAAAAAGCACGGCGTTTCACGCATTTTGATAGAGGCGGATACCGTCAGCGTTTCATATGCGCAAAAACTGTCCGAAAAACTGGACTGTAAAATAGACATGCCTTCTGCTCTGAGCGACATGATAGGCTCGATAAGGATAATTAAAACGCCCGAGCAGATCGAGGATATTATAAAGGCGCAGCGTATCGCAGAGCAGGGCTTTGAGCATATCCTTACCTTTATTAAAGAGGGCAGAACCGAGCGTGAGGTTCAGCTTGAGCTTGATTATTTCATGCTCACTCACGGCGCAGAGTCACTTTCGTTCGACACTATCGTGCTGAGCGGTGCGAACACTTCTCTGCCGCACGGCGTACCCTCCGATAAGAAAATCCAGGAGGGCGAATTTGTGCTTATGGATTTCGGAGCGGTCTATAACGGCTGGCACAGCGACATGACGAGAACGGTGTGCGTCGGCGAACCGACCGAAAAAATGCGCCGAGTTTATGAGATAGTTCTTGAAGCGCAGAAAAAAGGCTTGGCGGCTGTGCGAAAGGGTATCACGGGGGCGCAGCTTGATAATGCGGCGAGAGAGCATATCGTTTCATGCGGCTACGGCGAAAATTTCGGACATTCGCTCGGTCACGGCGTTGGAATGGAAATTCACGAACCTCCGACGGCTTCTGTAACGGGCGAAACGCCGCTTGACGTGGGCATGATAGTCACGGTCGAGCCGGGAATTTACCTCGAGGGAGAATTCGGAGTGCGTATCGAGGATCTCGTTATCGTCGAAGAAAACGGCTGCAGAAACATGACGAAAGCCCCAAAGCAGCTTATTGTTCTCTGACGAAGGTTTTATCTGTAAAAAAAATATTAAGAACGCAAGAATTATTAAAAAAGTACTTGCAAATTATATAAAAATAATGTATAATGGTAGTAACGGGTGCCGCTATGTTTAACCGTCGGCATTCATGAGCCAAAATGAGTGATTTTTTACATTTTCGCTCTATTAAAAATTACTGGAGGTAATAAATTATGATAACAGCTGGAGATTTCAGAAATGGCATGACTTTTGAAGAGGACGGCAACGTAATGCAGATCGTTGAGTTTCAGCACGTTAAGCCCGGAAAGGGAGCTGCTTTTGTAAGAACAAAGGTAAGAAACGTTATCACAGGTTCGGTCGTAGAAAAGACCTACAACCCGACTGCAAAGTTCCCGACCGCTTTCGTTGAGAGAAAGGATATGGAATACAGCTATAACGACGGCGAGCTTTACTACTTCATGGATCCTGAGACCTACGATATGGTTCCCGTAAACGCTTCGGAGCTTTCGGACAATTTCAGATTTGTTAAGGAAAACATGGTATGTAAGATCCTTTCGTACAAGGGCAAGGTATTCGGCGTTGAGCCTCCTTACTTCGTTGACCTTGAGGTTACCGACACTGAGCCGGGAATCAAGGGCGATACCGCTACAAACGCTACAAAGCCTGCAACTGTTGAAACAGGCGCTGAGATCAAGGTTCCGCTTTTCATCAACATCGGCGACAGGATCAGAATCGACACAAGAACCTGCGAGTATATGGAGCGCGCTTGATTTATTAGTTTATGAATTGATTGCAAGATCAATAAATTTATATTGCTTGAAAGGAGCAGATCGTTATGGAACTTTCAAAAAAGGTCGGTTATATCAAAGGACTTATGGCAGGACTCAAAATCAGTGAGGAAACGCCCGAAGGCATGGTGCTTCATGCAATGAGCGATCTGCTTGAAGAAATGGCTGAGGAGATCGAGATAAACGCCGATATTATCGACAATATAACCGCTTATATCGACGAGGTCGAGGACAACTGCGACTGTCTTGACGATATTTTGGCAGAGGAGTATGACGAGGATCCCTGCGGATTTTTCGATGACTGCGAATGTGATGACTGCGAGTGCGATGATTGCGACGATATAAAGGAGCTTGACGCTTTGCTTGAAGGTATCGAGAAAGAGTTCGCATTCGAGCAGGAAACCGACGGCGAGCCTGAGGAGGCTGATGAGGAATCCGTTGCCGAGGAGTCTGTTGCGGAAGAGCCTGCTGTTGAAGAGCCTGTTGCAGAAGAACCGGCTGTTGAAGAGCCTGTTGCGGAAGAGCCTGCTGTTGAAGAGTCGGCTGCCGAAGAACCTGTCGAAAATCCTGCGCCCGTTATTCCGCCCGTTGAGGAGGAAGTGACCTATGAGTGCGAATGCCCGATATGTCACACCGTTTTCAATCTTACTCAGCAGCAGCTCGATTCAGGTTCGGTTGAATGTCCCGTTTGCCGCAATATGCTCGAGTTTGCTTAAAGTTTAAAAAAGAACACATTTATAATTTGTTTCAAGGGGTGGTGAAATTCCACACCGGTGGTATAGTCCACTAACAGCCGCCGCAGAAAAGCTGCACGGCTGCCGAATCGGTGAAATTCCGATACCGACGGTCAAAGTCCGGATGAAAGAAACAGGCTATGCAATTTTGTTTTTCGCTTGTCCCCTGTATTTGCTTGCAGGGGACAATTTTTTATTGCACAAGATGTTTCTTCCAAAAAGTTAATTTTAGGAGGAATTATTTATGACTACAAATACTGCCGCAGGAAATTCTGCCGCAAAAAAATTTGATATCAAAAAGCTTGCGATATTAGGACTTTTCACAGCGTTCGGCTATGTTCTGATGTTCGTTTTTCACTTCAAGGTTATGTTCTTAACGCTCGAATTCAAGGACGTTTTCATAACTCTTGCAGGATTCGTTTACGGTCCTTTAGCGGCTGTCGGCGTTGCATTCGTCGAAACTGTCCTCGAACTTATAACGATCTCCACGACAGGCTTCTGGGGCGCATTGATGAATTTTGCAGGAAGCGCCGCTTTCGCCGTGACCGCATCGCTTATTTATAAGTACAACAAGAGCTTTTCGGGCGCAGTAACAGGTCTTGTCGCTTCGGTCTTCACGATGACGGTCGTAATGCTGCTCATGAACCTTGCGATAACGCCTATTTACACGGGTACGGACGTTAAAACGGTTGTCGGAATGATACTTCCGCTGCTGCTTCCGTTTAACCTGATAAAGAGCGTTCTTAACGCAGCGCTGACCTTTATCCTTTACAAGCCGGTATCTCAGTCGCTCAAAGCCGCAAAGATCTTGCCTGCGTCAGACAGCAATTTCACGCTCAACAAACGCACCGTTATCGGTCTTGTGATTGCAGGTCTGTGTATTATCGCTTCGGCAGCCGTTCTCGTTGTTGCTCTTGGCGGTCAGTTTGAAATTGTAAAAAGCTGATATTTATAAAAAACCAAAAATGTGTTCTTTTTAATAAAAACAAGGAGCAGTATCGCTTTTTTGCGGTACTGCTCTTATATTTTTGTCACACCTTCCCGAACACCGCCGTAACGCACATAACCCCGTCCTTGATTTTAGCAAAGATCTCGCCGTTCATCTTGTGCATAAGCTGCCGGCAGATATAAAGACCAAGACCGCTTCCTTTTTCGTTTGCGGCATTTGCGCCTCTCCAGAAACTGTCGAAAATATGCGGAAGGTCGCTGTCGGGCAGGGTGCAGCCGCTGTTTTGGACGGTTATCAGAATACAGCCGTCCTCCTCGCAGAAGCTTATCTCAATACTCTTTCCGTCGCCGTATTTTACAGCATTTTCCATTATGTTCTGCAAAACCTCAACGCTTCGGTCAATGTCGCCGCTTAAAAGACAGTCGGCATACTCTCCGACCGCAAAATCCGTCTTTATAAGCGACAGCTTCTCGGCATAGTAAACGCTTATCTTATTAACAAGTTCAGAGAGATAAAACTCGCCGCTGTTGACCTCAAGGCTAAGAAAATCCTCCTTTGACGCAGTTATGATCTCCGAAACATAGCTTTCTATCTCGTCCGCCTTTGCGTTTATGTTCTTAGCAATTTCAAGCTGTTTTTCCGGATTTGCGTAAAGCCCTTTTGACAGCGCTTTTGAGTACAGCTTTATCGCAGACAGCGGCGTTTTAATGTCGTGCGAAAGTGACAAAAGCAGCATTTTCTTATCTCTTTGCAGGCTGAGTTCTCGCTCCTTCTGCTGCTCCATATTTTCACGCAGCATATCGACGCCCCAGATAAACCGCCCGAAAAAGCGGTTTTTCGTTTCCTTTACGGGTGCGGTAAGGTTGCCCTTTGAAAGCTCGTAGGGAATATCTGTAAGCCGCTCAAAAGGACGGAGAATTTTAAGCCTGATGTAAAGCAGTACCCCGATCATCATAACCGCCATAATTCCGAGTATTAAATTCACGGTCAGGATAAGCGTTGTTCTGTCCCTGCTCCGTGCGCTGTAATCAAATCGGTAAAGCTCGCCGTCTATCTCACGGATAACGTAATCGCAGTCGGAGCTGTAAAAATCCTCCGCTTCTCCTTGCCTTGTGACCCCCGTCACATACTCGCAGTCCGCAAGGTACGACGCTTCAAATCCGCCGCTTTCTATTTTACCGACAAGCCGGCTTATCTCGACAAGATACGGTCTTCCGCTTTCGCTATCGTCCGTCATCAGTATCGCGTTTGCGACCGCAAAAACTGCAATTATCACCGCAATAACGACCGCCGTTATCCTGTTAAACGCTTTCATATTTATAGCCTACTCCCCATACTGTAACTATCCGCTTCGGGTCTTTCGGGTCGTCCTCGATCTTTCGCCGCAGCCATTTTATATGCACGGTAAGCGTCTGCGGCTCGGAAAAGCTGTCGCTGCCCCATATCCTGTTGAACAGATATTCCTTCGTAAGCGTGCGATCCTTGTTTTCTATCAGAACCGTGAGCAGCTCAAACTCCTTTGCGGTCATTTCAAGCAAAACGTCGTTTTTGTACACCGTGCGGTTAACCTTGTTTATTCGGATCGCGCCGTCTGTTATCTCGTCAAGCGAAAATCTCCGCTTGAAAACTCCGCCTATCTTCGCAAGCATTATATCAATATCATACGGCTTTTCGATATAGTCGTCCGCACCCAGCACAAGCCCGTTCAGCTTGTCCTCCTTTTCGGTCTTTGCGCTGACAATTAGTATCGGCGTGTTGCTCTCCTCACGAATTTTTCTGCAAACCGCAAAGCCGTCAATTCCCGGCAGCATTATATCAAGCACGACAAGCCTTGCGCCGTATTTTTCATACAGCGACAAGGCTTTTTCACCCGTCTGTGCGACCGAAACCGTGTAATTCTCCGCACGGAGAAAATCGCACAGCAGGTCTGCAAGCTCTTTGTTGTCTTCAACAATCAAAATATCGGTCATAAATTTTCCTTTCAAAAATCACCAGCCAAGCTCCAGCAGCCAGTTATTGAGCGCACGTTCACGCTCTCTCATCTGCGAAGCGTTTTCGTACCTATCTAAATTATACTCGCCTTTTATGTTCCCGTCAACTATGTAAAGCACTTTTGTGCATTTTGCCGCAACCTTTACGTCGTGAGTTACAAGCATGACGGTCGTGCCCTCGGCGTTGAGCTTCGCAAGCTCCTCCATTACTTCGTCGGAGGAGGTGCGGTTGAGAGCGCCCGTCGGCTCGTCGGCGAAGATCATCTTCGGACGGTTTATCATGCTGCGGCAGATGCAGGCACGCTGAAGCTGACCGCCCGAAACCTCGTTTATGTCGTTGTCGGCGATGTCGATGATCCCAAGCTTTCGCATAAGCTCCTCGCCTCGCTTTACGGTCTCCTTTCGGCTCTCCGTGTTCTTTTTCGACTGACAGGCAGGGAGGATAATGTTATCAAGCACGGTAAGGTTTTTGAGCATATACATTTGCTGAAAGATAAATCCCATTTCGTCAAGGCGAAGAGCGGCAAGCTCCTTTTCTTCCATGTCGGCGATATTCTTTCCGCAGAACATTACCTCGCCTGCGGTTATGCCGTCCATTCCCGAAACAGCGTATAAAAGCGTTGATTTTCCCGAGCCGGAAGGACCCATAACGGCAACCATTTCGCCCTCGCTCACTGTGAAATTCACGTTTTTAAGCACGTTGTTCTGACGCTTGTTTACGATATATGTTTTGCAGAGGTCTTTTACATTTAAAATTGTGTTCATGATAATTCTCCCTTTTGTTTATTCGATACTTGAAGCCTGCGAAGCCGTTATCGTTCTTGTGTAAAGCGATGTGAGCATAGATGATAAGATCGTTACTGCCAGCACAACGGCAGGATATATCGCAAACACCTCGATCGGGTTTATCTCATATTCTATGCCGAACGCCGCTCCCATCATTTTGAAAACAGGCGTTATCGAAAGAGTAGTTACAGGCGTTGATAATACGATCGCTGCGGCTGTTGAGATTATTCCGATGACTGTAAACCGCATTGTGTGCCAGCATACGACAGAGCTTGTTTTAAATCCTATCGCTTTCATTACCGCTATCTCGCTTTGCTCCTTTGTGATAAAGGAACGCTCCATAAGTATGGTGACAAGTGCGATTATTATGATGACAACGCTCAGCGTGAGCATTTTTACCCCGTCGATAACGTCCGCCACACCAACCATGCTTTCAACATATTCTCCTGCTGTCTGAACATTTTCCGTGTCAAAAAGTTCTTTTATCTTTTCAACTCTTTCCCGTACAGTTTGCTCATCGGGGTCGTCCTTGAAGTTCAGCTGAAAGTAGAAAAAGCCTGATGTCTGTCCGAAATCGGTCTGTGCGTCTTCGTGCAGGCGAATACCCTCGCCCAGATTGTTCATGCTCTGATAAAGCGCAGTTACGATATATTCTCTCTCGCCGAAGCTGTGATGTATCGTAACGGTATCTCCTATCTGTACGTCAAGCTTTTGCGCAGTAAGAGGCGTTATCGCTATTTCATTTTCATTCTGCGGAGGAGTTCCTTCCTGATATTCGTACATATCCGCCGTTGTTCCGATTCCCTGCAAAGAAAGGGATTTATAAGATCTGTCGCCGTGAGAAAGATTGTATTTATATATTGTTTCAAACGAACAGTCGGCAGGCATACCGTTTTCTTCCAGCTTTTTCTCTATTTCCGAGATCCTGTTTTCAAACTTTTCTCTTCCGTCGGAGGTCATAAAGCTCATAAGCTCCGATTCGTCATAAATAAAGTAAACGTCGCTTTTCACAACTCCGAAAGCCGTAACAAGCTTGTCGCTCCGAAGCGTATTTGCAGTGTTTACAAGCACAAGCACAAGAAGCATACACAGAATATAGGTTATTATTATGGTAATATATCTTATCGGACTGCTGAGTATATCGTTGAGCGCCATAAATACCGAAGGCTTTGCAGGCACGCTTTTAAGGCGAAGCGCACTCTTTTTATTGAACCGCTCGCCCGTCGTACCGTTGCGCACTGCGTCTACGGGAGTAAACTTTTTTACCTTTCCGGTACAGCCGTAGCAGAAAAGAAGTATCACTATAACAACAAGCATACAGCATATAAGATTTATCAAAACGGTATTTTCATTATCAAGCACTATGGACTCAGAAACGCTGTCAAGAAGCATATTTCCGAACGGTATGCTTGCAAAGAATCCGACAGCTGCGCCAACCGCCGCCATCATGAGATACTTCACCATGTAAAGACCTCTGATCTTTGTGTTTCCTATGCCGATAGCCTTCATAACGCCTATCTCCCGGAACTCTTCCGAAAGAGTAAAGGTGATGGTAAATTTAAGCACTACAAACGCCACAAGGATAAGGCACACGCTTACGACAAGAAGCACGCCTGCGATAACCATATCCATAACGTACGTCTTTTTCATCATAGCCTCGTCGCCGTTGAAGAGAATACCGTCAGCCTTGCTGAGCTTTGTTTCAACCTCCGAAACATCTTTGGTTTTTATGTACCAAAGCCTGCCCTCAAAACCGTTGCCGTCCGACATGAGATTTTCAAAATCCTTTTCGTTAAGAATAAAACGAGTCATGCCCATAAGATCAGAACCGAGAATAGCGTCCTTGCAGCTGCCCTTGATTTTTACGGATACGGTATTGTTCCCTATGGTGATATCAACAACGTCGCCATCTTTAATACCGGCGTTTTTCATTGCTTTTCCCGAAAGAAGCACAGTACCCTCTTCCACATTCTCGATAACGTTGTTATCGGCGTCAAAGTAATTTATCGCCGCGTCGGAAAAGGACATGATAACGGAAGTATTTTTGAAGTCAAGCTTTTTTCCGCCGCAATAAAAAGCTCCCGATTCTGCGTAGATTATATCCTCTGTTTCATAGCCGTAAAGATCTGAGATGCCGTCAAGAACCTGATTTATCGGCTCGTTATTCTCTTTTCCCCTTGTGGCAGCGAAATAATCGGGGCCGTCCGCCTTTTCATAGAAATTGTCAAGCGCCGTCGTTACAGTTATGATATTGTTCACGCTGCTTGCGATGAACATTGCCGCAAGAGTTATGAATATCAGCAGAATGATATTCATAGTCTTTTTTCGTTTTAGATCTTTTTTAAGTATTCGCAGATACATTTTGCTGCTCCTTTCCTTGTTGTGTTCACATTATAGCACATCAATTATTAAATAATCCTTAAATCCCGTTTTGCGTCCTGTTTTTTATGTGTGCAAAGCATTAAAGCAAGCATATAAAAGTAAAACAGGCGTATGAACTTCACATACGCCTGTTGTTAATTTACACATTATCCGCCGCTTTTTCCTTGAGATTTTACAAGTACAAAAAAACGTACAGTTAAGCAGCCGAAGTAACGACCGTGTTTCTTCCGCTTCGTTTGCCGAGATAAAGCCTGTCGTCCGCTTTTCTTATCGTGTCGTCGGGGGAGATCGTACCGTCGGAGAAAGAAACGCCGAAGGTCGCCGTTACGGTAAACGGCTCGTTTTCCCAGATAAAATTCTCGCTTTCAATTGTCGTGCGTACCTTTTCCGCAACCTGCGCTCCTGCGTTTTTGTCGATCGTCGGGAGCAGGAAAAGCAGCTCCTCGCCGCCCCAGCGGCAGATAAAAGCCTCGGGCGGAAGCGTGTTTTTAAGTATCTCGGAGATCCTGATAAGAACCATATCGCCTGCGGAATGTCCGTAGGTGTCGTTTACGTTTTTGAAAAAATCAATGTCGAGAATTATTGCGCAGTAAGGGGACTTTGTCGTGTTTATCTGTCCGATAAATTCCGTCATCGCACGGCGGTTGAACAAGCCCGTGAGCGAGTCGAGCGACGCCGCTTTCTGAAGCTCGGCGTTCTGCTTTGCAAGCTCCTGATTAAGCTCCATATTCCTGAACCTAAACCAGAAGGTCACGGCGATGATAATTAAAAAGCTTACAATGCTGTTGAAAATATACCAGCGATCCGGCTTTACCGAAATCTCCGTATTCCTCAGCGTGAAGCCGTAGTTGCAGCAGGATATCCTCAGCCCGACAAACAGCGCAACGTTTAAGACCGCCATAATAAACATATTGATCTCTCTTCTGACCGTAAGCATATACGGTACGGGTATCATACAGATTATAAACATCTGAAACCCGAAATCCCAGCCGGTAAAAAGCGTTGCAAGCACGGCGTGGATAATGATCTCGAAAAGCGCTAAAAACAAAAATGTGTTGTTGTGCTTACCTTTCTGAAAAGTAAAAATTCCGGCGGAGTAGAAAATCACGCTTATAATGTTAATACAACCCATGATGTAAATACCTTCCAGAAAGAAGAACAGCATATAGGCAAGGTGAATAAGCATCGAGCAAGCCGAAAGCAGCATAAGGGGCATATAGCTTTTTGTCTGAAGCGTAAGATATGTGTTGTACGCATTAAAGTTATTATTTTTAAACTTGATAAAAACCGCCCCCTTATTCTATAAATTCATTTAAATTATAACATAATTTTTATCAAATTTCAATAGAAAAAAGCAATAATCTGAAAACTTTTGTAGAATTGTTTGAAATAATTAATAAATTCATTTTTGTTTACGATATATTCATGATTGTTCGCTTTGATTGATTATTATTCAAAAACGCTTGCAAAATGCGGCTTAATATGTTATAATAGTATGACGGGCTGCGGAGAGCTTTGCCCGTGCGTATTATCCACTTGGAGTGACATTAATTGGAAAAACAAAAATATGTAGCGGCTATCCATGATATTTCAGGACTTGGAAAATGCTCGCTTACGGTAATAATCCCGATACTTTCGGCAATGGGCATACAGGTCTGCCCTGTGCCTACCGCCGTGCTTTCGGCGCATACGGGCTACGGCGGCTTTGTAATGAAAGATCTTACCGATTTTATCCCCGAAGCGCTCGGACATTACAAGGAGCTCGGCGTTGACTTCGACTGCGTTTACACAGGCTTTCTCGCCTCGGCGGAGCAGATAGATCACTGTATTGATTTCTTAACGCAGTACCCCCGTTCGCTTAAAGTCGTCGACCCCGTAATGGGCGACAACGGCAAAAGATACAGCACCTATACCGACGAGCTTTGCTCTAAAATGAGCCGTATCGTAAGCCTTGCCGATATAATCACGCCTAATCTGACCGAAGCGGCAATTCTTCTCGGAGAGGACTATCCGACCTCGCCGCTTTCCGTTTCGCAGATAAAATCGTGGCTTGTAAGGCTTTCGCAGCTTGGCCCGAAAACGGTCGTTATAACGGGCGTCGGAATTTCGGGAAGAGGTATCTCCTCTGCCGGCTACGACTCGGCGGCGAACAGCTTCTGGAGGGTCGTGAACGATTACGTTCCTGCGCATTATTCGGGTTGCGGAGATATTTATACAGCCGTGCTGACGGGCGGTCTTCTTTCGGGCGACAGTCTGCCGATGGCGATGAACCGTGCCGCAGTGTTCACAAAGCTTGCGGTAAAGTCGACCTACAGCTACGGTATCCCGAAAAACAGCGGCGTGCTTTTTGAGCCGCAGCTGCCGTGGCTGACGGGTTACAGCGAGCTTTCGGATTTCGAGCCTATCTGAACGGAGGTACAAAGGATAAAAATGGGAAGACTAAATATTGTTCTTGTCGAGCCGCAGATACCTCCGAATACCGGAAATATTTCGAGGACCTGCGCCGTGACGGGAGCGGCGCTCCACCTTGTCGAGCCTCTCGGATTTGAGATATCGGATAAAAAGCTAAAGCGTGCGGGTCTTGACTACTGGGACAAGCTTGAAATACATCGGTACGAAAATTTGGACAGTTTCTTTTCGCACAACAGCGGAGAGTTTTATTTCTTCACGACAAAGGGCAGGGCAGTCCACAGCGAGGTCGCTTATCCGACCGACAAGGACGTTTATCTGATCTTCGGCAGGGAGGACAAGGGTCTGCCGGAAGATTTATTGTACAAAAATCCGGACAGCTGTGTAAGAGTGCCGATGAGAAATACGCTTAGGAGCCTTAATCTGTCGAACACGGTCGCTATTGCGGTTTACGAGGTGTTAAGGCAGTGGGATTATCCCGACCTTGGCAGAGAGGGAAAATTAACACAGTATAACTGGGACGACTGAACGGCTGTAAGAAGGTGTAAATATGTGGAAACAGCTCACCGAGCAGGAAATTGCGGAAATGTTCGAGGATATGGAATATAACGACCGCATGAGCGAATATATCCCGAGATTAGCCGCCTGCAAGAGAAAGTTTACCGAAACGTTTTACGGAAACACAGCGCTTTGTGTGATAGTGCTGGTCGGTGCGATAATAGATACGGATAATGAAACGAATTTCGTTTTGCTCTTGGCGGCGCTTATTGCGATTTTCGCTCTGACGACAGCCGCCGTAATAAAGCGTGAGCCGCTTATCTATTTTGCCGTTTCACTTATAAGCGTTGTTTTCGGTTTTATTATGGGCTCGATCATGCTTTTTATAATGATGGCGGTGAACGTGCTGTTTTATCTGCTTACGCGCGATATTTACGATGTAAAAAAGCTTGAGGGCTATCCGCATTTTGCGTATAAAATAGTAAGACACAAAAATTGATTAGTATAAAAATTTATGAAAAGGAGTTTATGTTTATGGCAAAAATCAAAATCGTGACCGACGCGGCGTCGGACATCTCGGCAGAGGTCGAAAAGGAGCTTGACATACTCGTTATCCCGTTTAAAGTAGCACTCGGCGATAAAAGCTATGTCAGCAGAGTTGATTTCACAAACGATGAGTTTTACAAGATGATGGACGAATACGACGGTATGCCTACCCATTCGCAGATAACGGTGTTCGAGTACGCCGATATTTTTGAAGACCTTTACAAGAAGGGTTATACCGACGTTATAAACGTTACCATTAATAAAGAGGGAAGCGCAACAAACGGCAACGCCCAGCTTGCAGCAAGGAATTTCTTTGAGGAGCACCCCGAGCGCAAGGACAAGTTCAATATCCACATAATCGACGGAATGGGCTATTCGGGAATGTACGGCTATCCCGTAACGCAGGCTGCTATGAAGGCGAAAAAGGGCGAGGACGCCGCTTCGATCGTTGAGTTTGTCGAGGACTGGGTCAAAAACTGCACCATCTTCTTCGCACCCTATACATTAAAATATGCCCGCAAGTCGGGAAGAATACCGTCGGCGGCGGCATTTGCAGGCGAGCTTATGGGACTTCGCCCGATAATGCGTATTCAGGACAACAAGATCGTAACAAATTCAAAGGTCAGAGGAGATAAGAACATTATCCCCGAAATTCTAAAGCTGACGCTCGACGAAATGATCCCCCAGACCCCTTATGCCGTCATTTACGGAAGCGACCGCTCCTGCGGAGAAGAGCTTGCGGCGGCGCTTACGAAGAAGCTCGGTTATCCGCCTGTTGAATTTTACCAGATAGGTGCGGCTATTGCAATAAACGCAGGTCCTAAGGTCGTTGGCTCGGTGTTTAAGAGGAAGGGCTGATTTTGAGGGAGCTATCATAAGGAGGAAAACTAAATGGGATTTTTTGATAAGCTTTTTTCAAAAAAGAAAACCGCTCCAAATTCTGAGGAGGAGAAACCGAGTCTGGTTCAGCCGTCAGAAGAGGAAATAAAGCAGCCGCCTGAACAGATTAAGGCTGTCTCTCTTGTGGAATGTTCTGAGGATTTTGGCTATTATCTTGTAAGCAAGGGCAGGGAAGACCTTGCACAGCTTATTTCAGACGTTGGCAGAAATGTGATTCCCTTTAAAACTAAAGCGGTCAGCGACGAGGATATCCCGATCGGCGCAAGCAAAAGCGGCGGTTATCCCGATCTTCCGCCTGAGATAGATTACCCCACACTCAGCGGCTTTACGGCACAGCGCAGCGGCGGCGACGAAACTTATCCTGAGTCTGCAATGCAACTTGCCGCACAGATAAACCTTTCCGAAGTTGCCCCATTTGACAGGGAGGGATTGCTCCCTGAGCATGGTATGCTGTACATTTTCTGGAGCGGCGAGTTAGACTTAAACGACAGCGAGGGCTGGGTGAAGTATATTTTTGAAGGAGAAAACAGACAGCCGTTTAAGGTGCTTTACTATGACGGAGATATGTCTGCTCTCAAACGCACTCCGCCGCCCTGTCCTTATCATGCAAAGTATTTTAACAGTCCCCTTGAAAACGTGCTGTTCACGGCTGAAAAATGCTTTAACGAGTATGACGCAGACGAATACGAGGAGGAGCTTGAAGATTATTACGATGAGGCGCATGATTTCCTGTCGGACGGCAGCAAGCTGTTTGGCTATCCTAACGGCAGCATGAACGTTGACAGACCTTCTTCAAAGGAGGTAAATCTGTTCCAGTTTAATTATCAGGCAGGCAATATATGGGGTCTGTACTGGTTTATCGACAGGCAGGCTTTGTCAGAGCGCAATTTTGACAATGTTCGGCTTGCGTTCGATATGGATTGACAATACAGATTAACATTGCGTAAAAAAATAGTGAAAACCCCTTGATTTTTTTGCCGATATGTTATATAATAAAATATGGACGGGTGTTTTTTATACCTGTAAAAGTTGTTAATTATTGGAATGGTTCAAAACCGATTCCGAAAAAATCTATTTATGAGAGGATGTCTTAAAATGGCAGGTTTAAACAAGGTTACTGTTGATGACATTAGTGTTAAGGGCAAAAAGGTGCTCGTAAGAGTAGACTTTAACGTTCCGCTCAAGGACGGCGTTATCACAAACGATAACAGAATCACGGCTGCTCTTCCCACGATCAATAAGCTCGTTGCCGACGGCGGAAAGGTTGTTCTCTGCTCGCATCTCGGCAAGCCGAAGAACGGTCCTGAGGCTAAGTTCTCGCTCGCTCCGGCTGCTGCAAGACTTGCAGAGCTCGTTGATACAAAGGTTACATTCGCCGCTGACGATACCGTTGTAGGCGAAAATGCAAAGAAGGCTGTCGCTGAAATGGCTGACGGCGAGATCGTTGTTCTCGAGAACACAAGATTCCGCGGCGCTGAGGAGACCAAGAACGGCGAAGAGTTCGCTAAGGAGCTTGCAGAGCTCGTTGACGGCGAGGTTTTCGTAATGGACGCTTTCGGTTCGGCTCACAGAGCGCACGCTTCAACAGCAGGCGTTACAAAGTTTGTTAAGGAAACGGCAGTAGGCTATCTCATGCAGAAGGAAATTAACTTCCTCGGAAACGCCGTTGAAGATCCTGTAAGACCTTTCGTTGCAATTCTCGGCGGCGCAAAGGTTGCTGACAAGCTCAACGTTATCAATAACCTTATCGAAAAGTGCGATACCCTCATCATCGGCGGCGGTATGGCTTACACATTCTTAAAGGCACAGGGCAAGGAAATCGGAACTTCGCTCGTTGACGATACAAAGCTTGACTACTGCAAGGAAATGATCGCAAAGGCGCAGGCAGCAGGAAAGAAGCTTCTTCTCCCTGTTGATACGACAGTTGCAGCTTCGTTCCCCGATCCTATCGACGCTGAGATCGACGTTGAAGTTGTTGACGCTATCCCTGCTGACAAGATGGGTCTTGACATCGGAACAAAGACAGCCGAGCTTTATGCCGAGGCTGTTAAGAGCGCAAAGACCGTTGTTTGGAACGGACCTATGGGCGTGTTTGAGAACCCCGTGCTTGCAAAGGGTACTATCGCTGTTGCTAAGTCGCTTGCAGAAACCGATGCAACGACAATTATCGGCGGCGGAGATTCGGCAGCTGCTGTTATCCAGCTCGGATTTGCAGACAAGATGTCGCATATCTCGACAGGCGGCGGCGCTTCGCTTGAATACCTCGAAGGAAAGGTTCTTCCCGGCATTGACGTAATTGCAGACAAGTAATTAAACATCGGGGCAGGCGGAAAACTCGTCCGCCCCGTTTTTGATAAAAGCGAAAGTATAAGGAAAAGAAAAATGACGGAAATGTATTTTAATATCACGCAGCTTGCCGAGGCAGGAAAAAACGCTTTCGGCAAAACGGGAATGCTCGACAGGTTCGGAAACGTTCTCGGCTTTGTGCTTGTAGCGTTCGGCGTTATATTTCTCATCTTTTCGGCAAAGGTGAAGAAAATGGGCGGATTTTATCTCGAGATGGATAATCACGATCCCGTGATTAAGGATTTAGGGTTTCTTCCCGGCGAGGCTAAGGTGGGCGAACACCGCTCGAGCGAGATAGTCGGCAAGACCTTCTCGGAAATGCAGCTTCTTTTTGAGCTTGACGGCGAGGTCTATGAAAAATGGACGCCCGATTTAGGCAGCGAGGGAACGGTCAAGATCGAGTATAATCCGAAAAATCCTAACGAGTTTTACATACTTGATAAGGTCGACGAGGAATCTGCGCCCGATACCGACGAGGACGGCGAGGAGCAGGACGAACTGAAAGAGCCGCCGAACAAGGTGTTTATCGCAATGCTTGTTTTTGGCATTATCCTTTTAGGACTTGGCTGCGGATTTTTATATGATTTTTATTTTATAAAATAATGTAATTATTAAATAATACAAAGGAGTTTTTAACATGAAAAAGAGTGTAAGAAAGGCTATTATTGCCGGTAACTGGAAAATGAACAAGACAAGACCCGAGGCTAAGGAGCTTCTTGAGGCAATTAAGCCGCTCGTTGCAAACGCAGATGGCAAGGTTGAGGTCATCGCATGCGTACCTTTCACAAACCTTGAAACCGCTGTAAACACTACCGCAGGTTCAAACGTTAAGATCGGCGCAGAGAACGTTCACTTTGAAAAGAGCGGCGCATTCACGGGCGAAATTTCGGCTGATATGCTCGTTGAGGTAGGTGTTGAGTACGTTGTTATCGGTCACAGCGAGAGAAGACAGTATTTCGGCGAGACCGACGAGACCGTAAACAAGAGAACAAAGGCTGCGCTTGCTGCAGGACTCAAGCCTATCGTTTGCGTGGGCGAGCTTCTCTGGGAGCGTGAGTGCGACATCACCGAGGAAGTTATCGCAAGACAGATAAAGCTTGACCTGTTCGGCGTTTCGGCTGAGGACGTTAAGAAGACCGTTATCGCTTACGAGCCTGTCTGGGCTATCGGCACGGGCAAGACCGCAACCGCAGATCAGGCTGAGGAGGTTTGCGCATTCATTCGTGCAACTCTCGCAAAGATCTACGACGAGGAGACCGCACAGGCTGTTACAATTCAGTACGGCGGCTCGATGAACGCAAAGAACTGCGCTGAGCTTCTCTCGAAGGAGAACGTTGACGGCGGACTTATCGGCGGCGCATCGCTCAAGGCTGAGGACTTCAACACTATCGTTCAGGCTGCTGTTGAGGGCTGATTTTAAGAAACCAAAAAGGGCGGTGTTCTCATCGCCCTTAAATGCTTGAATAATTTTGTTTTTGAAAACTGAAAGGAAAATAAAAATGTCAAAGAAACCTGTTGCACTTATTATTCTTGACGGCTTTGGCTATAACCACAAGAGTTATGGCAATGCTATCAGAGCGGCAAAGACTCCTAATCTTGACAGACTGCTCGCAAACTATCCTCACACCCTTATCGGCGCAAGCGGAATGGACGTTGGTCTCCCCGACGGACAGATGGGTAACTCCGAGGTAGGTCACACCAATATCGGCGCAGGAAGGATCGTTTATCAGGAACTTACAAGAATTACCAAGTCTATCAAGGACGGCGATTTTTTCGAGAACGAGGCATTCAAGGCGGCTGTTGAAAACTGCAAGAAGAACGACAGTGCGCTTCACCTCTTCGGTCTGCTTTCAGACGGCGGCGTTCATTCGCATAACACTCACCTTTACGGTCTTTTAGAGCTTGCAAAGAAGTCGGGTCTTGAAAAGGTCTACGTTCACTGCTTCATGGACGGCCGTGACGTTGCGCCTACGAGCGGTGCGGATTTCGTTGCCGAGCTTGAGGCAAAAATGGCTGAGATCGGCGTCGGCAAGGTGGCTTCCGTAATGGGTCGTTACTACGCTATGGACAGAGATAACCGCTGGGAGCGTGTGGAAAAGGCTTACGCCGCAATGGTTTACGGCGAGGGCAACAAGAACGACAGCGCAGTTGAGGCTATCAAGGCTTCATACGCTGACGAAGTTACCGACGAATTCGTTGTTCCGACCGTTATCGGCGAGGGCGGAAGAATTTCGGCAAACGACAGCGTTGTATTCTTCAATTTCCGTCCCGACAGAGCTAGAGAGATCACAAGAACTTTCGTTGATGACGAGTTCACGGGATTTGAGAGAAGAAACGGAAGATTTCCGCTTTACTATGTCTGCATGACCCAGTACGATGCAACAATGCCGAATGTTGACATTGCGTTCCGTCCGACAAAGCTTACAAACACCTTCGGCGAGTATATCGCAAAGAAGGGTCTTTCGCAGCTGAGAATTGCCGAGACCGAGAAGTATGCTCACGTTACATTCTTCTACAACGGCGGCGTTGAGGCTTCGTTTGAGAACGAGGACAGAGCGCTTATCAATTCGCCCAAGGTCGCAACCTACGACCTCCAGCCCGAAATGAGCGCATATCTTGTCTGCGACGAGGTGATTAAGAGAATCGAGAGCGACAAGTATGACGTCATCATTTTAAACTATGCAAACTGCGACATGGTCGGTCACACGGGCGTGTTCGATGCAGCTGTTGCGGCTGTCGAGGCTGTCGACGAGTGCATGGGCAAAACTGTCGACGCTGTTCTTGCAAAGGGCGGAATCGCTCTTGTTACCGCCGACCACGGCAACGCTGACAAGATGTACGAGGAGGACGGTTCGCCGTTCACCGCACACACGACAAACCTCGTTCCACTTATCATTGCAGGCGCAGGAAATGTCGAACTCAGAGAGGGCGGCGTGCTTGCAGACCTTTCGCCGACAATGCTCAAACTTATCGGTTTAGAGCAGCCTGAGGAAATGACGGGTACTTCTATCGTTAAGTGATTTAAGCTTAATATAAGATCAGACGGGCAGAAATGTCCGTCTTTTTTTGTTGTTAAAGAACTGTACGAATTTATGTACACTTTAATCATACGCTTAACAGTACGAACTATCGTACAATACAAAAATAGGTACAAAAAATCGGACAGTTAATTATAATACCAACTATCCGAAAATATGTACTGTAATCAGTTTTCCGTTATCCTGTCCATCCAGTCGATACACTGCGCCGCCCATGAAGCGGCTGTCGGCTGAATGTGACCCTCCCAGGTCGCCGATGACTTGTCGCAGAGCGAAAGTCCGTGACCGCCCGAGGGGTAAATGTGCGCTTCAAAGGGTATCTTGTTCTTTGAAAGCTCGGTCATATAGTACAGCGAATTTTCAACCGGCACGCAGTCGTCGTCGGAGCAGTGCCAGAGAAATGTAGGCGGAGTCTGCTCGCCGATACGCTTTTCCATCGAAACGAATTCACGCAGCTCGGGGTCCTGCTTGTGCTGAATAAGATTTGCGATAGAGCCTTCGTGCGTGAGCGCAGGGTCGGAAAGGATAACGGGGTAGCAGAGTACCGAGCCGTTTAACTTGAGCATTTCGCTGCCGCAGCCGAGCGTTTCTGAAAGAATACTGCTGTTCCAGAGGTTCGCCATGCTCGCCGCAAGGTGTCCGCCTGCCGAAAATCCCATGACGAAGATCTTGTCGGGGTCTATGTCGAACTTTTCTGCATTCTCACGCACAAATTTCACCGCCGCCGCACATTCGAGCAGAGCGGTCGGGAACTTCTTGTCAACGCAGGAATAGCGCAGCACGAACGCCGCATAGCCTGCGCCTGCAAATCTGTAAGCGACAGGCGTTCCCTCACGCTCGGAGCAGTAATCATATCCGCCGCCGGGACAGATTATGACAGCGCCCCTTTTCAAGCTCCACCTGTCCATTTTTGCGGCAGGCACATGAATCTCAAGCGTAGGCAGATAACCGGGGTGGTCAAGCCCCGCTTTTGCGTAATCGACCTTTAAATCAACAGTATCCATAAAAATCTCCTTCTGTAAATTATTAGTCCGTCTGAGCCGAGTCCTCGCTGCTGTTGTCGGCGGCAAATTCATCAGTCAGAACGGCGCAGAGGATATATCCGTCCGTCCCGTTTCCCGAAACGGTAAAGTCGCATATCGTTCCGTCCGAATTTGCAGGAACCTGAGCGTCGGTCGTTTCAAGCCCCGAATCGCCGATATAGTAGAGAATTTCTGCGCCGTTTGCGGTCTGAACGATAAGCGGCGAATCGTAGGAATAGCTCTTAATAAATGTCAAAAACTCCTCAAGACATAGGTTCTGCTGTTTCATGACCGCCGCAGCCGCCTTGCCGACATACCTAAAATGTGCAGGATAAAAGCCGCTTGCGGTGATGTCCTGCTTGTCCTCGGGGTATCTCAGAATAAAGCCGTATTTCCATGAATTGCTTTCAAACCAAGAATATTCGTCCTCGCCCGTGAATTCGGCAAAGCTGTCCGATTTTGCGATATAAAGTCCAAAATCTACTGATAATCCGTTTTCATGCTCGCCGCAAGTTTCATTCGGCGTTTCCTCTGCGGCAGGCTGTTCGTATTCGATAAAATAGCCGTTTTCGTCGTAATAGCCGTCGGCATATTCGTCCTGCTCCTGCAAATTATCCGCTTCGGTCGGTTCGGTGTACGCTGCGTTTATCATAAGCGTGCGAAGTCCCGTTTCCTTGTAAAACGCATTGAGCATTTCGGAAAGCGGCGCAGACATCTGCGTGTCGCACTTGAATTTAACGCTCTTTTCCGAAGCTATCTGCAAGCCGTCGGCGGTAAAAAGCGAGTTGTAAACGGGTGTGAGCTTTTGCGGCGCGCCGTCCTGCGAAATGCAGAGAATACCGGAATTTAACATTGATGAATCGATAGAAGTATAAGCGTAGCATTGCCTTAACTTCTGCATAGCTATCTCGTCGGCAGAGATAGCCTGCTCGACTTCCGAAGAGGTAGTTTCAGCCGAGGAAAGCTCCTTTCTTCCTATCTCTCTGCGGTCACTTTTTATAAGCGCACTGATAAACCACACAAGCAGTATCAGAAACAATACCGCTGTGATAATTATTGTTATAGCCGAAGCCGAGCCGCTGTTTTCTTTCTTTTGCGACATATCGTTTTGCCTCTCTTTCTTTTGGGTCAAATTTAATTACACGGCGGATATCCTGCTTATCCAGACGCCCTTTTTTATAAGCACATAGCCGACGGCGAGTTTGATAAGGTCGGCGGACTGAACTGCGGCGTAGACCGCAAATATCGGGAGCGCCGTGCGCCTGCAAAGCAAAAGCGCAAGCGGAAGGGTGACCGTCCATGAATAAACGCTGTCGAACAGGAAGGTGATGAACGTTTTTCCGCCCGAGCGAAGTGTGAAGTATAGCGAGTTGAGAAATCCCTGAACGGGGAAGAAAAGCGCCGTGATGATAATGAAGTTCCTGCCCGTCGTCTTTACCTCTCTTGTCGTGTCGTAAAGCTCGGGGAAAATTCCCGACAGGGCGATAAGCACCGCCGTAAGTATCACGCACACTCCGCCCGTGAACCACATAAGCGAAAAGGCTTCTTTTTTCGCCCTTTCAAACTGCGAAGCCCCGAGCGTATGTCCGATAAGTATCCCGACCGCCGAACCGAGCGCAACGAACACGACGTTGAGAAGATTGCACAGCGCATTTGAGATGTTAAGTCCTGCGACTATCTCAAGTCCCCTTGTCGAGTAGCACTGAGTAAGCGCCGCAAGACTTCCTGCCCATAAAAATTCGTTCACGAATATGGGAAGTCCCTTTTTTATGACCGTGACCGCAAAGCTTTTCGGCACGGCGAGCGTTTTGTATATACCCTGTAAAAAGTCGTGCTTGTCGCGCCTTCTGAACGACCAGACGAGCACTATCGTCATTTCAACGATCCTTGCGAGAACGGTTGCGACCGCCGCACCCCTCACCTCAAGCCTCGGCAGACCGAACTTTCCGTAGATAAGAAGGTAATTGAACACTATGTCGACAAATACCGAGATTATTCCGGCTGTCATAGGTTTTAAGCTGTCGCCCGTTTCACGCAGGCTCGTAGCGTATATCTGCGTTATCGCAAAGGGGATAAGTCCGATCATCATAATGTGAAGATACTGCTTTGCATAGCGCATTGTAAGTACCGGGTCTATCATACTGCTCTCGCCTTTAAGATAAAGCCCGATAAGCGTCTGACCGCCGAAAGTAAACGCCGCTATTCCGAGCGTCAGAGCGAATAAGCATATCCAATGCTTTAATCGGAAGGTGTTTTTAAAACCCTCCTTGTTGTTTTGTCCGAAAAACTGTGCGCCGTAAATGCCCGGTCCCGAAAGTCCGCCGAAAATCGAAAGGTTAAAGACGAATATCAGCTGACCGACTATCGAAACCGCCGTCATAGCTTCGGTGTCAAGACTTCCGACCATTACGTTGTCGATAAGCCCCACCATGTTCGTAATGCCGTTTTGTATCATCATCGGCACGGCGAGCTTCAGCGCACGTTTGTATATACTATTGTTTTCCATTTTGTCTCCGTTTTATATCTTTTTATATTTTGTATATTATATGTTTATTTATTGCAGTCCGAAACGTAGCTTATAAGCGAGTAAACGAACTGTCTGCCCTCGGGGGATTCCGACAGCTTATCAAGCGAGCAGTTGCACACGACAACTTTACTGTCCAAAAAATTGTACTCGTACATAAGTGCAAGATCGTGGTTTCTCTCGAAATTATCTATCGTGCGGATAATAACATTCTTGTCCTGCGAACAGCCGTCAAGTATCTCGCTCTTTGAATTTGAAACTATATCCCACCACTGAGGAGTCGAATATTTCTCGGTAGGGAAGTCCTTGAAAACGGGGTGGCTGCTGTCGATAAGAAGTCCCATCGTGCCGACAGGTCTCGGCTTGTTCATCATGTCCGAGATCGAGCGGAACATCGGGTAGCACCAGAAATCCTGACAGTAAAAGCCGTCGATATACTTTTCCTCGTCCGTCATATCCGGAAGTATAAGAACCGTCCTGCCCTCTGAAAGCAGCTTTTTCGCTTCATCGTTTACGCTTTTGAAGATATACGCTCCGTCAATACCAACGCTCTCACGCTTTGGATAAGCCGTGAGCGTATAGCCGTTTGAAATATCCGTGCCCTCGATCATAAGCGAAAGTGTGAGCGATACGGGTTTGGTGGTGTCGGGTATCTTGACCGAAAGACAGCCGAGCGTTAAGTAATTCTCGCCCGACGGCACAACGCCCTCGCACCGTGTAAGCACCTCGCCGCATTCGCATTTAAGCTCGCAAACGAACTTTTTGCCCTCGATACCTGTCGGACGGAAATTTGCAAGCCTTATCCTTGCGCTGAACTCCTGCCCCGCTTCAAGACAGTAGCTTTCAAATTCCGCAAGAATAACGACGTCGTTGCAGAACTGCCGCCACTGCTCGGGAGAGCATATGCCTTTTTCTTCCATAAATGCGTCAAGCACGCCGACAAGCGCAGTACCCTGACCGCTGAAATCCTGAATGTCGAGTATCTGGAAACCGCCTAAACTTTCCGAGCGGAAAACCGACTCCATTTCCTCCTTGTAGCAGGCAACAGCGAGCGCACCCGAAGCCTCAAAGTAGTCGTGCGCAAGCGGCAGAAGCCCCTTTTCGTCAAGCCGCTCTCTGAAAACCTCGAAATTTCTCGCTTTGATAGAACCGGTGTATTTTTCTATCTCGTCAAAATTCGGGTAGGTCTCAAACTGACCTATCTCGTGAGTTACTATCGGCACTTCGGGGATAAAATCGGCGTCGGCTTCGGTCGCCTTGACAAGCTTCATAGTCGTGCCGTACTGTATCTTTACCATTCCGTCCTCGTCAGCCTGCGCAGATGAAGCTGATACGGTCGGGTGAACAATGCTGTCGTAATTGTGCATTGTGGAGGGCTTTTCGGTCTGGATATGACCGAGCGGAGCGTCGCACATAGCGTAAGAACCTCTTATAAGCCTGTCCTTTGCAAGACGAACGCCGACAAAGAAATCGTCGTTTTCGACAACGTTCGGAAACCACTGGAAATTGTTTGAACCCTGCGTATAAAGATGACGTGGGTCGAATTTCTTATAGCCGCCGATTATCTCGTTAAGCCTTTCGGTGCTGCCCCAAAGCTCGTTGCCCATAGACATCATGCAGTAGGACGGGTGATTGCCGTAAGCCTTGAGCATTCTGAAACCCTCTTCGATAAGATATTCCTGCTCGGCGGCGTTAAAACCCTCTTCTCCGGGAGCGGCGACCGTTCCCCAGAAGGGAAGCTGCGGCTCCATATAAATTCCGACAATGTCAGCCGCTTCAAATGCCGCTTCGGGCGGACAGCAGGTGTGGAAACGGTAGTGGTTCATGCCGTAGGATTTGGAAATATTAAGTATCCTCACCCATTCCGAAACGTCTGTCGGCGCAAAGCCTGTTTTCGGGAAAATAAGTCCGTCGTGCTTTCCTCGCAGAAAAGTCTTTCTGCCGTTTATGTAAAATTTATCCTTTATCGCTTTAAACTCTTTCAAGCCTGCGGTAACAAACGTCTTGTCGCCGTTTATGTCGACGCATATCCTGTAAAGCTCGGGGGAATACTCGTCCCATGTGCGTGCGTCCTCGCCGAGCGGCAAAACTGCCTCAAAGCAGCCGTTTTCGTAACTAACGATAATCGGGTCTGCAATGTGAACCGGCTTTCCGTCGGGAGCGTTAAAGCTTTTCGCCGAAATTTCAAGCACGCCCGATTTGCCGCCGACCACCTTACCGGTGATACGGAACGACTTTTCGTCAAACAGCGGATAAACACGCACGTCGTCTGCATATTCATTATTGTAAATGCGCACGGAAATTTCTCCGGTAATTCCGTTCCAGTTCGTCTGCGTGTCGGGCGAGGTAAGGTGTCCTCCGGGAATGGGGTAGCCGTGATTTGAAACGCATATCGTAATTTCATGCTCGCCGTGGGCATATTCGCTTATGTCGTAAATATGCGCAGTCGTAAGGCTGTCACGAGAGCCGACAAGCGTTCCGTCGATATAGAGTGAAGTAAGCCTTGTGCGCTCGAGAAAGAGCTTTGCGGTCTTGCCCTTTGCAGCCGAAAGGTCGACAGTCCTGCGAAACCAGGCGTCGCCCTCAAACTTCTTTGTGTCGGTAAGAAAACCTGTTTCACGTGCAGGGTTATCCTCGCCCTTGCCTGCGTGAGAGGTGGTGTCGGGAAGAACTATGCTGTCGTTAAACTGCGGCATTTTTCCCGTGCAGTCCTTATCCATTGCGAGCAGCCATTCGCCGCTCAGGTCGATTGTGTTTATCATATGCTTAAACCCCTTTTTGTGATTATTGATCTTATATGTTTTGTTTCATTTTATTATATCATATTCCGCCGTGATTTTCAACCTATAATTTATCACATATAATAAAAAATGAAACGCCCCGTTTTTTCAAGGAGCGTTTCACAGCAAGCGTTTTGGTCAGTCTATCTTGCTTCCGCACATGGGACAGAAGCAGCTTTCGTCGGTGGAAAATCCGCAGTTAACGCAGACGTGCCGCTGCATATTGTTCTGATAAGCGTTCGGCTGCTGATAAGCGTTCTGCTGATAGCCGTTTGGCTGCTGATAACCGTTCATGTTCTGATTGTACTGGTTCATATTCTGATTGTACTGGTTCATGTTAGGGTTATACTGGTTCATATTCGGATTGTACTGGTTCATGTTCTGATTATACATAAACCTTCCCATAGCATTCATCTTTTCCTGATTGTTGATTTTTATAAGCGAGATGACAACGCCGATAATACCGAGCAGGAATGTCAGTGCAAAATATGGCGCAAAGGAAAGCCCCGCCTTTTTCGCCTTGTTTCCGACAACTACTCCGACAACAGCCCAGACAGCAAGCTGAACGACATAACGGATAATAAGTTCAGTGAATTCATAATTTTCCATAAAAAAGACCCCCGATAATTTTTCTTTAATTATACAATAAATTCTTGCACTTGTCAATACCTTATTTTATAAGAAAAAACCTTGTATCAGGTTATCGATTCCGTTACAGTTTACAGTTGGATTACAGTTTTAAAAAACAGTTGAAAAAAGTATAATGTTATGATACAATGAACATTAGTAGGGGATTTTGAAAATATCGTTTGTAAAATTTGTGTATAGCGGTTATTTTGCTTTATATTGCTATTGCAATTTTTAAAATATTGTGCTATAATTATATCAGACCATGATGAGAAAGGAAGGGTCATGTAATGAAAGAATTTTTTGAAACATTTATTTCCAACACGCAGATCCTCGGCTGGGCTATAGCTTTCGTCGTGTTCCTTATCGTCGAGGGCGTTACGTTAAATGCGCTTGTTTCGATATGGTTTGCGGCTGCGGCTCTGTTCGCTATGTTTGCGGCGATGGCAGGTCTTGGATTTGTATGGCAGCTTGCTATTTTCGTGGTGTCGAGCGTTGTTCTGCTTATCGCTACAAAGACTCTTGTAAAGCAAATGCACAAGAACAAGCAGGATCCGAATATGGATTACGACATCGGAAAAACGGCTGTCGTTATCGAGACGGTGTGCAACGAAACGAGCAGCGGAAGAGTAAAGCTTGACGGAGTAGACTGGGCGGCTCGTTCTGAGGACGGAAGAAATATCTGCGAGGGAACGACGGTCACGGTGAAGAAGGTAGACGGCGCAAAGCTTATCGTCGCCGCTTCCGACAAATAAGTAATCAGCCGTCTGAACGTTTAGCTTTTGTAAAGCGTCGGGCGGTGAAATAAAACAAAATTTCAGGAGGAAATATTTATGGATCCAATAGTTGTAATTCTGATATTGCTCTTGGTGCTCGTTATTGTCATCATAGCAAATATCAAGGTAGTTCCGCAGTCATACGTTTACGTTATCGAGCGTCTCGGAGCGTATCATGCTTCGTGGGGAACGGGCGTTCATGTAACTGTCCCGTTTATCGACAAGATAGCGAAGAAGGTAAATTTAAAGGAGCAGGTTATCGACTTTCCGCCGCAGGACGTTATCACAAAGGATAACGTAACCATGAAGATCGACACGGTAATCTTTTTCATGATAACGAACGCAATGCAGTTTACATACGGCGTTGAGCGTCCGATAAAGGCTATCGAAAACCTTACCGCAACCACTCTTCGTAACATTGTCGGCGACCTCGACCTTGAAGCTACGCTTACTTCGAGAGATTACATCAACGGCAACATCACCCGTGAGCTTGACACGGCTACGGACAGATGGGGAATAAAGGTTCAGCGTGTCGAGCTGAAAAACATCATTCCGCCGCCCGAAATTCAGGATTCGATGGAAAAGCAGATGAAGGCTGACCGTGAAAGACGTGAAAAGGTAATTCAGGCTGAGGCTGAAAAGAAGTCGCAGATACTTGTTGCAGAGGGTGAGAAGGAGTCGAAGATACTCCGTGCGCAGGCTGAAAAGGAAGCTAAGATACTCCAGGCTGACGCTATCAAGCAGCAGAAGATACTTGAAGCAGAAGGTGAAGCGCAGGCTATCGAAATGGTACAGCAGGCTCTTGCCGACAGTATCAAGAAGTTAAACGAGGCTAATCCTAACGAGCAGGTTATTCAGCTCAAGAGTCTTGAAGCGTTTGAAAAGGCTGCCGACGGTCAGGCTACAAAGATCATTATCCCGAGTGAGATACAGGGTCTTGCAGGTCTTGCCGCAGGCATAAAGGGCGTTGTCGACGAGGATAAGTTCACCGCTTCGGCAAGAAGAGTCCCGAAAATTTAATTTAATTCGCATTAAAAAGCGCTCCGGTTTGTCGGGGCGTTTTTTGTGTATGTAAAGCCTTGCAAATCATTTGCCTGCAAAAATACTCAGACTGCGTTTATACAGCCTTATGAACATAATAACTGCCGCCGCTGCCGTAAGGATCTCTGCTATTGGGAATATTATCCACATAAGATATGTTTTATCGGGCGATACACGGGCGATTGCGGCAAAAATATATGCAAACGGAAAAACAAACAACGCCTGCCTGCATATTGAGATTATAAGCGACTGGACGCCGCCGCCTATTGCCTGAAATATTCCTTGGAATGTAATGTTGATTCCTGCAAATATAAAGCTTATAGATATGATGCGCATTGCGCTGATACATAATTCGTTCGTTTCTCCCGTCAGTCCGAACAATGACGAAAACGGGACGGCGAATATTTCAATAAGCACAAAGCCGACGGTCATTATTGCCGCAGTGTAAATGTGTCCGTACTTCACGCAGTCCTTTATCCGTTTCTTGTCGCCCATTCCAAAGCTGAATGCAGTTATCGGCATAACAGCGTCACGCATACCGAACGCCGCAAACAAAAGGAACTGCTGTATCTTATAGTAGAGTCCGTAAGCGGTTACGGCATTTTCTCCTATTCCGCCAAGAATTACATTAAGTCCGTAAGTCATTACCGAAATAAGCGCCTGTGAAATAATTGCAGGCAGTCCGATCGAATATATCTTTCCAATGATCCTTGCGGACGGCACAAAATAACGCAGCTTATTTGATATAGCGGTATTGACCTTGATATGAAAAATAAACGCAGCGATAAACGATACTATCTGTCCGATAACAGTCGCATACGCCGCACCCTTTACGCCCATTTCAGGAGCAAATCCAAAGCCGTAAATAAGTACCGGGTCGAGAATTATGTTCGTCACAGCGCCGATGATCTGTGCAATGGTCGAATACACGGAATGACCCGTTGCCTGAAGAAGCTTTTCGTATATTGAGAAAAATGACATACCGAAAGAGAACACACAGCAAACGGTAAGATAATCCACAGCCATCGAGAAAATCAGCGGATTGTGCGTCTGAGAGCCTATGTATTTTTTTACTCCGAAAATACCGAACAGCAGAAAAACAAGATATATCACAAATGCAAGAAACGCCGCATTTCCGGCAGTTTTATCTGCGCTTTTTCCGTCGTTTCTTCCAAGACTCTGAGCTGTAAGGACGTTCGCCCCTACGCCCGTTCCTATTCCCACGGCAACCATCAGTATCTGCAAAGGGAAGGCAAGAGTAAGCGCATTGAGAGCGGCTTCGCCGTTATTCTTCATATTTGACACAAACGCGCTGTCGACGATATTATAAACTGCCTGAAGCACCATCGACACTATCATCGGCGCACCCATTGAGATCATCAGCTTCTTTACAGGGGTCACAGCCATCTTATTCTCCCTTATGTTTTCCATTGACAACATCCTTTCAAAAAAAATAGTGCGGCGCTATGCGATTGGATTTACGCATAGTGCCACACATCTTTATCTATTATACTACGTTAATTATTTTGTGTCAAAGGGAGTTTTGCCTAAATTTTAAAAAATAAAAAGCAAGATTTTTTTGCAAAAATCAAAAGATAAACAATCGGGCGGTTTGTTCGGTTATACTTTTAAACAACTCTGCGATCTTTAATTTGGAAAACTTTTGGGAACAATGTCAATTGATTTTGAGTGGGATTTCTGTTATAATAATATAAAATAAATATGACGATAAACGACACACGTTGCACCTTGCGGTGCGTAAATCTGATCACGGTACGGATTTACAAAACGTGTGTTTTTTTATTGTCTGAAAAAAAGGAGAAATGCTTTATGCCAAGAAATCAATTTCAAAGAATGGTGTTCGCATTTATAACAGTTGCGATAACCGTCCACGCTTACGTTTTTTACAGTTTGTATGTCATTCACGGAAATATGTTTATTGAGCTTACGGGCGAATCAGGAGTAATACCCGCAATAAACAAAATCGGCGGTGTGCCCGTATTCAGCGTTCCGATTCCGATATGGGCGGTCGTGCTTATAGAATTTGTGCTTGCATACACTCTCGAGATCCTTTTAGGCTCTCCGCTTTCATTTAAACTTGCCTGCAAGGTATTCGATCCCAAAAAGACCCATCCTGTGATTTTTGAGACGGCAATAATCTGTGCAACCGTAGGGATAATGTGTCCTGCGATGAGCTTTATCGCCTCATTACTTTATTACAATTATCAAGTCGGATTCAATATATGGACTCTGCTTGCCGAATGGCTGAAGCTTGTGTGTTTCAATTTCCCTTTTGCATTCTTCACCCAGCTTTTCTTTATTCAGCCTGCTGTAAGAACAATATTCAGGCTCATATTTGCAAGGGATATTAAAACCCGCCGTCAAACAGAGCCTGATCAGCCGGTTTCAGCGTAAATCGGGGTGCTGATATTAAAGCGTTTGTTTCCGTATAGCCGTGCGGACAGACGCTTTTTTATTTTATTTTCCGAATAAAAGGCGAACAGAGTTGACTTGGCTGAACGAGAATACACGGTTTTCACAGACAGATATTTATGTGCAAAAGTTAAAAAATCGAATAAATAAAAAGCGGTATACCGTACAAATACGATATACCGCAAAATTTTTAAAAGCGCGGATTGAGAGATTTGAACTCTCGCGCCGGTTTCCCGACCTACTCCCTTAGCAGGGGAGCCCCTTCACCACTTGGGTAAATCCGCAAAAAAGAATGGCGGACAGGGTGGGATTCGAACCCACGGTACGTTGCCGTATCACCGGTTTTCAAGACCGGCTCCTTAAACCACTCGGACACCTGTCCATTCTTTTTGTATTCAGTTCGTCTTGCGACTTTAATATTATATCACAAAAGCGAGTGAATGTCAACAGCTTTTTTGAAATAATCATCAATTCGGCATTTTGCACAAATAATCATGTGATAATATGCAATGTAAACAAAAAGGAGCTGCAAAATACAGCTCCCGTAATTGTTTTTTGTTAAGGATCAGAAACCGAGAATAGCCTTGAAATCGTCGGCAATAACCTTCTGTAAAGCCTCGGCAGCCTCTCTCGTTTCGCCGATCGTCGTGTAGTAAGCCTTTATCTTAGGCTCGGTGCCTGACGGACGAATGATGACCGAAGCGTCCTGCTCCAGCCTGAACGCTAAAACGTCCGACTTGGGAAGGTCGATGACCGTCTTTTCGCCTGTCGCAAGGTCTGTTTCCTCCGAAGCAACGTAGTCGCCGAATTTGAGAACCGAAAGTCCGCCGATAGCCTTGGGCGTGTTATTTCTGAGGTCAGCCATTATTTCCTTCATGCGCTGCATTCCGCTTGCGCCCTCGCATACGAACGATTCCTGCGAGTGCATATAGTTGCCGTATTTTGCGTACATTTTCTCTCTTGCCTCAAGCAGCGAGATACCCTTTGTTCTGTAAAAAGCAGCCATTTCGCAGATGAGCATCGAAGCGATAACAGCGTCCTTGTCTCTTACATACGAGCCTGCAAGATAGCCGTAGCTCTCCTCAAAGCCGAATATGTATCTGTCGTCCTCGCCGTCAGCCTCGAGGAATCCGATCTGCTCGCCGATGAACTTGAAGCCTGTAAGCACTTCACGAAGCTCAACGCCGTATTCCTTCGCCATTTTAGCAACAATGTCGGTCGTAACGATGGTCTTTACCGCAACAGGACGCTCGGGCATTGTGCCGAGTGCAATTCTTTCGCTGCAAATATATTCCATAAGCAGTGCGCCGACCTCGTTGCCCGAGAAGAGAACATAGCTTCCGTCGGGTGCAGGAACTGCGATACCGACACGGTCAGCGTCGGGGTCGGTTGCAAGAAGAAGGTCGGGCTTAACGGTTTCGCAAAGCTTCAGACCGTAAGCGAGAGCTTCCTTTATTTCGGGGTTCGGGAAAGGACAGGTCGGGAAGTTTCCGTCGGGATTTTCCTGCTCGGGAACGACCGTAACATCCTTGATTCCGATAGTTGACAGAATGTGGCGGACAGGCTTGTTGCCCGTTCCGTTGAGCGGCGTGTAAACGACCTTTAATCCGCTGTCTGCAACGAGGTCGGTGTGAATGCCCTGTTCGAGAACCTTTGCGTAGTAAGCGTCAAGACAGTCCTGACCGATGTAGTTTATCATACCGCTTGCAAGACCCTCTTCAAATGAAACGATCTTTGCGCCGCCGAACATTGAAACGTTGTTTATCTTGCCGATAACCGTGTTTGCAACGTCAAGCGTGATCTGACAGCCGTCGCTGCCGTAAACCTTGTAGCCGTTGTACTTTGCAGGATTGTGCGAAGCCGTTACCATAATGCCTGCCGCTGCGCCGTAATAGCGTACAGCAAATGAAAGCATCGGAGTAGGCATAAGCTCGGGGTAGATGAAAACCTTGATTCCGTTTGCAACAAGAACTCTTGCGGCTTCCTTTGCAAAAACGTCCGACTTTATTCTCGAGTCGTAGGAAATAGCAACGCAGGCGTCGGTGAAGTCGCCGTTTACATAATCTGCCACACCCTGAGTCGCACGTCTTATCGTGTAGATGTTAAGACGATAGCTTCCTGCGCCGATAACGCCTCGAAGACCGCCCGTGCCGAACTCGAGATCTCTGTAAAAACGGTCGCTTACAGCCTCGTCGTCGTTCTCGATAGCTTTAAGCTCCGCCTGAAGATCAGCGTCCTCGGTCGCATTTTCGCACCAGAGCTTATAAGCCTCCATGATTTCGTTAGTCATTGTCGATCACCTCATAAATATTATTTTAAATAGTATGCCAAAAACATTATTTCGCCGATAACGGCATTTTCATTCATGATAATTATAACATATCCTGCCCGGGATTTCCAGTCTTTTTTGTATAATTAATTTTTTGTTCATTGTTTTATCCGATTTATCATGTTAAAACGTTTTCATTTCTTCATTTTTTGTTATCTTGGTATAATAACTGTACGCATATCCGCTTTTTCTACCTGTCGCACTATGAAAGCGAATGTCCAAAGCGGTAATTTGTGCATATTGCCGATAAAGAAAAAATCAGCAAAAAATAATCCGGAATTTATTGTGCATACATACAGCTATATTGAAATTTGTCTTCGATTGATTGTATATCTTACACAAAATCCATATAATTACATTAAAAATCACGCTGTTTGCAAAATTGAGCGTTTGGCATTAAAATCTGTATATATAAAATCTGTATTTAAAGAGGTAATAAAAATGTCAACAAATGTAATTTCATCAGCCGGACATTCGTCCAAAACAAAGCTCATTGCGCTCACGGGTCTTTTTGCGGCAATGATATATGTTATGACGGCATATCTTCATATCCCGACAGGCGCAGGCTACACCCACGCAGGCGACGGACTTATCTACCTTGCGGCTTGTCTGCTCCCGACGCCCTATGCAGTATGCGCAGGAGCGATAGGCGGTGCGCTTGCCGACGGGCTTACGGGCTTTATCATCTGGGCGCCTGCAACGGTAGTCATTAAGGCTGTGACTGCGCTGTTTTTCTCAAGCAAAAAGGAGAAGATAATCTGCGTAAGAAACATTCTCGGAATAATCCCCTCGCTTGCGCTCTGCATTGTCGGATACAGTCTTTACGAGGGCATAGTTATGTCAAAGCATATTTCCGCCGCCGCAATTGCCGCCGCTTTCGGTCAGACCCCTGCTTACTGCATTCAGGTCCTCGCAAGCACAATTCTTTTCGTGGTATGCGGACTTGCGCTTGACAAGATGAAGTTCAAGACAAGGTTCGGACTTGAATAATTTTATAAGCGTTCTTCTGAAATCATACTATAAGAAAAGCAGAGCTGCATTTTACTGCGCTCTGCTTTTTGTTTGTTATTTTGTTATATAGAAATTTATCAGAATTCCATTTTCTTCTCGAGATAAGCTCTGAGGTCTGCGATAGCGATACGCTCCTGAGCCATTGTATCTCTGTCACGAACTGTAACGCAGCCGTCCTCAGCCGACTCAAAGTCGTAGGTAATGCAGAACGGCGTTCCGATCTCGTCCTGACGGCGGTATCTCTTGCCGATCGAGCCTGCTTCGTCGTAGTCGATGTTGAAATACTTTGAAAGCTCGTCAAACAGCTCTCCGGCCTGCTCGCTGAGCTTCTTTGAAAGCGGAAGCACGCAGGCCTTGAACGGCGCAAGCGCAGGGTGGAAGCGCATAACGGTTCTTACGTCGGGCTTCTCCTCAGTTCCGATATTCTCTTCGTCGTAAGCCTCGACAACGACCGAAAGGAAAAGTCTTTCTACGCCGAGCGACGGCTCGATAACGTAGGGAACATATCTCTCGTTCGTTTCGGGGTCGAAGTAGTCGAGAGTCTTTCCGCTTGTCTTGATGTGCTGTGTGAGGTCGTAGTCGGTTCTGTCCGCAACGCCCCAAAGCTCGCCCCAGCCGAACGGGAAGAGATATTCAAAGTCGGTCGTAGCCTTCGAGTAGAAGCAAAGCTCCTCGGGCGAATGGTCGCGGAGACGGAGGTTTTCTTCCTTGATTCCAAGGCTTAACAGCCAGTTCTTGCAGAAGCTTCTCCAGTAATCGAACCATTCAAGGTCGGTCCCGGGCTTGCAGAAGAACTCAAGCTCCATCTGCTCAAACTCACGCACACGGAAAATGAAGTTTCCGGGAGTTATCTCGTTTCTGAACGACTTTCCTATCTGTGCAACGCCGAAAGGAACCTTCTTGCGGCTCGTTCTCTGAATGTTCGAGAAGTTTACGAAAATACCCTGTGCGGTTTCGGGACGCAGATAAAGCTCCGACTTTGAGTCCTCGGTAACGCCCTGGAAAGTCTTGAACATAAGGTTGAACTGACGTATATCGGTAAAGTTGTGCTTTCCGCAGTCGGGGCAGGCGATGTTGTGCTCGTTGATGTAATCCATCATCTGCTCGTTAGTCCAGCCTGCAACGTTTGTGCCGTCGAAATCTTCGATAAGATTATCGGCTCTGTGACGTGTGTGGCACTCCTTGCAGTCCATAAGAGGGTCGGAGAAGCCGCCGATGTGACCCGAAGCCACCCATGTCTGAGGGTTCATGAGTATTGCGGAATCAAGACCGACGTTGAGCTTGTTTTCCTGAATGAATTTCTTTCTCCAGGCATTCTTGATGTTTGTTTTCAGCTCAACGCCGAGAGGACCGTAATCCCATGTATTTGCAAGACCGCCGTAGATCTCGCTTCCGGGGTAAACGAAGCCTCTGCCCTTGCAAAGCGCAACGATCTTGTCCATCGTTTTTTCGGTATTTAACATTTTAGATAACCATTCCTTTCAGCTCGGAACAAATATCCCGAGGTTTATTATTCTATTATTATACACCATATTTCAGCAAATTGCAAGCCTTATTTATTATCAAATTGTTATGATTGTTTTGCCAAGTGATAAACAGAAAGCCTCACCCCTGCATATAAAGCGGCAGCAGGAATTTAAACTGCGGCATATTGCGCAAAACGGTGAAAATTATCGTGATAACAAGGCATATCCATGTAAGAATTTTGTCGAACCTGCCGTTTACCCGAAGAAGCGGCGGAGCTTTTGTTTTTCTTAAAATAATTATCGGCGTCCAGATAATGATAAGCAGGTCTAAAAGATAATTTTCCCGTACCGCCGATTTAATATCGAGACTGCCGAGGTCGAGGAAAAAGTGAGAAATCCCGCAGCCGGGGCATACTATCCCTGTGACTCTGCGGATAGGGCAGCCGATAGAAAAGTCTGTAAATTTCATTATAAGAAAATATATTCCGCCGACGGCGAGTATAACAAGCGCCGTCACGGCTTTTTTTCGCTGTTCGGCAGTCTTGAAGATAGGTTTTTTCATAATCTTGGCAATGCTCCTGACCTTGTTTTGCGTTTACTGCTTACTCTATAATTATAGTATCTAAACCGCCTCTTGTCAAGCGCAGGCGAAAGCTGTCGGGCAGTGAAGGCTTGTGGGTCTGTCCATAAAAATTTTAAAAAATATCGTAAAAAATATTCTGTGAAATGTTTGTGAAGTTGTTGCAAATGAAAAAAAGATGTGCTATAATAGTAATAATTAGTTTTTTTAAGATTGCTTTTATTAAGCTGCGGCACGGAAGTGTTTTGAGGTATTTGGAGGTAACGCAAATTGATAAAACCGGATCAGGCTGTTAAAAAGGAAACTTTATACATAGCTGCGTGGGAGCTTATTTTAAGCGCAGCCATGCAGGCGGTGTTCCTTCTCGTCGGCAGGTGGGATATAACGGTGCTTCTCGGAAATCTGCTTTCCGCCGCCGCCGCTATAGGAAATTTCTTCCTTATGGGTCTTACCGTTCAGCAGGCGGTCGACAAGGAAGAAAAGGAAGCAAAAAGCTTCATGGCAATGTCCCAGCGGCTCAGAACGCTAATGCTTTTCATAGCGGCTGTGCTCGGTGCGGCTTTGCCCTGCTTTAATATAGTAAGCGCACTGATACCGCTTCTTTTCCCGAGAATTGCGGCGGCGTTCAGAATGAGCTTTGAAAAGAAAAGTCCTTCGGACGAAAACTAAAATGCAGTAAAAAAGGAAGGTGGTAAATATTGAGTAAAGCTGACTCACGCTTTCGGATAACCGATATTTTCCTGCTCGTTATGACGATACTGCCGATAGTCGCAGGCATCGTGATAAAGGTGCTTCTGACGCCGCTCTCAGACGGGATAGCGATCGAGGGCGCAATGATCTTTTTCAGAACCTCTGCGCCGATACAGGATCTTGTCATCACCGAATCTCAAGTCAATTCGTGGCTGGTAATTATTTCAACGGCTTTTCTCTGCCTTTATCTGACACACGGCATACGCTGTAAGGTCGAAACAAAACGGCAGTACTTTTGCGAATGGGCGGTTGAAACGTGTAAAAAGATGGTAGTCGGAAATATGGGAGAGTATTTTGAGGGCTTTGCGCCGTTTATAGCGTCTATCCTTGCGCTTTCGGCATTTTCAAGCCTTATATGCCTTTTCGGACTGTTCTCACCGACGTCAGACTTAAACGTGGTGGCAGGCTGGGCGATACTCGTCTTTATTCTGATAACCTACTACAAAATGAAGTGCGGACCTATACAGTATCTGAAAAGCTTCGGAGACCCCGTTGCGCCGCTTGCACCGCTTAATGTCATAAGCGAGGTCGCAACGCCCGTTTCGATGGCTTTCCGTCATTACGGAAACGTGCTTTCCGGCTCGGTAATTTCGGTTCTTGTTGCGGCAGGCTTACAGGGCTTGTCGACGGCGATACTCGGGAAGCTGCCCGGATTTTTAGGCGAATTTCCGCTGCTTCAGATAGGTATCCCTGCAATACTTTCGCTTTATTTCGATCTCTTCAGCGGCTGTTTGCAGGCTTATATCTTCGCAATGCTCACAATGCTTTACGTTTCGGGTGCTTTCCCTGCGGAAGAATATTTCCGCCGTAAGGCTGAGAAGAAAAAATAATAGGAAAAACAAATTTTTTTGGAGGTAATTATTATGTTAGAACTCGCAATCGGTATTATTCTCGGAGCTTGCGCACTTGGCGCAGGTCTTGCAATGATCGCAGGTATAGGCCCCGGTATCGGTGAAGGACACGCAGTTGCAAAGGCGTGCGAGGCTATCGGAAGACAGCCCGAATGCCGCTCGCAGGTAACTACGACAATGTTAATGGGCTGCGCCGTTGCCGAAACAACAGGTCTTTATGCGCTCGTTATCGCAATTCTTCTCATTTTCGTAGCTCCCGGCAGACTTGTTGATATTCTTATGGAAACAGTAGGAAAGTAAGTGTGATTTAATATGCAGTCATTAGATGTAATCTCTGTCAACATATGGCAGATTATAATATCTCTCTGCAATCTCGGCATAATGTTTCTGATCGTTAAAAAGTTTCTCTTCAAGCCCGTGCAGAAAATGTTAGACGCAAGAAAAGCTGCCGTCGATAAGGAATATGCGGACGCACAGCAGGCAAAGCTTGACGCACAGGCAAGCAGGGACGAATGGGACGAGAAGATGAAAACTGCCGACGACAAGGCTGACGAGATAATAAAAAGAGCTTCTGAAAATGCGGCAATGCTCAGCGATCGCATCGAAAACGAGGCGAAGGAAAAGGCTGACGCTGTTATAAGACGTGCGCACAACGAGGCTGAGCTTGAGTTCAAGAGAGCGCAGGAGGGCGTAAAGCAGCAGATAGCGGACGTTTCCGCAGCTATCGCCGAAAAGGTGCTTGAGCGTGAGATAAACGACAGCGACCACCGCAGTCTTATCGACGACTTTATCAGCCAGATAGGAGCAGACGATGAAGGAAGTGTTTAAGGAATATGCGGAGGCGATATACTCGCTTGCTGCCGAAACTCACAGCGAGGACGAGTATCTTTACGGAATGAGGCTTATAAACAGGGCGCTGAAGAAAAACCCCGAATACGCAGTGATACTCGACGCTCCGAGCATTTCAAAATCCGAAAGGCTTTCGCTTATCGACAAGACGTTTTCAAACGACGTCTGCGAGCACGTTCTTTCGCTGCTTAAAATATTGTGCGAAAAAGGTCTGGTAGGGAATTTCGGAGAGGTTTATGACGAATTCGCATATATGTATCTCTACTTCGCCTCAGCCGCAAGGGCTAAGGTCATAAGCGCAGTGCCTCTTAATACTACGGAGAAGAAAGAATTGCATAGTAAGCTTGAAAAACTTAGCGGACGGGTCGTTTCCGTCAGATATGAAGTTGACCCTGAGATACTTGGCGGCGTGATCGTCGAAATTGAAGAAAGGATCATCGACGGCAGTCTCAGGAAAAAGCTTAAAGAAATAAAGGAAGTGATTAAGCAGTGAAAATAAACACCGAGGTAATAAGCAGTGTTATCAAGGAACAGATCCGTTCATATAAATCGAAAGCGGAAATGTACGATACGGGTACGGTCATCGAGATAGGCGACGGTATCGCAAGGGTATACGGTTTAAGAGAATGTATGTCAAACGAGCTGCTTGAATTTGACGACGGAAGCTACGGGCTTGCACAGAATCTTGAAGAAGATACCGTGTCCGTCGCTATCCTTGCTAACAACAACAATATAAAAGAGGGCGCAGTCGTTCGCTGTACGGGAAAGGTGCTTTCCGTCCCCGTGGGCGAGGGTCTGCTCGGAAGAGTCGTAAACGTACTGGGTATCCCCATTGACGGAAAAGGCCCCGTTTCGACTTCCGAAACAAGAAAGATAGAAACGGAAGCTCCCGGAATAATCGAGCGCAGAAGCGTCTGCGAGCCGCTCCACACGGGAATAAAGGCTATCGACAGCATGATACCTATCGGAAGAGGTCAGCGTGAGCTTATTATCGGCGACAGACAGACAGGTAAGACAGAAATTGCTATCGATACTATAATAAACCAGAAGAACACGGGCGTTATCTGTATCTACGTTGCGATAGGTCAGAAGAACACTTCGGTCGTTCAGCTTGCAGGTATGCTCGAAAAAGCGGGCGCAATGGACAACACGATAATCGTTTCGGCTTCGGCTTCGGAATCTGCGCCGCTCCAGTATATAGCACCCTATTCGGGCTGCGCTATGGCGGAGTATTTCCGTGAGCAGGGCAAGGACGTTCTTATCGTTTACGACGACCTTTCAAAACACGCTGTCGCTTACAGAGCGCTTTCGCTGCTTATCCGCCGTCCGCCCGGACGTGAGGCTTATCCCGGCGACGTTTTCTATCTCCATTCAAGACTTCTCGAAAGAGCGGCTTGCGTTTCAAAGGAATACGGCGGCGGTTCGATAACTGCGCTTCCTATCGTTGAAACACAGGCAGGCGACGTTTCGGCTTATATCCCGACAAATGTTATTTCGATAACCGACGGTCAGATATTCCTTGAGACCGAGCTTTTCCATTCGGGAATTATCCCTGCGATAAACCCCGGAATTTCGGTAAGCCGTGTCGGCGGTTCGGCTCAGCTTAAAGGCATGAAGAAGGTTTCGGGAACGCTCAAACTTCTCTATTCGCAGTACCGTGAGCTTCAGGCTTTCGCACAGTACGGAAGCGACCTTGACGCCGATACGAAGTCAAGACTTGCGCTCGGTGAGAGAATTGTTGCGGTCTTAAAGCAGGGCAGAAACGCTCCGATAAGACCCGGCTGTATGATAGCGATAGTTTATGCGGTCGTAAACGGCTATCTTAACGACGTCGAGGTTAAGGACGTCGGAAAATATGAAACACAGCTTTACACTCTGCTTGAACAGAGGTATCTGCCGCTGCTTGAAAGACTTGAAGCAGGCGAATATGACGACGAGGACGTTGAGCAGATAAAGAAGGCGCTTTCAGAGGTTCAGAGGTGAGCATATGGGCGCTGATATTAAATCTCTGAAAATCAGGATAAGAAGTATCGACTCAACGCTTCACCTTACAAAAGCAATGGGGCTTGTCGCCTCGTCAAAGATACGCCACGCTACCGAGGCGATGCTGAAAAGCGCCGAGTATTCGGAAACTGCGGAGAAAATGGTGAAAATGCTGACCGCCGACCCGTCCTGTAAAACAAGTCCGTATCTCAAAAGCACGGAGGGCGGAAAAATGAAGCTTGTCGTTGTTGCAGGCGACAGAGGTCTTGCAGGCGGCTATAATGCAAACATTTTCCGTGCGGTAAGGGATTACCCCGACGCAGAGCTTGTGCCTATCGGAAAGAAGGCTTGCGACAGACTTGGCGAGGGCTATATCTCGGCGGAGAATTTCAGCTATGACGAAGCGAAGGAGCTTGCGGTCGAGCTTTGCCGTGAGTTTTTCGAGGGCGAATTTGACAGCATTGGCATACTCTGCACGAAATATATCTCGATAATGACGCAGGAGCCGAGAATCGTTCCGCTGTTTCCGCTCGAATGTGAAACGGACGGCGCGTCAAAGGCGAGCATGGTGTTCGAGCCTGACGAGCTTACAATATTTAACACATTCATACCCGATTATATCGCAGGAAAGCTTATCGCCTGCGTTCGTGAAAGCTTTGCGAGCGAGGTCGCCGCAAGACGTGTGGCTATGGATAATGCAGGCAAGAACGCAAACCAGATGATAAGCGATCTTCAGCTTGAATATAACCGTGCAAGACAAAGCATTATTACTCAGGAAATTACTGAGATAGTTGCGGGAAGCGGAAGCTAAAAGACCTGCGCAACTTATGAAAAGGAGTGAAATAAATGGCGGAAAAATCACAGGGCGTCGTTTCTCAGGTCATGGGACCTGTCGTTGACGTTCGCTTTGAAGAGGGACACCTTCCTGCAATTTATAACGCATTGAAAATAAAGATTGGCGACCGCACGCTTACTGTCGAGGTCGCACAGCATATCGGCGACAACACCGCAAGGTGCATTTCAATGGCTTCGACCGACGGCTTGAAGCGTGGAACTGCCGTTTTGGATACGGGCAATCCGATAGAAGTGCCTGTCGGACGCAAGACCTTGGGAAGAATTTTCAACGTTCTCGGCGAGGCGGTAGACAATCGTCCCGACCCCGACGCCGAGGAAAAGTGGAGCATTCACCGCTCCGCTCCCGACTACGACGAGCTTGCCGAGTCGACCGAAATTCTTGAAACGGGAATTAAGGTAATAGACCTTCTCTGCCCCTATTCAAAGGGCGGAAAGATAGGTCTGTTCGGCGGCGCAGGCGTCGGAAAGACCGTTCTTATCATGGAGCTTATCAATAATATTGCGAAGGAACACGGCGGTCTTTCGGTATTTACCGGAGTCGGCGAGCGCACCCGTGAGGGCAACGACCTTTACAACGAGATGAACGAATCGGGGGTTATAAACAACACGACCCTCGTTTACGGACAGATGAACGAGCCGCCCGGAGCAAGAATGAGAGTCGGACTTTCGGGACTTACCATGGCTGAATATTTCAGAGATCAGGAAGGACAGGACGTGCTTCTGTTTATTGACAATATTTTCAGATTTACACAGGCAGGCTCGGAGGTTTCGGCGCTGCTCGGAAGAATGCCCTCGGCGGTCGGCTATCAGCCTACGCTTGCGACCGAAATGGGTGCTTTGCAGGAGAGAATAACCTCGACGAAAAAGGGTTCTATCACATCGGTTCAGGCGGTCTACGTTCCTGCCGACGACCTTACTGACCCTGCTCCCGCAACGACCTTTGCGCACCTTGACGCAACTACCGTTCTGTCAAGAAATATCGCTTCACAGGGTATTTATCCTGCTGTCGATCCGCTTGAATCGACAAGCCGTATCCTCTCGCCCGACATTCTCGGCGAGGAGCATTACAACACCGCAAAAGAGGTTCAGCGTATCCTCCAGAGATACAACGAGCTTATGGATATTATTGCTATAATGGGTATGGACGAGCTTTCGGATACCGATAAAAAGCTTGTTTCCCGTGCAAGAAAGCTCCAGCGTTTCCTTTCTCAGCCGTTCCATGTGTCTGAAAAGTTCACCGGAATCGAGGGTACTTATGTTCCTCTTTCCGAAACGATAAGAGGCTTTAAGGAGATCTGCGAGGGCGTTCATGACGACGTTCCCGAGTCGGCGTTCCTTTTTGCAGGCAGTATCGACGAGGTCGTTGAACGTGCAAAGAAGGTGGAGAATTGAGCGTCTTTTCACTGAGGATATCCTCTGCAAACGGCAGGGAATTTGACGGCGAAGCGGAGAAAATCACGCTTAGAGGTTCAGACGGCGATTTCGCCGTTCTTGCAGGTCATGCGCCGTTTATGACGCTCGTAAAGCCGTGCGAATGTGTTATCACTCTTGAGGACGGCACGGTAAAAAGAGCCGAAACGAGCGGCGGAGTCTTTCAGGTTTCTGGGGGGTGCGCAATCTTCCTTTCGGGAAAATTTGAGTATCTGCCCGATACCGTAGAGGACTAATTTTACAGCAATAAATAAACCGCCCTCTGTCAAGTACGACAGGGGGCGGAAGTTTTTTGTTATCCAATAAGTTTTTTAAGCTCATAAAGCATTTTGTCCATCTGCTCGTCAGTTCCTATTGTGATACGCAGACGGTTGTTGATCTTAGGCTTGTTCCAGTATCTTACATATATGCCCTTTTCACGCAGGTACTCAAATATCGCCTTTGCCGTAAGCGTTTTGTGCTGCGCAAAAAGGAAATTCGTTCCGCTGTCGGGAATGTCAAAGCCAAGCTCTCTCATCTCTGCGGCAACACGCTCACGGGTGTTTACGACCTTGCCGACTATCTCCTTAAAATACGATTCGTCGTTCACGGCGGCAATTCCTGCAAGTATCGAAACCTTGTCCATCGGATAGGAATTATAGCTGTCCTTAACGGCGTCCATGTACTTTATAAGCTCGGGATTTGCAAACGCCATTCCTATTCTCATTCCTGCCATAGCCCTCGATTTCGAGAAGGTCTGCGTAACAAGGAGATTCTCGTATTTCTCGATAAGTCCGACCGCCGAATAGCCGTAAAAATCAGCGTAAGCCTCGTCGATTATAACGATACAGTCACGGTTGTGCTCGAGCAGGTCGATAATAAAATCCTCGCCCCGTCCGATAGAGGTCGGCGCATTCGGGTTCGGGATAACAACTCCGCCGTTTTGAGCATAATAATCTGCGGCGCTTATCATAAAATTCTCGTCGACGGGAATCGTCTTAAACGGTATTTTAAGAAGCTCGCACCAAACGGGATAGAAAGAATAGGTAACGTCGGGGAAAAATATCGGCTTGTCCGAATTGAAAAACGCACGAAACGCAGTGGCAAGCACGTCGTCCGAGCCGTTGCCGATAAAAACATTCTCCGCTTTTACTCCGGCTCGCTTTGCAACAGCCTCACGAAGCGGAGCGGCGTCCATCGAGGGATAAAGCCTCAGCGTTTTTGCGTCAAACTCTTCAATGCACTTTAATACCTCGGGCGAGGGCGGATAGGGACATTCGTTTGCGTTAAGTTTAATAATATCGTCAGTTTTAGGCTGTTCGCCTGCAACGTAGGGTTCAATATCAATTAGATTTTTTCTCCACAGCTTTTCCATTTTATCAAGTCCTTAAATTTTATTTAGTCGGTAATAAGCTCTCTGACTCTGAGCTTTATTCCGACGCTGTCAGCAATTTCCTGCGACCTTTTTATCTCCTCTTGCCCGATAACGTCGACGACCGTAAACATTACCGACGGAACGTATTCCTTGACCTGAGAAGCGAAATCGAGCATTGCAGCAAAGCAGTCCTCCTTGAATGACGGACGGGTAACAGCGTCGTAGGCTTCCTTTGTCGAAGCGTTAAGGCTTATCGAAACGCAGTCGACAACGCCCTTAAATTCGGCGGCGGTCGGGCGGCGATGAATAAGATCGCAAAGCCCGTTTGTGTTGAGCCGTATCGGCGTATCGCACACCGAATGAATATAAGCCGAGGTCTGCTTTAAAAGCTCCAGCTCGCAGGTCGGCTCGCCGTAGCCGCAGAAAACTATCTGCCTGTAAGCCGAAAGGTCACGCTGCTTTAAATTTTCGATAACTTCATTTATATCAGGCTGATGCTCGAGCCAGAGCGGTTCCGAGCCGTATGCGCCGTCGCCGTTCGACCTAATGCAGAACGTACAGCTGCACGGGCATTTGTTTGTAATGTTAAGGTAAAGGCTGTCGCCTATCTCGTAAGAAATTGTCATTGCTTTTTTCATTTTCATTTTCCTTTCGCGTGGGGGTCATTTTCTGTTTATCAGCTTTACCATCGAGAAAAAGCCGATAACGACCATCGCACCCATTCCGAACATAAGCATTCTCCATGAGCCTGCCTGTGCCGCAATAAAATCGTCCATAGTGCGTGTTCCGAGTATTTTGTTTGCAAGCGAGTCTTTTCCTATCGACGAGAAAAGCAGCACGAGCGCAAACGGAAGATTAAGCATAGCCGTAAACGATGCGACGGCTGAAAGTATCGACTGAAAGAGTATTCCGTAATGCTCGGATTTTTTAAATACATAAAGTCCGTGGAAACAGTGCGTAAGCGCCGCAACAAAAAACAGCGCATAAGCCGAGAAGATAACGCAGCCTAAAACGGCGCTTTCTTCCTCCATAAAGTCATTAAGCGTCGCAAGCATAACTCCCGCAAATGCGAAGGTCATTATCATAGCGATTATCGCAAGTATCCTGTTTTGCTTTTCGTTTTTGGGAATTACCCTTTTCTTTATCTGCTTTGGCATAGTAAATCTTATCCTTTCGTTATTTATCTTTTTTTCCAGGATTTTCGGGAATTTCTATCCTTAAAGTATCAATTCGCTGATCGTCCTCCATTTTCACAAGAACGACAAAACAGCCTATCTCTATCCGCTCGTTATTGTTCGGGAATCGCTCAAGACGCTCCGTGACCCAGCCGCCGAGCGTAGTCGAGTCCGCTTCGATAAGGTCCTCGTCAAGCTCCGCTTTTTCAAGAAAGTCCGAAATGCTAAGATCTCCCGAAACGAGCCATTTGTTCTCGCCGATCTTTACAAACGAATCGTCCTCCCTGTCGCTCTCGTCGTAAATATCGCCGACAAGCTCCTCGAGGATATCCTCAAGCGTACAAATTCCCTCCGTGCCGCCGTACTGGTCGACTACTACCGCCATATGCACCTTCTGCTTCTGCATAAGCCGCATTACCTCGGAAATATGCTTGCCCTCGGGAATATAAACGGGTGTCATCATTATCTGCGAGATATCCTTTCCGCCGCCGAGATAAAGCTTGAAAAAGTCGCTCTGGTGAATAATTCCGACAATGCTGTCTATCGTGTGGTGGTAAATGGGTATTCTTGAAAAGCAGTTGTTCATGAAAACCTGTTTTATCTTTTCAATATCCCAGTGAAGCTCCGCACCGACGACGTTCACTCTGTGAACAAGCACCTCGTTTATCGTCGTTTCGTCAAAATCGAGCGCCGAGCGTACAAGATCCGACTCCTGCTCTTCAAGCACGCCCTCCGTTTCGATCTCGTCGATTATGTATTTAAGCTCCTCCTCAGTAACCGACGGCTGACGCTTTGAAACGCCTATCAGCTTGCTTGTAAGCTTTTTCACGCCCGAGAAAAACCAGATCGCAGGCGTTACGATAAACGTAAACACCGAAAGGGGAGCGGACATGAGCATTGAGAAGCTCTCGGCGTTTTCTTTCGCAAGGCTTTTTGGCAGGATTTCGCCGAAAATAAGCACAAGTACCGTCATGACAAGCGTAGCGTAGGCGACGCTCGAGCTTCCGAATTTTTCTGTGAATAAAACAGTAATAAGCGAGGAAGAAAGAATGTTGACGATATTGTTTCCGATAAGTATCGCCGTGAGCGCCTTGTCGAAGTTGTCAACGATATCAAGAGCCTTCTGTGCGCTTTTCTTGCCCGAAGCTGCCATATTTTTCAGCCTTATCCTGTTAGCCGAGGAAAACGCAGTTTCGGTTGCCGAGCAAATCGCCGACAAAACGAGCAGTATCGCAATTATGACTATCTTCATCTGATGAATTGATACCTCCGTTTTTTTGATAGTATAAATTTCTGCACTATATTATAATAGCACACTTCTCCTAAAAAATCAATAATTTTATTACTTTTTTTCGCAAAATGTCTATTGCTTTTTTTGGCGGATTATAGTATAATTTAAGATATAAAAAATATGTATAGAAAAGGGAGAACAAAATGAACGACGGCGAGCTTATCGAACAAAGACCCGACATTTTCGACAGGATAATGTCATGGAAGATATTTAAGAAAATTGAGCCTTTCTATAAAAAGAATAAGGAAATGCTTTTGTATCTGTTTTTCGGCTTCTGCACAACGCTTGTTGCGTTTGTCGCCTTTGCGGCAGCCGTAAGCGTTATCGAGCTGCCCGAAATTTCGCTTTTCGGCCGTACGATAAACACGTCCGTTCAGGTATCGAATATAATTTCGTGGGTGTGCGGAGTTATTTTTGCCTATGTCACAAACAGGATATGGGTGTTTTCAAGCAAGGTAAGCGGCGCAAAGGCTATCGCTAAAGAATGTGCGGCATTCTGCGCAGGCAGGCTTTTTACGCTTGTTGTTGAAAATATCCTGCTCAATCTCTGCGTTGAGTCGTTCGGAATCGGCGAGATGGTCGCAAAGATAATCGTTTCGGTCGTGACTATAATTTTAAATTACGTTATCAGCAAGCTTATCGTGTTCCGCAAAAAAGCGTAAAAAATTCAGATATAAAATCAAAAGGGAAGCGTGTTAAAAAATGCTTCCCTTATTTTTTTGCAATTTACTGCATATAGATCTTCATGAATGCGTCGGCGGATTCGTCGATACTCTGTTTTTCGTAATAGTAAAGCTCAAATTCCGAGAAAAACGCTTTGTAAAGGTCGGTTTCTTCAAGCCTGTAGGGAATAAGCGAAAGTATATCCGATTCCGAAATTTTCCTGCTTGCGTCGTAGGATGTTCCCGAGAGCATCTGATTTGCTTCAAGCGTTTCAAGAGCCGATTTTGAAAGCGGAACGCCTTTTTCCGTTCCCTGAAGTTTAGCCGCCGAAGCGTCGTTTAGCATAAAATCGAGCAGGCTTGCCGCAAGCGTGGGGTCGTCGGTGTTTTTGCTTATCGCAAGCAGGCTCGTCGGCTTTACATACCAGCCGCTTCTCTGACAGCCCTCCTGCAAAATGTAGTCCCCTACGGCAACGCTGCCGCCGTTTTCTTTTATCGGGTCGACAAAATATGAAGCGTCCGACACCCAGAGCAGCTGCGAAGCCGACCTGCCCTCAAAGAAATCGTTTCTGTCGTATTCGGTGCTGTTGATAACGTTCTTGTCGATAAGCAGCTTGTAAAACTCCATCATTGAGATAATGTTTTCACGGTCAAATCCCGGCGAACCGCTTTCGTCAAAAACAGCCTTTCCCGAAATCTGCTCCTCGTGCGCCGTCAGCATAAGCCAGTAATAGATATCGGCAGTCTCGAGCGTATAAATGCCGTCTGCGGAAAAGACCTCGGCGCAGGCGAAAAGATCGTCCCACGTTTTCGGGATATCGAGACCGTATTTCCTGAAAAGATCGGCATTGTAATAAAATGTCGGGGCGTTTAACGAGATCGGCACGGCGTTTAGCTTGCCGTTTATCGTGCCGTACGAAAGCTCGCTTTCGGTGAAGTTTTCGAGCGCAATGTGATCGGACAGGTCGTAAAGGTTGTAAAATCCGTCGCCCTCGGGGGAATATTCCGAAAGCCATGAATAATTTATCTGAATTATGTCGCTTTCCTTGCCGCAGCTGTAAAGTGCGTCGAGCATTTCCTTATAGCCCGAAAAATCGCCCGTCGACGGACGTATAATAACATTGTCGTGCCTTTCCTCAAAAATGTCGAGAGCCTCGAAGGTATATTCCGCGCGCGTGTCGCTGCCCCACCATGAAACAGAAAGCGTTTTCGGAGCGTTGATCGTTCTGTGCGTATCGTTCTGGAGCGAGCAGGACGAAAGCAGGGCTGCTGCTGCCGAAAGTGCGGCGGCACGTTTTAAAATATCACTTGTTTTCATCAGCCGTCACCTCGATCGAATGTTTAGCGGGATCGTATATAACAAAACTGTCGTCCTCTTTTTTGTCGGCTGCAATAAATGCCGCCTTTGCTTTTTCGAGCATATCGTCGAACGACTCCGCATGGTCGGGATAGATACATATTCCGATAGAAACGTGAAGTCTGAGCTCGTTCTCGCTGCCGACCGTGAAATTCTCAAACGATCTACAGAATTCTTCGCAGGAGGCTTTGAGATTTTCATGCGCTTTGAAAAGGTCAAATTCGCTGAAATCGACAAATGCGGCGATAAGGTCGTCGTTTACTCTTCCGATGTGGAAGTCTTTTCCTAAAAAGAAATCCTCGGTTTTTTGAATAAGCTTCATTCTTATATCGTTCCAGTATCTGCGTGAGAGCGTTCCCTTTATCTGTCTGGCGTCCTTTACGCCGACAAGCAGAAAAGCGTATGTGCTGCCTATTATAGAGGTCTCGAGCAGCTCGCTTATATTTTCGTCAAGACCGTATTCGTTCAGAACTCCCGTAACGGGGTCGATAAATTCGTTGCTTGTGTTGTTTATGTCGTAAAGCATAAATTCCGAGCAGGCTGCAACGCCCGCCGCCGACGAAATGAAAATGACGATAATTGCGATAATGAAAAGCGTGCCGATCATAACGGGAGATAATGCGAAGAGGTTCTCGTTCGGAATTGCCGCAACCGCCTGCCAGCCGCATTCTGTAAGCATCGTCGCCGCTATCATATCCTTTGAGATAACGCAGTCTCTGTTGTTGCTTATAAGCTTCGATGTGTATTTTTCGGGCAGCATATCTCCGGCGGATTCGCTGCCGGAATTTGTCATGATTATCTGTCCGTCAGGCGCAGCAAGATATAAAACCACAGCGTCTTTGACGTCGGGATAATTATGCGGAAAAGAATTCTCAAGCGAATCGATGTAGCAGGAAAGTATAAAAAGCCTGTCGTCCGTTACTTTTCTTATGTAGAAAACCTTCTTGAGCTTGCCGTCGATAGAGAAAAACCATGTATCAGGCTCGTTTCCGAGATGGCTTTTGACATGATCGAAGCCGTAAAGCTGTATCAGATCCCTTGTCCCCGAGGATACCCTTCCGACTGTCGTGAGGTCAGAATAAAGGAACATGAAGTCGCAGTAGCCCGACGAGGCGGAAAGATCGAACATCGAGTTTCTTACGGTCTGCAAAAGCGAATTTTTCTCATATTCCTCGTAGCTGTTGGCAACAGGGTCGAACGCCATTATCTCTTCGTTGCGGAAAACGCCCGTGCAGTCGTTTTCGGCGTCCTGTGTAAAACTGTTTACAGAAGCCGTAAACGAAAGGTCGTAGGCGGCGGCGTTTTTTGCAAGGCGTTCTTTTGCTATATTGTTGAATCTTTCGAATATGTATGCAAGCACGCCCGCCAGCACCACAATGATGATGAGCGTGTAGACAAGTATCATTCTGTTTCGTATTTTCCGCACGGTAACGGTTTTGTTTGAATGTATATTCATCTGACGGATCCTTTCCGAAAATTTATTATTTATGCTATTCATTAAGCAAAAATGCTTGTTTGCAAGGTGTTATGTGTTTATTATATCATATTTCAAGAAAAAAACAATATTATCTCCGTATTTTTTACTTTGAATTAACATTTGATTTATCCAATATGTAATGAATTGTTGATAAAATGAAAATATTTTTGTAAAGTTTTTTTCTATTAAAACGCTTGAATATTCTGTATGAATGTGCTACAATGGTAAAGTAACAAAATTTAATGGGTTTTTAGAGTCATTTTTTTACAGATGGGGATAAAAATACAAACGGAGGAAGACCATGAAAAACGAAATGTCGGCAGCCGAAGCGCTTGCAAACAGACAGATGAAAAAGCAGAGAAACCGTCATATCGGATTTATCGTTACGCTCGCCGTGATATTTATCGTTGCGATAATAAGCGCCGTTGCGGTATACACGATAAAGAAGAACGACAGGATACTTATTGCGCAAAATCTTATCTCACAATTTGAGATCAATACGACCTATCGACAGCCGGAGTTTAAAAACGACGCCGACGAGGACAACGACGGCGTTCTTAACGCTCAGGAAAAAATGGGCAAGACAAATCCTCAGGACGAGGACAGCGACAACGACGGTTTAAGCGACGGCGACGAGACAGCTATCGGAACCGACCCGCTCAATCCCGATACCGACGGCGACGGTCTTTACGACGGCTATGAGCTTATACTCGGTCTCGACCCGAAAAAGACTTCGACCGACGGAAAGGAAAATGACGCCAAAAGAAAGCTCTCGTTCAGCAAGACCTGCGGCGACCTTACGCTTAACGTTTCGGGCGACGCAAATATCGCCGACGTTTCAATGACGGAGCTTAACGTTTTCGGAATTTCGTCCAACACGGGCGTTATCGGAAGCGCATATGATTTAGTGTCGGATCACGGATTTGATTCCGCCGAGCTTATATTCAGCGTGCCTGCTTCCGAGGCTTCAAAGAAAAATGCGGATTACAGCAAGCTTTCGGTTTTAAAATTCGATTTTGCAAGCCAGTCTTATGAAAAAATATCGAGCAAGGTCGACAGCGGCAATCATACCGTTTCGGCGAAGATAGATTCCTACGGCACATATGTTGTCGGAGTTGAAAAGACAGTAAATTCGCCCACTGTTACCCAGATAGCGTTCCTGCTCGATAATTCCGGCTCGATGTATCCCGTTGAGCTTTGCGAGGTTTCGCCCGAAAACGACGTTGACTTCAAGCGTCTTGACTTTACTAAGAACCTTATCGACAAGATCGAGGGCGAGGGCGACTATCATTACAGTATCGCAAGATTTACGGGTACATATCACGAGATGCAGTCGTTTACCGACAACACGGAGAAGCTTTACAAGGCGCTCAGCGAAATAAGAAACGGCAAAGAGGTATTCGACGGCTCGCATATCGAAACTGCGCTTGAAAAGACAATGTCGACCTTCGGCGACAGCGGTGCGGCAAACGCAAGAAATATCATAGTTCTGCTTTCCGACGGCGCTTCCGACGAGCAGGGCGCAAAGTCGATCTCGGAGCTTGCAAAGATCGCCGAAAAAGACAATATCATGATAATGACGATAGGTCTTGGAAAGGAAGCCGACAGACCGTGGCTTCAGGAGCTTTCGGCTCAGACGGGCGGAAAGTATTATTCAGCCTCCGACGCCGACGCTCTCGAGGGCGTTTACAAGCAGATAGTTACCACGCTTAATTATGATATAGTCGATTATTCCGATTCCGACGAGGAAATGAAGGGATATTCGCTTTACAACACCGGCTTCGATCCCGTGAAGAACGGATTTGTGATAAAGAATTTCAGAACGAGCGACACGCCGAGCGTCGATTACGGTATGGCTATGTTCGCGCGCGACTGGTATGTGGGAAGACTTCCGCTTTCGCTCGGCTCAATAAGCCCTGCCGATGACAGCGACCAGAAATACGACGCCGACGGCTACGATCTTTCGGGCGGAGATATTGCCGAGAAATTCAGAACAAACCAGCCGCTTTCGTCTGTTGTTCCGTCGATGATGATGAGCGATTTTTCCGATGTTAAAAAGTATCTCGATTATTCCTCAAAGGGTACGGTGCTCAAGATCGACGACGACCTCAGGGCAAAGGCTCTTCAGGAGGGTTGGAGTATCAAGAAATATGCGCTTAAAGCGAACAATTTAAGCTGGGAAAAGGTCGAGCTTCTTTCGCTCGATATCGCAAACTGTGCGGACAAGATCGAAAAGGCAAGCTCAAAGGACGAGGCGGAGTTCTATAAGGCGCTTTACAGGTTAAACGCTGTTCAGTGGGACGACGACGGAGCGACCTTCGACCTGTTCGCAAACGACGAGGGCTTTGAACGGCTTAAGGAGCTGCTCGCTCTCGGTGAGCCTGTCGTTACGACTATTGACGGTTCTCACACGGTAAATACAATCGGTCTTATCCAGGACACTCAGGATCACAGAAAATACGTTTTGCAGATATATGACAACAATTATCCCGGAGCAGTCAAGAAGCTTTACGTTACCCGTTCGGTAAAGGGCTGTTTCGATATTGCCGACGGCACGGCAAAACTCAGCGAGGTTGCTTATGAGTATACCTGCGAATATGAGGGCAAACAGGTCGGAATAAAGTTCTCTGACGCTGCGGCTCACTGATAAACTTAACAAAACGGCGGTATTGCATGGTTTTTATCGGCAATGCCGCTTTATTGTTCAGAGTGCAATGATTTGGAATTATATGTAATAAGTAATCGTTTTCTGTACAAAGTTACTAAAAAACCGAGCAAAAGTTTGTAATAAATTTTATCGGTCTTTGCGGAATAATTGCTTTAAAACACTTGATTTTATGCGATTTTTTTGCTATAATAAGTTAAGAATTAGAATGGCGTATAAGAATGCCATGAATTCAAAAAAACAATATTTTACATTTGGAGGAGATTATTATGAAGATTTCTAAGATTTTCGCCGGCATGGCTGCTGCTGCACTTGCTGCAACAATGGTAGCTATCCCTGCATCTGCTGACACTGCTTATCTTTACACCGTGCAGCCTTCGTGGAGCGGTACATCGCCTGCTGACGCTGTTGAAGGCGAAGTTAAGTGGATGACAAACGAAGACGGCACACCTGTAATGAAGAAGGGCGCTTGCGACCTTAACGGTTGGGTATCGGGCGACAAGTACAACGGACAGTGGGCACAGTACATTCTTACAAGCGATGACCTTTCGGGCGTTACACTTACTTTTACACTTCAGACTGATGAGAACTCAACTTGGGAATATCATGAAACTGATCCTGAGAAGCCGGAAGACAATTCATATCAGACATTCCTCGTTCTCGGTCTGACTGAAACGGTTGACCATGACGCTATCAACGGTTCGGTAGTTGAGGAAGCTCCTGCTGACGGTGACCTCGTTCACGCTGATCCTCAGACATTTGTATACGAGTACACCGGCGACCAGATCCTTGCAGGTATCGACGCAGGCAAGGCTCAGTTTGCTGACAACGGCGACGGAACATATACTCTCGGTATGAACATTCAGGTTGGTCACATCTACAACGCTATCCTTACAGCTGAGATCACAAGCGACAACCTCTACACAGGTCCTGCTGAAGGTGACGATTCTTCCGCTGCTGACGAGTCAAAGGCTGACGATTCGAGCAAGGCTGACGATTCCAAGTCTGATTCAAAGACTGATTCAAAGGCTGACAGCTCTTCAAAGGCTTCGGGTGGTTCGACAACAACATCGAAGTCCTCTGGCGGCTCAACAACAACTAAGACTACATCAACTGCATCGACAGCTGCTTCTGACGCTACTGAGAACTCGGGCACAGGTGCTGCTGCAGGCGTAGGTCTTGCAATCGCTGCTCTCGCAGGCGCTGCAATCGTTGTTTCCCGCAGAAAGTAATCCCTTAAGGAAATTCTGACTGCAAATAAACAGTAAACAAAGCCGTTCGATCAATTCGGACGGCTTTTTGTATATTTTTAACGATTGAGTAAACGTTTTCTGTATATTTTACACAAATGTTGTATTTATAATTGTGCAAATAGGATATTGAAACTAAAAAAATAATATGATATAATGTAGATGTGAAAACACTTAACCGTGTAACAACAGACAAAATTTTTTGGAGGTTATTACTTATGAAGAAGTTATTAGCTTGTTCAGTTGCCGCAATCCTCGCTGCTTCAATGATGACAGCCTGCGGTGATAAGACTGACGACAGCTCAAAGGAATCAAAGGCTGAAGCAACCACAACAACAGCCGCTACAACAACTACTGCCGCTGAAGAATCTGAGGCTGCTACAGAGGAATCCGCTGCTGAAGAATCTGCTGCTGACGAGTCGGCTGCCGAAGGCGAGGGAGAAGGCGAAGAAGCTGCTCAGCCTAAGCCTATCTCGGAAATGCCTGCAACTATTCAGGATCTTGAAACTGCTTCGCTTGCATTTACAACCGATATGGATCCCGCTGAGTTCGTAAAGCCTATGTGCGAAATGGACTTTACAAACGACGAGTCGGACGTTGCTATCTCGATCGAAGAGGTTGAGGGAATTCCTATGCTTCGTTTCCAGGTTCTCGACCAGAACGACATTGGTAACTGGAAGATCCCGAAGGTTCAGTTCGATATGTCCAAGCTTTTCGAGGGTCAGACAGACGTTCTCGACGACATCTTCACTGTTGAAGTTGAAGTAATGACAAAGGCTGAGGGCGTGTTCGTAGGCGACGACGGAGTTGAATCTCTCGTACCCGGAAACTTCATGGGCGCTCTCGTTTCACAGCCCGGTACGGACCCTGAGTCACTTGCATGGAAGGAGCTCGACAGCTCGATTGGTGAGTCCGAGTGGACTTCTGAGTGGGCTACATACAAGCTTACCGTTCGTCCCGGTCTTATGGGACCTTGGGAGGCTGTTGACACCACACAGTACTTCACATTCATGAGATGGAGCATTCCTAATCAGCAGGATTTCTACTTTGTAGACATCACCTTTAAGGACGCTGACGACAACATTCTTCCTTGCTCGATCGGCGCAAACGCTAAGTCATAATTTTTTACGGCTTTCATTTACCGCACATCTTTTAAAGGTGTGCGGTTTTATTTTTTGAATTTCTCAAATTTAACGGTAATATCCGAACCGATCTCGGCGGAAACGGGCTTGCCGTCCTTTAGCTTGACGGAATAATCCTCGCCGCCTATTATGCCGTTCGGCTTTGAGGCGGACGTTTTTTCGAGAACCTTTGCCGTAAGCCTTATCGGCGAAAACTCCGGCAGTTCGCCCGGATCGACCGAATATTCAAGCTCACGGTATTCAATGCGGCAGTCCGCCTCGGTCAGCGTTATCTCCATTCCCTCAAGGCTTTCGGGCGAAAGTATCTCTATCTCCCAGCAGTCCTTGCTGCGCTTCATGTCCGCCTGCGCTTCAAAATCACGCTGCGTTATAGTCGCCCTCACCGAATAGCTTTCGGGCAGGGTGATTTTCTTGTCCTCGCTCTTTGAACATGAGCATAATGCAAAAAACGGGATAGCTGCGATAGTCAGTATTGCTTTTTTCATAAAAATTCCTCCCATAAAAAAACCGCCCCTTTCGGGACGGCATTGTTTTTCTCAAAGCTGTTTCAGAGTCGTTTTGAAGGCGTTGATTATATCTGTCGCCGTAATTGCGGCAGGCGAATAGTCCTCGCAAAGAATTTCCGCAGTACTTCCGACAATGTAATCCGCAAGCATACACGCGTCTTCGGGGTCTTTTCCCTGCGCAAGCATCGAGCCTGCGACGCCTGCGAGCATATCCCCCGAACCGCCCTTGGCAAGCGCCGAGCAGCCGAAGTTCGTGATATACATACGTTTGTCACGGCAGGTTATCGAGGTTGCGTCCTTGCAGTGCAGCGTAACGCCGTATTCTCTCGTAAGGTCTCGGCAGTAGTTGTATCTGTTAAGCATGGTCTCTGCGACCGTGCAGCCGAAAAGCCTCGATATTTCTGCGATGTGCGGGGTCAAAATAATCTCTGAACACTTGTCCCTCAGTACATCTATATTCTTCGCAACCTGATTTATTCCGTCTGCGTCGATAAGCATCGGTTTTTCAACATTTTTTATAAGCGCCTCGACAATTTTCGCCGTATCCTCCGTCTGTCCGATACCGCAGCCAAGCACAACGGCGTCGTGAGTTTTTGCAAGCTCGAGTAATCGAGGAATAGCAGCCTCGGAGATACAGCCGTTCTCGTCGGACGGCAGGGCGGTGTATATACATTCGGGAGTGTGTATCGCAATAGAAGTTATGACGGATTTCGGAGCGGCAAGATTTACCATTCCACAGCCCGTATTAAGCGCCGCTCTCGAGCATATCGCCGCAGCGCCTATGTAGTTTTCGCTGCCGCAGATAAGAAGAAGCTTTCCGAACGTGCCCTTGTGAGAATATTCCGGACGCTTCGGCATCATCGTGCGCAGAAGATCAGCCTTGATCTCCGTCATATAGGTGTCGTCATCGCAGTGAGATACCCACCTTTCGGGAATATCAATGTCCGCAACAGTGACTTTTCCGCAGTGTTCCCTCGCAGGCTTTAGGCACATACCGAATTTTGCGGCATGAAAAGTTACCGTTTCATCACAGTGAAGCGTACCCTTTGCAGCCGTTCCCTTGCGGCAGTCGATACCGCTCGGCATATCGCAGGCGATCTTGTAAGCCTTAGAATTTTCGGCGGCGTCAAAAATACGGCGTATCTCGTCGGAAAACTCGCCGTGAAAGCCCGTTCCGTAAACGCAGTCAACGATAATATCAGCTGAAAGGTCGGAAAAATCGGGAGAATGTTTTATCGTGACACCTCCGGGCATAAGAGAATACGCCATAAGTGAAAGCTCGCTTCTCGGAGATCCGTCGATCATTCCGACTATGATCTCAAGGTCGTCAATGTCCTTTTCGTCGGTGGCAAGGTGTTCGGCGCACACAAGTCCGTCGCCGCCGTTGTTTCCTGCGCCGCAGAGAATAAGCACTCTCTTTGCGCCAAGCTTGTCGGCAGCGCTTAAAACTGCACTCGCAAGTTCCGAACCTGCTTTCTGCATAAGCTGCCAAAGCGAAACTCCGAGCTTATCCGAAGCCTCCTCCGCCATTCTCATCTGATTTGCTGATAAAATTCTTTTCATAGCGTTTAGTCCTCCCGACAGGCAATGCAAAATGCCTGAGCGTAATTTTTTGTATGGGATATGCTGAGATGAAATTTTAGCCCCTGCGCCGCTTTGAGAGCGTTGCCCTCAATCTTGAAAAAAGGCGCACCAAGCTCGTCATGCGAAACGGTAATCTCGTCAAGAGAAAAATCTCTTACCCCCGTTCCGAGCGATTTTGCGAACGCCTCCTTTGCCGCCCATGCGCCCGCCATCGACATAAACGGATTTTTCATGCCGTCAAAGCGCAGGCGTTCCTCCTTTGAAAAAGCTCTTTCGAGAAAGCGTTCACGTTCGGCGGAGCTTTTTATCCTGTCGACCTCGCAAAGATCGCAGCCGACGCCGTATATCACGCTCACAGCTTAACCTTTGCCGTGCGTGGAAGCGCAGGCTTTATCAGATCCATAAGCTCGGTGCTCGGCGTGAAGAGCAGGAAAGCCTTTCCGTGCTCCTTGTGGTCGAATCGCAGATAATAGTCGCAAAGCTCAGGGTTTTTCGCGCTTGCCATAACGAGCGTTTCGTTGTCGTCAAGCTCAACGCTTTCGTCATATTTTCCGCACTCGGTAACGCTCTTGAGCGAGAGCGTGATAAGTCTTTTTCTCGAGCTTTGATTGATTATTTTGTCGACGTCAAGGTCGTTGTTCGTAAGAATGTATTCATATTCAATAAACATTCTTGCAATAAGCTGGTATCCGAGATAAACGCTCAGACAGCCGAAAAGTATTCCGAACAGCGCAAAGGTCGTCGGGAACGAGAGGATAATAAAAGTAAAAGCGAGAGCGACCGAAGCGACGATTATGAAATACTTCGACATACGCTCGTTTTTTGTAAGTTCCTTTTTTACGATAAATTCCTTAAAAATGTCCATAATTTTAAGTTTCCCTTCAAAAAATTTGTATAAAATATATTATAACATATATTTTATTAAATTGCAATAATTTTTGAAAAATTGTTTTATATCGTGATGAAAATTTTTCATCTTATCATTTTGCGCCGTTTTGCAAATAATAATATCAGCTTATTAAAAAGGAGAGAAATCAAAATGATAAGAAAAAAACTGCCCGCTTTCTGCACGGCTCTTGCGCTCAGTATGACGCTTGCTTCATGCGGTGCGGCGAACCGTGAGGGTGCAACGACCGACAGGGCACTAACACAGCGCCGAAGCGAAGCCCCGAACGACGTTTCGCCGACGATCGAGCCTGTTCAGACTGATACGCTTTCGACCGAAAAGCACGGGTATGGTCAGGGCGTCCAGCTTGACGACAAAAACCGTCCGACCGGTGCGCTCGATTTTAACTCGCAGTACGGAAAATACAACGCCGAGGCGATAAGAGAGGATAAGAAAAAAATGCTCCTCACCTTCGACCAGGGCTATGAAAACGGCTACACCGAAAAAATTCTCGATACGCTTAAAGCGAAAAAGGTAAAAGCGGTTTTCTTTGTTCTTGCCGATTACGCCGAGAAAAATCCCGAGCTTGTAAAGCGAATGATAGACGAGGGGCATATCGTCGGAAATCATTCGGTAAGCCACTATTCAATGCCGGATCTTTCGGCAGAGCAGTGCCGTGAGGAGATAGTCGGTCTTCATGACTATATCAAAGAAGAATTTGGCTATGAAATGACCCTTTTCCGTCCGCCGATGGGCGAATTTTCCGAGCAGTCGCTTGCCGTCACGAAGGAATGCGGCTACAAGACGATGCTCTGGAGCTATGCCTATGCCGACTGGGATACCGCCGCTCAGCCCGATCCCGAACAGTCAAAGCAAAAGCTTATTTCGGCGGCGCACGAGGGTGCGGTCTATCTTCTCCATTCGGTTTCCTCGACAAATGCCGAGATACTCGGAGATTTTATTGACGGCGCAAGAGCGAACGGGTTTGAATTTGAATAAAAAAAACTGAGGGCTGCCGCAGAGTGCAAGCCCTCTATTTTTAGTATCCGTCGCTGTATCTGTTCTTGCGGTTTTGCGTGCGCTTAACTCCGCCCTCCCACTCTATCTGCTCTGAAATGGTCGAAAGCTCAAGCCCGTATTTTATCGGAAGCGGACAGCCGTTTTCGTCGACGTGAACACAGGTGAGATATGCGTGGTTGATAATTCGTCTGATGCCGCTTTCAATGTCCTCAACATAGGTGTCGACCCTGACCTCCATAGAGGTGTTTCCAATATAAGTCGCTTTGCCGATAAGCACGATAACGTCGCCGAGATATGCGCCGTATTTGAAGCGCAGTGTGTCGACCGAACAGGTCGTGACAAGACCGCCGCAGTGTCTCATCGCCGTAAGCGCCGCAACCTCGTCTATCCATTCCATAAGCCTGCCGCCGAAAAGACGGTTCTGCCCGTTTATGTCCTTATACTGTAAAAGCTTGGTCGTTTCGGTCATCGAATCTGCGACCTTCTTGTTTCTTAACTTCTCCATGATAAGCCGCTCCTTTCTTTATTTAAGTATAACACATTATAATTTTATATGCAAGATATTTTGCGTTCCATTGTATTTTTATCAAAAGTAATTGACAAATTGTAATCAGTGTGTTAAAATATTATCGGCAAATCATTTTGCAAAAAAATAAAAAGGGGATTGAATTTTTATGAATTATCAGATCAAAGGAACGCCGTTTCCTGCGCTTATCTGTCAGCTTGCCGCAGGAGAAGCTATCGATTGTCAGAAGGGTGCAATGTCGTGGATGACGCCTAATATGCAGATGCAGACGGTAGGCGGCGGACTCGGCAAAATGTTCACAAGAGCCGTTTCGGGCGAAAATCTTTTCAGAAACAAGTATACGGCGATGGGAGGTCCGGGCGAGATAGCTTTCGCTTCGTCCGCTCCTGGAAATATCGTGCCTATGGCGATCGACGCTTCACATTCGATCGTTGCGCAGAAATCCGCATACCTCGCTTCGACCGCAGGAGTCGAGATGAGCATCTTCTTCCAGAAAAAGCTTGGTGCAGGCTTTTTCGGCGGCGAGGGCTTCATTATGCAGAAGTTTACAGGAAACGGAATGGTATTTTTAGAAATGGACGGAAGCATCGTTGAATACGAGCTTGCTCCCGGTCAGTCGATGCTTATCGATACGGGTTATCTTGCCGCAATGGACTCTACCTGCACGGTTGATATTCAGGGCACGGGCGGCGTTAAGAATGCGCTTCTCGGCGGCGAGGGACTTTTTAACACCTGCGTTACAGGTCCGGGACATATCTGGATACAGACAATGCCCCTTTCGGCTCTCGGCAGCTCGCTCCAGCGTTACGTCGTATCGGGCAGCTGATAAAAGCCGTTAAAAGAAAAGGAGAGATAAAACATGGTATCAAAGATGGTGACGGTGATAAACGACGAGGGACTTCATATGCGCCCGGCAGGCGTGCTTGCAAAGGCTGTAAAGGCTCACCCCGAATGTGAGGTTACGCTTTGCGGCAACGGAAAGACCGTAAAGGCAAAGTCGCCTATGCAGGTAATGTCGGCGTGCTTTAAAAAGGGCAGCGTGATCGAGCTTAAATGCAGCGGCGCAGACGAACAGGCGGTGCTCGACGAGCTTTCCGCAATGTTTGAAAGCGGCTTTGAGGGATAATTTCTGCATTCGTTTTCCTTAACGGCACGGCTCTACGAATCATAGGTTGCGTTTGAGCCGAAGGTGTGGTAAAATGCTGTTAAAGGAGATGAATAAATATGGACGCATACGTTACAGGCAGCACAATAAAAAAGCTGCGTGAAGAAAGAAAAATGACTCAGAGCAGGCTGGCGGAGCTTATCGGCGTGAGCGATAAGGCTGTCTCACGCTGGGAAACGGGTAAGGGCTTTCCCGACATAACGCTTATCGAGCCTATCGCACGCTCGCTCGGAATATCGGTAACGGAGCTTTTTACGGGAAATAGGATAATGAACAAAAACATATCGGCAAATATGCTTCGCACAAAGTTTTATATCTGCCCGATATGCAATAACGTTATCCATTCGATAGGCGACGCAGTGGTAAGCTGCTGCGGAATAAGCCTCCCCGCCGCCGAAGCCGAACAGCCCGACGAGCAGCACATGATAAGCGTGACGCCCGTTGAGGACGAGTTTTATGTAACGCTCAGTCATGATATGACAAAGCAGCATTATATCACCTTTATCGCATACGCTGCGGCAGACAGGCTCGAGCTGATAAGGCTTTACCCCGAGTCGAACCCCGAGGCACGTTTCTTTATACGTGGAAGCGGAACGCTTTACTGGTGCTGCAACCGTCACGGATTGATGTCGCAGAAGATCGACAGAAGACGGCTTTAACAAGAATAATAGTCGGCATAAAGGACTAAGGATTTTACGCCTTAGTCCTTTTTGTATATGAAAAATGACGAAAAATACACGGCGTCCGTTTTATCCCTTTACAAGAGTAAAATAATGTGCTATAATTTAGGTATATTATAAAAGGAAGTGAGCGTATATGATAAAGATGCTTTTTTCTGCGGCGTTTATTCTGTCGCTTATGATGCTTTTGTTTCTTGTCTTTTATTACAAAAAGCATATCTCGTCTTATTATACGCTTTTGTTCTGCGCCATCACGATAGAGAATTTCGGCTATATGCAGCTTGTGTCGGCGCAGGGGCTTTCGTGTGCAATTACCGCAAATCAGGTCATATATCTCGGCGCAAGCTTTTATCCGCTGCTTTCATATCTTTGTATTGCCGACCTTTGCAAAAAGCCGATGAAACCTGTCGTCAGCTCTTTGTTTTCGGTATTGGGAATGATAATAATGGTCGGTGCGCTTACCATCGGAAAGCTTCCGCTTTATTACAAGAACGTAGAGCTTGTCCGTACGGCTCAGTTTTCCTATCTTGAAAAGGAATACGGTCCGCTTCATGCGCTTTTTCCGCTGAATATGCTGGGGCTGATGATAGCCGCAACAGTGCTTATCCTGACGTCCTTTCGGCGCAGAAAGAAGATATCCTATGTTACGCCCGGCGTGCTTATTGCGATAATGATCCCTCAGATCGTGGTGTATGTTTACTGCCGTGTCGGGCATCTCAAGATCGACCTGCTACCGCTTACCTTTGTTTTTCTTCAGGCAGGCGTGCTTGTTCTTTTAAGGCGCATAAAGCTTTACGACGTTTCGGGAATTTCAGGGCTTACGATGGCTGAAAGTAAGAATTACGGCTTTATAGTTTTCAGCGAAAAGGGAAGGCTTGCAGGTATCGACGAAGCCGCAAAGGAATGGTTTCCTGAGCTTGACGAGCTTTATATCGACAGCCGCATAACCGACTGCCGCACCGATTTTTTAAAGCAGCTTAACAGCTGGCTCAGCGGCGGCGACGAGGGCGGTTCGGTTCATTTTGAGCGTGACGGAAGAATTATCAAAGCCTCGCACACATTCATAAACAAGAGCGGAACGAGGCTTCACTGCATAACGCTTGCAGACGACACCGACGAGCAGAAGTATGCAAGGCTTATCGAAAATTACAATAAGGATCTCGAAACGAGAGTTAACGAAAAGACCGCAAGACTCAGCGAGATACAGAACGATATTATTTTAAGTATGGCGAGCATCGTTGAAAACCGTGACAACAACACGGGAGGACATATAAAGCGAACGAGCGATATTGTCCGTATTTTTGTAGACCATCTTATAACTACCCGTCATTTCGGACAGCTTGACGATAAAACGGCGGATGCTATAATAAAGGCTGCGCCTTTGCACGACCTCGGAAAAATCGCTATCCCGGACGTTATCCTCAATAAGCCAGGAAAGTTTACCGACGAGGAATACGAGCAGATGAAAAAGCATTCCGAAAAGGGAGCTGTTATAGTTTCGGGAATTTTGAAAAATTCCGACGATATGCAGTTTAAGAAGATCGCTGAAAATATTGCGCATTATCACCATGAAAAATACAACGGCACGGGTTATCCGTCGGGGCTTAAAGGCTGGCAGATACCCTTTGAAGCGAGGGTGATGGCTCTTGCGGACGTGTTTGACGCACTTGTAAGCAAGCGTGTGTACAAGGAACGTTTCAGCTATGACAGGGCTTTTGAGATAATCGAAAGCTCCTCGGGCGAGCATTTCGACCCGAAGCTTTGCGAGGAATTTTTAAAGTGCCGTCCGCAGCTTGAAGAGCTTTATAACTCATACGCCGACTAAATCTTATGCGGAGGCAGCTATGATAACAGATATAAACGAATTTAACGGAAGGATAAAGCGTGTGCTTATCACCGAGGACGAGATAAAAGAAAAGATCAGGCAGACGGGCGAGCTTTTAAGCAGGGAGTACGAGGGCAAGCCGCTGCTGCTTGTAAGCGTGCTGAGCGGCTCGTTCGTGTTCATGTCCGACCTTTGCCGTGCGGTAACAATTCCGTGCGAGATAGCGTTTATGTGCGCAAAAAGCTATTACAACGGCACCGACTCATGCGGAGAGGTCACGATAACGATGGATATAACGCAGGATATAAGCAAATATCACGTCGTTATTGCCGAGGATATAATCGACACGGGAAGAACGCTTTCGTTGATAACGAAAAAGCTGCTCGAAAGAAATCCGCTTTCGCTGAAGGTCGTTACTCTTCTTGACAAGCCCGAAAGGCGTGTCGTTGACTTTTCGGCGGATATTTCGCTGTTTGAGATACCCGATCATTTTGTTGTCGGTTATGGACTTGACTGTGGCGAGGCTTACAGAAATCTTCCCTATATCGCAGAATATGACAGCTAAAAAAAGACCCGGGCGAAAAGCTCGGGTCTTTACTGTATATGCTTTTTTTAGTGCGGCTCACCTTGCGATCTTAACGTTTTCGGCAGGGATCTCGGGGTTAACGCTCAGGTCGGAAAGCTTTCCCTTGAAGATAAGCTCAAGCCCTTCAAGCTTTGCAAAATCACGGGGATGATAAAGCGTGGCAGGCTTTCTGAGCTTAACAACATTGTGCTTTTCAAGCATTTCCGCAACAAACTGCGAGCAGAAATATTTGTTCTTCATTCGCAGGGGTATGCCGAAAAAGCAGCAGATAGGTCCTAAATAATTATATGTATATTTTTTCTTGTTCAGATACATATTCTGAAGCTCGGCGCAAATATCCTCGTACGCCTGTTCGGTCACGTTAACACGGTAAACCGCTACGGGAACGTTCGGCGAAAGGCTTAAAAGCCCCGTGTCTGCGCTTTCCTTAACAAATCCTGCGGGTATCGGAAGCCTTGTGTAAATTCTCGCAAAGCTGTAAAGGCACTTGCACTGAGGGTCGAAGCCGATAGATGCGTGAGTAAAATCGGTTCTTGTAAACAGTGCGATAATATTTGAGAAAAAAGAATTTGTGCGGAATAAAGAAACGTAGAGCGTTTTCTTTTTCAGCCTTGAATCTAATTTTATCTGTGTCATTTTGTTTTCCTTTATTTGTTGTCTGTTTTTGACTTGTTATAAACACAGATAATTATATCATAAAAGCGCATTTGTGTCAATGTTTTTGAAATAATATTGTATATTTTGCTGTGTTTACGGTGCTGTTTACAGGCTTGTTATATTTATTTTCACATAATTATCACATTATTTATGAAAGCGTGATACAGTCAGACAGTTTTTGCACAAAAGATTAACCACTTGTATAAATTGACCAAATCTGAGCTGAAAGTATGTGAAGAGTGTATAAAATGCAAAAGCTTCTTGCATTTTGTTTAATAATATGGTATAATAAAATTTGCTACAGAAAAAATTTGATACCATATTGAAGGGAATGTTATTTCAGTGAAAAAATTAATGCTTGGCAATGAGGCTTTCGCTCGGGGACTTTACGAGGCAGGCTGTGAGTTTGTTTCTTCCTATCCCGGAACGCCCTCGACGGAGGTAACTGAATTTGCCGCAAAATATGACGAGCTGTACGCCGAATGGGCGCCTAACGAAAAGGTCGCTATGGAGGCTGCACTCGGTGCGTCGATTGCAGGAAAGAGAAGCTTCTGCGGAATGAAGCACGTCGGTCTTAACGTTGCCGCCGACCCGCTTTACACGGCAGGCTATACGGGCGTTAACGGCGGTATGGTCATATGCGTTGCCGACGACCCCGGAATGCACTCCTCGCAGAACGAACAGGACTCCCGTCATCATGCGATCGCTTCAAAGGTCATGATGCTCGAGCCTTCCGATTCTCAGGAATGTAAGGATTTTACAAAGGCGGCTTTCGAGCTTTCGGAAAAGTTTGATACACCCGTTATCGTGCGTATGTCGACAAGAATTGCTCATTCTCAGTCGGCTGTCGAGCTTTGCGAAAGAGAAGCTTATGAAACGAAGGCTTATGTAAAAGATCCTTCAAAATACGTTATGATGCCCGGATTTGCGAGAAAAAGACACACGGTCGTTGAAGCGAAGCTTAGAGCGGCGGCTGAATTTTCGGAAACCTCGCCGCTTAACAGAGTCGAATACAACGATACGGCTATCGGCGTAATAACCTCGGGCGACTGTTATCTTTATGCAAAAGAGGCTCTCGGCGACAAGGCTTCTTATCTTAAACTCGGTATCGTTAATCCGCTGCCCGTTGAGATAATCAAGGATTTCGCCGCAAAGTTCGATAAGGTTTACGTTATCGAGGAGCTTGACGATATAATCGAGGCTCACTGCAAAAAGAACGGTGTTCATGTTGTCGGCAAGGAGCTTTTCGGCTGGGAGGGCGAGATTTCTCAGGCTGTTGTAAGAGAAAAGCTGCTCGGCGAAACCGCTGAGGCAATGTCGTTCGGCGAGGACGTTCCCGTTCGTCCGCCCGTTATGTGCGCAGGCTGTCCTCACAGAGGTCTGTTCTACGCTCTCTCAACGCTCGGCGTGTTCGTTTCGGGCGACATCGGCTGCTATACGCTCGGTGCAACAGCGCCGCTTTCGGCTATGGACACGACTATCTGCATGGGTGCGTCTGTAAGCGCACTTCACGGCTACAACAAGTCGCTCGGCAGGGAAGCCGAAAAGAAGAGCGTTGCGGTTATAGGCGATTCGACATTCATGCACAGCGGTATGACGGGTCTTGTCAATATCGCATACAATTCAACAAATTCGACCGTTATCATTCTTGATAACTCTATCACAGGTATGACCGGTCATCAGCAGAACCCCACGACGGGCAAGAACTTAAAGGGCGACCCTGCGGCAGCGGTAAACTTGGAGGAGCTTTGCCGTGCGATAGGAATCAAGAGCGTAAGAGTCGTTGATCCTTACAACATGGCTCAAACGAAGAGAGTTATCGCCGAGGAGCTTGAAAAGGACGAACCGAGCGTTATAATCTCACGCCGTCCGTGTGCGCTGTTAAAATATGTAAAGCATGATCCGCCGCTTAAGGTAAACACCGATAAGTGCGTCGGCTGCAAACAGTGCTTAAAGATCGGCTGTCCTGCTATCTCGATACACGACAAAAAGTGCGTTATCGATCATACACAGTGCGCAGGCTGCGGAATTTGCAGAGAGCTTTGCAGGCTTAACGCTATTGAATGATATATCTGTACAAAAAAACGTACATAAAACATATGCTCAAACTGTACAGAAAAATGTACATATAGCATTATTGAAAGGAATAATCACAGATATGGAAACAAAGTCTATCATGATAGTCGGCGTGGGCGGACAGGGAACTCTGCTTGCGTCGAGGATACTCGGAAACGTTTTTATGTCGCAGGGCTTTGACGTAAAGGTGTCCGAGGTACACGGAATGAGCCAGCGAGGCGGCTCGGTAGTTACATATGTAAAATACGGCGAAAAGGTCTATTCGCCCGTTGTTGAAAAGGGCGAGGCGGACGTTATCATAAGCTTTGAACAGCTTGAATCTGCAAGATGGCTGCCTTATCTCAAAAAGGGCGGAAAGCTCATCACATCAGACCAGCGGCTCGACCCGATGCCAGTCATCACGGGAAAGGCGGTTTATCCTGATGAGATAATCAGCAAAATATCATCGCTCGGCGTAGAGGTAACGGCTGTCGACGCACTTGCGCTTGCAGAGCAGGCAGGAACTTCAAAGGCTGCGAACGTCGTGCTTATGGGCGTCGTTTCAAAGAAACTGCCGTTTGAAGAAAGCGTCTGGCAGACGGCTCTTGAACAGTGCGTTCCGCCGAAGTTTTTAGAGCTTAACAAAAAAGCGTTCGCTCTCGGAAGAGAGGCTTAAAAAGAGAGGCGGTGAAGCCTTATGGAAGACAGGATCTTTAAGCTTAAGCTTCGTATGATCGACTATTTTTCGGGCGACCCGAAGCGTATACAGCATTTTGTCAAGGTCGGTGAATTTGCTTCGCTTATAGGCTTAGGCGAAGGGCTTGACTTAGAAACTATGTATCTGCTTGAAACGGCTGCCGTTGTTCACGATATAGGGATAAAGCCCGCCGAGGAAAAATACGGCAAAGGTCACTGCGGCGGAAAGCTTCAGGAGCAGCTTGGCGCAGAGCCTGCTCGTAAAATGCTTGAGGAGGTCGGATTTGACAAAAAGACCGTCGAGCGAGTCTGTTTTCTTGTAGCGCACCATCACACCTACGAGGGCGTGGACGGCGCAGACTGGCAGATACTGCTCGAGGCGAATTTCCTTGTGAATGCATATGAGGACAGTCTGTCGGAGCAGGCGGTAAAGTCGGCTGAAAAGAAGATCTTCAGAACAAATACAGGCAGGAAATTACTTGAAACCATGTTCGGTATCGAATAAAATATATTTAAAACGGAGGTTGAGACCAATGGCAAATGAAAAACGTTATTGGAACAAAGAAATCGAAACCATGTCCCGTGAGGACATGAAAAAGCTTCAGGACGAGCGTCTTGTCGCTCAGGTCAAGCACGTTTACGAGAATGTGCCTTACTATAAGAAGTTAATGGACGAAAAGGGTGTTACGCCGGACGATATAAAGTCGACCGACGACCTTCACAAGCTGCCTTTTCTTACTAAGGCTGACCTGCGTGACGCATATCCTTACGGACTTCTTGCAAAGCCGCTTTCAGAGTGCGTAAGAATCCAGTCGACAAGCGGAACAACGGGCAAAAGAGTCGTTGCGTTCTATACACAGAACGACGTTGACCTCTGGGAAAACTGCTGTGCAAGAGCTATCGTTGCGGCAGGCGGAACAAACGAGGACGTTTGTCAGGTCGCTTACGGCTACGGTCTGTTCACGGGCGGCCCCGGACTTAACGGCGGTTCGCACAAGGTCGGCTGTCTTACACTGCCTATGTCGTCGGGAAATACCGAAAGACAGATACAGTTCATGCAGGATCTTGACACTACTATACTTTGCTGTACGCCGTCATATGCCGCTTACATAGGCGAAACGGTTAAGGAAATGGGAATTTCTCCCGACGACCTCAAGCTTAAAGCAGGTATCTTCGGCGCAGAGCCATGGACTGAGGAAATGCGCAGAGAGATCGAAAAGTCGCTCGGAATCAAGGCTTATGACATTTATGGTCTTACCGAAACGAGCGGTCCGGGTGTGTCGTTTGAGTGCGAGGAGCAGACGGGAATGCACATCAACGAGGATCACTTCATCGCCGAGATAATCGACCCCGACACGGGCGAGGTTCTTCCCGAAGGCTCAAAGGGCGAGCTTGTTTTCACAAGCATCACAAAGGAAGCTTTCCCGCTTCTCAGATACAGAACAAGAGATATCTGCGTACTTTCAAGAGAAAAATGCTCCTGCGGCAGAACGCTTATCAAAATGTCAAAGCCGATGGGAAGAAGCGACGATATGCTTATCATCAAGGGCGTTAACGTGTTCCCGTCGCAGATCGAGACCGTACTTCTCAAAATGTCGAACGCAACTCCCAACTATCAGATAGTTGTCGACAGAGTAAACAACACCGACACATTTGAGATAAAGGTCGAGAGCAGCGAGGATATGTTTAACGACAAGATAAAGACCGTTGCAGACCTCGAAAAGAAGATCGGTACGGATATCCATTCGATTCTTGGAATAAGAGCAAAGATCACGGTCGTTGAGCCTAAGTCGATCCCGAGATCTGAGGGTAAGGCTGTTAGAGTTATCGACAAGAGAAAGCTGGTGTAATTTCCGGTGGAGGGCATAGGCGTACTTTTTGCGGTCGACGAGCCTGTTGTAAATAAGCTGAGGAGCATAAAGACCGAGGGGCGTCCTGAGTATATTTCCGAGGAAATTGAAGAGCTTTATTTTGAGGACTATCCCGAACGCACAGCCGAGCTTGACACGGCATGGGACGCAATGCACCGTGCGCTTACCGACGGAACGCTCTGCTTCGATTGTACAGACCAGCCGCTCGGAATGGCAATTCTCGGCGGAGAGGTTCTTTATTTCGACGGAGTAAATTACACAGACCATATCATAACCGTAAAAGATCCCGGCGAGGTAAAGGCGGTTTACGAGGGTCTTTCGGCTTTGTCCGAAAAGGAAATTAAAAAAGGCTATGATAAGATAGACCCCGAGGAATACGGGGATAAGAGCAAGGCGGATCTTGAGTATATGCTCGAATATCTTGAGGATAGTATTCCTTTCTGGAAATTTGCCGCCGAAAAGGGTCTTTGGGTAATTTTTTCCGTTTGATAAAAACAGACATAATAAAACGGGCGTCGCTTGAAAAAGCGATACCCGTTTTTTGCTATTCTATCGGCTGACCGCATTTGCTGCAAAACTTACTGCCTCGGCTTATCGGTGCGCCGCAGGAGGAGCAGGTTTTAACCTTGACGGCAACCGCCTTTGGCTGTGCGTTTGGCTGCGGCGCAGGCTGCTGATATGTATTCTGCTGATTTAAATTCTGCTGATACTGATTATTCGGTCGATACTGCGGATTTTGCATATAGCCGCCGTTTTGCTGCGGATATCGGTATCCGGGCTGATAGGGTGCGCCGTTTTGATACTGCGGAGCAGGGCGGTTCTGATAGCTTTGCATCTGCGGATTCATATACGGATTAAACGGCTGCTGCGTGCCGTAGCGATAGCTCAGATTTTGCTGCGGCGGCATATTGGGATAACCGTTGTTCGGTCGGAAATAAGGGTTATTCGCATATGGATTATAGGGGTTAAACATATTCGGATTGTTCCCGTAACGCTGCGGAAGCGGAACGCCAAGGAACATTCTCGGCTGCGAGGTTGTCTTTCCGCCGAACATATCCTGAAAATTGCCGTTTAGCTGTTCGTAATAATAGCGGTTGTAAATATTGTGCGTTTCCTTTTTCGCCTTGTGTATCGTTCTTCCGATAAGAATGTAAATGAAAATCATTATTCCGATAAGCATAAGCGTAGAAAGCACGCTTATCTCGGAGCTGTCTTCATAGAGCGACGGCAGAGTGCATACGAAGTCGTAAAGACCGTGAAGAATTATCGAGAAGACAAGCGCAGGAATTTCGGGCTTCTGACCGTGATTTATGTTGTTGTAGCGGTAGTATTTTGAAATGCCGAAATAATATCCCATGAAAATTCCCGTTATAGCGTGCATAGGAATAGACAGCACGGCACGCATAAGCGCTATCTGGAGCGACGCGCCGTTTCCGAAGCAGTAAAGAAGATTTTCAAGCGTCGCAAAGCCGAGAGCCGAAGCTGCGCCGTAAATTACGCCGTCGTAGGTGTTGTCGAACTGTCTGTCGTGGAAAATTATCCATTTGAATGTAAAAAACTTGCACAATTCCTCGGCGACGCCGACGATAAGCAGATATTGCGTAAGCGAAAAGAAAACCGACACGGGCGGCTGCATATTTTCCATATCTGCGCCAGATAAGACAAATATAAGAGTAAGCACAACAATTCCGATCATCTCGAGTATCGCCGCCGGGATAACCGAAAGTGCGCTTATCCCGAAAACAGAGGCTATCTTTTTAAAAGGCTCAGTCTTGTGCTTTACGTTTATAAGAACAAGAAACATTATCACGATCGTCGGCAAAAGTGCGAAGAACAGCGTGATCATGGTGTAAATTTCCATTTGCATACCCCACTTCGATTGAATTAAGATGCTTATACATATTATAACATTTATAAACAATTTGCGCAAGTATTTTTAATAATTTTCTCGCAGACGAGATATGAAAATATTAAGTCTTATATAAATATTTTAACATGACCATTCAGCGCTTTCCAAGAGCCTGAACACCGTTAATATGCTTGTAAATCCGTGCATAACGTATTCTTTAAGGTAATTTTAAGGCTGTGATATTAATGTGTTAAAATTGTGATAGGTTAATTTGTGTAAAATGCCGAAATATGTGAACAAACCGTTTAAATTATAATATCTGCTTGACGGAATTTGTATTTTAGTGTATAATTAATATGGTGTTAAGAAAATCAGCAGAAATGTTTGATATTAACATCCGTTTTGTTGTCTCCTTTCTTTTGTTCTACACAAATAGTTTTATTTTCTTTTTTTCTTCTTTCGCCTCACACCGTGTGAGGCTTCTTTTTTTGCCTTAAAAACCCCTTGCGGAATTTGCTCCGCAAGGGGTGTAATTGTACATTTTTTTGTACAGTTAATTATTTCAGCTTGTTCTTGGTCTTATTTCTTATCCATACGATAAGTATAACGACCGCAACGATTATAACGGCTGTCGCAACGTAAAGCGCAGGCATGAGCGAATCTCTGAGATCCTCCATTCCCGTTTTTCCGTCGTCGGTTTTTGAAGGCTTGCGTATGTCGTTTATGTTCGACTCGTTCGCTTTGCTTTCAGCGGTGACACTGTTTTCCGAAAGCTCCTCCTCGTATTCCTCCTCATAGTCCTCAGGCTCTTCGCCCTCGGCGTAATCACGGTAAATCGTTATCGTGTAGGTGTTTGAGGTAAGTCCGTCGGCGGAGGTCACTGTAATCGTGCGCTGATTTTTTCCGTCGGCAAGATAAAGCGAGCCTTCGTACCATATCGTGTCGGTAAGGCTGCCCGTTTCACCCTCAAGCTCGAAAACGTCGACGTCGTGAGGAACCTTTACCGTGTAGTTATAAATTCCGGGAGAAAAGGGCGGCTGAAGCTCCCCGACCTCTATCGTGAGCGATTTTAGCACGGCGATAAGTCCGTCGGTCTGCGAGTCGCCGCTGTCGTCATAGCCTTGCGAGGAGTCCGGTTCGCTGACCTCTGAGCTGCTGTCGTCGCCGTAAACGGCAGGACCTACCGTTATCTCGGCATAGGCGGTAATCGAATTACTGAGGCTAATTCCGTCTGGGGTGATGACCGAGCCGTTTGTCATGTTTATCTGCGAGCTGCCCTCTTTGAGAGCTTTGAACGTAAGAGTTACCGTCATAGTGTCCGAGGCTATGTCGGGGAAATCGTTTATGTTTACAATTCCGCCGCCGCCGAAAGCGCCCCGTCCGCTTACAAATTGAAGCGAGTTTTCATTGTATGTAATAGCCGCCTGAACCGTGCCTATCGTATCGGAAGCGGAAAATTCTACCGTGATATCAAATTCAGAGCCTGCGGGAACTGCGCCGTCGGGTATGTAAAAGCTTCCGTAAGCCTCGGCGCTTGCTTTTATCGGAAAAAGCGTAAATATAGCCGCAAATATGACCGCCGCAAGAAATGGCAGCACTTTTTTATTTTTCTTCAGCGAAACCATTTTATTTTTCCTTTCTTTAAAAAAATATCGTTTTGTCGGAACGAAGTCGTTCTCCTTTCCATGAGATAATTATAATACATTTTGCCCTTTAAGTCAACATTTTAAGCAGTATTGTAACCGTTCGGCATATCTGCTTTGTAGAAAATCACGGAAAATGGGATCAATATTTGTTTAATGCTACAAATATTATGGCGAACTGTTGACAAAGCGCAAAAGGGGAGTTATACTAAAATTGTACTACAGAAGATAGTACATATAGTACATATAATACAGCTGTAAAAATGCGCAAGAGAAAGGAAACAACAAAACAACACAACGTAAGGACGACAGAATAAAGGTGAGAGGAGGATTTTTTTGATATCGATCGATGTTACGAGCAGGGATCCGATATATCAGCAGATATGCAAATGTATCTGCGCCGAAATATCAAAGGGCGTGTTTGCGCCGAACGACAGGCTTCCTGCTTCAAGAACGCTTGCGAAGGAGCTGGGACTTAATCCCAACACCGTTGCGAAGGCTTACGGGATACTTGAGCGAGAGGGGATAATTTATTCCGTTGCGGGAAAAGGAAGCTTTGTTTCGGAAAAGAAAGACCACGCCGAAAAAAAGCTGACGGAGGATTTTGAAAGAATAGTTACGGAGGCTTTGAAGCAGGGCGTTGAGGCTAAGTCGCTTGCTGACAGAATATTTCAGATAGAAAAACGGCTGAATGAATGATCGGAGGAAAAAGGATATGATAGAAATAAAAAATGTATCGATGGATTTTGCTGCAAAAATGGGCGCTAAAAGCACAAAAGGCTTCAGAGCGCTCGACGATATAACCATTACGATACCCGAGGGCTGCGTTTACGGCTTTTTAGGCTCGAACGGCGCAGGAAAATCGACGCTTATGAGAATGATGTGCGGCGTTTATAAGACCGAGCAGGGAAGTATTACCATAAACGGCGAGGAGGTTTACGATAACCCTGCGGCTAAGGAGAAGATTTTCTTTGTTAATGATGAAACGGTTCAGTACGGCTCGTTCACGCTCGACGGACTGAGAAAATATTACAGGAGCTTTTACAAGAATTTTTCCGACGAGGTTTTCGACAGACTTTCGGCGAAACTTAATCTTCCGCTCAACAAGCGTATGTCGGAGTTTTCAAAGGGTATGAAAAGACAGGCGATCGTTATTATCGGACTTGCCTGCATGACCGAATACCTTATGCTCGACGAGGCGTTCGACGGGCTTGACCCTGCAATGAGAAAGGTCGTTAAGAATATGATAGTCGACGAGATGATAGACAGAAATGCGACTATTATAGTGTCCTCGCACAATATTGCCGAGATAAACGAGCTTTGCGACAGGGCGATGCTTATACATAAGGGCAAGCTTATCTTCGCCGACGAGATAGACGAGATAAGAAGCGGCTTTAGGAAAATTCAGCTTGCAAGAAAGCAGAACCCCGTCACCCGTGCGGAGATCGAGCAGCTTGGTATCGACCTTATGCAGTATTCCTCTATGGGAAGCGTTGCGAACATTATCGCAAGGGGCGAAGAGAAAGAGATAACCGACAAGCTTGGCGAGTTAAACCCCGATATTCTCGAGGTAATTCCGCTTACGCTTGAGGAGATATTTATTTACGAACTGGAGGCGAGAGGTTATGGCAGCGGACTTATCAGCGAAGATTAACGGCAAAAGCAGAATTCTTTCGGCTGCGCTTGCAAAGGTAAGAGCCTGCAAAAAGCAGAACGTTATTACGGCTCTGCTTCTTTCGGCTGCGGCTCTGTTCTTTGTGTTCGGCGTTTCGGTTACAAAATCCTCTCCTGCGATTTACTATGGCGGGGACGCCGAAGCATACAGCGTGACTTTTGTAGATCTTTCGGAATTTTCGATATTTCTTTTCGGCTGCGTGGTTGTCTGCGGATTTATTATCTGTATCAGTATTTTCGGCGAGATGTATAACAGACAGAAGGCGGACGTTTCAATGTCGCTGCCGCTTTCCTCAAAGGAAAGGTTTCTGTCAAACCTGCTCGCCGTCGGGATAATGCACGTTTTTCCGCTTATTATTGTCGGGGCGCTTTCATCGGTCCTTGCCGTGCTCATTAATTTTTCCTATGCGGCTGATGTTATTTCCGAGTGCGCCGGATTTCTGATATACCTTATGATATGCGACCTGTTTCTTGTGTCGGTCACAATGTTCTGCGTGTGCTGCTGCGGAACGCTTGCCGAAAGCGTTTATATTTCGGGACTTGTAATGCTTGATCTTGTGTTCCTTCCCGAGCTTGTAAAAGAACACCTCATCGACTATGTAACGGGTCTTTCAACGAAAAGCCTTATTCCGATAGGCTTTGCCGTGCTTGGCGGCTTTTACGATCTGTCCGAAGCAAGCGGTTATTTAAAGCTGCTGTCTGCGGCTGCGCTCAATCTTGCTGTTGCGGCTGTGCTTATCATTTTAGCAGGCTTTCTTTATAAAAAGCGTGACGCAAGGGGAGTCGGTGACCCGATAGTTTTCAGAGGAATATTCGAGCTGATAATGGCGTCAACTCTTGTTTTCTGCCTGATTTGTTCCACAAACGAAGGACTCTTCTGGGTGATGACGACAATTTCGGCAGTAGCGTATATGATAATCCGCATCGTTACAAAGCGTGGAAAGGTACGCTTTTCCGACTTCCTCAAATGGACGGCAGGCTTTGTCGCTGTGGCGGCAGGATACTGTGCGGTCTTTGCGGTCTCCTATCTTACGGACGGCTTCGGCACGCTGAAAAAAGCTCCTAACCTTGATGAAAACAAAAGCTATCTTGTCGAGGTATCAGTAATCGGAAACGGTGATATATACAATGCAGATCAGTTTCGTTTTGCAAGCGGATTTGAAGAATACGACTATATGACAAATAGCATTATATTCCATTATGATTACAGCGTATCCGCCCGTGACGCTCAAAACGTGGCTCAGGGCGTGTTTGACAGAGTAAGCGGCGAGGGCAAGTCGCTGTCGGGTTATTACGACTGTTTTATGAGAAACAGAGGAAACGAACGAATTCAAGTTTATCTTGATATTGACTGCGACGGCGAGCATATCAGTTTTAACAAAACCATATGCGAGGAGTCGGCTCAGGAGATCTCCGAGTTTTTAAGAGGCTGTCCTCAGCTTACGGAGATCGGGAGCTATGAAAATGTAAACTATCTGCGTTATTATTGATTTTCTAAGAAAACGGAGGGGATAACAATTATGGCTGTAAAAAAGATATTCAGAACAGCCTTTGCGGAGTGTCGGGTCAACAGGAAATATTTCATTGCTAACCTGATACTGCTTGGGGCTTCGGCTGTTTTTATAATTTTCAGATCGAGTGTTTATATCAACACCGACTATTACAAGACCGACTTCGGAAACGATACCGTTCAGTATTATTTACCGTCGGAGTCGTTGATGTTTCTTATAATCTCAACGCTTATCGGGGCGGTTGCTTGCATAAAGATCTTCCGGGATATGTACGACAAGCGTGAAAGCGACGTTCTGACGGCAATGCCGACAAGCGCCGCTGAAAGATTTCTTTCAAAGATAACTTCGATATTTTTGCTTCAGATAGTTCCGCTTTTTCTTATCGTCGGCGGCGGACTGCTTATTTCATTTGCGCAGCTTGCGGCGGTCGGCAGAGATTACGGTATAGACATAAGCGGCTCGCTCGGCGGATATTACGTTTATGTTTTCCTGCTAATACTTCAGCTTACGCTGTTTACCGACGCAGTTTCGGTTTTCTGCTGCTGCTGCTGCGGAGCGTTCGCCGAGAGCGTTTACACGACCGTTATCATGACAGGCTGCCTTTCGCTGCTGCCTTACTTTACGTATAATAACATTTTCCTTAGATTTTCCGGATTAGATTATTTTTCCGCAAGCGAGCTTCCTCGTATCATAATGTCGTGGTCGTATTTTCCGCTTTTCGGTCTGCTTAACGATAACTTCTTCGGAGATGCAGGCCCCGAAAGCGTATTTACACCGCTTATCGTAAATATGCTTATCGGAATTGCGGTATCTATCTGTGTTATCGCTGTTTCGGGATTTATCTACCGCCGCCGTGACGGAAGATCGGTCGGCAGTCCGATGGCGTTTAGCTGGTTCTTTGAGGGCTTTATGCTTATAGGCGCATTCACGGTGCTTATCGTGACAGCATTCAGCAGCGTTTTCTGGCTTGGTATAGTCATGGCGTTTATCATCACGATAGTAATAAGGGTCATCGCCGCAAGAGCAAAGGTAACTGTTTTTGAAGCGGTAAAATGGATAGCAAAATATGCGGCGGTATTGATCGCCTTCTTCGTGACAGCGGAGATCGGCTATCTGACCGACGGCTGCGGAGTATATAAAAATATCCCGAAGCTTGATTCGGCAGATTCTGAGCTTTGTATCACAATGCGAAACGGTGAAGCAAATGTCGAAACGTATGATCCTTGGATCAGCAATTATTATTATTCCGACAACATACTTTCGTCTGATATGACCGCTAAAGAGCGAACCGAGCTTGACAGAGAAATAATCGGAGATATAGAGGAGATAGTTTTCAAAAACAGAGAACACGATATGTCGAGGCTTATTGAAGGTCTTTTTGAGGACTATTCGGTTTATTATGATTGCTCTGTGCGTATTAACCGATATGTAAATGACGAAGACTGGGGGGAAAAAGACTATAGCTTCTATCTTGAAACTGACGAGGAAACGATTGACGAGATAATAAAATACATCGCCTCAAGAGAGGAAATGGTGGTCGGTTGATGACCTGAAAGCCTTAAAAATGCGTCTTTGGAAAACGGGCGCATTTTTTTCTTGCATTTTTTTATAAAATGTGGTACAATAATAGCATATAGATCTCATTGAACGGAAGTGTTTATTATGAAGGACGGTTTTATAAAGGTCGCCGCCTGCACGCCCGAAATTCGGGTCGCAGACTGCGGTTACAATACAGAGCGCATACTTGAAATGGCGGAGTCAGCCGCAGGGAAGGGCGTTAAAATATGCGTTTTTCCTGAGCTTTGCATTACGGGCTATACCTGTCAGGATCTTTTCTATCAGGATACTCTGCTTGACGGCGCTATGAAAGCCTGCGTTGAAATTGCAAAGAAAACGGCGAATCTAAAAATGCTTATCGCCGTCGGTCTGCCCGTTAAGGCGAAGGGCAAGCTTTATAACTGTGCGGCGGTGCTGGCGCAGGGCGATATAAAGCTTTTCGTGCCGAAAACTCATCTGCCGAATTACAACGAATTTTACGAGGCAAGACATTTCGCACCCTATAAGAGCGGCTATGAGCTTTTAGACCTTACCACGCTTTTTAACGACGGCGAACGTCATTTTGTCGAGCTTGGTCAGGGACTTGTAAAGCTGTCGGACGACCTTCCGCTTACCGTCGGTTTTGAGATCTGCGAGGATCTCTGGGTAGCAGACCCCGTTTCAAATCATCTTGCGAGGGCGGGCGCAGACATAATCTGCAATCTTTCCGCCTCTAACGAGGTCATCGGAAAGGAACAGTACCGCCGTCAGCTCGTTTCAAACCAGTCGGCAAGGCTTGTCGCAGGCTATATCTACTGCTCGGCAGGCGACGGAGAGTCCACGCAGGATCTCGTTTTCTCGGGTCATAATATCATAGCCGAAAACGGCGCTATCCTTTCGGAAAGCAGGCTGTTTGAAAACGGTATGACCGTTTCGGAGATAGACGTTAAAAGGCTTGCTTTTGAGAGAAGAAAGATCTCGACCTATCCCGAAAATGCGCCCTATTACGAAAACGAGGAGCTAAACGGAAAGGACAATATCCCGACCTTCAGTTTCGATTTCGATATAGGCTCTGAGCAGACCGGGCTTACGAGATATATCTCAAAGACCCCGTTTATCCCGTCGGACAGGTCGGAAAGAAACGAACGCTGTCACCTTATTTTGCAGATGCAGTCGCACGGTCTTATGAAGCGCATTTCCCACACCCATTCGCAGACTGTCGTTATCGGAATTTCGGGCGGACTTGATTCGACGCTTGCGCTGCTAGTCTGCGTCGAGGCTATGGATCTGCTGAAACGTCCGCATACGGATATTGTCGCAGTAACAATGCCCTGCTTCGGCACGACAAAGCGCACACGCTCAAATGCGGAGATACTCTGCAATGCGCTCGGCGTTACCTTCCGTGAGGTCGACATTTCAAAATCCGTTTTACAGCATTTTGAGGATATAGGTCACGATTTTAATAACCACAACGTCGTGTTTGAAAACGGTCAGGCGAGAGAGCGCACGAAGGTGCTTATGAATATCGCAAATCAGGTGGGCGGTCTTGTCGTCGGCACGGGCGACCTTTCGGAGCTTGCGCTCGGCTGGGCTACCTATAACGGCGACCATATGTCGATGTACGGCGTGAACGCTTCCGTTCCGAAAACGCTTGTGCGGCATATCGTGAAGTATTACGCCGATACCTGCGGTTACGAGCCGCTTGAAAAGGTGCTCAACGACATTTACGACACCCCCGTTTCCCCCGAGCTTCTCCCGACTGACGAGAGCGCAACTGAGATAACTCAGAAAACGGAGGACTTGGTAGGACCTTACGAGCTGCACGATTTCTTCCTCTACCATGCGATACGCTGGGGCTGCGAGCCGAAAAAGGTGAAAAGGCTTGCGCTTTATGCTTTCGGGGACGATTACAGCGAGGAGGTCATCACCCACTGGCTCAAAACCTTCTACCGCAGATTTTTCTCGCAGCAGTTCAAGCGTTCCTGTCTGCCCGACGGCGCAAAGATAGGTTCGGTTACTCTTTCGCCGAGGGGCGACTGGAGAATGCCGAGCGACGCCGTCAACGCTTTGTGGCAGGAACAGCTGTAAAATTTGCAGATAAAAAAAGAGTGCGTGGCATAAAGCTTCGCACTCTTTCTTATTTTGTATGAATTATTTGTTCTCGCCGACAAGACGCGCCGTAAGGTCAACGGCTTTGCGAAGAGTTTCAAGCTCTTCATTTGTAAAATCGTTATAGTGCTGCGACATGATATCCGCTGCCGAATCCATAACGTTTTTAAGGTATTCATTTGAAAGCTCAGTAAGCGAAATGTTTATCACACGCCTGTTGACTTCGTTCTGTTCACGTTTTACAAAGCCCATCTGAACAAGCTGCGAAACCGCTCTTGTTGCTTGTTCGTTGCTTGTATTTATCGACCTTGCAAGCTTCGTCATACTTGACATTCCCATGTCTGAAAGCGTTACAAGGATTATCTGCTGCGTTCTTGTTATCTTCTGCGGCTGCATATCAAACGCCTTGTACATAGTCTGTCTTAAAACAGGATAGAACTTGAAAAGTAATGCTGAATAGTCATTGAAAATCTGTTTGCTCATTTTTCGGCGGGTCCTTTCATGAATTTGTATAGTGTAAACCTTTTACAGAATAGCTGAAATATTTTCCTATGATTATTATAACTGTTTTGGCTTAATTTGTCAAGATAAAAAAGGCTCAAAAAACAGTTTATGAAAAAATTTGGCGGTATATTGACAAATGAGGGCTTTTTTATGCATTATTTTGGGGATATTTTATATAATATATTCATTTATAGGATAATATTTTCTTTTTATCGCCGCTTTTCCTATAAGAAAAAGTAATTCTCATCGTTATTTTGAAATTAACATTTTAGCCCTTGACGATTTATGAAAAATAGTATAAAATTATTATAGGAAAAAGAAGCAGTCTTTAAGGCTTTAAACCGTAAGGAGAGATCTTTATGAAAATGAGAGGAATTTACTCCTCGGTCACCGACACGAGAAGAAAGGTGTTTACCGAGGTTGCAAAGCTTGCGTATGAGGGCGGAGATTATTCGAGAATTGCCGACCTGCCGTATAAAATCGTTCCCGGAAGCGAGGCGGTCTATCTCGATTCGATATTTTTAGAGAGGGCTATCGTTGAGGAGAGATTAAGGCTTGCGATAGGTCTTCCGCTCCGACCGATAGACGAGCATAACTCAGTTTCCGACGGAATCGAGGAAACAGCAATTGCCGAAAAATATTACGATCCGCCACTTATCAACATAATAAAGTTTGCCTGCAACGCCTGTCCCGAAACGCATTATCACGTTACCGACTGCTGTCAGGGCTGTCTTGCGCACCCCTGCAAGGAGGTCTGCCCGAGAAAGGCTATCGACATTATCCACAGAAAATCTGTAATAGATCAGTCAAAATGCGTAAAGTGCGGAAAGTGCGTTGATAACTGCCCGTATAACGCTATCACAAAAACCGTCCGCCCCTGTCAGAACGCCTGCGGAATGGACGCTATCAAATCCGACGAAATGGGAAGGGCGATAATCGACTACGAAAAGTGCGTTTCCTGCGGAATGTGCCTTGTAAACTGTCCGTTCGGCGCGATCGTCGATAAGGGTCAGATCTTCCAGCTTATCCACGCTATGAAAACGGGTAAAAAGGTTATCGCCGTAGTTGCGCCCTCGTTTATCGGACAGTTCGGACCTGATGCGACTCCCGAAAAGCTCACCGCCGCTATGAAAAGGCTCGGCTTTGACAGCGTTGTTGAAGTTGCGGTCGGCGCCGACCTCTGCGCTATCGAGGAAGCGAAGGACTTCATGCGAGAAGTCCCCGAGCATCAGGCGTTTATGGCGACTTCCTGCTGCCCCGCATGGTCGGTAATGGCGAAAAAGCTTTTCCCGACTATCGCACAGAATATCTCGATGGCGTTAACGCCGATGGTGCTTACCGCAAGAATGGTCAAGCAAAAGCACCCCGATTCGTTTATTGCGTTCATCGGTCCGTGTGCGGCGAAAAAGCTTGAGGCTTCGAGAAAATCAATAAGAAGCGACGTCGATTTCGTGCTTACCTTTGAGGAGCTTATGGGAATGTTCGAGGCGAAGGGCGTTGATTTTAACGACATAACCGAGGACGAATATGTTCCGCTTAACGATGGCACGGGCGACGGCAGAAATTTTGCGGTCTCGGGAGGAGTAGCAAAGGCTGTTGCCGACGTTATCCACGAACTTGACCCCGAACGTGAAATAAAGGTCGCTTCGGCGCAGGGTCTGCGTGATTGCAGAAAAATGCTCACGCTTGCAAAGGCAGGCAAATATAACGGCTATCTGCTCGAGGGCATGGCTTGTCCGGGCGGCTGCGTCGCAGGAGCGGGAACTCTCCAGTCGGTCGAGAAATCTTCGGCGCTTGTGAGCAAATATGCAAAGGAAGCCGACAAGCAGAACTCGCTTGAAACTCAGTTTGAGATAACGCTCGGCTTCGGAAAAAAACAGTAAAAAAATCAGCACCGGTCATAAAGATCGGTGCCGTATATTTTTTGCGATAGTTTAAGTTACTTTTTCTTTCTTGTTACTGCCACGCCGAGAACAAGGATAACTGCAACGATAACGCCAACGCTGAGCGTTGTACCCGTTTCGGGCGAGGGGTCGTTAGTGGTCGCTGCGGTAGTTGCAGTGGTCGTTGACGTTGAAGCGGCTGACGAAGAAGATGAGTCTGAACCATTCTTGTCTACTTCCGAAGAATCTACGATCGGATTTGAGGGTACGGGATCGTCAGGCTCAGAATCAGGATCAGGCTCGGGCAGGTCTATCATGCTCATTATCATATCGAAAAGCTCTTTTCCGAGAACCTCTTCGGCGTGAGCCAAAAACTGTACCGAGTCGGAATTATTAAGATAAATGCTCATTTCATCTTCATCGAGAAGATTGTAAGCCATATCGACCGAAAGGCTTGCAGGCTTTGCCTCGACAGCTGCGCCATTGAAAACGAGCGAGAAAAGAAGCTCGTCCTCTTCGTTTGCAATTACGGAAAGATACTGGCTTTCTGCATTTATGTCGGCTTCAACGGTGTAAACCTGCGGCAGCTCGCTGAGCGTGTTTTCAATAACTGCGCTGCCCTTTATCTGCTCGTCGTCGATAACAACATTCTCAAACTGAGCGGTAATTCCTGAGCTTTCTTCGGGAGTTTCGGAGATCACCCTTAACGAACCGCTTGCCGAGCCGTCCTCGTTTTCGTAATAGCTGAAGGTCTTTACTGAAGTGAAATAATCGTCCTCGTCGAATGTGGAAATTGTCGTGTCGAAAAACTCAACCGATTTTTCATCAAAAACGGAAAGAACCATGTTTTCCATACCTAAGTATGACGAAGAGATGCCCGAAGCCTTGCCGTCAAGGAAATAAAGCGTTACCTCTGTAATGTCCTCGTCTGCGCTCTCACCATATGCCTCCTCAAAATCTTCTTCCGGCCATGCCGAGAAAAAGCTGTAGATCATGTCGGACGGCGACTCATATGCGAACATATCCGCAAGCTCCCAGATAGTATCGTCCTCCTCCGCAGCGTCTGCAAGAGTCTTTGCAAATTCCGTAAGCTGCGGATAGGTAAGCTCGTATGTTACCGTGTCGAATGTATATTCCGTTTCGCCTGCAACCGTAGAAGAAGCGGTCGAGATCTCGCCGGCGCCAAGAAGTGAAATTATCATTTCGCCGTAGGAGTTAACTGCTTCCGCAATTGTGTTAAGGTCGTAACCGCCGATAATCGGTGCGCCAAGGCTTAAAAACTCCTCAGCCTCCTCAGATTCCTCCTCGTCGATCATTTCCTGAGGGTCAAAATAGAGGTAATCCTCCGAAAGCTCCGGTATCTGAACATAGATATAACCCGTTTCTTCGTCGTAAAAAGCGTTCAGCGAAGCAAGACGCTCGCCGCCGAAGTCGATGCCGCTCATTATTTCCTTTCCGCCCTCAACGGTATTGAGCGAAAGGTCGATATCGGTCTCTTTAAGCAGCACGCCGAGCTTTTCGTTAAGTCTTTCTCCGGGAGTAAACTGTAATTTTCCCGAATAGCCCTCGCAGTCGGTAATGACCGAAGGCTCAAAAGCCGAAGCCGAAGCGGACATAATGCTTACCGATAAAGCCGCAGCCGCCGCACAGCTTACAGCCGAACGGATGGTTTTCTTAAACTTCATAAAATTATCCCCTTTTTATGTATATTTTTATAAACCTATTATAGCACTATGTTAACGGTTTGTCAATAAAAATATTTTATAAATCCATACGAGTTTTCTATTTTATTTTATTTAAAAGAATAAAAGATTTTGTCCGCTGCATAGGATAAAAATGTATTGTCAATCATTTAGCTGAGAACCTGCGGCAGACTTGTTTGCCGCAAAAGCGATAAAAAGGAGAGTGCTTTTATGGGAAGCTATGATATGTCGGCATTTACGGCAAAGGGCAAGGAGGTCATAACGCTTGCGGCGGAATGTGCGGGAGCATGGGGGCATACTTATGTGGGAAGCGAGCATCTTTTGCTTTCAATGACGAGAATGTACGGCTGCACCGCTGCGCAGATACTCAAAAAGCACGGTATCACGCTTAGAAAAACAGAAGAACGCTTGGAATATTTTGTCGGACGGGGAACGCCGTGCAGGCTCAGCGAAAACGACTTAACACCCTCCTGTCTTACGATACTGAGCGGCGCAGTAAATCTTGCGAATAGCTTTAATACACAGCCCTGCGGAACGGAATTTATCCTTGCGCTTATCCTAAGGCAGAATAAATGCTGCGCCGTTAAAATGCTAAAAAGCATGGGCGTCAATCTTAATAAAATGTATTCCGACTGCGTGGGCGGAAGCGAGCTTATAGCGGAGTGCGGCGAGCCGAAGGTGCGGCTTAAAAAGCTCGAACAGTTCGGACGTGAGCTTACCTCGAAAACCGCCTGCATGGGTTTCGATCCGCTTATCGGCAGGGAAGAGGAGATAAGGCAGACGATAGAGATACTCTGCCGAAGACGGAAAAACAATCCCTGTCTTGTCGGAGAGGCAGGCGTGGGAAAAACCGCTATCGCCGAGGGTCTTGCATATAAAATAATGATGGGCGGCGTTCCGGCACAGCTTGAGGGCAGGCGCATTTTCGAGCTTGATATGACAGATCTGCTTGCAGGTGCAAAATATCGTGGCGATTTTGAGGAAAGGCTTAAAGGCTGTATCGAAGAAGCGGCGGGCGCAGGAAACGTTATACTTTTTATTGACGAGCTTCACAACATCATGGGCGCAGGTGCGGCGGAAGGCGCTATCGACGCTGCGAACATTTTAAAGCCCTCGCTTGCAAGGGGTCAGCTGAAAATCATCGGCGCTACGACCTATGATGAATACCGCAAAACGATCGAAAAGGACAGCGCAGTTGACAGGCGTTTTCAGCGTGTGAATGTCGAAGAGCCTTCCGCCGAGGAAACCGAACGCATTCTTTTCGGACTGCGTGACAGATATTCCGCTCACCATAATATCGAGATCCCCGACAGCGAGATAAAGCTTGCGGTAAGGCTCGCAGGACGTTATATCAACGATTTTCATTTCCCCGACAAAGCGATAGACTTGCTCGATGAAGCGTGTGCGGCTGCCGCAACGGGCGGCTATGACGAACGCCGCAGAACGAAAGACAAAGCCGATTCGGCTTTTGACGATTACGTTTCGGGCAGGATAAGCCGTGAGGATTATCTCGGAGCGGTCGCAGTCTCCGCCAAGCGCAGAGAGGGAAGGCTCACGGCAAAGGCGCTTTGCGAGGTTACTTCAAGGCGAACGGGAATACCCTGCGGCGCACTTTCGCAGGACGAAAACGAACGGCTCGCTCATCTTGAGGAGGAGCTTGAAAAGGAGGTTTTCGGTCAGAAAAAGGCGGTCGGTCAGGTCTGTGCGGCGGTGAGAAGATTAAGGCTCGGCATATCCTCGGGCAGCCGACCGGCAGGAAGCTTTGTCTTTATGGGAAAAAGCGGAGTCGGAAAAACGCTTCTTGCCAAAACGCTCGCAAAGCAGCTTTTTCTGCGCAAGGATTCGCTTATCAAGCTCGATATGTCGGAATATATGGAGCGTCACACGGTTTCGGGACTTATCGGTGCGCCGGCAGGCTATGTCGGTTACGAGGAGGGCGGAAAGCTGACCGAGCAGGTAAGGCGCAGACCTTATTCTGTCGTGCTTTTCGACGAGATAGAAAAAGCGCACCCCGATATTTTCAATCTGCTTTTGCAGATACTTGAGGACGGCTGCCTTACCGACTCGATGGGCAGAAAGGTAAGTTTTGCAAACACGTTTATCATAATGACGACAAATGCCGGAGTAAAGCAGCTTGACAGCGCAAAACAGTTGGGCTTCGGTGAAAAATGCGCCGATGAAGCTGAAAAGGCAGGTATGTCGGAACTGAAAAAGCTGTTGTCGCCCGAGCTTATCGGAAGAATTGACGAGATAATTTTCTTCGAGCCGCTCGATAAGCAGGCACTCGAGCAGGCGGCGGAAAAAGAGCTTATGGGTTTAAAATCAAGGCTTGAAGCTATCGGCTGCAAGCTGACCTTCGATAAGGAATGCTGCGCTGCCGCCGCCGAGCTGTGCATGAAAAACGGTTCGGAAATTCAGGCGAGAGAGATAAGACGGATAATAAGACGCTATGCCGAAAACCCGATAAGCGATCATGTTTTAAAGGGCGCAAAGGAGTTTACCCTCTGCTGTGAAAACGGCGGTCTGTCGGTGAAAACGCCGCAGCTTTCCTCAATATGAAAAAAACACGACCGAGCGAAAATGCCCGGTCGTATTGTGTTTATGCCGATAATTTATCAGAGTCCCTTTGCTTTTTTGAGCGTGATACCGTTTTTTCCGAGCGGTATCTCGTGGTCGAGTCCGACAAATTTTCCATCTTCCTGCCAAAGAACCTTCTTGACAAAATTATACTTTTCGTCGTCCCATGTCTTGAAATCGTCAAGCACAAGTCCGCCCGTGTCGCCCGAATTTGCGTTGAAGCACCAGAACGTGTGGTGCAGATGATATTTCGAGATAAGCGTTCTCATGTGCGTCATCCATGTGAGATTAGGCTCGGTCATAAATCCGCCCCATTCGCCAATAAGCAGCGGAGCAATATCGTCTTCGTAGATGTAGAACCAGTTGTCCTTCCAGCAGTCCTTCATAAGCGAATTGTAGTCGTAATCACCCTCAAACCAAGGCTGCTGATAAACGGTCGGACCGTAATCGTGCGGCGAATAAACGAGCTTGTCCTGATACTCTCCCAAGTCGATAGGATAATCCTTAACCGCTCTTAAATTTCCGCCCCACCAGTTGAAATAGTAATCGTCATTGTTCTGAGAGCTGTAATTGCCCTTTTTCTTCGGATAGGTCTCGGTACCCTCAACAAGAATAAGCACGTTCGGATTCTTTGCAAGAACCTTTTTAGCTGCCGTTTCCGCAACATACTTCCAGTTGTTCTTGTCCTTTGAGTTGTCCCACTTCGCAGCTGCGCTGCCCTCGTTCGGCTTTCCGTGAGGTTCGTTTTTGAGGTCGAAGCCGATTATCGTATCGTTGTCCTTGTACCTGTCAGCCATCCATTCAAGAGCAGCATAATATTCGTTTGTCGAAACCTTTTCGGTAAACCAGAGGTTAACGGTATGTCCCGAAGCATTTGTTTCAGCGCAGTGGATATCGACAATGACCTTGATTCCGTTTTCCTCGGCAAGCTTTAAGAAATAGTCGAATATCTCAAGGCTGTTCATCGAATTAAGCTCGGTATTGTAAGCGTTGTTGTAGTTCGCCTGAGGATATTCGCCGTCAGCCCACTGATTGATAAGCTCGGCGGAGAAGGGAACTCTTATAAGGTTAAAGCCATGGTCTGCGATTGCTACTACCGATTCCGTAAGCACGCTGTTCCACAGACCGTCAAAGGTGTTTGTGCCCGTGTTGTAGCCGAACCAGTTAACGCCAGTAAGCCATACCTCTTTGCCGTCCTTGTCGTATATCTTGCTGCCGTCGGTATGAAGCCAGTCGTCGCCCTGCTTTGCCTTGCTCGTTCTTTCAAGCAGCTTTTCAACGTCAACGTCGCCGCCGTTATTGTTGCTGTTGTTATTGTTGTTATTATTGTTGTTCTTCGGAACGCTGCCCTTCTTTATGGTACATTCCTTTCCGCTGAGCTTTGCCGACTTTACATTGAGCGTACCCTTTGTTCCGATATTGCAGCCAAGCCCCTCGATCATTCCGCCCGTGGGAAGCTCCTTGTTGTAGTCGGCAGGAGTAATCGTAAGCTTGTTTCCGTCGCACTTGTATGTTCCGTTCCAGCCGTCGCAGCTTTCAAGACCTTCGATCTCAAGCACAAGCTTCCAGTCGGAAACCGGGTCGCCGTCGACGTTCTTAACGCTCATTTCCATGCCCGTCATGGTAACGCCGCCGTTTTCCCATGTGTTGTTTCCGCTGTAATAGAAAACAAAGCCCGTTTCATTTTCGTCGGTTTCAGACTTTTCTTCGTTCTTATCCTCTTCGCTGTCGTCCGTTTCTTCCTCTTCCTCCTCCGACGATTCGTCCTCCTCGGTTTCCTCATCGGCAGGCTCGTCGGATTCCGACTCTGCGTCAGTTTCGGTATCGTCGGCGCTTTCCGAAGCCGCCTTTGAGTTTGCCGCCGCAGAACTGCTGTCGGATTTCTTTTCGCCGCCCGAAGCTAAAACGCAAACGGCGATAATAAGCGCAACGATAACAACGCCCATTGCTGCGATAACGGCGATTATCTTTTTCGACAATCCGCCGGTTTTTTTATCAGACTGAGTTTCATTGACGTCGTTATTTTCCGTCTTGTTTTCGTCCATTTTTAATTCTCCTTTACAAAAGTATTATACATATTATTATAATATATTTTTTAGATTTTTGCAATAGTAAAATGAATATTTTTTTGATTTTTCTTAAAAAAACAATGCTTTCATGCAAGCGGTTTTTTACACAAGAAAAAGCTCCCGAAGGCTTCTTCACCTTCGAGAGCTTGAAACAGCCGTTATTTTATCTTGACGCCGACAGGCGACGAGTAGTAGGAATAGTATTTCTTACCGTCGACCGTCCTGAAAGAACGTATCCTGAAATAATAAGTCTTTCCTGACGTAAGCCCCGTTTTTGTGTATTTAACGGTTGTCGGCTGCGGGTACTTTATAGATGTGTATGTGCCGTTTTTAGTCGGACTCATAAGAAGCTGGAAACCGCTTGCGTTTGATACCTTGTTCCAGCTTAGCGTTGCTTTGCCCTTTGAAGCAGAGGCTGCCGCAAGCTTCGGAACAGCTGTTCTCGTGCAGGTCACAGATGATGTGAACGCACCGTTTGTCGTGCCGCTTACGGCTCTTATACGATAGGTCGCCGCTGTGCCTGCCGCCATTCCTGCGTCACGGTATTCGGTTGCCGCAGTCGTGCCGATCTTTTTGAACGTTGCGCCGGTTTGCTTATAAATTTCGTACTTGTCCGCACCCTTAACCTCGTTCCAGAAAAGTCTGACTGCCGTGGTCGAGCGGTTTATCTGAGTAACGGTAACATTGCCCGGCTTGATAAGATACGAGATCTTCTTTGAGCCTGTATATGCGCCCTTTCCGGTGACGGTCACATAAGAGTAGCCGCAGGAGGTTCCGCCCGTGTATGTAACGGTGTAATCCGTGCCCTTTACAAGAGTTGTTGTTCCGTTTTTCACGGTAACTGTCGGACGAATAGCTTTTCCGTCATAGATATAGCTCGATTCAACGCCCGAGATCGTGCACGAGGAAATATTCTTCTTCCAGATAGCGTAAAGCGTAACTGTCTTGCCCTCTGTCGAAGCGAGGTTAACGACAGTTTCGTTCGGAGCAAAATCGGGCGTGGTAACGTTTGAGCGTTTTCCCCAGCCTGCGAAAACATATCCGCTGCGTGTGAACTTGTTAGCCGAAAGCTTTGCAGGCGTTCCATAAACCATGTTCTGAACCGCCATCGTTCCTGTTCCGCCGTTTGATAAATATCTTACCTTATAGTTTACTCCGGTGTAAACCGCATTGCAGGTCATATCGCCCTGAACGTTTGTCGGTGAAGGCGAGAACGAAACGTTATAGCCCTCTTTCTTGAACAGATCGTAAGGTATCTCTGCGTCGCCGCCCTTGACTGCATAAATCTCGGCTCTGGTCGTTCCGTCGGTAAAGGTTATTTTGCAGATATTGTTTTCTTCGCCTTCCCTTACAAAGATAGCCTGTACTTCCGAAGCCTTTTCGGGAGATATGGAAATCTGCGCTTCGTCCGAAATAACGCTTCCTCTCCAGCCTGCGAAGGTATAGCCCTCCTTAGCCTCGGCTGAAAGTGTTATGTTGTAATCGGGGAAATACTTGCCTGTAAATGTGCTTGACAGGTCGAGCGTCGAGGTGTTTATCCTTACATTGCCGCCTTCGGGATTTAAGGCAGATATCTTTACGGAAACTGCGGTCGAAAGCGAGAGGTTGTTCTTTAGCATTGTCGGAACATACGACGGACGCTTGCTTAAGAAATAGTCCATTCGGTCAAGGCATGGGTCTGTTGCGTTCCCACGGTTTGCCCATGTCGGGAATCTCTTGAAGAACTTGTCCATCTCTTTGTAATAGGTGTTCATGTAATACTGCTTTTCGTCAAGCGTTCTCTGATAGTTGAAGTTAACGTTTGCAATGTCCATGAACGCCGTTACGAACTTTTCCTTAAACTCTTCGTTCTCCATAAGATTTCTGAAAAGAACGGTAAGGTCGTCGTAATCGTTGGCGAGTATCTTCTTTAAGTTGTCGACGTTGTATTTTGTGCTGCTGTTGCCGTAATGGTCGACGCCCATTTCGGTATCGTAAAGCAGACATCTCCACTTTCCGTCGGCGTAAGCAACCGTGTCGTCAGTGTTTCTTACACGCCACATCGCATAGTTGTTGCCCGGCCAGTCTTCATTTATTATGTAGATCTCCGCCGCCATGTAGTCGATAAAGCTGTCGATATCGAGCATCTCGCACATCTTAGCGTAATTCTCGGGGTCTGAAAGGTCGTTGTCACGGGCAAAATGCTTCATATCCTTGAAGAGAACGATATCCTCTTCAAGACCCTCGTCGATCTCGCCCTTCTTATAAACGATGACCTCGTCCTTGTTTACGCCGTAGTTTTCTTCAAAGTACGAATCGGTGAAGTCCTCCTGAAGCGTGTAAAGACCCCAGTATTCTCCGTCGATAAACATAACGCACGGTCTGCCTGCCTGCGTGTCGAACGCACGGTCGTTAAGCAGCTTCTGGATATAGGTGTCCTTGAATTTTGCATAGAATGTATCGTTTCCGCCGTTACGCATAACGATCTTCTTATACTTGTCGAGCGGTTCGCCTGAACCGTCCATCTTTGTTATTTCGCCGAAGAAAGGATACTTGAAATTCTTTGCACCGTAGTCAGCCCTTGCATAGAACCTGAACGACTTCTGATAATCGGCTCTTGAATAAGCGCCCTGAGTTCTCATGCCGCAGTCCTGAGAAAGCACGAGCGTTCCGTCCTCCTCGAAGAAGTCGATATGACAGGGTCTTTCCCATTCCTGTCCTCGCTGATTGTAGTTCGCTTCGGGGTTGTCACGGTTCCAGCCGGGCGTTTTGATATAATCATCGTAGACCTTGCCTAAAACGTTGATTCCCTTTTCATAATCGAAAAGGTTGTCGGGGTCGGTGGTCACGGACATTATCGGAAGATTGTTGTGCGTTGCGTTGCTAACTCCGACAAAGTATGATTTTGTTATCGTTTCGCTGTACTCGTCCGCCTTGCTGTATGTGCAGGCACGGATAACAGTTCCCTTGTCGACGTCGCTGTTGTTCGGGAGATAGCCGCCGTTGTTCCAAGGTGTTATCTTGTTAACCGCAACACGTCTTGCCATAGTGCTGGGGTCTGAACTGCGGTTGTAAATGTTTATTGCGCCTGTGTATTCTATTCTCGTCGAGCTTGTCGCAGGGTCGGTTCCGTCAAGTGTATAGTAGATAGTGTTGCCCTCGTCGGTCTCAAGCGTAAGGTCGAATGCCGAGCCGTACATTCCGCTTTCAGCGCTGAAAACGGGCGCATTGCAGGGAATAAGTACCTTCGATTCATTGTTCGTACCGTTCGGCGAGGGGAGCATAGGCAGGAAATTTTCCGAGCCGTCGGGCTTTCTTGCATAAACGGTATCCTTATCGAGCGCAGGAACATCGACCGAGTCGGTCAGGCCGTCGGTATCGGCAAGCGTAAGCTTAACGCCGCTTCCCGAAAGATTGAACGCAGCGTGCGGAACGCTTTCGTCGCCCTTATAGGTCTTGCAGCAGTATACGATAGTATAGCCGCCTGCCGGAACGGTAACGTCCGAAAAGCTGTATGTATCGGCGTCGTCCTTGATAAGCGACCAGCCGCTTATGTCAATGTCAGCGTCCGATGGATTGTAAAGCTCGATCCAGTCGCAGTATTCGCCGTTTTTATCAACAGCGTCCGTAAGGTTGCCGTTCTCACCGCTGTTGCCCGTGCATATTTCGTTTATGCACACATTAAGCTGTTCAGCCGATACGGAAAACGGAGCAATTGCCGAAAACTCTCCGCAAAAGCCCGAGATCATTGCAGCCGCCGAGCATAACGAAACCGCTCGTTTAACAAAACTATTTGGCATATGTAAATCATCCGCCTTTCATAATGTGAAAATTTTAATGTCGTTTATTATAGCATAGGGTCTTACCCTTTTTAATTGTATCACAATAATCAAAGAAAGTCAACAATTACACCAAAACAACAGACTTTATGTAAAAATTATTATACTTTTTGTACAATCGGCAGGTGTAAAGCAGGAATTTTAAGCAAAAAAAGAGGCGGCAAAAAAGCCGCTCGTGCAATATGCAAAATGCAATGCGCAGTATGTTATATTGAATTCGCTTCGTCTGGGAATGCAAATTTTACGCACTGACGCACCGACTCGGTAAATTCCTCGGGCGAGCAGGGGGCTTTCGACGTGAGCCAGCGTATGATCGCACTGATTATAGCGTCGGTGAAAAATTCGGCGGCAAAGTTCGACTGTTTCTGAGAGCCGAAGTAGAATTTCAGATATTCGAGCAGTATCGACTCAAGAATATCGTGAAAGTAGTCACGGAAGGAATTCTGACCCTCTATCTGAAGCGCCTTTGAGTAGAACTTCTTGTTGTCGTAAAAATATCTTGAAACGTCCTCAAGGTGTTTCCAGCCGTTGTCATCGGGCGCAAAATTGAGCGTGTGAACAAACTCGGTGTAGAATATCCAGTTTACAAGGTCGTATTTGTCACGGAAATGGTAATAAAAGCTCTTGCGGTTCATATCGCAGTTCTCGCAGATATCGCCCACGCTGATCTTTGAAAACGGCTTGTGTTCCATAAGCGTTTTTAAACTCTCGGCGAGAGCGTGCTTTGTAACGTTTGAATCAGCCATATCCGCCGACCTCCTTCCTGTCAGTTTCTGCCTGAGAATGTGTATATACATAAATATTATAGCATAATTTTTTGGTCAATTCATGTTCAATTTATGAATTATCCTCCGCAATTTTTACCTAACCGCTCGTTTATGCGATTATAATTTATTATGCTTGCAATTTTTCGCAAAATATGTTATACTATCTTTGCAAGTCTTATTTTTAATAAGAAAGGATTGATTTTTAATGCGTGCAAGCGGAATTTTAATGCATATTTCCTCGCTTCCGGGCAGCTTCGGAATAGGCAAGCTCGGAAAGGAAGCCTATGCGTTCGCTGATTTTCTGAAAAAAGCAAAACAAAGATACTGGCAGATACTTCCTGTTTCACCCACAAGCTACGGCGATTCGCCCTATCAGAGCTTTTCGGTATTTGCTGGAAATCCGTATTTTATCGACCTTGAAACGCTCGAGTCGGACGGTCTGCTCGCTGAGGAGGACTATAAGGAGATCGACTGGGGCGAGGATTCTTCGGCAGTCGATTACGGTCTGATTTACGACAAGCTTTTTGAGGTTCTTAAAACGGCATACAAAAATTTCAAGGCTGTCCCCGAGCCTGAGTTTGAAGAATTTAAGAAAAACAACAGCTGGACTTCCGACTACGGACTTTTTATGTCGCTCAAATTCGCTCACGGCGGAAAGGCTTGGTACGAATGGGAAGAGCCGCTTAAAATGTTCGAGAAAAAGGCGGTTGACAAGGCGAGAGAACAGTATGCCGACGAGATAGAGTTCTGGACATTTTTGCAGTACGAATATTTCAAGCAGTGGAACGCCCTTAAAGCGCATGTCAATTCGCTTGGTATCAGCTTTATCGGCGATATTCCGATCTATGTCGCATACGACAGCGTAGAGGTTTGGACTCGTCCCGAGCTTTTCCTGCTTGACGAGGAGAAAACGCCGATAGACGTTGCAGGCTGTCCGCCCGATATTTTTTCTGCTAAAGGTCAGCTTTGGGGAAATCCTCTTTACCGCTGGGACGTTATGGAGGAACAGGGCTACGTTTGGTGGATAGAACGTCTGAAAGCCGCCTGCACTACATATGACGTTGTGAGAATTGACCATTTCCGAGGCTTTGAAAGCTACTACACCATTCCCTACGGAAACGAGGACGCAGTTATCGGCGAGTGGCGCAAAGGTCCGGGAATGAAGCTTTTCAAGGCAGTAAAGGCGGCTGTCGGCAAGCAGAATATCATTGCGGAGGACTTGGGATTTATCACAAAGGAGGTCGCAAGGCTGCTGAAAGCGTCGGGTTATCCGGGAATGAAGGTGCTTGAATTTGCATTCGACCCCGACGGCAAGAGCGTTTATCTTCCTCACAATTTCAAAAGCTCAAATTACGTCTGCTACACGGGCACTCACGACAACGACACGATTCTCGGCTGGGTGCGCTCGGCAAGCCGCAAGGAGCTTAAATTCTGCCGTGATTATCTTAACGTCAAGCGAAACCGTGATATCCCGTGGGGCATGATAAGGGCGGCATGGTCGAGCGTTGCCGACACGGCGATAGCGCAGATGCAGGACTTTTTAGAGCTTGATTCGCAGGCGAGAATGAATATTCCCTCTACGGTCGGAACAAACTGGAAGTGGCGCATGAGCGGCGGCGAGCTTACCGACGAGCTTGCTGAAAAAATCGCAGAGCTTACAGTTTTGTTCGACAGAACGGGAGAATGAAGCTAATTCGTAATTCGTAATGCGTAATTCGTAATTATTCTTTTGAAAGGGAGACAAATATGAATGTTAATTGGCTTGGAGAAAGCTTTGAAATTCCTTTTGGATTAGGACTTATAGGGATAACGGTTATATTACTGCCATTTTTGATTATTATGATTTTTACGGCAAAGTCTATGGCGAAAAAAACATGGGTTTGCCAGAACTGTCAGGAACGGTTTAATGGCAAATGGTACAATTTCCTTATATCGCAGCACTTTGATACGGACTATTATCTTCGCTGTCCGCATTGCGGAAAAAAAGGTATCTGCACGCTTTCCTATAAGCAGGATAAGGATTAAGGATTAAAGATGAAATTTTTCATATATAACGGAGGAAAATAAAATGAACATCACACCCGAAACATTCAGAACCGAAACGGAAAAAAATCTTAGGGCAAAGTACGGCACGACGCTTGAAAATGCGACCGCAGCCCAGCTTCACGACGCACTTTCATCGGCGGTAATGTCGGCTATCTCGGAAAACTGGGAGAAGAGTACGGCGGCTCACCTTAACGCCCGCCGTGCCTGCTATCTGTCTATGGAATTTCTTGTCGGACGAGCAGTTTATAACAATCTGCTCTGTCTTGGTCTTACAGATACAGTCGAGCAGGCTTTGAAGTCGTGCGGACGTTCGCTCTCCGAGCTTGAGGAGATAGAGGACGCGGCTTTAGGAAACGGCGGTCTTGGTAGACTTGCGGCTTGTTTCCTTGATTCTGCGGCTTCGCACGACCTTCCCCTTGACGGCTACGGCATACGCTATAAGTACGGTCTTTTCAAGCAGCAGATAGTCGACGGCTTCCAGCGTGAAGTCGCAGATGACTGGTCACGCTTCGGCGACCCCTGGTCGAAACGCTGTGAGGAGGAAGCGACCTTGGTAAAATATGCCGACATGACGGTAAAGGCTGTTCCTTACGATATGCCGATAATCGGCTGCAAGACAGATAACATAGGAAATCTCCGTCTTTGGCAGGCTGAGGCTGTCGAGGAGTTCGACTTCACCGCATTCAATGACGGAAAGTTCGCCGAGTCGGTAAAAGCAAAGAACAGTGCGGAGGACATAAGCCGTGTGCTTTATCCGAACGATAATTTCTACGAGGGCAAGGTTCTCCGTCTTCGTCAGGAATACTTCTTCTCTGCGGCTTCGCTTGCCGACATTGTTGCAAAGCATAAGGCAAACTTCGGTTCGCTCGACACTCTTCCCGACAAGGTCCAGATACAGCTCAACGATACCCACCCCGTAATTTCTATCCCCGAGCTTATAAGAATACTCATGGACGACGAGGGCTATACCTTTGCTAAGGCTTTCGATATTGCACGCCGCACCTTTAACTACACAAATCACACCATCATGCAGGAGGCTCTCGAAAAGTGGGACTGCTCGCTTGTTGAAAAGATACTCCCGAGAGTTTACGCTATTGCGTCAATGGTTTCCGAAAATTTCAAGGCGGATATGTACAAGCTGAAAAAAGAGGGCTTCGATAAGGAGAAAATCGCCGAAATGGCGCCTGTCGGAAACGGTCAGCTGAGAATGGCGAACATGGCGGTTTACTGCTCGTCGCACACAAACGGAGTTGCCGCAATACACACCGAGATTCTCAAAAACGACACGCTCAAGGACTGGTATGCGATTTATCCCGAGCGTTTCTTAAACGAAACAAACGGTATTACGCAGAGAAGATGGCTTGCGCTTTGCAACAAGGAGCTTTCCTCGCTTATTACCCGTCTGCTCGGAAATGACAATTGGATAACCGACTTAGACGAGCTTGCAAAGCTTAAAAAATATGCCGACGATGAAAACGTGCTTCGTGAATTTATTACGATCAAAAAGGAAAAAAAGCGTCAGCTTGCCGACTTTATAGAGGCTCACGACGGCGTTAAGATTGATCCCGATACCATTTTCGACACGCAGATTAAGCGTCTGCACGAGTACAAAAGACAGTTCTTAAATGCACTTTCTATCCTTTATATCTACTACGGAATCAAGGACGGAAGTATCAAGGATTTCACTCCGACGACCTATATTTTCGGCGCAAAATCCGCTCCCGGATACCGCCGTGCAAAGGCTATAATCAAGCTTATCGGCGAGATAGGAAAGCTTGTTAATTCCGACCCCGAAACAAAGGATCTTATAAAGGTAGTTTTCGTTCAGAATTATAACGTTTCGTATGCCGAAAAGCTCGTTTCGGGTTCGGACATTTCCGAGCAGATATCCACCGCCGGAACTGAGGCTTCGGGTACTGGCAACATGAAACTTATGTTGAACGGCACGGTTACTCTCGGCACATACGACGGCGCAAATGTTGAGATAGTTGAAGAAGCAGGCGAGGAGAACAACTATATCTTCGGCGCAAGGGTAGAGGAGCTTGAAAAGATAATGCCCGAATATGACCCGAGAGAGCTTGTTTTCTCAGACGAAAAGATAAGACGAGTTCTCGATAAGCTTATCGACGGCAGCTTTGACGACGGCGGCGTTCCCTCAAACGAGGAGGGTTCGTTCAAGGAGCTTTACAAGGCGCTTACAGACGGCGCAAGCTGGCACGTTCCCGATCACTATTACCTTATCGGCGATCTGAAAAGCTATGTTGAAGCAAAGCTGAAAGCAAACGCCGACTACAAGGACGAAATGGGCTTTGCAAGAAAGTGCTGGCTCAATATGTGCAGCGCAGGCAAGTTCTCGTCCGATAGAACGATAAAGGATTACGCAAAGAACATCTGGGCGATAGAGCCTGTAAGCCTCGATTAAGCGTATTATCTGAGTTTATCAGTCCAAAAAAATGTACAACAAAAACCTCCTGTGGAATTTCCATAGGAGGTTTTGTTATGCTTAAATTTACAAAATCAAACGTTTGCGAAAGCCTGTTCGAGGTCATAAAGAATATCGTCAACATTTTCGATGCCGACCGAAAGCCTTATCATTCCGGGGTCGATTCCTGCGGCGACAAGCTGTTCCTCCGTAAGCTGACGGTGAGTAGCTGACGCCGGATTAAGCACACAGGTGCGTATGTCGGCAACGTGTACCTCGTTTGAAGCAAGCTTCAGCGAGTCCATGAACCTGACAGCGTTCTTTCTGCCGCCCTTTATCGTGAAGCTGATAACGCCGCAAACTCCGTCGGGCAGATATTTCTTCGCCGTTTCGTAATGCGGATCGCTTTCAAGTCCTGCATATTTTACCGACTCGACCTTGTCGGAAGCCTCGAGATACTTTGCGACTTTAAGCGCATTTTCGCAGTAACGGGGCATTCTTACGGCGAGCGTTTCAAGACCCAAATTCAGCAGGAAAGAACTGTTTGCGGCAGGGTAGCAGCCGAAATCTCTCATAAGCTGGTGTCTTGCCTTGATTATGTAGGGCGCGTGAGGATATTTTTCGGTGTAGACAGTGCCATGATAGCTTTCGTCAGGCTCGGTAAATCCCGGAAATCTTCCCGAAGCCGCCCAGTCGAACTTTCCGCTGTCAACGATTACTCCGCCGACCTGAACTGCGTGACCGTCCATGTATTTCGATGTCGAATGAACTACGATATCAGCGCCCCATTCGATAGGACGGCATAGTATCGGAGTTGCGAATGTGTTGTCGACGATAAGCGGAATACCGCAGTCGTGCGCCGCCTTCGCCCACTTTTCAATGTCGAGAACGGTAAGCGCAGGGTTTGCGATAGTTTCGCCGAAGATGCACTTTGTGTTCGGTCTTACAGCCGCCTTTATCTCCTCCTCCGAAGAGTCAACGCTTAAAAACGTACATTCGATACCCATTTTCTTAAAGGTGAATGCGAACAGATTTACCGTTCCGCCGTATACAGACGAGCTTGAAATGAAGTGGTCGCCTGCATTGCAAAGATTAAGCACCGAAAGCATTGTCGCCGCCTGTCCCGACGAGGTACACATTGCCGCAACGCCACCCTCGAGCGCAGCGATCTTCTTTTCAACTGCGTCGGTCGTGGGGTTTTCAAATCTCGAGTAGATCATTCCAAGCTGCGGGTCGTCGAAAACGTCCGCAACGGCGTCTGTCGAGTTGTAAACGTATGTAGTGCTCTGATAGATAGGCATAACTCTCGGTTCGCCGTTTTTCGGAGAATAGCCTTCGTGAAGCACCTGTGTTTCAATTTTCATAAAATTCAAGTCCTTTCGATTTTATTAATTTATCCGCAGTCCGTTTTACGAAAACGAAATTCCAAGCACGCAGGCGTATAGCATTCCGACCGTGTCCTCGTCATAACAGTTGCCCTGAATGTAGATGTACTGTCCGTCTGAAATGCTGATATACACACGCAGACTGTAGAACGTTCCGTTTGCACCGTCAAGCCTTTCGATAACCGCCTGCGCAGGCTTTTCGCCTATCGCTTCATTCGATGTATCGAGAATCTGTATGGTATCCAAGCCTTCGTTGTTTACACGGTCTGCATTTTCCCATCTGTCCTTTGCAAAGTCGTCAAGCGTCTTGCTCGTTTCCCAAAGCTGAACGGACATATTGAACAGATCGTTCGATTTTGTGTCCATAAGCGAACGGAAAAGCACCTCGCTGTCGTCGAACGATTCTTTTAAAATGTCCTCGTTCTCATAATATTCCGTACCTTCGGGCAGCGGCAGCGTAAAGCCAAATTCCCCGTTTACATAGCAGCTTTCATCGACGTCATTTTCGCTGTCCGAAGCCGAACTGCTTTCCTCAGACGATAGCTCCGAGCTGTCCTCGGCAGAATTTTCGTCAGCCGATTCGTCCGTAACGTCAGTCTGTCCCTCGCTGCTTTCGTCATCGGCGGTATCGGCGCTGTCCTCCGTCTGTTCTTCCGAAACAGCTGCTCCTGCCGAAGCGTTTTTGTCTGTGCCGTCCTCTGAAAAATCTTCAATATATCCGCAGCCGCCGAGCATAACAGCCGCAGCGGCAATTGCGATAAGCCGTTTTAATGTGTTTTCTTTCATGTCAGTGTCTCCTTGTCTTTATGAATAGTCCTTGTCAAATGTAATTACCGTGTAATAATCGGTGCTTTCCTTTTCAAGCTCCGAATCTATCCGCTCTTTAAGCTGTTCGTTTGTGAATTGACAGTCGAACGGCACAACTATATCAAAGATGACATTTGTGTGCGTTTCCCCGGCAACCATTCTGAAATCATGCGTCGTAAGCCGTTCGTCAAGCAACTTCAGGATCGTTTCTATTTTCGCCCTGCAAAGATTTATCCGCTCGTTGTCGACCTCGACAGGATCCATATGTATCGTCATTCTGACTTTAAGCTGCTCGTAAATCTCCCTCTCGATAAGGTCGACGGCGTCGTGTATCTTTAAAAAATCCTCGTCGCTCCTTACCTCGACATGACAAGAGCCGATCTTGTTTCCCGGACCGTAATCGTGTATAATAAGGTCGTGTATTCCGATTATTTTTTCACGGCTGCAAACGCATTCCTTTATCTGTCCGATAAGCTCAGAATCGGCAGGCTGACCGAGCAGCAGGTCGACCGTGTCCTTAACGATACCAAATCCTCCGAGAATGATAAGCACCGAAACGGCTGCTCCCATTATTCCGTCAAGCGGCAGGGGAGTGAACGCCGAGGCGATAAGTCCGACAGCCGCCGCCGAGGTCGCAAGCATATCGCTCCTGCTGTCCTTTGCGGTCGCAAGCATTATCGTTGAATTTATCTTCTTTCCGAGTTTGCTGTTAAACAGGCTCATCCACAGCTTAACGCCGACCGAAAAGATAAGCGAGATAAGTATCGGCAGGCTGAAATTTGTAGCCGAGGGCGAAATTATCTTCGCAGCCGAATTTTTCAAAAGCTCGACGCCCATAACGATAATGACTACCGCAATAGTAAGCGAGGTGAGGTATTCCATTCTGCCGTGCCCGAACGGGTGATCCTTGTCGGCAGGCTTTGAAGCCATTTTGTAGCCGAAAAGCGTTACAATACAGCTTGCACAGTCGGAAAGGTTGTTAAAGGCGTCGGATATTACTGAGATCGAGTGCGAGAGCGTGCCGACCGTGTATTTAAGCACAAACAGCAGTATATTGCAGGCAATACCCACGCCGCTTGAAAGCTTGCCGTAGGATTCTCTCACCTTTGCGTACGTAACGTTTTCGCTGTCCTTAACGAAGCGTTTTACCAGTAGGTTTGTCATGGAGATTGTTTCCCCTTCTTAAAAGTTTTCTATTCGCCGAGCGCCTGAAAATGCCGACGGTATCTTCTCGGTATGCGTATATCTACAAAAAATCCAAGCGTTGACAGTACAGCGGATATTGCCGCAAAGCCGTCCTTGTAAAATTCGCTTATGCGCTTGTCCCGTCTTTCGATACCCTTGTAATCGGGAGGGCAGATAAATGTCCAGTCGGCAGATTCGTCGTCAAGAACGATTCTGAAAAACTTGTCGATATCTCTGTCCGAAAACCCCGCTTTTTCAAGCAGGATATGATGCTCCAAAGCCTCGTCAATGTGGCTCATTATAACCGTTTCGCCGTCGAACGAGATCAGCACAAGAAGCGGCTCACGCTCCGAAACGGCTTTGTCAACATCGGCAGGCGCAGGATATTTTATTATTTTCATACAAAATCGTCCCTGCTCACAAAATGCGCCTTATCAGACGTTTATCTCCGCAACATCGTCCGAAACTCCGTTTGCTTCAAGCACAGGCTTTACGCAGTTTTCGATAAATTCGTCGACCTGCTGCGGACATCTTCCGATAAAGTTTTCGGGCTTCATTATAGCGTCCATTTCTTCCTTTGTTATCATAAACATCGGGTCGTTAAGGATAAGCTCGCAGAGGTTGTTGTCAAGACCCTCACGCTTAACATTTGCGCCTGCTATCATCGAGTATTCTCTTATTCTCTCGTGAAGCTCCTGACGGTTTCCGCCCTTCTTAACAGCGTCCATCATGATATTTTCGGTCGCCATGAACGGAAGCTCCGCCATAACTCTTCTTCTGATTATCTTTTCATATACGACAAGCCCGTTTTCGGAGTCGGTAACGTTGAGCATAATGTTGAGTATAGCGTCAACGCCGAGGAAAGCCTCCGCAACGGAAATTCTCTTGTTAGCCGAGTCGTCGAGCGTGCGCTCAAACCACTGCGTACCTGCCGTGAATGCAGGGTTGAGAACGTCGCAGATAACGTATCTTGCAAGTGCGCATATTCTTTCGTCACGCATAGGATTGCGCTTGTAAGCCATAGCCGACGAACCGATCTGATTTTTCTCAAACGGCTCTTCGATCTCCTTGAACGACTGGAGTATTCTTATGTCGTTTGCAAACTTCATAGCCGACTGCGAGATACCTGCAAGCACCGAGCATACGGCGTAGTCGACCTTTCTTGAATAGGTCTGACCCGAAACGGGAACAACAGCGTCAAATCCCATTTCCTCTGCGATCATCTGTTCAAGCTGCTTTATCTTGTCCGTGTCGCCCTCAAAAAGCTCCATGAACGAAGCCTGCGTTCCGGTCGTACCCTTCGAGCCTAAAAGCTTGAGCTTTGAAAGCTGGAAATCGAGGTCTTCAAGGTCCATGAGAAGCTCGTTGCACCAGAGAGTTGCACGCTTGCCGACGGTCGTAAGCTGAGCGGGCTGGAGATGCGTGTATGCAAGACAGGGCATTGCCTTATACTTGTCTGCAAAAACGGAAAGCTGAGAAATTACCTTTACAAGCTTTCTCTTGATAACCTGTAAAGCGTCGCGCATGATTATAACGTCGGTGTTGTCGCCTACATAGCAGGAGGTTGCGCCGAGGTGGATTATTCCGGCAGCGTCAGGGCAGGCGTCGCCGTAGGTGTGAACGTGCGCCATAACGTCGTGGCGGAATTTCTTTTCATATTCCGCAGCCTTATCGTAGTCGATATTTTCAATATTAGCCTCAAGCTCGTCGACCTGCTCTTTGGTAACGTTAAGACCGAGCTTCATCTCGGCTCTTGCAAGAGCGACCCACAGCTTTCTCCATGTGGTGAATTTTTTATCGGCAGAAAAAATATACTGCATTTCCTTGCTTGCGTATCTTGTGCAGAAGGGGCTTTCATAAGAATTTGTCATGATAGATTACCGTCCTTTTTCTAAAAAATGATTATGCGCTGTGAAAAAATACACAGCAATACAATTATATTATATCATACAGCCGCATGATTTGCAAGTCTTTTTGCGTATTTTTACAAGCCGCTTGCATTTTCGCAAAAGGTGTGGTATACTTTATATATCATATATCGAAAATCCAAAAGTGAAAGGAAAGTTGAAATTTATGAAGATAATGGCTGTTGATTACGGCGACGCGCGCACGGGTCTTGCGGTTTGCGACCGCACGGAGTTTCTCGCCTCGCCTATCGGAACTATCGAGGAGAGAAACGCTCAGATACTTGCGATGAAGGTCGCTCACATGGCGGAGCAGTACGAGGTCGGAGAGATAGTTGTCGGTCTTCCGAAGAACATGAACGGTTCGGAGGGTCCGAGGGCGCAGAAGTGCAGAATGTTCGCCGAAACGATCGAGTGCGTGACCGAGATACCCGTTATTTTGTGGGACGAGCGTTCGACCACCGTTTCCGCACATCAGATACTCAATGAAACGAACGTGAGGGGAAAGGAGCGCAAAAAGGTAGTCGATACCGTTGCTGCAACGCTTATCCTCGAAAGCTATCTCGATTACAGAAGAAAGAACAAGAGCAAGGAATAACCGCTTACCGCTTTTTAACGGCTTCGGAAAGCGTTTTCATTCCCGTGATCGTCACGAATGCGCCGAAAAGCCTGCGGATAACGTCCGGCTCGGCAATGTTTGCGATGTATGAAAATATTACTGCGCAGATCGTTCCGGCTATTACCGCCGGGGCGATTTTTTTCCAGTTTACGAGCTTGTTTTTCGTATGAAAATACAGAGCGGCGGCTGCCGAGGGTATAAAGAAAACGAGGTTTATTCCCTGTGCGGCGGTCTGGTTCATTCCGGCAAAAATCGTCAGATAGAGAATTAGAAACGTTCCGCCGCCCAGCCCCATAGAAGCCGCCGCACCCGACAAAAGCGAGATAATAAAAACAAAAGCGGTCTGCATGATCCACCGCCTTTATCTTATCAGCAGACGGATACCGAAATAGATCATCACCGCCGCAAAAAGTTTTTTTAAAAGTCCTGCCGAGATTTTTTTAAGCAGCCTGCTTCCGATATAAACGCCGATAATTCCGCCCGGCAGGTATTTTAAAGCCTGCATAATGTCGAGGCTGCCGCTTTTTAGATACACAAACGAGCTTGCGGCGCTTATCGGCAGCATAAGCGCAAGGGAAGTCGCATGAGCCGATCTTGTATCGAGATCGTCGTTTTCGAGCATCGGAACGGCTATCATTCCTCCGCCCGAGCCGAAAAGACCGTTTGCCGCTCCGCAGATAAGTCCGATAGCCGCCGTTTTGAGTTTTGACATAAAAAAATCACCCCGTAGAATTTTTCCCACAAGGTGAAGCTTTTATGCAATAATATGCCGTATCAATCGATCTCGACCATTATTTTCTGATCGAGCCTTGCAGCGCCCGCTCTCATGACAACACGGATAGCCTTGGCAATTCTGCCCTGCTTTCCGATAACTCTGCCCATATCCGACTCTGCAACGTGAAGATGATAAACGATTATGCCCTCTTCGTTTACGGGATCGGCGGAAACGCTCACGGCGTCCTTATCTTCGACCAGTTCGCCTGCGATGGTCTTGAGTAATTCTTCCATAGGTTTACCTTTCCTTTCTGGTGATTAGTGGTTATCCCGAAACCCGAATCCGATTCGTCGCTGCACGTTTTCGTGCGGACGAATCAAAGGGTTTGTTTCGGAGCCGTTATCAGATTGTGCCGTTCTTCTTGAGAAGTACCTTAACTCTGTCGGTAGGCTGTGCGCCGTTAGCGATCCAAGCCTTTGCCTTCTCGTCGTCAACCTTGAGAACTACGGGTTCCTTTGTAGGATCATAGTAACCGATCTCTTCGATGAATCTGCCGTCTCTGGGGTATCTCGAATCTGCAACAACGATTCTGTAGAAAGGAGCCTTCTTAGCGCCCATTCTTCTGAGTCTGATCTTAACTGCCATTTATATTCACCTCCAAATAAAATGCTTTTATCAAATCAATGCTAATCGCATGATATGCTGTTTTTACTTTCCGCCGCCTAACATTCTGAGCATATTTGCTCTGCTCATTCTCTGCTTCTTGCCGTGAAGATTTCCTCCGCCGAGTCCGAACTGCTTCATCATCTTCTGCATCTGCTCGAATTGTCTTAAAAGCTGGTTTACGTCCGAAACCTGCGTTCCGCTTCCTGCGGCGATTCTTCTCTTGCGCTTGGGGTCGATAAGCGACGGCTTTGCTCTTTCCGCCTTCGTCATCGACTGTATCATAGCCTTTGTCTTTTTCAGCTGGACCTCGCTCTGCTCGACCTGCTCGTCTGTTACCTGAGCGGCTCCGGGAATCATCTTTATTATCGAGCGCATAGAGCCCATTTTGTGTATCTGCTCCATATTTTCAAGCAGATCATCCATATCGAAGCCCTTTTCCTGCATCTTCTTCGCCATACGCTCTGCGTCCTTGGCGTCAATAGTCGAGGTCGCCTTTTCGATAAGCGTGAGCATATCGCCCATGCCGAGAATTCTTGAAGCCATTCTTTCGGGGTGGAAAACCTCGAATTCGTCGAGCTTTTCGCCCATACCGACGAACTTGATAGGCTTACCCGTTACCGAAAGCACCGAAAGCGCCGCACCGCCTCTTGTGTCCGAATCAAGCTTTGTTAAAAGTACGCTGTCGATACCGAGCGCATTATCGAAGCTTGAAGCGACCTTTACTGCGTCTTGACCGATCATTGCGTCGACGACGAGCACTATCTCGTGCGGCTGCGCTATCTTCTTTATATCGACAAGCTCCTGCATAAGCTCCTCGTCGATATGAAGACGTCCGGCAGTATCTATGATAACAAGGTCGTTTCCGTGGTCGGAAGCGTGTTTAAGACCTTCCTTTACTATCTTTCGGGGGTCGATCTGTCCCATTTCAAAAACGGGAACTTCAGCCTTTGCGCCCACGATCTTCAGCTGTTCGATAGCTGCCGGTCGGTAAACGTCGGCTGCGATAAGAAGCGGTCTTTTCTGCTCCTTATTCTTAAAATGCTTAGCAAGCTTTGCGGCATGGGTCGTTTTACCTGCACCCTGAAGACCGCACATCATGATAATGCAGGGCGGCTTGTTCGGGAAGTTTATCTTTGCGTTTCCGTCGCCCATAAGCGAGATAAGCTCTTCGTTTACTATCTTGATCACCTGCTGCGCCGGGGTAAGACTTGAAAGAACCTCTTCGCCGATACTTCTCTCGGTTACTTTATTTACAAAGTCCTTGACTACCTTATAGCTTACGTCGGCCTCGAGCAGCGCCATTTTGACCTCACGCATAGCGGTCTTAACATCCGCTTCGGTGAGCTTGCCTCGTGATTTGAGCTTTTTGAATACTCCGCCAAGCTTTTCCGAAAGTCCTTCAAACGCCATGGCTGCGCCTCCTTTTCAGGTCATTATCTATCAATAATCTGTATTTTCGTATTCGTCGAGTTTTCTGTCGAGATTTTCGAGCAGCGCTATCACCTTATCGGCAATGTTCTTGCCGAAGCTTACCTTGCGGCATTCATCAAGAGCCTCGAGCGCCTGCTGCTTGAACTCGACAAGCTGCGCCTTGTGCTGCTTTTCAATATCCGCAAGACCAAGCACGCTGTCGTAATGCATAAGCGATTCCTCGCTGCGCTTTATAGCGTCGTGAACGCCCTGTCTTGATATCTGAAACTGCTCGGCGATCTCCGAAAGAGAAAGATCGTCGTTGTAATACATACTCATCATTTCATACTGACGTTCGGTAAGCAGTCCGCCGTAAAGATCGAACAGAACGCCTATTTGCAGATTTTTCGATATCTCCATTTTTATTAAGCCTCCTGCACCGAAATTTTACTTGGCGGTAAAGATAATATGCTTTACACTGCCTATTTATTATATATCAAGCAAAACTACTTGTCAAGCGTTTTTAGAAAAATACTAAAAAATTTTACAATTTGCATTGAAATAAGCTACAAATGTATGGTATGATTATTCATTATAAATAATAAATTATAGCTAACGACAAATATAAGAGGATATGGGGATAAAACAATGCTTACTTTTGAAATCAGAAACGACAAATATTCGCTGTCGCTGCCTGCGCTCACCTTCGGCACGGCAAGCTTTGAACGCAAGGACTGCGACGAAATTTATTTTGAGCTGCTTGACGAGTATTACCGTCACGGCGGAAGGTGCATCGATACCGCAAGGGCGTATTGTGCTTGGCTCGAGGAGGGCGAGGATTCTTCGGAAACCGTTATCGGAAGATGGCTTAAAGAGCGTGGCTGCCGTGATGAAATGATAATCTGCACGAAGGGCGGACATCCGCCGTTAGAAGATATGTACCAGTCAAGGCTGTCGAGGGAGGAGCTTGAATATGACCTTTCACGTTCTCTCGAAACGCTTGGGGTAGACCATGTAGATATATATTTTCTCCACCGTGACGACGAATCGATCCCCGTCGAGGAGATAATGCCTATACTCAACGACTTTTACAAGAGCGGCAGGGTGCATTTCTTGGGCGCTTCAAACTGGACCGCCGCAAGAATTGAAAAGGCAAACAAATTCGCCGAGGAGAACGGAATGGAGCCTTTCAGGGTTAGCCAGATAAATTACAGCCTTGCACATTCAAGCACAGACACGTTCGGCGACCCGACCGTTGTCTGCATGAACCTCAGGGAGTTCAGATGGTATCAGAGAAATCAGTTTCCCGTTATGGCGTACAGTCCGCAGGCGAAGGGCTTCTTTGCGAAAATGGCAAAGGGCGATCCGGCGAAAAATCTTCCCGAGGGACAGTTTACAAGCACCGCAAATCTTGCAAGGCTTGCGAGGGTAAAGCAGCTTAGCGCTCAGCTTGACATTCCGCCCGCAGTTATACCGCTCGGTTATCTCAACAGCCAGCCGTTTTTCGTAAGCTCGGTTTTCGCAGCTTCAAAGGCATGGCATATCGAGGAGAATATGACAGCGCAGGATATGAAGTTCGATTACAAGACTATCGCATTTCTTGAAAATATTATATGATAATATGAAACAAAGGCTGTGACGGAAATTCCGCCGCAGCTTTTTTGTTTTGTTGACATTTTTCTGCCGCTGTGTTACAATAATAAAGGTGATGACTGATGAAAACAGCAGCTGATAACGAAAGGCGAAGATATCCGCTTTCGGAATATATCGGATTTATTGAAAAGGTTATTTCAGACGGCGGCGAGTTTCGCATTTTCCCGAGGGGAACGAGTATGCTTCCGCTTATTCGCGAGGGAAAGGATTCCGTCGTGCTAGTAAAGAAAAATATCAAGCCCGGCGACATAGTTTTATACAGAAGAAAAAACGGCGAGTTCGTTCTTCACCGTGTCGTAAAGGAAAGCGGCGGCGTTTACGTCATGTGCGGTGATAATCAGCTGACCTGTGAAAGCGGTATCACTTCGGATATGACGATAGCGGCGGTAAAAAGGATATACCGTAGCGAAAAGGAGATAAATACGGACGGCGTGCTTTACAGAGCGTATGTGTTCGTGTGGAAAAGCTTTTTCCTGCGCAGAGTTTATTTTAAGCTGAGAAAAATTTTTGGGAGGTCAGGACGCCGATGAGTGAAGTGAGCGATTATCTTTTGCACCTGCTTTGCTGTGCGCTTGATGAAAAAAAGCCGCAGGAAAAGCCCGACGGGGCGGACTGGCAGCAGATCTTTTCTTTTGCCGTCTTTCACAGCGTTGCGAATCTTGCGTTTTATTCGGTCGAAAGGCTCGAAAATAAACCCGACGAGCAGCTTATGAACAAGTGGCGTAAGCTGCGTGATCTGTCGATAGTCAGAAGCATAACTCAGCTTTACGAGGCGAAGAACGTTTCCGCTGCGCTCGCAAGGGAAAATATCAGATATATGATCTTAAAAGGCACGCAGCTCAAAGGGATATATCCGAAAGAGGATCACAGAGAAATGTCGGATATTGATATTCTCGTCGATCCCGATAATGTCACAAGTGCGGCTGCAGCGATAAGAACGCTCGGATATGAAGAAAGCTTTGTATGGAAATATGAAACAGGACTTGTTAAAAAGCCTCATGTTTGTATCGAGCTTCACTCACAGCTTATGCCCGATACCGAAACGCTTATATGCGATTATTTTAAAGATATATGGGAAAGAAGCCTCCCCGACGGCGAAAAGGGAAGGCGCATGACCGACGAGGATTTTTATCTCTACATGACGGCGCATCTGTACAAGCATTACCGTCACGGCGGAACGGGGATACGTTCGATTATGGATATTCACGTTTTCCTGAAAAAAAGGGGAGAGTCGCTCGACCGAGGTTACATAAACGACGGACTTGAAAAAATGGGTCTTTCGGAGTTCGAGCGTGACGCAAGGCGGCTTGCTGATATGTGGTTTGGCGGCAAAAGCTGCGGCGGACTTGAAAAAATGTCGGAATTCGTGCTGTCAAGCGGAACATACGGTAGCAGCGAAAACAAGAGCAAAAATGAGATCGAAAAGCTGCGTGAGAAGAACGCTCGCTTTGTCGGCGCAAGATATATGTTCACACGGGTATTCCGTCCGTTTGAAAACATGGCGTTTAGATACCCCATACTGAGAAAATTCCCCGTGCTTTTGCCGATATTCACCGTTCACAGATGGATAGACGCTCTTATTCACAAGAGAAGTACGATAAAAAAACAGCTGAAAGCTGCCGCAGGGAAAAATGACGATTGAACGAATTGTTTATTATAAACAATGTTAATCGTTTTCATTTGTGAGAAATGTGCATTTAAAAAAAGATAAAAATATGTTATGATATAAATATATTATTTGTGTTAACAATGAAAGGATTGAACAAACGATGAGCGCAACAATCAAGGACGTTGCAAACGAAGCAGGGCTGTCGGTAGCGACCGTTTCAAGAGTGCTTAACAGCAGCGCAAATGTTTCCGAGGAGGCTTCCGCAAAGGTCACAGCCGCCGTTGAAAAGCTCGGTTATTCGCCGAATTTTCTCGGAAGAAATTTAAGAAAGCGTGAAACGAACGTTATTCTTGTCATCATGCCGTCGTCGGAGCATTCTTTTTATATGAAGATAGTAACGGGAATACAGACCTATGCGCAGACGAGAGGCTATGATATTATCTGCGCTTCCTCAAACTCCACCTCGGAGATAGAGATAAGGCAGATGAATATGCTCTTTAACCGCACTGTCGACGGAGTTATTCTTCTCGGAACTCAGTATGACGCAGAAACGCTCAACAAGCTTGCGGAAAATTATAATATCGCACTTTGCTGCGAGGGCGTTGCAGGTGCGAAGGTGCTTACTGTCGTGGTCGACGACGAACAGGCGGCGTTCGACGCAACAAAGGAACTTATCAGAATGGGACACCGAAGGATAGCTTTTCTCGGCGCAAACGATAACGCTTATTCGTCGCTTAACCGCAAGAACGGCTATCTCAGGGCGCTTAAGGAATGTTCAATCGAGCCTGTCGATGATTATATTTACTCGGGTACGTTTGAATATGAACACGGCGCAATTGCAATTGATAAATTTATGCAGCTCGAAACTCCGCCGACAGCGGTTTTCTGCGTTTCTGATCTGCTCGCAATATCGGCGATAAACAGGGCGAGCGAGCTTGGACTTTCGGTCGGCAGCGATATTTCGATACTCGGCTTCGACAATATCTCGATGTGCGAAATGATGCGCCCGTCTGTTTCGACTGTCGAGCAGCCGTGTAAAAAGCTCGGCGAAATGGTTGTAAGAAAGCTTATTTCAAACTTCTCAGCGCCTGCAGGCAGCAAGGATAACAGGTGCTATATCGTCGACCACAGGGTAATACTCCGAGGCTCGACCGGCGCGCCGAATTCGTAATAAGATCATAATGCTTATCTGTACTTTTTTTTGTTAGTCAAAACGCTGAAAGTGCAGATAGGCTTTTTGTTTAATCTGCCGAAAATCGTGCAAGTTAATCGTTTTCATTGACTTTTTTGTACAAACGTGATATATTTATTATGTAATGTGTGAAATAATCGATGATTTCACCGGAAAACTTTTTATAAAAAATTACACGGAGGTAATTTTCCATGCAGACAGCAAAGAGAATTCTTGCAGGCGCTTTTGCGCTTTCGCTTGCCTTTTCTGTGGCAGGCTGCGGCAAAAAGAAGTCTGATTCTTCAAGCGTTTATGTTGACAAGGTAAAGGTCGAGGACACCGACGCTATCGACGCTATTCCCGACGACGCCGAAAAGGAGCTTGAGTGGCTCTCGTATTTCGACCTTAACCCCGCAAGAGGAAGTCAGGAGAAAAGAGCAGAGCTTGACCTTTTCGAGAAGAAGGGCGGCACTATAAAGTATACTCCTACTACCTCGATGACGAAGTTTGATACTCTTGCAAACAGAGTTCTTTCAAACGACGTTCCCGATATGTTCTGGTTCGAGCAGAAGATGGTTTTCCCGAACTACTGCGTTAAGGAAATGTTCCAGCCTGTCGACGATATCGTTGATTTCAACGACGACCTCTGGGCTGACGTCAAGGACACCGCAGACCAGTTCACCTTAAAGGGCAAGCATTATGTAACGCCTATCAAGTTCGTTGCAAACTCGGTTCTTACTTATGACAAGACTGTTATTGAAGCTAACGCTTTTGAGGATCCTTACGAGCTTTATATAAACGGCGAGTGGGACTGGGATACATGGTATAACATGATGGACGAGTATGTCGGCGCAGCTACGGGCGACGAGGAAAGATACGGCGTTAACGGCTGGTTTGCTCCCTTTATCTTCCAGTCGACAGGTCATTCGATCATCGAGTATGACGCTGAAAAGGACGAGTATGTTTCAAACGTTGACGATCCTAATTTCGACCGTGCGACAGACCTTCTTTACAACATAAAGAAGAACGGTCTCTACTATCCCGACTGGATCGGACAGGCTACCGACTGCTTCAAGAAGAACATTCTCTTCTACGCAATGGGACCGTGGGCTTCGTTCGACACCCATACTCCTAAGGACGGCGAAACATGGGGAATGGTTCCGCTGCCTAAGGATCCCAACAACGAGGATCAGGTAACTTCGCTTGAAATCAACTCTTACCTCTGGGTAAAGGGTTCGAAGAAGAATGAAGCTATGAAGTGCTGGCTCGAGTGCGCTAAGATCGTTAACACCGATGAAAGCTATAAGGAAGTCGCTAAGGAGAAGTTCTTTACGACCAACCCCAACTGGACAGAGGAAATGTATCAGATCGCATTCAGCGAGCTTTCAGGACCTAACTGGAAGCAGCTTATCGACCCCGGCTACGGTATCTCAATCACGCTTTCAAACGACGACGCTGCTACAAACGCTACTAAGGAAGCCGTTATTTCGTATATGTATTCGTCAGTTATGAAGACCGACGACGACGGCGCTCAGTATACGTGGACTCAGCTTCGTGAGACCTATAAGGGTACTATCGATTCAGAGCTTAAAGCCTTCAACGAGGATTATAAGAAGTTCGTTAACGGCTGATAGATTTGAGCAATAATTTAAGGGCATATCCGATAATCTCGGGTATGCCCTTTTTGTATGTGTTTTTTCGTTTTATTCGTAGCGCAGTGCGTCTATCGGATTGAGCTTTGCCGCCTTGATAGACGGGATAAGTCCGAACACGATTCCGACCGCCATAGAGAATACGACCGATACGACTATCGCCGAGGTCGATATAGCGACGGGAACCTCCGCTACCTTTGAAACTATCTGCGCAAGACCTATGCCTGCCGCAACGCCGATAACGCCGCCGATGCTTGTAAGTACCGAGGCTTCGGTGAGAAACTGCATGAGTATCTTGCCCTTTCTTGCGCCAAGCGCTTTTTTAAGTCCTATCTCCCTCGTTCTCTCCGTTACCGATACGAGCATTATGTTCATAACGCCGATACCGCCGACAAGAAGGGAAATGCTTGCTATCCAGATAAGCATATTGTTTGTCGAGGAGCTTAAGTCCTGAAGATCCTTCGCCTGCTCGAGCAGACTTTCGCTCTTGTAGGAAATGTTTGAATCCTCGCCGACGTAAAGATACTGATTTAGCACATCAGCAGTGGTTTTTCCTGCCGCCGTCATGCTGTCGGTGTCAGCCGCCTTTGCGATAACGTTCTGCGGTACGTCGTAAGAGAATATGATAGGCCAAGCCTCCGAGGGAATAAAAATCGTTCCGCCCGTCTGCTGATTATACGTCCAGTAATCGTCGATAGAGTTGATAACAGGCTCAAACTGCGACGACTTGACCGCAACTCCGACAACGGTAAACGGCTCACGCATTATGTCGAGCGTTTTTCCTATCGGGTTTTCCGAGCCGAAAATCGAAGCGACGATCGTTTCGTCGATTATGCAGACCTTGCTTTTTCCGTCATAATCGGCGGCTGAAAAGCTTTTTCCGCTTTGTATCTGATAGCCTATCGTGGAAAAATAGTCCTCGTCGATACCGTAAAGCGACGCCGAGTCGAGCTGGTTGTTCTTGTAAAAAACGCTGTCGACATAGCTTCTCTGACGGTAAACCGTACAGCTTACGACCTCTTTTATCTCCTCGATCTCCTTTTTAACGTCCTTTGTTACAACCGGAACGCCGAAAGGAACAGGCTCCCAGTCGAAATAAACAGGCTCGCTTCCTCGCATAAGCTGAACCTTAACGGTGTTGTTGCCCGAACCGATAAGGTTGTTCTTTATCTGCTCGTTAGTACCCTTTATCGTAGAAACTATCGCAATTATTGCCGCAATTCCTATGATTATTCCGAGCATGGTAAGAAACGAACGTATCTTGTGTGAAAAAATTCCCTGAAATGACAGTCTTATATTTTCGATCATATCTTCGCCCCCCTTAATACAGAACATTGTCGGACTCTTTGGTTTTTACGCCTTCTTTAACGTCCTTGCCGTAAGGGAAACAAAGCTTATCGTCAAGCGAGATTCCGCCCTTTACTTCGATATAGCTGCCCCAGATTATCTTTCCCGTTTTGATATACTGCTTTTCAAGCTTGCCGTTTTTGCCTGCTCTCATTACATAATAGCTGCTGCCTTCCTTGCGTGTATAATGAAGCGGCAGATAAAGTCCGCTCGACGCCTCCTCGTCCGAAGGCATTGTTACCGACGCCCAGTCGTTTACCGAAAGCGAGGTCTCGCCGTTTATCGAGGCGGTAACGAGATATGTGCTGCTGTTGGGATTTTCGTTCCACATATAGCTGTAATATGAAGCAGGCTCGTCCTTAACGCCGATAACCGTAGCCGAAAAGCTCTCGCCCGTGTCGTATGACATTCCCGTTAACTGCGTACCCTCGGTGAATTTGTAAAGATTAAGCTCGCCGACATTAATATCTATGCAGATACCGTCGTCGCCCTGAATCACGATATACGCCGAATTATCGCCGCCGCTCATGCCGTCTTCGCCGTACATTTCGTCGCTGTCGTAATCGTCCATGTAATCCGATTCGTAATCCATATCCTCAAAACCCGAAGCTTCTGCGCCGATCTTAACAACAACGCCGTCGATCTCAGCCTTAACGCTGCCGTCCTCCTTGCGGTTTTTGCTCTGCTTATATTGAAGCTCCGCCGAACGCTTGTCAAGCTTTAAGCTTGCAATGTCCTGCTCCTTCTGCTTTATCATCTTTGCAAGCTCCGCTTTTGTGTACAAATAATTCTCCGAATCGTCCGTTTCGCCGCCGTCTTCTTCAGGCTCGTAAAGATCCTCGCCGCCGTCAGAGAAGTCATCGTCAGTAAAATCATCGTCCGAAAAATCATCGTCCGTGAAATCATCATCTGTAAAATCGTCGTCGGGAAGCTCGTCGTCATTCGTTTGAGAATAGACCTTGAATTTTCCGTGAGCATCAGCCTTTGAAGCGTCAAAACTTACCGAGCTGTCGTCTATCTCAACGCCGTCGCCGAGCGTCCAGTCGTTTATCTGCTTCTGCGTAACGCTGTTTCCGTCGATCTCCCAGAAATAAATTATCTGCTCGTTTTCATTGCGCACGAAAAGCCGAACCTTTTTGCCCGTCATTTTGAGCATACCTATAAAGCTCTTTGCCGCTTTTGTTTTAACCGAGCAGTCAAAGCAGTAAAAGCCTTCCTCGTCAATTTCCGAAGCCTGCTTGAGATCCTTGAGCTGTTCGATAATGATTATCGGCTTTTCAGGCTCTTCGGGTTCCTCAGGTTCTTCGGGAATATCCGGCTCCTCCGGTTCATCGGGATATTCAGGCTCATCGTCCGAGGGAGCATATTCCGAGGGGATAAGATTTTTGTATTTTTCAAGCTCACGCTCGGCTTCCTTTATCTGCTGCTCGATCACCGATATCTGACTTTTCTTCTGTTTAAGCTCAAGGTCGATAACAGTAATGTCATATTGAAGCAGAAGGTCGCCCTTTTTTACTCTGTCGCCGACGCCGACGTAAAGCTCCTTTACAAGCTTTTCCGAGTCGAGATAAACGTTCTGCGAATTGCCGGCTGTAACGTAAGCGTCGAGAGTCGATTCGTCCGCCCAGTAGCTTTCTCTGAGCAGGTCTATCGGAACAACGTCTACGACACGCTTTGAATCCTTCTTCTTTTCGTATTTCTTATATCCGTAAAAGCCGCCGCCGCTTACTATCGCAAGACAAAGCAGGGTTATTATCACCTTTTTCACAGCGATTCCCCCTCTCTTGCAAACAGCTCGCCGTCGCGGATATAAACCACACGCTTTGCGCACTGCGCTATTTCAGGCTCGTGAGTTATCATAACAATGGTAACTCCCTCGCTGTTAAGTTCTTCAAAAAGCTCCATTACCTGATCGCCCGATTTTGTATCGAGAGCGCCCGTCGGCTCGTCGGCGAGGAGAAGTCTCGGCTTGTTGACAATCGCCCTTGCGATAGCAACACGCTGTTTTTGTCCGCCCGAAAGCTGAGTCGGCTTAAAATTCATTCTGTCCTCAAGCCCCACCTTTATAAGCGCTTCCTTTGCACGCTTTCTGCGCTCGCTCTTTTTAACTCCTGCATAAAGCAGCGGCAGCTCGACATTTTCAAGAGCCGACTGCCTCGGCAGCAGATTGAAGTTCTGAAAAACAAATCCGATCTTCTTGTTCCTTATAAGCGAAAGCTGCCTGTCCTTGCAGATGGAAATATCGTCGCCGTCGAAAATAAATTCTCCCGAGGTCTGCTTGTCAAGACAGCCGATAATGTTCATCATGGTAGATTTTCCCGAACCGGAAGGTCCCATTATCGCAACGTATTCGCCGTCGTAAACGTTGAAATTTACCTTTTTAAGCACGGGAACGGGCAGCTTTTCCTGCATATAGTCCTTGTCGATATCCTTTAAACTCAAAAGTAATTCCGCCATATGCCCACCGCCTTATTCGATAATGTCTTCGTCGGCGGTTTCTTCGTCGATAAGTTCAGTGTCCTCAGGCGCTATGTCGATCATTTCATCGCCGTCAAAGCCCTCGTCCATAAAGTCTTCACCCATAAAGTCTTCGTCCGTAAATCCTTCGTCCGTAAAGTCTTCGTCAACAAAACCTTCGTCGCCGAATTCACCTTCGGGAATGTACATATCGTCAGCGCCGGTCATTTCATCGCCATAGTTTTCCTCGGGAATGTCGTTGTCATTCTTCTTGTCGGTTATCTTCATGCCCTCTTTGATATTGCTGTCGGGATATGCGATAAAGTCGTCCTTTGAAAGACCTTTAAGTATCTCGCAGTCGCCAACAGCCTCGTCGGTCTGACCTATCTCAACTTCACGCTTTTCAATTCTGTTCTTATCGCCCTTTGCCCAGACGTAGCTTTTTCCGTCCTCTTCAAAGATATAATCTTTATAGAGCCAGATACCCTTTTTCTCGATGACCGTTCCGCCGTTTCCCGTATCGGGTTCGATTATGATATGCTGACCGAGCATAAGCCCCTCTATCGAATCTGCCTGAACGTAAAAGGCATACTTTGATGAAGAGGTCGACGAATCTCCTTCGTCGTAATAATACATATCCTCGTTATTCTTCTGCGGATTAGTCTCGATCTCGGAAATAGCTCCCGTCCACAAAGCGTTTTCATCGACTCTCGAGCGGATAACAACGGGCATATCTATGTAGATATTCTGTATCATCTGCTCGTTAACAGTACCCTTTATTATAAACTCGTCGCCCTTTGAAACGCTGACAACAACGTTGTTTTCCGACATTTCGAGCGAATCAAGCTCCGCAACGCTTTTAACAGTGCCTTCGGTCTCGCAGACTACCTGCGCATTTTTGATAGCCTTTTTCAGCTTTTTGTTTTCCGCCTTTTTCGCCTTTATGTCATACTCCGTCTTTGCATTGTCGCTTTGCAGCGAAAGTATCTGCGTGTTGAGCGAGATCTGTCCGTCCTGACTTGACTTTGCCTTTTCCTTTTCAAGCTCTTCAATTTCAAGCTTGTTCATCTCGATCTCGTTTTCCATTCTCTCAACGTCGATCTTTCCCTGATCATATTCAAGCTGCATAGCCTCGACGTCGTATGTAAACAGAATATCTCCCGGCTTTACCTCGTCGCCGACGTTCACCTTTATCGAGTCGACCTTTTTCGAGCTGTCGAACTTATAGTCCTCTGTCTTCTGAGTTTCGATAACGCCCGAAAAACGGTTTCCCGAAAGCGAAAGACCCGAAACGGTGTTTACCTCCGACACAGGCATTACATAAACCTCGCCGTCAGCCGAGCCGCCGCCTTTCTTTTTCCAGATAGTAAAGCCGCCGATACCGACAGCCGCCGCCGCTGCGACAGAAATTATCACAGCCGCGATCCTTTTTCCTTTTGCCATTTTGTTTCCTCCTCAGCGCCGAAGCAGTCCGACGCTTTTTTTATTTTTTCATGCAGGCAAAAAAATGCCGCTATACATATTATATCACAATTTGAAGCAATGTCAATAAATTATTCATTTTTTAAGATAAAAATAAGATAATCGTGTTTTTGACCAAAAAAACCCGGGACGAATATCCCGGGATAGTTTATCTTTTTGTGTGTTTCTTTTTCTTCTTTTTAACCGAGTACCCAAAACTCCCCAGCTGCCTGCCAAGCGCAAAATACCCTCCGTGAGCGTAAGCGAGCAAGCCCGCTTTCTCGAGCGCAAGCCTGCCTTTGTCGTCAAGCAGTTCCTTTGCGGCGTCGATTTTCACAATATCCGCCATGAACATATCGTGCGTGCCGAGCGAAATTTTTTGGCGCACCCGACATTCGATGTTTATCGGACATTCGGCGATTATCGGTGCAGAAACCTCTGCCGCTTTTTCACAGGTAAGCCCCGTAAGCGCAAATTTGTCCGTATCCCTGCCCGATTTAACTCCGCAAAGATCGACTGCCTTTACAAGCTGCTGCGTCGCAAGGTTTATCACAAATTCGCCCGATCGCTCGATAAGTCCGTAGGAATACCGCTCGGGTCTTACCGAAATATATGTCACGGGCGGCTGAGTGCAGAGTATGCCCGTCCATGCGACAGTGAAAACGTTAGGCTTTTCATAAGTGCCGCAGGTAACGAGAGTCGGCGGCAGGGGAGAGGTGATAACGCTGCCTTTCCAGACCTCTTTCGTGTATTTGTCGTAAGACATTATAAGTCCTCTCTTTCAAGCTTTTCGCAGATGCGGTCGTAGTATATGTAAAGCTTCTGCGTGTTGTTTTCAAGAAAATAATAGTGGCTGATATATGGGATAAGCAGACAAAGCAGCAGCGCCGCAAGCGGTATCAAAAGCACATTTTCGGTAACAACGATTATAAGAAAGCAGGCAACCGTGCAAAGCGCAAAAAGAACCATTACGATAAGATGCACAAACCGCTCGTGCTGAAAATATTCCGTTTTCTGCTTATGTATTTTCATAAGCCTTGCAAAATCCGTGTCGGGATCGTTCATTGCCGAGTCGAGAAACGCAAGGTATTCGAGAAAGTATTTTTTCATGTGTAAAACTTCTTTCCGTCGGGGTAAATGGTTATTTTCTCCGCACGTTCTATTTTCATTTTTTCAAGCTTTTCGTCTTTAAATTCTCGCTCCGTCTGCTTTTTAAGCTCGGCGGCGACGGTCGAATCGAGCAGACTGTCAAGCATACCGTAAAAGCTTTTCGTCCGTTTTGCAAACGATTTTACGAGAGGCTCTTTTCTTTTATTTTTCGGTTTTTCAAACAGTATCGCAAGCGCAGCCGCAAGACCTAACCCGATCATGACCTTTTCGGGCTTGCTGCTCACCTGAAAATCGAACGAGGACGGCTTTTTCTCCTGTTCTTCCTCCGGCTTTTGCGAACGCAGCTTTTTTATCTGCTTTACAGCGGCGTTGATTTTTGCCTTGTCCATAACGATAGCTCCTTATTTTATAATACAACATTATTATACAATATTTCCGCCCGTTTTGCAATAGCCGCAAAGAAATATTTTTTTAAATAAAAACTTATGAATTATAAAAAAGTATTTGACTATTTTAGCTAATAGTGATATAATTTAATCAGAATATTTTTTTATAAAAAGCAAAGGAGTTTTCAGATGAACGCACAGATAGAAAAGCTTATTGAGAATATTGAAAAGGTAATTGTAGGAAAGCGCGGGGCGATAATTAAGGTCGTCTGCGCAATGCTTTCGGAGGGACATATTCTCATCGAGGACGTTCCCGGAGTCGGCAAGACAAGGCTCGTTTCGGCGCTTGCAAGCTCGGTCGACGGCAGATTTAACCGTATTCAGCTCACTCCCGACATCATGCCCTCGGACATTGTCGGCTTTTCAATGATAGATCCGCAGACGAGAGAGCTTGAATATAAACAGGGTGCGGCAATGTGCAATTTCCTGCTCGCCGACGAAATAAACCGTGCTTCGCCTAAGGCGCAGTCGAGCCTGCTTGAAGTCATGGAGGAGCATCAGGTTTCGCTTGACGGCAAGACCATGAGCCTGCCCTCGCCGTTTATGACGATGGCGACTCAGAACCCCGTTGAGACCTACGGAACCTATCACCTCCCCGAAGCGCAGATGGACAGATTTATGATGAAGATATCAATGGGCTATCCCTCGCCTGAGGAGGAGCTTGACATTATCACCCGTTCCGAAACGAACAGCTTTTCCGAGCCGCTCGCCGCTGTTATGACCGTCGACGACGTGAACGCTCATATCGAGGCTGTAAAGCAGGTAAAATGCACCGAGAGCGTAAAGAAATATATCGTCGATCTGCTAAACGCAACGAGAAGCTCCGAGCTTGTAAAGCTTGGCGCATCGCCCCGTGCAGGAATAGCTCTTCTTCGTGCGTCAAAGGCTTTCGCTTATATTTTCGGCAGAGATTATGTCGTTCCCGACGACGTAAAGGCTATTATGAGCGCAGTTCTTTCGCACAGGCTTATTCTTTCGCCTAAGGGTAAATCTTCATATCCCGACAGCGAGGCTGTTATGGAGCAAATCGCAATGACGGTCGCTTCCCCGATAAACTAAAGGATAACGGCGTATGAAAAAAACGATAAAAAGCCTGCTCGGCTATATCGGCTGTATATGCATTACGCTTGCAGTCACCTATTATATCGACGGCACGGCGGGATTGCTGCTTACCTACGCTCTTATATGTGCGCTGCCGCTTTCGGTCGCACTCACTCTCGTGGTAAGACGCTTTCTCCGCTGCGAAATTTCGGTCGACAAAACGCTTCTCGTCAAGGGTGACGGCGTTGTATGCACGATAAGGCTTAGTTCAAAGATATTTTTCCCCTCGCCCGTTATCGAGGTCTTCGCCTCGTCGACGGAGCATCTGAAATTTGACGAAGCAAAAATTTTCAAAACGAGCGCAGCAGGCGGCAGACCGAGTGTTGTTAAAATACCGCTCACCGCAAAACATTCGGGTGCGGCGCAGATTTGTATCGACAAAATAACCCTCACCGATTATCTCGGCGTGTTTTCTTTTACGGTCGCTCTGCCCGAGGGCGAACACTGCGAAAAGCTGTCGATCTATCCCGATATCCCCGAAGTTAGCGTTCAGACCGAGCTTCTTAAAACCGCTTCCGCTTTTTCCGATTCCGACGAGGAGGAGGAGAGCGACGAAACGGCGGTCGGCTCGACGGGTATGCCCGGCTACGACCACAGACAGTATTTCCCCGGCGACCCTATCAAAAAGATCAACTGGAAGCTTTCTTCAAAGCGTGATATTTATATGATAAGGCTTGATGAAAAGGTCTGCTCGACAGGTCAGATGTTCTTTCTCGACGCCCCTGCGGACGACGGAGGCGAGTTTTCGCTTACCGTGCGTGACAACGTTATCGAGGGTGCGCTCGCAATGATGCTTATGCTTGTGCGAGAGGGCAAGGAAGCCTCGTTTTTCAGGTATGAGGGAGGCTTGTGGCTGAGAACGGATATTCACAGCTCCGCTGAGATCTATCAGCTTCAGGAGCAGCTTGCATCCTTCTCGCCGTCCGATCCCAAAGATATTGTTCCGCCCGAAATAACCGCCGCAGGCAAAACTCCGATCTGCTTTACCTGCGCTTCGGCAGAGCATAGCGCCTCGGCGGAGACGATCGTTTCAAAATGTCCCGATTCGCTCATCATTTCAGCCGAAATTGCGGCGCTAAATGATATAAGTCCGAATTTATGGACAGTTACAAACGAGTTTGAATTCAAGAAGAAAAGCTGATAAAGGCGTCTTAATGGAGAAAATATGGATAAAATCATAAAACAAAAGGCGGCGAATAAACTTTGCCGATACATTTGCCCTGCCGCTCTCGGCTCGGTAATATGCTTTGCCGTCATATATACTCTTTACAAACCGTATGCGCTGCTTTACAGCGTAATATTTCTTGCTGCCGAATTTCTGCTGTTTTCGCTTTTTGACAGATTGCAGGCGAAAAAGACAGTCGGCGGACTTCTTTATATGCTTCTGCTTATTGCGGTAGGCTTTGTTTCAATGTGGCTTATGGTAAGCGAGGCGAGGGTATCAGACGTGTTCGTTCTGTCGTGGTTTTACGGCGACGAAGGCTCCGAAACGCTTATTCCGGGCTATCTTAATTCGGTGTATTTTTTCGGCGGTTTCTTTGTCATCTCGATACTTTACTATTTTACTCAGGTAAGATACAGAAGCCTCGGGGTAATGCTTTCAATTCTCTTTCCGTTTGTAATTTATGCCAAGCGAGCCGAGGAAGTGCCCGAGGTCCTCGTTACGCTTATTATAACTCTTTACCTTTCGGTAATGGTGCATAACCGAAGAATAGACCCCGCCGAGCCGAAGGAAAAGCAGGGCAGGCTTATCGTAAACCGTGCGTATATCATAAGCGTTGCGATATTCGTTTCGGTGGCAGGCGCTGTCGCTATGATGATAGACAAGCCCGTTTACCGCTCGCAGCTTGAAAAGAATTCAAGCTATTTTGATTATGTCAATACAAATGCAACGGGAGCCGGCGACTATGAGGGAATGTCCAACACTTCTTCAAAAAGATACGGCGGTAATTCCTATTCCAATACCCCTATTTTCTATTTTGAAACAGACGGCGAGGACGAAGTGTATTTCCTCCGCCGTGAGGCTTACGACGTATTCAACGGCAGCGTGTGGGAGGTGTCCGACGGTTTTGCCGACTATTCGAGGATATATTCAAGCGATAATCCCGAGTATTCGACCGACGATATAATTGCCGATTTAAACGGTCTTGCGGTAAGCGGTGCGCTTTCAGACAAAATAACTCCGCCCGTACAGTCTATGCTTAAAATGTCAAACGGCAGAGTTTATGACGAGTCGTTCAGTCCTTTCTATCTTCCTGCGCCTTACGCTACCGTTGTCGACGACAGACCATATAATGAACAGCTTTCCGAGGCTGACGGTCTTATAAAATATCCTCACGGCGAGATCTATCGTTCAAAGCAAGTGAGGTCGGTTCAGCCGATCGATGTTGAGTTTCAGTTTTTAGAGCAGACCGACGCTTTTAAAAGCTATGCAGCGTCGATAGATATGACGGGTGCGGAATACTGGAGTATGCTTATCGATGCAATTTTTTCAGCAGAAGAGGATAACGAATATGCCCGTCGGCTTTTGGAAGATTATTCCGCCGCATATGTTTACGCCGATGGGGACGATGTTTCGCAGGAGATAAAGGACCTTGCCGCCAAGATAACAAGGGACTGCACGGGCGACTTTGAAAAGGCTTACGCTCTCGAGCAGTATTTTGAGGAAAACGGCTTTGTCTACGATATGGAGTATGTCCCCGAGGACGAGTCGATCGAGTATTTTCTCTTTGAGGGAAAAACGGGAGTTTGTTCAAGCTATGCGACCGCAATGACTCTTATGGCGAGGGCGGTCGACCTTCCTGCAAGGTATGTCGAGGGTTTTGCGGCTTATGAACGCACCGACAGCGGCAGCTTTGTGGTGAGGGATTCCCACGCTCACGCCTTTGTCGAAGTCTATATCGCAGGCGCAGGCTGGATGACCTTCGACCCGACCGTTTCGGACTATATGCAGCCGCCGGAAGAAGAGAATAATTTTAACGCAGCCGCATTTATAAGGGTGTTCGGAAAGCTGCTCGTTGTTATCGCAGTAGTGTTCGTTGTGATTTTTATACTGCTTCTTGACAGGATAGCCGAGCTTGTGTTCCGTATAAGACTAAAGTTTAAAGCGCCCCGTGAAAGAACGCTTGCGCTTTACGCAAATCTTATAAAGCTTGTTAATTTCTCAACTCAGGAGGATTATTCGCCCTACACCGTAAAAATGATGAGGGAATATCTTGAAGAGTCGAGAGGTACAGCGCCCTATAAGCTGCTTATGCTGTTTGAAAAGACCTGCTTCGGCGGTTATCAGCCGTCGGCGGAGGAGTTTTCCGAAGTCTATTCCGAGTATAAAAAATGCTATCGTTATTTAAGAAAAATCCCGAAAAAACTGATAGAAAATGAAGCGTAAAAAAAGCTGCTGTCCAATAAAACGGACAGCAGCCTAGTTTTTGTTATGTTAAAATTCAGATCTCTGCAAGCATATCGCTCATGTCGTACATTCCCGGTTCCTTTTTGCTGAGGAAAACGGCGGCGTTGACCGAACCGACAGCGAAAACGCTCTTTGAGTGAGCCTCGTGCTTGAGCGAGATGACCTCGTCACGGCCGGCGAAGATTATCTCATGCTCGCCGACGATAGTTCCGCCTCTTACCGAGTGGATACCTATCTCGTTCTTGGTTCTCTTTGCACGAACGGAATGACGGTCGTAAACGTAACCGCACTTTGTTTCAAGCGTGTTGTTTATCGTTTCCGCGAGCATTATAGCCGTTCCGCTCGGAGCGTCGATCTTCTGATTGTGATGCTTTTCGATTATCTCGATGTCGAACTGACCTTCAAGCACCGAAACAGCCTTTTTCGCAAGCTCGGCAAGCAGATTGATCCCGAGCGACATATTAAAGGTGAAGAAAACGGGAATGCTCTCGCCCGCTTTTCTTATCTTCGCTATCTGCTCCTCGCTGTAACCCGTAGTTGCGATAACAAGCGGAACGCCGTTTGAAAGGCAGTATTCGAGCAGACCGTCGAGGGTCGAGGGGTGGGAGAAATCTATTATAACGTCGGGCTTAACGTTCATTTCGGCAGGGGAGGGGAAAATCTCAAAATCGCCGTATTTGTCAGTTATCTTGTCAATTCCTGCGACAACCGTGCAGTTATCTCTGTTTGCGATTATGTCGGCGATAACTCTGCCCATTTTACCGTTTGCGCCGCAGATTGCAATATTTGTCATTTTATAAACTTCCTTTCGTTTAAAAATAAGGGCGAAAAGAAAGCTTTCCGCCCTTTTGGATTTTTAAAAAATTACTTTACGCAGCCGACAAGACCGAGCTTTTCCATTTCAGCCTTGATAAGCGCCTTGTTAGCGTCCGAGGTGTCGCAAAGCGGAAGTCTGCACGAACCTGCGTTAAAGCCCATTATGTTGAGAGCCTCCTTAACGGGTATCGGATTTACGTCGCAGAACAGCGCATTTGCAAACGGAAGAGTCTTCATTGCGAGCGCAAGTGCGTCGGTGTAATTGCCTTCAAGACAGAGCGCACAGATGTCGTGAGTTTCCTTTGGCATACAGTTTGAAAGAACCGAGATAACGCCCTTGCCGCCGAGCGACATGATAGGCACGATCTGGTCGTCGTTGCCCGAGTAAATATCGAGCTTGTCGCCGCAGGCCTGCTGGATCTTTGCGACCTGGCTTATGTTGCCCGATGCTTCCTTTACGGCAACAATGTTGTCGTATTCCGCAAGCGTCTTGAATGTTTCGATACCGATGTTAACGCCCGTTCTTGACGGAACGTTGTAAAGGATTATCGGAATGTTAACAGCCTCGGCAACTGCCGAAAAATGCTTTACAAGACCTGCCTGCGAAGCCTTGTTGTAATAAGGCGTAACGCAGAGAAGTGCGTCAGCGCCGAGCTCCTCAGCCTTCTTTGAAAGATTTACCGCATATTCCGTGTGGTTCGAGCCTGTTCCTGCGATAACGGGAACTCTGTGAGCAACTTTCTCAACCGCATATCTGATACATTCGATATGCTCCTCGTCGGTCATAGCCGAGCTTTCGCCCGTCGTTCCGCAGATGATGATAGCGTCTGTTCCGTTTTCGATATTAAAATCGATAAGTCTGCCGAGTTCTTCAAAGTTAATGCTTCCGTCAGCTGACATAGGTGTTGCGATCGCAACTCCTGCGCCGGTGAAAATTGTATTCTTCATAAGCTGTCGACTCCTTTCAAGCCGTAATATTTTGTTGGTCGGGACAAGCCCGTGTTAGTTGTTTATCAGTCAAAATAGCCCTTTGCCGCAAGAAGCTCCGCAAGCAGAACTGCGCCGCCTGCCGCGCCTCTTAATGTATTGTGTGAAAGGCATACGAATTTGTAATCGTACTGTGAATCCTCTCTGAGACGTCCGATAGAAACAGCCATACCGCCTTCAAGATTTCTGTCAAGCTTAGCCTGCGGACGGTTATCCTCTTCAAAATAGTGGAGGAACTGCTTAGGTGCGGAAGGAAGTTCAAGCTCCTGCGGAACGCCGCTGAACTCTGCCCATGCTTTGAGTATCTCTTCCTTTGAAGGCTTGTTTTCAAACGAAACGAATACCGCAGCGGTATGTCCGTCAGAAACGGGAACTCTAAGACACTGGGTCGTGATAGCGGGCGAGCAAGCGTTCACTATCTTGTCGCCCTCGATCTTTCCCCAGATCTTGAGCGGCTCAAGCTCGCTCTTTTCCTCTTCACCGCCGATGAACGGGATAACGTTGTCAACGATCTCAGGCATGGTCTCAAAGGTCTTTCCTGCGCCCGAAATTGCCTGATATGTGCAGGCGAGAGCCTTTGTTACCTTATACTTATCCATAAGAGGAGCAAGCGCGGGAACGTAGCTCTGGAGCGAGCAGTTCGACTTGACTGCGATAAATCCTCTCTTTGTTCCGAGACGCTTTCTCTGCGAAGCGATTATCTCGATATGCTCGGGGTTGATCTCGGGGATAACCATAGGAACGTCGTCAGTATGTCTGTGCGCCGAGTTGTTCGAAACAACAGGACATTCAGCCTTTGCATATTTCTCTTCGAGAGCCTTTATCTCGTCCTTCTTCATATTAACTGCGCAGAAAACGAAATCTACCATCGAAGCGATCTTTTCAATATCAGCCTCGGCGTCCATAACGGTAAGCTCGCCGATAGCTTCGGGTATAGGCTCGCTCATCGCCCACTTGCTGCCGATAGCGTCTTTAAGCTTCTTACCTGCTGAACGGGAGGAAGCCGCAACGCACACAACGTTGAACCACGGGTGCTTGCTGAGAATAAGAGAAAATCTCTGTCCCACCATACCGGTTGCGCCGATGATGCCTACGTTAAATTTCTTCATGATCATAAACTCCTTTACTTTGCTTTGCTAATATTAAAAAAATATGTACAAAGCATAAAAAATATCAAAACAATAAAAAAACCGGTTGAAAACCCGGTCATCTTACAATATAATAAGAATGTTGACATAAAAGCTATGCCGATAGCACTCCATCATAATGTAATGATGACAACCGGACACCTGTTTGATGCACAGTCAGCCTCACAGCCCCGAGCTGCGGACTTCGGCAGTCTCGCCTTTCGCCGCCAGCTTAAACGTCGTTCGGGAAACGCCGTCAGAAAAAAATCACGCTGTCGGGTACTGATCTTGACTGCACCTCTATCTGTTCCTTTAATCATAGCAGATATTTAGGCTATTGTCAAGAGCCAATAAGGGAAAAATATTAATTTTTTGTAAAAAACGCACGTTTTGAAGGATATATATGCGTTAACAAGGAGGATAACAATGCTTGACGTTAAAAATATGACCAAAGCCGATTTTTATTACGATCTGCCAAAGGAGCTTATAGCACAGCACCCGATCGAACCGAGAAACGCTTCAAGGCTTATGAAGATAGACCGCAGTACAGGAAAATGCGAGCATAAGCATTTCTACAATTTATGCGACTATCTTAAAGAGGGTGATTTGCTCGTGCTTAACGACTCCCGTGTGCTGCCTGCAAGGATATACGGCGAAAAGACCGACAACGGCAGCTTTATAGAATTTCTGCTGCTTGAACAAAAGGGTAACGACGAGTGGGAGATACTCTGCCGCCCGGGAAAAAAGGCGAAGATAGGAACTATGTTTTCATTCGGCGGCGGCAAGCTTACGGCGGTCATCACCGATATTCTCGAGGACGGAAACAGGATAGCGAAATTTACCGTGAGGGAGGGCAATATCTATTCCGTGCTTGACGAGATAGGACAGATGCCGCTTCCGCCTTACATAACCGAAAAACTTGAGGATAAGGAGCGTTATCAGACCGTTTATTCTAACGAAGTCGGTTCGTCGGCTGCGCCTACCGCCGGACTTCATTTTACAAAGGAAATGCTTGCTGAGATCGAGGCTAAGGGCGTGAATGTCGCTTATGTTACGCTTCATGTGGGTCTTGGCACCTTCCGTCCCGTCAAGGAGGAAAAGGTGCTTGACCACAAAATGCACAGCGAGCATTACGAGATACCTAAGCGTACTGCCGACCTTATTAAAAAGACAAAAACCGAGGGCGGAAGAGTTATCGCCGTAGGCACTACCTGCTGCCGCACTCTTGAAGCGGCGGCACAGAAATACGGCGAAGCGATAGCCTGCGAGGGAAGAACGGAGATATTTATTTATCCCGGATTTGAATTTAAGGTGCTTGACGGACTTGTGACTAATTTCCACCTGCCCGAAAGCACGCTTATAATGCTTGTGTCGGCATTTTTGGGCTACGAGAACACAATGAACGCTTACAAGACCGCCGTTGAGGAAAAATACAGGTTCTTCTCGTTCGGAGACGCTATGTTTATCTGCGACTGATAATTTTTATGATCCGTATGCTGTCATCATTTGGGCAGTCATACGGATTTTTTGCAAATTAATATACCATATTCTGAATTGTGTCTAAAAGTCGTTTGACACAAAATGCTTAATGTGATAAAATTAGAAATGGTTTAACGCTTTGAAGCGGATAAGGGGGTGGCTTATGGATATTGGCATATTTTTCAAAGGGATAATCGACGGCGACGAACAGGCTGTCGTGATATGCGATACCGAACACACTATCGTTTATATGAACCCGTCAGCCGTGCGGCGTTACAGCAAAAGAGGCGGCGAAGCTCTTGTCGGAAAAAGCCTGCTCGATTGTCATAACCCGACTTCAAGAGATATTATCTGCGCAAATTTAAAGCGTATGAAAGAGGATATTTCTGTCAATAAGATATTTGAAACGCACAGAGAAAAGAACGGAGAAAATACCGATGTGTATATGGTCGCCGTAAGAGACGAGAGCGGAAGACTTATCGGATATTACGAAAAATTCGAGGATAAGAATCTTTATCAAAATTAAAATACGGACGGTTCAGCCGTAAAGCTGCCTGCGCCGTCTGAAAAAAGGAGAACACGATGAGATCGGTCATAAAACTTGATCTGCCCGAAAAATGCCGTATCATTGCGGTAAGCGATATCCATACAAGCTGCGGTCTGCTTGATATAATGCTCAGAAAGGCGGATTACAAGCCGGGCGAAGACTATCTTATTATAGTCGGCGATATACTGGAGCATTGGGAAAATAATATAAATACGCTTAAATATGTTTACGAGCTTTGCAAGGCGGACAGGACGTACTGTCTGTTGGGAAATAACGATACCTTTGCGGCGAGAATGGCGTTTACTTATCCTTACAAGCGTTTTGCCGAAAAGTTTTATTATTCCGAAAACGGAATTGACAATGCTTTTCTTCAAATGGCAAAAAGCGTCGGATACGATTACTGTACTGAAGAAAACTGGCTTGATATAAGAAAAGCCGTTATCGGAAAGTACGGCAAAGAGCTTGAATTTCTGCGTGATCTGCCGATATGTATTGAGACCGATACGCACGTTTTCGTTCATGCAGGTCTTGAAAACCGTCCCGATTGGCGCAATACCGACGATACCTATGCAATTACTGCAAAATGGTTTATGAGAGAGCAAAACCCCACGGGAAAGTGGCTTGTAGTGGGACATTTTCCGACATATAATTACAAACGGTCGAACGCCACTAATCTGCCGATAATCGACTGCGAAAAAAAGATGATAGATATAGACGGCGGACTGTCTATCAAGACCGCCTGTCAGATGAATTTTCTTGTGATAAATAAAAACGGAAAAGACTATACCCACGAGGTGATATGGGAAACGCCGTTTGAAAAACGCAAGGTAACAAAGGATCATTACAGCGAGACAGCTCCCGTTTATGTCGATTGGAGCAATCAGGATATGGTCATTCTCGGCGAAAAGGACGGCATGATGAAAGTGCGTGATAACGTTACCGGCGGCGAGGGATATATCCCTCAGCGTGAGATATACGATTTCGATGGAAAGCTGCACGTTTACCAGTTTCTCTCGTCTTTTCCGACGGTGAAAAAAGGCGAGAACGTTTCGGTGTGCGCCGAGTGCAGGGGAATGTACCTTGTTATCACCGAGAGAGCCGAGGTCGGCTGGATACCGGCGGATATTATCGATTAAGGAGTATTTATGTTCAGACTTATAAAAAAAGAAGGAAATGCCAGAAGGGGAGAGTTTACAACGCCTCACGGAGTTATCCAGACCCCCGTTTTCATGAACGTGGGAACTTCGGCGGCAATAAAGGGCGGCATTTCGTCGATAGACCTTGCAAACGAGCTTAAATGTCAGGTCGAGCTTTGCAATACATATCATCTCCACGTCAGACCCGGAGACGATATTATCTATAAAATGGGCGGACTTCATAAATTCATGAACTGGGATAAGCCTATTCTGACCGACAGCGGCGGTTTTCAAGTGTTTTCTCTTTCAAAGCTCAGGAGGATAAAGGAAGAGGGCGTGTATTTCAATTCGCACGTCGACGGCAAAAAGATCTTCATGGGTCCTGAGGAGAGTATGCGTATTCAGTCGAACCTTGCGTCGACTATCGCAATGGCTTTTGACGAATGTGTTGAAAATCCTGCCGAACATTCCTACTCAAAGGCTTCCTGCGAGCGCACGACACGCTGGCTTGAACGCTGTATCAGCGAGATGAAAAGGCTTAATTCGCTTGAAAATACGATAAACAGAAACCAGATGCTTTTCGGCATAAATCAGGGCTGTACTTATGACGACCTCAGAATAGAGCATATGAAGCGAATAAGAGAGCTTGAATACTGCGCAGGCTTTGCGATAGGCGGTCTTGCGGTCGGCGAGCCTACCGAGGTAATGTATCATGTTATCGAGCAGGTCGAGCCGTTTATGCCTGTTGACAAGCCGAGGTATTTAATGGGAGTCGGCACGCCGAGCAATATAATCGAAGCGGTTTACAGAGGGGTCGATTTCTTCGACTGCGTAATGCCAAGCAGAAACGCTCGTCACGCTACCGTGTTCACATGGAACGGAATAATGCACGCTCACAATAAACGTTACGAGCTTGACGACCGTCCGCTCGATACAGAGTGCGACTGTCCGACCTGCCGCAATTTTTCAAGAGCCTATATCCGCCACCTTTTCAAGTCGAACGAGCAGCTTGCAGGACGGCTTGCGGTGCAGCATAATCTGTATTTTTACAACACGCTTATGGAAAAGATCAGAGAGGCTCTCGACGAGGGACGTTTCGAGGAGTTCAGAAACACCTATTCGGGCAGGCTCGCATCAAAGCTTGAAGATTAAAATAAAGAAGATGATATTATGATAAAACTTGCGGTTTTCGACCTTGACGGAACTCTTATCAATTCGATAGAGGACCTTGCGGACGCAGTGAATCGTGCGCTCTATGAAAACGGATATAAAACTCACCCGACCGAAAGCTATTTTCGGTTCGTGGGCGACGGTACGAAAAAGCTTATCGAAAGGGCATTGCCCGTAGGCACGGACAAGGCGGAGCAGGAACGCATTCATTCGATCTTTTCGGGGTATTACAAAAGCGGCTGCCTTAACAAAACAAGACCCTATGACGGCATTATCGGGGCGGTAGAGGAGATCAAGAAAAGCGGCATAAAATGCGCCGTCGCTTCAAATAAGCCGGACGCCTTTTCAAAGCAGATAGTAAGCTCGCTTTTCCCGGAAGACCTTTTCGACCTTGTTAGAGGAAAGACCGACGGAACAAAAGCAAAGCCTGCGCCCGATATTATTTTTGAAATACTAAAGAGCTTTGGCGTTTCTCCCGGCGAAGCCGTTATGATAGGTGATTCGGACGTCGACGTTCTTACGGCTCGTAATGCAGGAATGAAATGTATAGGCTGCGAATGGGGCTTCAGAGGCTACGACGAGCTTTTTCGGGCAGGTGCAGACGTGATTATTAAATCTCCCGGACAGCTTGATGATGCGGTTGAGAACATATAGATACATAAATTTTAACGGAGGTTTCGGTGATGAAGGATTTCTATAAAAGATTTGTCAAGGAGGAGCTTGACGACGAGGGCAGACTTATAAGCTTTGAGCTTGACCTTAATGACGATTTTAACTTTTCATATGACGTGGTAGACGAAATGGCAAGGCTTGAGCCTGACAAAACGGCTATCCTCTGGGTAAGCGAATCGGGCGAGGAGCGCAGGTTCACATATAAGGATCTTATGGAAGAGAGCAGCCGTGTTGCGAATATGATGCTTGCTCACGGAGTGAAAAAGGGCGATTTTGTAATGGCGGTCTTAAAGCGTCACTATGAATTCTGGTTCTTGGCTTACGGTCTTATGAAGATAGGCGCAATACTCGTTCCTGCGACAAATCAGCTCAAGAAAAAGGATTATGTTTATCGTTTCAAGGCTGCCGACATAAGCTATATCGTGGCTACGGGCGAAAACAGCGTTCCTGACCATATCGACGCCGCTCTTGAAGAATACGGCGGCATGAAGAAGAAATTCATCACTCACGGCAGCAAGGAAGGCTGGATAGATTTCCTGCCCGAGCTTGAAAAGTATCCGCCCGTCTTTGAAAGAGTTCCGACCCATGTCGACGAGCCGATGCTTATGTATTTCAGTTCGGGAACGACAGGCTATCCGAAAATGGTTCTTCACCGCTATTCGCTTGCCGCAGCGCATATCATCACGGGTAAGCACTGGCATCACCTTGACGAAAATTCGCTTCACCTTACCGTTTCGGAAACGGGCTGGGCGAAGTGCGCATGGGGCAAAATGTACGGTCAGTTCATCGCAGGCGCAACGACGTTTATCTACGATTTCGACCGCTTTAATCCGTCTGCGCTGTTAAAGGTAATTCAGGATTATAAGATAACCTCCTTCTGCGCACCGCCTACAATGTACCGCTTCTTTATCAAGGAGGGTATCGAAAACTACGATCTTTCGTCGCTTAAATACAGCTGTATCGCAGGCGAAGCGCTCAATCCCGAGGTGTTCAACAGGTGGTACGATTATACGGGTCTTAAACTTATGGAGGGCTTCGGACAGACGGAGTCTGCGGTCATAGTCGGCAACCTTTACGGAATGGAGCCTAAGCCGGGTTCTATGGGCAAGCCTACGCCGCTGTATAAGGTCGGTATAGTAAACGATAAGGGCGAGCCTGTAAAGCAGGGCGAAACGGGCGAGATAGTTATTTACGGCGAGCGTGGAAAGCACCCTGCGCTGTTTAAGGAATATTACAGAAATCCCGAGGAAAACGAGCGTGCATGGCGTTTCGGCTGCTATCATACGGGCGATACGGCTTATGAGGACGAGGACGGATATTTCTGGTATGTCGGCAGAACGGACGATCTTATAAAGGCTTCGGGATATCGTATCGGACCGTTTGAGATCGAAAGCATACTCATGGAGCATCCGAGCGTTCTTGAGTGCGCCGTTACCGCCGCTGACGATGCAATAAGAGGCAAGGTCGTAAAGGCGACTATCGTTCTGACAAAGGACTACAAGCCGTCAGACGAGCTTGCAAAGGAGCTTCAGGATTATGTCAAGAAGTCGACTGCGCCTTACAAATATCCGAGAATTATCGAGTTCGTCGGCGAGCTTCCGAAAACGATAAGCGGAAAGATAAAGCGCGGCGAGATAAGAAAGCACGACAGCGAAAAGTAATTTATGTAAATTTTTTGTGAACGACTTGAAATTATCGGGCGTGTGTGATATAATGAGTGTAATTATTGAAGAAACGCTATGACCAAGAGAGTAGGAAAGCGAATTTAAGGTTTCCAGAGAGAAAATGCCGCAGTCTGAAAGCATTTTTATTCCGAACGCTTTTTGAAGTTCACTTGCGAGCGGTTTTGCCGAACCGAACTAACGCAGTAGGCAAAAACGTATACCTGCGTTAAGGGTCTGAGGAGTCACAGCTCCTTTTGCCGATATGGGTGGTTTTAAACAAAGCTTTTACAGAGCCTTGTCCCGTTGAGGACAGGGCTTTTTTATATGAAATTTTATAAAACGGAGGAACAGAAAATGACTGAACAGCTAAAGGCGATAGAGGTCAGAGCAAAGGAAGAGCTTGAAAAGGCTTGCGACCTCAAAACGCTTGATGAGATCAGAGTTAAGTTTTTAGGAAAAAAGGGCGAGATAACCGCTATCTTAAAGCAGATGGGAAAGCTTTCTGCTGAGGAGCGACCCGTTATCGGACAGCTTGCAAACAAGGTACGTTCGGATATAGAGCAGGCTTTAACTTCGGCGCAGGAAACGCTTAAATCAAAGGCTGCGGCATTAAAGCTTGAAGCCGAGGCGCTTGACGTTACGCTTCCGGGAAAGGCTGTAAAGCTTGGTAACGCACACCCGCTCAACGCTGTGCTTGCAGAGGTCGAGGAGGTATTTCTTGGCATGGGATTTGATATTGTCGAAGGTCCTGAGGTAGAGACCGACCACTATTGCTTTGAGTCGCTCAATATGCCTAAGCACCACCCTGCAAGAGATACGCAGGACACCTTCTACATAAATGAAAACGTGCTTTTAAGAACGCAGACCTCGAGCGTTCAGATAAGAACTATGGAGAACAGAAAGCCTCCGATAAGAATAATCTCGCCCGGAAGAGTTTACCGTTCCGACGCCGTTGACGCAACGCATTCGCCGCTTTTCCATCAGATCGAGGGTCTTGTTATCGACAAGGGCATCACAATGGCAGACTTAAAAGGAACTCTTGAAATGCTTCTCAAGCGTCTTTACGGCGAACAGACCCAGCTTCGCTTCCGTCCGCACCATTTCCCCTACACCGAGCCGTCGGCAGAGGTAGACCTTATGTGCTTTAACTGTCACGGCAAGGGCTGCTCGATGTGCAAGGGCGAGGGCTATGTTGAGCTTTTAGGCTCGGGAATGGTTCACCCCAAGGTTCTTGAGGGCTGCGGTATCGACCCCAACGTTTACAGCGGTTTTGCTTTCGGTATCGGTCTTGAAAGAATAACAATGGGCAGATACAGTATAAACGATATGCGCCTGCTTTATGAGAACGATATGAGATTTTTGGAGCAGTTCTGATAAGCCTAAAAGCTGTTAACTGAAAAAACGGAGGTAAATATAAATGGATCTTTCTATGAAATGGCTTGCAGATTACGTTGACTGCAAGTGCGATATAAAGGAATTCTGCGCAGGAATGACTCTTTCAGGCTCGAAGGTCGAGTGCTATGAGGAAGAGGGAAGCTATATTTCAAACGTTGTTGTCGGCAAGGTAGTCGAGATCGTCCGTCACCCCGATTCCGACCATATGTTTATCTGTCAGGTCGACGTCGGAGAGGCAGAGCCTGTTCAGATAGTTACGGGAGCGCAGAATGTAAATCAGGGCGACTATGTGCCTGCCGCAAAGCATAAGTCGACCGTTCTTCACGATGGTAAGTCTGTCAAGATAACAAAGGGCAAGCTCAGAGGTGTTGCTTCAAACGGTATGCTCTGTTCGCTTGATGAGCTTGGTCTTACAAAGCATGATTTCCCCTACGCTATCGAGGACGGTATCTTTATCCTCGGCGACGACTGCGATAAGACGGTAGGCAAGGACATAAGAGAGGCTATCGGCTTTAACGATACGACCATTGAATTTGAGATAACCTCAAACCGCCCCGATTGCCTTTCGGTCATCGGACTTGCAAGAGAAGCGGCTGCGACCTTCAACGTTCCCGTGAATATCAAAGAGCCTTCATTTAAGGGTATCGACGGCGACATCAACGAGATAATGTCGGTCGAGATACATAACGAAAAGCTCTGCCCGAGATATATGTGCGGCTATGTTAAGAATGTCAAGATCGAGCCTTCTCCGAGATGGCTCAGAGAGCGTTTAAGAGCAAGCGGAGTTCGCCCGATAAACAATTTTGTCGACATCACAAACTATGTAATGCTCGAATACGGTCAGCCTATGCACGCTTTCGACCTCAGATATGTAAGCGGCGCAAAGATAAATATCCGAAACGCAAAGGCAGGCGAAACTATAACGACGCTTGACGGCGCAGAGCGTACTCTTTCGGAGGAAATGCTCGTTATCGCCGACGCCGAAAAACCGGTTGCGGTCGCAGGCGTTATGGGCGGCGAATACAGCGGAATTATGGACGACACCACCGCCGTCGTTTTCGAGTCGGCTTGCTTTGACGGCGCAAGCGTAAGAACGACCGCTAAAAAGCTCGGCATGAGAACCGACGCTTCGGCACGTTTTGAAAAGGGTCTTGACCCCGAAAATACCTATCCTGCGCTTATGAGAGCGTTCGAGCTTGTTGAAATGCTCGGCTGCGGCGAGGTAGTAAAGACATTTATCGACTGCGATAAATCGAACAAGGAAAGAAAGGGCGTTGAGTACAGCCCCGAATGGATAAACGCTTTCCTTGGCACCGATATTCCCGAAGCTGAAATGACGGAGTATCTCACCCGTCTTAATTTTAAGATTGAGGACGGAAAGGCTTATGCGCCCTATTACAGAATAGATATCGAGTGCAAGTCGGATCTTGCCGAGGAGGTCGCTCGTCTTTACGGCTATAACAAGATACCCGATACTATTATAAGAGGAGTTGCCGAAGCTAAGCTTACAAGAAAGCAGAAGTTTGAAAGAACGATAACCTCGGCAATGCTCGGAATGGGCGTTAACGAGATAACGACTTTCTCGTTCATTTCGCCTAAGTATTTCGACAAGATAAGACTTCCTCAGGACAGCAAACTTCGCAATACCGTTACTATCACAAATCCTCTCGGCGAGGACACGAGCGTAATGCGTACAACTATCCTGCCGTCGGTATGCGAGGTGCTTGCAAGAAACTATAATTACCGCAATCCCGAATGTTACGCTTTCGAGCTTGGAAACGAGTATATTCCTGTCGAGGGAAGCGTTCTTCCGAAAGAGCCTGCAAGACTTGGAATAGGTATCTACGATACGTCGGACAAGTTTGATTTTTACAGCATCAAGGGAATTATCGAGCAGCTTCTTAAAAAGTGCGGTGCGCCCGAATATGAGGTTTACGCACCGACTGCTGAATGTGAGTTCGACGAGGCTGCGGCTTTCCACCCCGGAAGATGCGCCGTTATCGCAGCAGACGGAAAAGAGCTTGCTGTCTTCGGAGAGCTTCACCCCGAAACGCTTGAAAACTACGGTATCGGCTGCCGTGCGTATGCCGCAAAGGTGAATGTTCCCGAGCTTATGGAGCTTTGCAGCGACGAAAAGACCTATAAGCCGCTGCCGAAATATCCTGCGACCTCGCGCGACCTTTCGCTTATCTGCGACGATAAGCTGCCTGCGGCTGTAATCGAAAAGGCTATCAGAAAGGCGGCAGGCTCGCTGCTTGAAAAGGTAACGCTGTTCGATATCTATAAGGGCAAGCAGATCGAAGAGGGAAAGAAGAGCATTTCCTACTCTCTCACACTCCGCTCGCACGACGGAACGCTTACCGACGAGCAGGCTGACAAGACGATGGAAAAGGTTCTTGGGGCTCTTAAAGAAGAAGGCGCAGAGCTTAGAATGTAATAATAACCTAATTTCATCATGTAAATTTGTGCATTTTGCCAAAGTTGTCTGAAACTCTTGTTATTTTCAAAGAAATTTGTTATAATATCTATTAAGCAGGATTTGGATAGGCATATTTTCCGAAGCTGATGAATATAGATACACCGGAAGCTAAAAAAGTGGATCAATTAAAAGGAGCTGAGCACAATGCACGAACAGACAATGGAATTTTCGATCAAGGAAGAACCGATCATCTCTAACAGAGATGTCTTGAAGAGCGTTTACAATGCGCTTAAAGAAAAAGGCTATGATCCGATAAATCAGCTTGTAGGCTATATTCTTTCCGAAGACCCGACCTACATAACTACGCATAACAACGCAAGAAGAGCAATACGCTCGGTCGACCGGGACGATCTTCTGAGAGATCTTGTAAGGTGCTATCTTGAACTTGACAAGACGGAAAATTCCGATAAGTAAACAACCGATTTGCCGCTGTGATTTTTTCGCAGCGGCTTTTTTGTATTTTTTTTAGAAAACTATTGCATTTTTTTAAAGAATATTGTATAATAATAGTATCGTTATGTTGATGCGGCATAAGAACGTCTTGTGCCTTAAGAAAAATAAAAGTATAGGAGTTATTGCTATGAAAATTATGGACACAATAGGCTTTGTTGAAAGCGTTGACGCAGAGCTTGGAAAAGCAATGCAGTCTGAGCTTGCAAGACAGAGAAGAAATCTTGAGCTTATCGCAAGCGAGAATATCGTTTCGCCCGCAGTTATGGCTGCAATGGGTTCGGCGCTCACAAACAAGTATGCCGAGGGTTATCCCGGAAAGCGTTACTACGGCGGCTGCGAGTGCGTAGACGTTGTTGAAAATATCGCTATCGAGCGTGCCTGCAAGCTGTTCGGCGCAAAGTTTGCAAACGTTCAGCCTCACTCGGGCGCACAGGCTAACACGGCTGTTTATTTCGCACTTCTCCAGCCGGGAGATACCGTAATGGGAATGAGCCTTGACGCAGGCGGACACCTTACGCACGGTTCGCCCGTAAACCTTTCGGGAAAGTATTTCAATTTCGTTCCCTACGGAGTAAACGACGAAGGCTTTATCGATTACGAGGCTCTTTACAAGCAGGCTAACAAGTGCAAGCCTAAGCTTATCGTAGCAGGCGCAAGCGCATATCCGAGAGCTATAGATTTTGAAAAGCTGTCGACCATCGCAAAGGCTGTCGGCGCATACTTTATGGTAGATATGGCACACATCGCAGGTCTTGTCGCTTCGGGCTTCCATCAGTCGCCTGTTCCTTATGCAGACGTAGTTACAACCACGACTCACAAGACGTTAAGAGGACCCAGAGGCGGACTTATCCTCACAAATAATGAATACATCGCAAAGAAGATAAATTCTGCTATCTTCCCCGGAACTCAGGGCGGTCCGCTCATGCACGTTATCGCAGGCAAGGCTGTCTGCTTCGGCGAGGCATTAAAGCCTGAATTCAAGGCTTACGGCGAGCAGATCGTAAAGAACGCACAGGCGCTTGCAAAGGGACTTCTTTCAAGAGGATTCGACCTTGTTTCGGGCGGTACCGACAACCACCTCATGCTCGTTGACTTAAGACCTTTCAGCATCACTGGAAAGGCGCTCGAAAAGAAGCTTGACGAGGTTTACATCACGGTTAATAAGAACGCTATCCCCAACGACCCCGAAAAGCCGTTCGTAACAAGCGGCGTTAGAATCGGAACTCCTGCCGTTACGACGAGGGGACTTGTTGAAGAGGATATGGACGTTATCGCCGAGTGCATTTACCTTACCGCTTCGGATTTCGACAACAAGGCTGACGAGATCAGAGCAAAAGTTACAGCTATCTGCGAAAAGTATCCGCTTTATGAATGATACTTCGGAATAAGAAGTAACTTAGGGCAGCTTGAAAAAGGCTGCCCTTTTATATTTATATAGTATAATATTATACGGTATAACTATTATACGGTATACTATTATAATGTATAATCTTTTCGGACGGCTCTTGAAAAATCGTGCGAAGTGTGTTAGAATAGTATAGTAATATAAAACGAAAGGAAATGATGCTATGTCGGCGCCGCTTGCGGAAAGGATACGTCCGAAAAAGCTCGAGGACGTTGTGGGTCAGCGAGACCTTTTAGGTGAGGGCAGACCGCTCAAAAAAATTATCGACGGCGGAAAGATACCGAATATGATATTTTACGGCCCTTCGGGCGTTGGAAAAACGACCGTCGCACGAATTATCGCAGAAAACGCAAACATGATGCTTTATAAGCTAAACGGCACTTCCGCCTCAACAGCCGATATAAAGCAGGTCATAAGCGAGTCGAAGTCGCTTTTCGGCTTTAACGGCGTGCTGCTTTATCTTGACGAGATACAGTATCTTAACAAAAAACAGCAGCAGTCTCTGCTTGAATATATCGAGGACGGCAGCATTACCCTTATCTCCTCCACCACCGAAAATCCGTACTTTTATGTTTATAATGCGATAATCAGCCGTTCGACCGTCTTTGAGTTCAAGCCTGTAACTCCCGAGGAGATACTTCCTGCGCTGCGACGTGCTTTTTCACTTCTTGCCGACGAGCTTGGTCTTAGGCTTAGGCTTGAAAACGGCGTGTGCGACCATATTGCTTCGGGCTGCGGCGGTGATGTGAGAAAGTCGATAAACACGGTGGAGCTGTGCGTTTTTTCAGCGGAAAACGACGGCGAAACGCTTACCGTTTCGCTTGAAATGGCAAAGCAGCTTACTCAGCGCAGCAATATGCGCTACGACCGTAACGGCGACCAGCATTACGATATTCTCTCGGCTTTGCAGAAATCTATAAGAGGTTCAGACGAAAATGCGGCTATACATTATGCGGCAAGGCTTATCGAGGCAGGGGATATAATCTCGCTTTCACGCCGTCTGCTTGTTATCGCAAGCGAGGACATCGGGCTTGCATATCCGCAGGCTGTTCCGATAGTTAAGGCTTGCGTCGACAGCGCAATGCAGCTCGGTCTTCCCGAGGCGAGAATACCGCTTGCCGAGGCGGTCGTTCTGCTTGCGACTGCGCCGAAATCTAACAGCGCATATCTCGCAATGGACGCCGCCCTTGCCGATCTTAAAGAACACGGCACGGCTGATTTTCCCCGTCATTTGCAGAATAAGCACTGTGACGGCGAAAACGCAAAGGTCAAGGGTCAGCACTATCTCTATCCGCACGATTATCCTAATCACTGGGTAGAGCAGCAGTATCTTCCTGACGAGATAAAAAACAAGGTGTACTATAATTTCGGCGAGAATAAAAACGAGCAGGCTGCAAAGGCTTACTGGCAGAGAATTAAAAACGGAAAATGACGAGTAAGGGCGATACTATAGTAAACGACATTAATTTTCTTACTTATCCCGACCACAGCTGCAAATATCGCAGCATCTGCGGTCTGTCTAAGTGAAAATTATTATATCGTTTACTTTTAAAAGTACCGCCCTTATACTATTATAATATATATTTCGATTGATTTTGCAAAAGTACAAATAAACGTACGCAAAAAACGGTGTTTTAAGTACAATTATTTGTACAGTAGTATTATTTTTCAAAGAATTATCAGTACAAAAAATCGTACTTTTACTCCGAAAAGTCGCTGACTACCGTTTTTGAACAGCCGTCGGGTGAATATTGCCAGCGGTCTATCCTGCCCGATTTTATGAAATATTTCGGCGGTATCGTAACGGTGTCGTCATATGAAATATCGACAACAGCAAGTTTCAGCTTCATTTTATCGGGCTTCATCGCCTTGATGTTGACGCTTACGCACTGACCGGGCGAAAGGTCGCTTCTCGCCTCGGCAAGACCTGCAAGATTAGGCGCTATCTCGATAAAAACGCCGTAAGGTTCGACAGACCTGACAATGCCCGAAACGGTCGCTCCGATCTCGAAATCGGCGCAGTTTTCCTCCCATGTTCCGAGCAGCTCCTTGTGCGAAAGACAGACCTTTCCGTCACGGAACTCCTTAACGACGGCGAAAATATTCTGACCGTTGTAAAATCTGTCGTCGGGGTGAGAGATGCGTGAAACGGAAATAGCGTCTATCGGGATAAGCGAGGGAATTCCGCAGCCGATGTCGACAAACGCACCGAACGGTTCAAGGTGCGTAACTCTCGCAGGGATAACGTCGCCCTTTCTTAGAAGCGATATGTACTCGTCGATACACATTTTCTGCGCTGCTACTCTTGAAAGCGTGTAGACCGTTCTGCCGTCTTCCTCGCCGATACCCTCGATGATAAAGCAGACGGGCTTGTTGACCTTTGAGAGTATCGCAATATCCCTTGTAGTGCCCTCGGCTATCCCGACCGCACCTTTTTCACGGGGAATGATCCCGTAAGCGTTCGGTATGTCGACTATAATGTTGTGAGCGGCGTCGCACATCAAAGCCTGCGCCTCGATTATCGTTCTGTTTCTGTAAGCCTGATAAAGCAGCTCGGGCGAACGCAGGATTTTCTGATTTTCAGCTAAGAGATATAAGCGTCCCTCGGGATAAAATCGGTTCATATTTTTGCCTCTTTCTCGCAGATTTTTTTATAAATGACAGGCATTTTACGCCCCTTTCGCCGCTCCTGCTCTGCGTAAAGGAGGGCTGTCGTTAAGCGTCGGAAAAGTTACACATAATCGCGTGTTTTTTCGCTTTTGATAATCTATATGTAACAGCTTCGGATTTTATGAAAATGAAATTTTTTACAGATTTATTGTGCTATCTACACAAAAATATGCTTTAATTTTCGGCTTCACTTAAATTTTGCACAAATTTTTTTTGATTTGCTTGACAAAAAGAGCATATCGTGTTACAATAACGTAGTGATTTGTAATCACGTTGTAACTTTTGCGGCGTTAGATTACAAATTGAGAATAAATCGTGACAAAACCGAATAACTTGTTCTATACGCAAAAGCAGATATGCAAAAGCGTAAAAAATCAACGAAAGGGTGTGTAAAGACCTTAGTTCAAAACTGCGGTTTCATATCGCAGCATTATGTACGAAAGGTCCGTATCATGACAAATTCAAACAACAGTACAGCAAACGGCTTATTTAAGAGAATGACCGCCGCAGTTCTTTCGGCAGTAATGATGGCTTCGGCACTTTGCTTCACAGCAGGCGCTGAGGAATATACTGAAGTATATGAAGAGCAGACGGCAGAGGTTTCAATAACGGCTGAAGACGCAGCGGAGGAGAATCTCGTATCATACGGTGCTGCTTTACAGCCTAAGGCTTTAGTGACTCCCGAAAATAAGGTCGTTCTTGCAAAGACAACGCTTAAATCCGAAACGAAGTTCAGCAACGGAAACACTCATCCGTTTAATTACCAGACAAGCAGATTAAAGATCAGATGGGAACCCGTTGAAGGCGCCGAGCGTTATCAGATCTACGTTAAAGGCGGCGATTTTAAGACCTACACAAAGGTCAAGACGGTTCTTGGCGACAAGACAGCTTATACGGTAAAAGATCTTAAGAGAAATACAGGATATAAGTTCAAGGTTAGAGCAATAGCCGACGGCGTTAAGGGCGAGTTTTCTGACGCTCAGTTTTTAAGGACCGCAAGGATCGACTTTGACGCAGCAGGCTGGCAGGCAATGTGCCGTATAGTTTACCACGAGGTAGGCGGTATCAACGACAGTATGTGGGATGCTCCTATCGTTCACGTTGCAGACTGCGTTGTTAATCAGTATGAGGCTGCAAAGTATTTAAACGATCCTCTCTGGGCGCCTTATTACAGAAATTATAATAACATTCAGAGCATTATTTACACAAGCGGCGGATTTATGTCGGACTACGGTCTTGCAAGCGACGGCGCTACATATGCAAAATGCACAAGCAAGGTAAAGATGGCTGTATACGGCGCAGTTTACAACAAGGTGACCGTAAGCGGCATCAAGCACGACAAGAACGTTTTCTACTGGTGCAACACCGGCTATAAGCCGTCGAGCAGCAAGGTAGCTTATGTTTACAGGATCCCGTGGGGCTACTTCAATATCTGGAGAGAATACTGGGGATAAAGAGAAGTTAACAGCGAGGATATTGCGGATTTTTTGCAATATCCTCTTTTTTTCATAATATGAACTGACAAGTTGACAAAAAGCGAGAAATGTAGTATAATTGATTATATATGTTTCGCAGGGTGAATTGCCGCCCTGACGGAATAAGCTTTAGGAAATGAGGTTTTATATGTCATTTAAGACTGACAATATATCCGATAATGCTTCGGCGCTTGAATATTTAAGAAGCTATACCTCGGGATATGCGGCAGAAAACGGAACGCCTCCGCTTTGCTATCTTCATTCGTTCGGCTGTCAGCAGAATGTAAGCGACGGTGAAAAACTTAAAGGTGCGCTTTCTAAAGCCGGCTATTCTTTTACGGACGACCGTGAAAAAGCTCAGCTTATTATTTTCAACACCTGCGCCGTGCGTGAAAATGCCGAGGATAAGGTCTACAGCGTTATCGGCGATCTGAAACGCTTCAAAAAGGCTCACCCCGACGCAATAATCGGGATATGCGGCTGTATGGCTCAGGAAAAAAAGACCGCCGAACAGATAAGGGAAAGCTATAAACACGTCGACCTTGTGTTCGGAACGTTCGCTTATTCAGAGCTTTACTCTATGCTCGAAACTATCCTGAAAAACCGCACGAGAGTGTTTAATACCGAAGAAAAATATAACGATATCGACGAGGATTTCTCTCAGTTAAGAAGCAGCAGCTTTCTTGCCTATGTGCCTATCATGTATGGCTGCAATAATTTCTGCACATACTGTATCGTGCCGTATGTAAGAGGCAGAGAACGCAGCAGATCGCCCGAAAAGGTCATCGGAGAGGTGAAAAGGCTTGTTGAGGACGGCTATAAGGAGATATTCCTCCTCGGTCAGAACGTTAATTCATACAGCTACGGCTTTCCGCAGCTGCTCAGAAGTTTAAACGAGATAGAGGGCGATTTCAGAATACGCTTTATGAGCAGTCATCCCAAGGACGCAAGCCGTGAGCTTATCGACGCTATCGTTGAATGTGATAAGGTCTGCAATCATTTGCACCTCGCCTTGCAGTCGGGCTGCGACAGAGTGCTTAAAGAAATGAACCGCCGCTATACCGCCGGCGATTATATGAAGATAGTCGATTACGCAAGATCGAGAATAGAGGATTTTTCATTCTCGACGGATATAATCGTAGGTTTCCCCGGCGAGAGCTACGAGGAGTTCTGTCAGACGAAGGAGTTTGTAAAGCGTGTAAAATTTGACAACATCTTCTCGTTCGTTTACTCAAAGCGTACGGGTACGAAGGCTGCGCTTATGCCCGATAATATTTCCGACAAGCAGAAGGGTCTGTGGCTGCGTGAGCTTCTTCTTGAGCAGCGTGAGGTCTCGACCGAGTGGCTGTCAAGATTTATCGGCAGGGAATGCCGTGTGCTTGTCGACGGCGAGGGCAAGGAGCAGGGAATGCTTACGGGTAAAAACGACGAGAACATTATAGTCAATTTCAAAGGCGACAGCTCGCTTATCGGCAGCTTTGTTAATGTTAAGATAACTGACGCTATGAACTGGGCTGTAAAGGGCGAAATAGTATAAACGAAAATTTTAAAAGGAGATTTTTATTATGGATATCATTGAACAGACAAGAGCATTGGGCGCAGCTTTGCAGGCTGACGAAAGATTCAAGAGATTTGAGGAGGCTGCAAGACTTAACGATACCGATACCGCTATCCAGAACAAGATAGGCGAGTTTAATCTTTTAAGAGCCGATCTTAACAAGGAAATGGCAAAGGAAGATAAGGACGGCGAAAAGATAACTGCGCTCGATACCGAGATAAGAGAGCTTTACGCCGAGATAATGGGTATGCCGTCGATGGTCGCTTTCAATAACGCAAAGGAAGAAATGGATAAACTTCTCCAGAGCATTAATTATATCATAACGAGTGCGGCAAACGGCGAAGACCCGATGACCTGTCCCGCCGAAGCGCCCCAGTGCAGCGGAAGCTGTGCGACCTGCGGCGGCTGTCACTGAAACTCAACACTAAATAGCAAAGGAGCGTGGATCACTTGATACAGGAGATCGATGAAAGCAGGCTTTCACCCGGAATGAAGCAGTATATGGCGGTAAAAAAGCAGTACCCAAAGCATATCGTTCTGTTTCGTTTAGGCGATTTTTACGAAATGTTTTTTGACGACGCAATAACTGTATCAAGAGAGCTTCAGCTTACTCTTACGGGCAAGGACTGCGGACTTGACGAGCGTGCGCCAATGTGCGGAATACCGCACCACGCCGCCGACGTCTACATAAAAAAGCTTATCGACAAGAATTACATGGTGGTCGTTTGCGAGCAGACGGAGGATCCTTCAAAGGCGAAAGGTCTTGTCAAGCGTGAGGTCGTAAAGGTTCTGACTCCCGGAACGATAACAGACGGCGAACTCCTCGACGAAGGCTCGAACAACTATATCTGCTCGTTTTACGCAAGAGCCGACGAATGTGCGCTGTGCTTTGCCGACGTTTCAACGGGCGAGGCAAGGCTTTATTCTTTCAGCGGAAAGGATATGTGCGACAGGGCGATAAGCGAGCTTTCAAGGTTTATGCCGTCGGAAATGCTCGTTAACGAGGGTTTTCTGTCGTTCGCTCAGGTAAGCCGATTTGTAAGAAGCACGCTAAAAACAACGGTCCAGCTTCTTGACGATAATGATTTTCTCCCCGATATACACACGTCGGAGGTGCTTTCGCAGTTTAACGCAGAGTCGCTCGACAGCATGGGCGTAAATCCTCTTTCAGTCGGGGCGTATGCTTTGTGCGGACTTTTCGGATATATCCATTCGACGCAGCTTTCGCTCGTAAGCCGTTTTACAGATCTTATAAAAAGCGACGGCGACCCCGTTATGACGATAGGCTTTACCGCAAGAAGAAATTTAGAGCTTACCGAAACGCTGAGGAGCAAGGAAAAGAAAGGCTCGCTGCTCTGGGTCATCGACAAGACCAAGACCTCGATGGGCAGAAGGCTTATAAAGAAATATCTCGAGCAGCCGCTTATCAACCCGACTGCGATAATGGACAGGCACAACGCTGTCGAGGCGCTTATCCAAAACCCCGTTGCGCTCGGAGAGATAACGGCGCAGCTTTCGGGAATTTACGACCTTGAACGTCTTATGACAAGGGTAATGTATCAGACGGCGACGCCGAGAGATTTAAAATCGCTCTCGCTTACGGCGCTAAAGCTGCCGCAGCTTAAAGTGCTGCTGTCGGAGGTTCCCTGTAAGCTTATAGACAAGCTGAACCGAAAAATGTCGACGCTCGACGCTATTTCAAATCTTGTCGAAAATGCGCTTGTCGACGAGCCGCCTGCACTTCTTAAAGACGGCGGAGTTATCCGTGACGGCTACAGCGACGAGCTTGACAGATTGAGAAACATAATCGACGGCGGAAAGGATATCGTTTCGGATATCGAGGCGAGAGAACGTGAAAAGACTGGCATCAAGAGCCTTAAAGTTAATTACAACCGTGTGTTCGGTTATTATATCGAGGTAACGAGAACAAATCTTTCGCTCGTTCCCGAGCATTACATCAAAAAACAGACGCTTAAAAACTGCGAGCGTTTTATTACAGAAGAACTGAAGATCGCCGAGAACAGCATACTTAGTGCAGGCGAGCGTGTTGTTACGCTTGAAACGGAGATATTTAACGAGGTAAGAAAAGCTGTTTCGGAGTTTTTGGAGCTTGTTCAGAATACTGCGCAGTCGGTTGCAGAAATCGACGTTCTCTGTTCGTTTGCAAACATTGCGCTTGCGAATAATTATACAAAGCCCGAGATTGCGATAGACGGTATAATCGACATCAAAAACGGCAGACACCCCGTAGTTGAGCTTATGCAGACGGAGGAGGTGTTCGTGCCCAACGACACCTATCTTGACCTTACCGATAATCGTATGGCGATAATTACAGGACCTAATATGTCGGGAAAATCGACCTATATGCGTCAGACTGCGCTTATAACCCTTATGGCGCAGATAGGAAGCTTCGTTCCGGCAGACTATGCGAAAATTTCCGTTGTCGACCAGATATTCACCCGAATCGGCGCTTCTGACGACCTGACCTCCGGGCAGTCGACCTTTATGGTTGAAATGAGCGAGGTCGCCGACATCGTTAAGCACGCAACAAAACAGAGCCTTGTAATTCTCGACGAGGTGGGAAGAGGAACCTCGACCTTCGACGGAATAAGCATTGCAAAGTCTGTCTGCGAATATATCTGCAATTCAAGATCGCTCGGCTGCAAGACGCTTTTTGCAACGCACTATCACGAGCTTATCGAGCTTGAAAAAGAGATGAAGGGCGTAAAGAACTATTCGATAGCCGTTAAGCGCAGAGGCGACGATATTAAGTTTTTAAGAAAGATCGTAAGGGGCGGCGCAGACGACAGCTTCGGAATAGAAGTCGCAAAACTTGCAGGTCTGCCGCCTAAGATCATTTCCCGTGCGAAAAAGCTGCTTTACGAGATGGAGCAGGACAGCAGGGAGTCGAAACTTGCCGCCGACGCAGTAAGAGAATCTCAGATATCCTTTGAGTCAATAAGCGAAACGGTCATAAAGTCGAAACTTATGGAAACGAATACCGACGAAATGACGGACGCAGAGCTGAGAGAGTTTGTCAAGGATCTTGAACGGTTTGTCTGATATTTACAGATTTTAAGCGGAGTTAAGGAGGTTAGTGAAAATGGCTTCGATAAATCTTCTGAAAAAGGAAGTTTATGAGCTTATAGCGGCAGGCGAGGTCATTGACAGACCTGCCTCGGTGATAAAAGAGCTGCTTGAAAACGCCGTCGACGCAGGCGCAACGACAATAACCGTCGAGATAAAAAACGGCGGCAGAACGTTTATGAGAGTTACCGACAACGGCTGCGGCATACCTATCGAGGAAGTTCCGACCGCGTTTTTGCGCCATGCAACGAGCAAGGTGTCTGAAAAGGCGGATCTTGAAAATATCATGACGCTCGGTTTCAGAGGCGAGGCTTTGGCTTCGATATGCGCCGTTGCAAAGGTCGAGATGCTGACGAAAACAAAGGGCGCAGAGCTTGGCGCACATTTTTCCATCGCAGGCGGCGAACAGAAATGCTGCGAAACGGCAGGCTGCCCCGAGGGAACGAGCATTATGATAAGAGACCTCTTTTTCAACGTTCCCGCAAGACTTAAATTCTTAAAAAAGGACGCCACCGAGGCAAACCGTATTCAGGAACTTATGAGCAGGCTTGCGGTCTCTCACCCTGAAATTTCAATAAAGCTTATCCGAGATAATAAGCCCGTCATAGTAACGGCAGGCGACGGAAAGCTTTATTCGGCGATATATTCTGTGTTCGGCAGAGAGTTTGCAAATTCGCTGCTGCCCGTTAACTACGAAAAAGAGGGCGTGAAAATTTACGGATATATCTCAAAGCCGCTTACCTCAAAGACAAACCGCAAGTTTCAGGTTTTTTACGTCAACGGAAGATTCGTGCGCTCGGAGGTATGCTCTCAGGCGCTCGAGGAGGCTTACCGCAACAGCATAATGGTAGGAAAATTCCCGACCTGCGTTTTAAAGCTCGAGGTATCTCCTGATATGACCGACGTAAACGTTCACCCTGCAAAAACGGAGATACGCTTTTCCGACAACCGTTTTATTTACGACTCGGTTTATTTCGCCGTCAAGCAGGCGCTTACCGAAAAGGACAGACCTACCCAGCTTAAGCTCGACAGCCGAAAGTTTTATGACGAGAAAAGCCTTTATGTAAAGCCCTCCGAGCCTGAACCCGAGCAGCTTGTTTTCACCCGTCCCGAAGCGCATAAGGCGCAGCCGCAGCTCGACCCTATGATCGACGCTTACGCCGCCGTGCAAAACGGCTCGATAGCTGTCGGCGAAAGCAAAAACGAGCAAGAGCAAAAGGGCGATCTTTTCTTAAATTCTCTCGATAAGCCGCAGCTTTGGGACGGAATGCTTCAGCCTGTCGGAAAAATCGAAAGCAAGGACGAGCCGCAGGAAGATAACGGCATGGACGACGAATCGTTCGAGCAGCTTTGCAGCGAATACGGCGAAGAAAATGCCGATAAGCCGAAGGAGATCGCCGAGGCGGAGGATATAAAGGACGAGGAAACGGCAGACCCGTTTGAAAACACGCTTGAAAACTTCACATTCGTTTCAAAAGAGGATTTTATAAAAAAGCCTCAGCCGACTGTTGCTTTTGAGAAGGATATAAAAACAGAGGAAAAGCCGGTAGTCATAGGCGAGCTGTTCAAGACCTATATAGTCGCACAGTGCGGCGACGATATGCTTCTTATCGACAAGCACGCAGCGCACGAACGGTTCATATTTGAAAAGATAAAAAACGACAGCAGAAATCTTTCCTCACAGACGCTTCTTGAACCGATAATGGTAATGCTCTCGTTCGACGAATACGACGCTTTGTCGGCGAATGTCGAAAAGGCTGAACAGCTTGGCTTTATTATAGAGCCTGACGTTGCGCCTGCTGTTGCGGTGCACGGTCTGCCGATGATTTTAAGAGATGAGAACCCGACCGATATAATAACCGAGATAGCGCAGAAGATACTTGCCTATGAGCGTGACCCTGCGCCCGATCTTTATGACGAGCTTTATCACTCAATGGCGTGCAAGGCGGCTATAAAGGCTCACGACGACACCAAAGCGGAGGAGCTTCAGAGCCTTGTCGATTCGATCTACGGCAGAGAGGATATAAGATACTGTCCTCACGGCAGACCCGTAATGATAACAATGCCAAGAAGAGAGATCGAAAAGCAGTTTAAAAGAATAGTTTAATGGAGGTTAGCAGATGCCGGAAAAAATACCGCTTCTTGTGATATGCGGACCTACTGCGTCGGGCAAAACAAAGCTTGCTGTTGACCTTGCGCTTGAATATAACGGCGAGGTGGTCTCGGCAGATTCTATGCAGGTGTATAAGGAGCTGTCGGTAATAACCGCAAAGGTAACGCCCGAGGAAATGCGGGGTGTCAGACATCATCTTGTCGATTTTCTTCCGCTTTGCGAAAGCTTCTCAGTTGCGGAGTATGTCAAGCTTGCGCACGAGGCGATAGCGGATATACATTCGAGAGGAAAGCTTCCTATCGTGTGCGGCGGCACGGGGCTTTATATCAGCTCGCTTGTCAAAAACGTTCAGTTCGACGAGTCGGGCGGCAGCGACGAGATAAGGCAAAGGCTTGAAGAATACGCCGAAAAGAACGGAAAACACGCACTCTGGGAAAGGCTTGAAAAGATCGACCCCGAGGCTGCTTCAAATATACATGAGAACAATCTGATAAGAGTTATCAGGGCGATAGAGGTTTATGAGCAGACGGGAATTACTCTTACCGAGCAAAAACGCAGGAGCATGAGATTTGAAAGTCCGTATAACGCCTGCATGATACAGATAGGCTTTCGTGACAGGGCGGAGCTTTATGAAAGGATCGACAGACGGGTCGATATCATGATGCAAAACGGAATGCTTGAAGAGGCGAGGGCGGTTTATACCGATTCAGACCCTGCGACCGCTTATCAGGCAATCGGCTATAAGGAGCTTATCCCATACTTCGAGGGACGCAGCGGTTTAGAGGAATGTGTTGAAAAAATCAAGCAGGAAAGCCGCCGATATGCCAAAAGACAGCTTACATGGTTTCGCAGAATGGAAGATATAAACGTAATATATGCAGAAAAAACAGACGAATATAAAATTTTTTTTGAAAATGTTAAAAAGAGTATAGCCAAATCGAAAATTATATGATATAATATAGATTAACGGGTTTGTTATGCCCGAAAATAACTGTATGCTAAAAGAGTGCAGGCAGCATAAAAAGGAAAGGAAGCATAATATGAATAAGGCTTTGAATTTACAGGACGTATTTTTAAATCAGGCAAGAAAAGAGAAGATACCCGTTACAATGTTTCTTGTGAACGGTTTTCAGTTCAAGGGTATAGTAAAGGGCTTTGACAGCTATGTTGTAATTTTAGATTCCGAGGGTAAGCAGCAGGTCGTTTATAAGCACGCTATCTCGACTATCCAGCCGTCAAGAAATATAAACCTTCTCGATTCCTATTCAGGCTCAGCCGAATAATAAAAAACAAGCGGCGGCAAAGGGAAAGGAACAAAGGATATGAGATCGGGAGTATTTAACAATATAACCTCAAAGGTGCTTATACTGCTGATAACAGTTCTTCTGCTGACCACTATCGGAAGTCAGATCTACAGATATTTAAACGACAGGCACGACACTCAGGACGCTGTTTTGTATACGGTCAACGAGGATATTTCCTTTCAGGGAATAATCGTAAGAGATGAAACGCAGATGACCTACAGCGGAAGCGACGTCGTAAGCTATCGCTATGCCGACGGCAGCAAGGTGTCAAAGGGCGACGCTGTTGCAAAGATCTACGATTCGCAGGAGGCTGCTTCCGTCGATGAAAAAACAAAGAACATAGAAAACGAGATACAGCTGCTTCAGAGAGCGCAGAATCCCGGAACGACGGATTATGTTCAGCCGGAATCTATAAGCAGAAAGATCGACGAGCATTACAAACAGCTTATCACCTATGTGAACGAAGGCTCGTTTGAAGAGTTTGCCTCAGAGAAAAGCGATATGTCGCTCGTTATGAATATATACAGCATAATCTCGGGCTTGTCGACCGATTATAACGCAAGGATAGCCGAGCTTCAGTCGGAGATGAATCTGCTAAAGACAAGCTATAACGAGGCGAAGGAAGAAATAACCGCTCCTATGACGGGTTATTTCGTATCCTACTGCGACGGCTATGAGGACAAGCTCAACAGGACAAATATCCTCGACAAGAAGCAGTCGGACCTCGAAAAAATAATCGAGGACGCAGATTCTGTCAGAGAATCGGTTTCGGATAACGCACTCGGAAAGATATTTGAAGATTATTCCTGCATCATAGCAGGCGTTATCGACGAGGATTCGAGGGTTTCAGAGGACGCAGTGCTGCGCCTTAAGATCGACAGCTCCGACAATGTTTATAAGGTCAGGGTCAAAGCGGTAAAGCCTGCCGAGGAAAAGGGAAAGTCGATAGTTTTTCTTCAGTGCGACAGCCTTGACGAAGCGCTTGTTTCTCAGCGTGTCCAGGCAATGCAGCTTATCTTCGACGAATTCAGCGGCATAAAGGTGCCTAAGAAGGCGATAAGATTTCAGGGCGACCAGAAGGGCGTTTACGTCATATTGGGACAGAATATTACCTTCAAGAAGATCGATGTGATCTATGACGGCGATGATTTCTCCATCTCGAGAAATACGTCGGACGAGGAATATCTGCTATTATATGATCAGATTTTGATGGAGGTGGTGACTGAACAAGATGTGCAAAGAAGCAATGACAGCGCAGCAGCAGTTTCCGGAGGTTCTTGAAAATATAAAAGAAATCCGTGAAAGAGTTGGCGAAGCGACCGCAAAATACCGCAGCGGTGATGAAAAAGTTCAGATAATGGCTGTTACGAAAACCGTTTCGCCGGAAAAAATAAATTTTGCTGTAAGAAACGGATTTACGCTTCTGGGTGAAAATCGGGTACAGGAATATCTGTCGAAAAAGGACAGCTACGACAGCTCGGCACAGGTGCATTTTATCGGTCATTTACAGACCAACAAGGTGAAATACATCATAAACGAGGTCTCGCTTATCCAGTCGGTCGACAGCTTAAAGCTTGCCTCGGAGATAAACAGACTTGCGCAAAAAAACGGCAGGGTAATGGATATTCTTATCGAGGTAAATATCGGCGAAGAAGCGACAAAAAGCGGTATTTCAAGCGAGGGGCTTACGGAGCTTGTTTTTGAGGCTTCAAAGCTTTCGAATATTCGCATAAAGGGTCTTATGGCAATTCCGCCTGTCGGCTCGGACGAAAGCGTTTTTGCGCACATGAACGAGCTTTTTTGCGGACTTAAAGAAAAGAATATCCCGAATGTGAGCATGGAAACTCTGTCCATGGGAATGTCGGGAGATTATGAAACTGCGATAAAGCACGGCTCGAATCTTGTAAGGATCGGAACGGGGCTTTTCGGCGCAAGAAATTACAACATTTAAAAAATCACATAGAGAGAAAGGAATGGTCATAAAAATGGGATTATGGCAGGGATTTAAAAGCATTTTTGTGGGCGAGGATGAAATAGAGCAGGAAGAATATGCCGCATACCGCAAGCCCGAAAAAAGAGAGCCTGTAAACAACGCAGGATATGAGCCTCCTCGTTACGAGGCGCCAAAGGCAGCGGAGGAAGAGGTCAGAAGACCCGAGCCTGAGAGAGTATCAAGACCTGCTCAGCAGCCCGAAAGAACAAGACAGCCTGCGCCGTCTGCAAATTCAAGACAGCAGCCGCAGAACGACGCAAGATCGTCATATTCAAGAAATAACAACAATAATAATCAGAGAGAGAGGGAACTTGAAATGTCAACAACAACACAGTCTTCATTCGATCTTGTTCTTTCAAGACCGAACAATTTCAGAGATGTAAACCTTATCGGCGACGATCTTAACGCAGGTAAGACGGTAATTCTTAATCTTGAAAAGGTAAAGCAGGAGGAAGCTACAAGAATTATAGACTTCCTTTCGGGCGTTGCTTATGCAAACCATGCGGAATTCAAGATGCTTGCTAACAAGACATATGCGATCGTGCCTGAAACCGTGAACTTTTCGGGAGTAAACCTTATCAACGAGCTTGAGAACAACGGCTATAACTTCTGATGAATAACAGCTCTTTGTCATTTTTGCATGACATTTCCGATGAGGAAAAGTATTTTGCAAATATGATAGCCGATAAGATATATGCAGCCGAGGAAAAATACAGGACAGGCTTTACATTCTTTCTTAATGAAGCGAGGGCGGAGCTTGCTAAGAAGATACTTGCTTCAAGGTCGTTTGAAAATTACCGCTTTTTCGGCGGATATGATGGGGCGGAGCGTGTTATGCTCGGGTTGTTCCCGGAATATGAAGACCCCGGACAAGCCGAGTTTCCGCTCACAGCGCTCACATTTTCATACAGACCGCAGGACAAGCCTTCTCACAGAGATTTTCTCGGCGCGCTTATGGGGCTTAATATTTCACGGGAAACGGTCGGAGATATTCTTGTCGGCGAAAGCGCCGCCTGCGTTTTTCTTACCGATACGGCGGCGGAGCTTGTACAGCAAAGCATAACAAAGGTCGGAAGAGTCGGTGTTAAGATTTCGCAGGGGTATGATCGGTCGGTTATACCTGTCCGAAATTTTAAGGCAATATCGGGAACCGTTTCTTCGCTGCGCCTTGACTGCGTAGCCTCGCTTGCGGCAGGCTGTTCAAGAGCAAAGATACAGCAGCTTATTTCGGGCGGAGCGGTCAGCGTCAAGGGAAGCACAGTTACCGACGTCTCAAAAAAAATCGAGGAAGGAAACACCTTTTCGATAAGAGGAAAGGGAAAATTCGTTCTCGGAAATATAGGGAAAAGTACGAAAAAAGACAGGATCTTCATCGAGATCCGAAAATTCATTTAGGAGGCATAATTTTATGTTGGAACCCGAAAAGATAAGAAGCAAAAGATTTGGCACGGTAAAAAACGGATTGAATCCCGCCGAGGTATCTTCGTTTTTATCAGAGCTTGCAGACGAGATCGATTCGCTTACGAAGGCTAACGCCGAGAGCGAGGAAAAGATCGTTAAGCTTGTTGAAAAGATAAACGAATACCGTGAGGACGAGGAAGCTATCAAGTCCGCTATGGTTTATGCGCAGAAGGAGTCTAACAAGCTTATCAACGACGCAAAGGCAAAGGCGAGAGATCTTATCGAGTCTGCAAAGACCGAGCAGGTTCGCCTTACCGAGCAGAACGCCGAGGAGTGCGAAAGAATAAGAGAAGAGCATAAGGCTAAGTGCGACGCTATTCTCAAGGAACAGACCGAGGCTACTCAGGCGGCAATTTTAGCGCTTCAGGACGAATATGCCGCTGAAAAGGCAAACCTTGAGGCTATGAAGGCTGAGGTAACATATTTCAAGACCGAGCTTACCGATCTTTATACAAAGCAGCTTGCGCTTATCATGCAGCTTCCGCAGATGACAAACGAGGAACTCGACGAATATGAGCAGGGCTTCGACGAAGAGTATTACGACGAAGAATACGACGGCGAAGAGTATTATGACGACGAGGAATACAGCGACGAAGAGTATTACGAGGACGAGGAATACTATGAAGAGGAAGAGCCTGCTGAACCCGTAATGGACGAAAAGACCGCCGAGCAGAAGCATATCGACGAGGTGCTCAACACCGCTTCATTCGAGCCTATTATTCCCAAGCCCGACAGCTCTGCGCTCCAGTTCGGAAAGAACACAAGATAATCCCTGCACGGTTTTCTTATCATGTTTATAATTTCACTTATCATTTCAGCGGTTATCGTGCTTGCCGACCAGCTTATAAAGCTTGCGGTAGTTGAGAACATTCCGCTGCATGAAACAAAAGAACTTATCCCCGGCATAATAAGCCTTACGCACATAAGAAATTCGGGTGCTGCATGGAGTATTATGGAGGGAAAAACGTGGTTTCTTATCGGACTGCCGATAGTCATTTCCGCTCTTGCGGTCTGGTTTATGTATAAAAACCGCAGCGGCAGCAGGCTGGGACTTGTGTCGCTTGCTATGATACTCGGCGGCGGAATCGGAAATCTTATCGACAGGATAAGGCTCAGAGAGGTTGTCGACTATATCAGCACGGATTTTATAGATTTTCCCGTGTTCAATTTTGCCGATATTTGCGTTGTCATCGGGGCAATTCTATTCTGCGTGTATGCGGTGTTCTTTGATGAGTCCGAAAAAACAGACAGTAAAAATAAACTGTCCAAAAAAAAGGACGGTGAACAAGATGCCGCCGAAAATGTCTGAACGCTTTGTTATCGACGAAAACGGCGCAGGCGCAAGGATAGATAAATGGCTCTCCGCCGAGCTTTCCGAGCTTTCACGTTCAAGAATAGAAGCCCTTATCGCCGACGGCGGAATAACTGTCGACGGCTTGTGCGTTTCAAAAAGCTATAAGCTCAAAAGCGGCGACGTGGTTGAGGTCTGCGTACCCGAGCCTGTCGAGCTTGAGGTCATAGCGCAGGATATTCCTATCGAGATAGTTTACGAGGACGACGAGCTGCTTGTCGTGAATAAGCCCAAAGGAATGGTCGTTCACCCTGCCGCAGGAAATCCCGACGGAACGCTCGTCAATGCGCTGCTTTATCACTGCAAAGGCAGGCTTTCGTCAATAAACGGCGTTATCCGTCCGGGTATCGTCCACAGAATCGATAAATTCACAAGCGGTCTGCTCATGGTCGCAAAGACCGATTCGGCGCACCGCTGTCTTGCGGCGCAGATAAAGGATCACAGTTTCAAGCGTGAGTATAATGCTATAGTCTGCGGCGCATTTTCGCCCGAGTGCGGAACTATCGACGCACCTATCGGCAGAAGCAAATACGACCGCAAGAAAATGTGTGTGACGCAGGAAAATTCCAAAAATGCGGTAACTCATTATCAGACGCTCGAACGAATGAAGGGTTATTCACTTGTTAAGTTTTCTCTTGAAACGGGAAGAACTCATCAGATAAGAGTTCACTGCGCCTATTCGGGTCATGCGGTGCTTGGCGACGACGTTTACGGACATTCCTATAAGGGAATAGAGGGACAGTGTCTGCACGCAAAAAAGCTTGGATTTATCCACCCGAACGGGGAATACATGGAGTTTGATTCTACGCTGCCCGATTATTTTACAAAAATACTTGCAAAGCTCAGAGGTTGATTTTCTGAGCTTATGAAAGGATTTTACAGAAATGTTTGAAGATATATCGAAGGTACTGCTCATAACGGATATGGACGGCACCTTTCTGCCTGCAAGCAAAATTCCCTCAAAGGAGAATATCGACGCTGTAAACAGGCTTATGAACGCAGGCGGAAAATTTTCTATCGCAACGGGAAGAAGCCTTCAGGCTTCGATGCAGTATTTCGACACGGTTTCGGTAAACTGCCCGATAATAATGTGCAACGGCGCAATGGTTTACGACCTGCAAAACAAAAAGCAGCTTTACGACGTTTATCTTCCTGAAAGCGCAAGGGAGCTTGTCGAAAAAGTGATAAGGGACAATCCCGACGTCGGCTGCGAGGTGCTTCCGCTCGAGAACGTTTATGTTCCGAACATGACGGATATGGAAAGGGAGCATTGCGGTATCTGCAAGGTCGAGCCGGTGATATGCGATATAAAGGATACTCCGCATAACTGGTATAAGGCGCTTTTTGCACAGACCGCCGACAGACTTCACGAGGTAGTCGAGTATATCGAGGCGATAAAGAACGAGTATTGCGACATGGATTTTGTCATTTCGTCGCCTACATATTACGAGATACTTCCGAAGAATATCTCGAAGGGTTCGGCGCTAAAGGAAATGCGCAGGGTATGTGGATTTGACGATTACACAATAGTTGCGGTAGGCGATTATAATAACGATATTGAAATGCTGCTGTATGCCGACGTAGGAATTTGCCCGTCGAACGCAGCGGAGGAGGTAAAAACAGCTGCCGATATCGTGCTTGACGTTTCGTGCGAGGAAAGTGCGATAGCTGCGGTGGTTGATTATATATTTGATAAAACAGGCAGATAAAATTTATTGGAGGTCGTTAAAATGGATTCAATGTTGAAAAAACAGCTGCAGATCACAGCCTGTAAAGTAAGACTGGGAATACTCGAGGGCGTTCACAGCGCAAAGTCGGGACACCCGGGCGGTTCGCTTTCGATAGCAGATACGCTTACATATCTTTACTTTGCAAAGATGAACGTTTATCCCGATAAGCCCGATGAGCCTCAGAGAGACCGTTTCGTTCTTTCAAAGGGTCACACAGCTCCTGCGCTTTATTCGGTGCTTGCACAGAGAGGCTTCTTCTCGCCCGACGAGTTAAAGAGCCTTCGCCACATAGGCGCAATGCTCCAGGGTCACCCCTGCATTACCATTCCGGGTGTCGATATGTCGTCAGGTTCGCTCGGTCAGGGTATCTCGGCTGCCTGCGGTATGGCGCTTTCGGGAAAGATCTCAAACGATACCTATAAGGTTTACACCGTTCTCGGCGACGGCGAAATTCAGGAGGGTCAGGTCTGGGAGGCTGCAATGTTCGCCGCTCACTATAAGCTTGACAATCTCGTTGCAGTTATCGATAACAACGGACTCCAGATCGACGGAAATATCGCCGACGTTATGTCGCCCTATCCGATAGTTGACAAGTTCAAGGCTTTCGGCTGGCACGTTATTGAAATGAACGCTCACGATTTTGACGATATCGAGCGTGCATTCAACGAGGCTGAGTCGGTTGCAAATCAGCCTGTCGCAATCATTCAGAAGAGCGTTAAGGGCAAGGGCGTTTCGTTTATGGAAAACAACGTTTCATGGCACGGCTCAGCTCCCAACGACGAGCAGTATGAGCAGGCAAAGGCAGAAATCGAGGCTGTTCTGTCAGCTCTTGAAAACGACTGAGAAAGGAATGATATAAATGGCTGATGTAATTAAGAAGGCTACCAGAGAAAGCTACGGCGAAGCGCTTGCCGAGCTTGGTGAAAAATATGAAAATCTTTATGTTCTCGACGCTGACCTTGCCGCTGCGACAAAAACGGGCATATTCAAGAAGAAGTTCCCCGACAGATTTTTCGACTGCGGTATTGCAGAAGCAAACATGATGGGCGTTGCCGCAGGTATGGCTGCCACGGGAAAGATCCCGTTCGCTTCGACATTTGCGATGTTCGCCGCAGGAAGAGCTTTCGAGATAGTAAGAAACTCTATCGGTTATCCTCACTTAAACGTTAAGATAGGCGCAACACACGCAGGTATCTCGGTAGGCGAGGACGGCGCTACGCACCAGTGCAACGAAGACATTGCGCTTATGAGAACAATCCCGGGAATGACGATCATCAATCCTGCCGACGACGTTGAAGCAAAGGCTGCCGTTGAAGCTGCAATTCTTCACAACGGTCCTGTTTACATGAGATTCGGAAGACTTGCCGCTCCCGTTTTCAACGACAAGTCGACCTATAAGTTCGAGCTTGGCAAGGGAATTACTCTCAGAGAGGGCAAGGACATTACTATCGTTGCAACAGGTCTTATGGTTTCCGAGGCTCTTAAAGCGGCTGAAATGCTTGCAGCCGACGGTATCGACGCCGAGGTTATAAATATCCACACCATCAAGCCTATCGACGGCGACCTTATCGCAGCTTCTGCAAAGAAGACGGGCAAGGTTCTGACAGTCGAGGAGCACAGCGTTATCGGCGGTCTTGGCTCGGCGGTTTGCGATGTTCTTTCGGAAAAGCAGCCGACAAAGGTCGTAAAGATCGGCGTCAACGACGAGTTCGGTCATTCGGGACCTGCCGCAAAGCTGCTTGAACAGTTCGGTCTGTGCGCTGACAATATTGTTGCAACGGCAAAGAAAATGGTATAAATATTTTCGCAGGTCAAAGCGGACGGTTTTTATAACTGTCCGCTTTTTTGTACTCTTTCACTTAAACCGCCCAATTTGCTTAATATGTAGGGTAAGGGGGCGATGAATGTGAGATACACAAAAGACAGGGTAATAAACAGCGTTTCCTATATCCTGTTCATCATTACAGCGGCGGCGGCTATATTATGTGCGGTCGTATATATTCAGATGGTAAAGCATATGGAGGAGATCTGCGAATACAAGGGCAGGCAGACCGCAAACAGCCTTGTCGGAGAGGCGATAGACGACGAGCTTAAAAAAATGAGCGGCGAATATCTTGACATAAAGTACTCAAGCGACGGACGGATAAGCTCGATAAAAGCCGATACATACAAAATAAACGCTCTTGAAAACGATCTGAAAAACTGTATAAACGACAAGCTTTCGCATATCGAGGACAACGAAATGGGCGTGCCGCTCGGAACGCTCACGGGGATAACCTGTTTAAGCGGCAGGGGAGCCGAAGTGAAAATAAAGCTTCATCAGGTCGGAGCGGTCGACGCAAAAATAATCAGCGAGTTTTCATCGGCAGGAATAAATCAGACGAAACATTCTCTCAAAGTCGAGGTAACGACCGAGCTTTCCGCAATTCTTCCCGGTCATTCGACCGATATTTCGATGACCGACGAGTATATCTTAGGCGAAACGATAATTGTCGGCGAGCTTCCTAAGGGCATGATACTTGGCGGTACGGACATATAGATAAACGGATAAACGGCAGCTTTTAAAAACAACTTCGCCAAAAAATCACTTGTAGGCTTTACAGCCTGTGTTTTTTCAGGCACAATATCCCGACAAGGTCGGCAAGAAACCACCCGATAGGTATAGCCCACCAGATGCCCGATACGCCGATCGCAGGAACAGGGGAGAGAGCATATGCAAGCAGCACTCTCGTTCCCAAAGAGATTATTGTAAGTAAAAGAGACATTTCGGGTTTTTCAATTCCTCTGTAAAATCCGTACAGCAGGAACAGTATTCCGATGCCTATGTAAAAGCTGCCTTCTGTCCGAAGATAGCCTGTGCCGATGCTGATAATTTCTGTTTCGCCCACTTTCACAAAAATCTGCATAAGGTACGGGGCGAGTAAAAATATCAAAGCAGAGATGAAAAGACAGAATATTGCGGATATTCTTGCCGCCTTTTTCATACCCTCCCGAACTCTGTCCTGCTTTCCGCTGCCGTGATTTTGCGATATGAAAAGTGAAAAAGCGTTGCCGAATTCCTGCGCAGGCATATATGCAAATGAGTCGATCTTGACCGCAGCTGAAAATGCCGCCATTACCGCCGTGCCGAAGCTGTTGACGAGTCCTTGTATCATCAAGATACCGAAATTCATTACCGACTGCTGAACACAGGCGGCAGACGAGTGACGGATAACGGCTAAGACATTTTCACGGCTGATTTTTATCTCGCTTAATTTGGGGCAAAGCCCAGGTTCTTTGAAAAGTACAAAGACGCCAATACCTATTCCCGATACAGCCTGTGCGATCACCGTAGCCAAAGCTGCGCCGCCTATCCCATGTTTAAAGACTACAACGAACAGAATATCAAGCAGAATATTGATAACTGCGGCTGCACCGAGAAAGCACAGCGGAATTACCGAATTGCCGATCGAACGGAGCAGAAAGGCGAAATAGTTGTAAAGGAAAACAAAGAATAGTCCGAAGAAAATTATCATGACGTATTCGCGCATTGAAGCGTAAATATCGGGCGGAACGTTCAGTATATGCAGTATCGGATCGACAAGGGCAAATATCAGCACATTTATTATGACTGTAACTGCGGCAATAAACAGAAAAGAAACTGCGATATTGTTTTTGAGCTGCTGCCTGTCGTTTCTGCCGAACCATACCGAGAAAACCGTTCCGCTTCCCATACACAGACCGATTATGACCGACGTTATGAACGTCATAAGCGAGTATGCAGAGCCGACCGCAGCCAGAGCGCCTGAGCCTAAGAATTTTCCGACGATAAAAGAATCGGCAATATTATAGCATTGCTGAAGCAGATTTCCGAGTATCATAGGATAAGCAAACAGCAGCATAGTTTTTGTAACATTGCCTTGCGTTAAGTTTTTTGTCATTATAAATACCTTATTTCAATAAGAAGTTATGGAATTGAACGAAATATTTTGCCGCCGAAAATTAAATAATTAAAACAAGAATGTATTTTCGGCTTGCATAAATATAATAGCATATCCATTAAAAAAAATCAACAAAAAATCGCAGCACCCGTTATGAGTGCTGCGATGAGTGATATGTCATACAAATTGGGATTTATCAAAACTTAGGAATACCTAAAAATAAATTTCCTGCATTAAACGATATATAACCATTATCCAAACCTATTGTAACAAAATGGTTATTTATTTCTAATTCTCTGATGTAGGAAGGCATAACACAATCCATATCTATTTTCAATTCTGACGTATTAAAAAAAGAAAAATCCCAAATATGCGCGTTCTCTTTTATATCTTCCTCAATCAAAATAATTATTTTTGAATCAAATATTTGAACATTGCCTAATTTGTAGTCGTGAAAACAATCTTGAGATTCTATATAGGAAATCGCTTCGTTAAAATCAGATATTATTTCTGCTCTCTCTGTCCACATTTATCTTACCTCATCTAATTCCAATTTTTCGGTCAGCTTACCTGACCGTGTTCACAAAACCATTATATCATATCCAATCAGAAAAATCAACCGAAAAGATAACAGCACCCGTTATGAGTACTGCGATGAGTGATCAGATTGATAAATTGGGGATTTTCAATCTATAAGCCCATACTGCCTATATTTTTCCAACATCATTTTGTACAGCATTTTGTTTCCGAAAAACTGGCGGTATGTCGCAGTTTTTTCTTTTCCTTCGGATTTAAGTTTTTCCATTTGTTCATTTTCATATTCAGATTGCTTTTGTATATCAGATAGCATTAATTCAAATGCCGCTAAACGTTCCATTAGATTCCCCCCACAACTTCCAATTTTCCGATCATCTTACCCGACCGTGTTTACAAAACAATTATATCATATCCGCTTAGAAAAATCAAATTTTTTTTGCCGGGGGTGCAGGAGTGCAAAAAGTGAAAAAACGGGAAATTTGAAAAAAGCACTTGTATTATTTTCTGAAATATGGTATAATAAACACATACACCTTGCTGACGCAAGGTGACGGAGCTTTCGCTCCTTTGCGGACTTTCGTCCGCTGTGTGTATTGACGGCTTCGCAAAAATGCTCTTGCAAGCAAGCATTTTTGCTTCATGGTATAATAAATAGTGTTTTATTTATAGGGACTAAAGAGAACGGAGAAATCGTATGGAAAATGACGCTAAAAAAAGAATAGATGAGCTTGTCGACCTGCTTAATTATCACAGCAGGCTGTATTATGTCGAAAATCGCAACGAGATCTCGGATTATGATTACGATATGCTTCAGAACGAGCTTAAAAAGCTCGAGACAGAAAACCCCGACCTTGTCCGCTCCGATTCGCCCACACAGCGCGTCGGCGGCGAGGCTCAGTCGCAGTTTGAAAAGGTAACGCATACCGTTCAGATGGGCTCGATACAGGACGTTTTTTCGTTTGAAGAGGTAAGAGCGTTTGTCGACAGGGTGAAAGAGCGTGTGAACGAACCGAAATTCGTTGTCGAGCCGAAAATCGACGGTCTTTCGGTTTCGCTCGAATATCGTGACGGCGAGCTGACCGTAGGTTCGACAAGGGGCGACGGCTTTGTCGGCGAGAATGTCACCGCCAATCTGAAAACCGTGCGTTCTATACCGCTCAGTATTGAAAAAAAGCTGCCTTTGCTTGAGGTCAGAGGAGAGGTCTATATGCCCTCGGACGTTTTCTTGAAGCTTGTCGAGGAGCAGGAAAAAAATGACGAACAGCCGTTTAAAAACCCGAGAAATGCGGCGGCAGGCTCGCTCAGACAGAAAGACCCGAAAATTACCGCAAAGCGTAAGCTTGATATTTTCGTTTTCAATATCCAGCAGATAGAGGGCGAAACGCTTGATTCGCATAAACAGTCGCTTGACTATCTAAAATCGCTCGGATTTAAGACCGTGCCGGATTATAAGCGGGTCAGCACCGCCGACGAGGTCATAAGCTGTATTGAAGAGATCGGCGAAAAGCGTTTTTCGCTGCCGTTCGATATAGACGGCGTTGTTATAAAGGTCGACGATTTTGCACAGCGTGAAACGCTCGGATATACCGCAAAAACGCCTAAATGGTCGGTCGCATATAAATTTCCGCCCGAGGAAAAGGATACGCTGCTTGAAAACATCGAGCTGAACGTCGGAAGAACGGGAGTAATAACGCCCGTTGCCGTGTTCTCGCCGATAATGCTCGCAGGTACGGAGGTTTCAAGGGCAACGCTTCATAATCAGGATTTTATAACCGAAAAGGGAATTAATGTCGGCGATATGATAACCGTGCGCAAGGCTGGAGATATTATCCCCGAGGTGCTTGCCGTTAAGGAAAAGAAAACCGACAGCTGCTTTACCTTCCCCGATAAATGTCCCGTGTGCGGCGCAAAGCTTATAAGAAGCGACGAGGAAGCGGCTGTCCGCTGTCCCGATATCGACTGTCCTGCGCAGATATTCCGACGGATAGTACATTTCGCATCTCGTCCTGCTATGGATATTGACGGACTCGGGCCTGCGATCGTTAAAACGCTGCTTGATAACGGACTTATAAAATCGGTTGCCGACCTTTATACGCTTAAATACGAGGATATTTTAAAACTTGAAAACTTCAAGGAAAAGTCGGCTACAAACCTTATAAACGCAATAGAAAAATCGAAATCTCAGCCGCTCGACCGACTTATTTTTGCGCTCGGCATTAAAAATATCGGTCAGGCTTCGGCAAAGCTTTTGTGCGAAAAATTCGGCGACCTTGAAAATATCGTCAATGCGTCCGAGGAGGAGATCTCGCAGATAGAGGGCTTCGGCGGCGTAATGGCGGCAAGCGTTGAAAAGGAACTTTCCGAACCGCATATGAAGGAGCTTATCGTAAGGCTCGAGCAATGCGGAGTAAACACAAAATATCAGAAGGTGCAGACGGACAGCCGCTTTGAGGGCAAGACGTTCGTGCTTACGGGAACGCTGCCGACCTTGAAACGAGACGAGGCAAAGGCGCTTATCGAAAAATACGGCGGCAAGGCAAGCGGTTCGGTTTCAAAGAAAACAAGCTATGTGCTTGCAGGCGAGGAAGCAGGCAGCAAGCTTGTTAAGGCAAATCAACTGGGTATCGAGGTCATTACCGAGGAGCAGTTCCTTGAAATGATCAAGTGAAATATATTGCTCCCCCAAATAAACCTTGCCTGCAATACTCGCCGCAAAGTCAAAATCTCTGCGTTGCAAATCTCGACATACGCCAGTATGCCTTCGATTTGCGCCTTGATATTTTGCCTTTTCGGCTTCATCTTTTGGCAAGTTTTAATTGGTGGAGCAATAGAATAAATTACAGGAGGAAAATAGATATGAGTGAAATGAATATCGACATCAGACATATCGCAAAGCTTGCACGTCTTGAAATAGCCGACGACGAGCTTTCGCAGTTTGAGGAACAGATGAAGAATATCGTAAACATGGTGGAAAATCTCCCCGACATTTCGGACGAGCTTAAGCCCGACCCGAATACGCCGATGATACTGCGAAAGGACGTCGCAGAGACCGATAAGTTCACAAGAGCGGAGCTTATGCAGAACGCTCCGTCGGTAAAGGCAGGCTGCCTTGTAGTACCCAAAACAGTTGAATAAGGAGTGTGTTTTAATTGGCATTATATGAAAAGAGCGCCGCTGAGCTTTCAAAAATGCTCGGCAATAAGGAAATAAGCTCGGTCGAGCTGACAAAATCGGTTTTTGAAAGAATAAAATCGATCGAGGATAAGGTAAACGCATACGTTACGCTCGACGAGGGAAACGCTCTTGCACAGGCTGCAAGGGTTGACGAAAAGCGTGCGGCAGGCGAACAGCTTTCGCCGCTTGCAGGTATCCCCACGGGTATCAAGGACAATATTTCCACAAAGGGACTTCGCACTACCTGTTCGTCGAAGATGCTTGAAAATTACGTTCCGCCGTTTGACGCAGCGGTAATGACAAATCTTAAAGCAAACGACATTGTTGTGACAGGAAAGCTCAACATGGACGAGTTCGCAATGGGATCTTCGACGGAAAATTCATACTTCAAGAAGACGAGAAATCCGTTCGACCTTGAAAGGATACCCGGCGGTTCGTCGGGCGGTTCGGCTGCGGCTGTCGCTGCCTGCGAGGCTGTTGTGTCGCTCGGTTCGGACACGGGCGGCTCTATCCGTCAGCCTGCTTCATACTGCGGAGTTGTCGGCTTGAAGCCTACATACGGCGCAGTTTCACGTTACGGACTTATCGCTTTCGCTTCGTCGCTCGACCAGATAGGACCTCTCGGAAGAACCGTCGAGGACGTTGCAATGCTCCAGTCGGCTATCTGCGGCTACGACAAAATGGACGCTACCTCGGCTTACAGAGAATATCCCGACTTCACAAAGGCGCTTACGGGCGACGTCAAGGGATTAAGAATAGGAATCCCTGCGGAGTATTTCGGCGAGGGTATCGAGGACGGAGTTAAAACGGCGGTCATGAATGCAGTTAAGGAGCTTGAAAAGAACGGCGCTGTCGTAAAGCCTATTTCGCTGCCGTCGACCGATTATGCGCTGTCGTCCTACTATATCATTTCGTCTGCCGAGGCTTCCTCGAACCTTGCACGTTTTGACGGAGTAAGATACGGTTTCAGAGCCGAAAATTACGACGGTCTTGTTGATATGTACGAAAAGACTCGTTCACAGGGCTTCGGTGCGGAAGTCAAAAGACGTATCATGCTCGGCACTTTCGTTTTAAGCTCGGGCTTCTATGACGCATATTACAAGAAAGCAAAGCTTTTGCAGAGAAGAATAGGCGCAGAATTTGACAACGCATTCTCCGAGGTAGACGTTATCGCCGCTCCGACCGTTCCCTCGGGTGCATTCAAGATCGGCGAAAACATTGACGATCCGCTTAAAATGTACGCTACGGACATTTGCACTGTTACGGTAAATATTGCAGGACTTCCTGCAATTTCCGTTCCGTGTATGCACGAGGAGGGCAAGCTTCCTGTCGGACTTCAGCTTATCGGCAATAAGTTTACAGAGGACAGGCTTTTGAACACAGCATACGCTTATGAAAAAATCGTCGGCGGCTTCCGTTCGCCCAAGCTTTGATCAGAAAGGAATGACAAAAATGGTAAGAGGCTATGAGGTCGTAATCGGACTTGAAACGCACGCCGAGCTTTCGACCGAGTCAAAAATATATTGCAGCTGCAAAAATCAGTTCGGTCTTGAGGTAAATTCACAGGTCTGCCCGATATGCATGGGTATGCCGGGCACGCTGCCTACGCTGAATGAAAAAGTAGTTGACTACGCTATAAAAATGGGTCACGCACTTAACTGCTCGATAAACAGAGTGTGCAAGCAGGACAGAAAGAATTATTTCTATCCCGATCTTCCTAAGGCTTATCAGATCTCGCAGGCTGACGTTCCGCTTTGCGAAAACGGCTATGTCGATATTCTTGTAGACGGCGAGGTAAGAAGAATTGGCATTACGAGAATACACATTGAAGAGGACGCAGGAAAGCTTTTACATTCGGACAAGTTCAACGGAGCGTCGCTTGTCGACCTTAACCGCTGCGGAGTTCCGCTTATCGAGATAGTTTCGGAGCCTGATATGAAAAGCTCGGCAGAAGCGAAGCTTTATCTTGAAACGCTCAAATCTATACTTAAATATCTCGACATCTGCGACTGTAAGATGCAGGAGGGTTCTATCCGCTGCGACGTAAACGTGTCGGTGCATAAGCCGGGCGAGCCGCTCGGAACAAGAACCGAGATGAAGAACGTAAACAGCTTTTCGGCTGCCGTAAGAGGTATCGACTACGAGATAAACCGTCAGATAGACATTCTTGAAGCCGGCGGAACTATCACGCAGGAAACACGCCGCTGGGACGACGTTAAGGGCGTTTCCACCTCGATGCGTTCAAAGGAGGACGCACAGGATTACCGTTATTTCCCCGAGCCTGACCTGCTTACTATCGTTGTTGAGCAGGAAAGAGCCG
>JBJERC010000081.1:0-5181 GCA_051882075.1 Oscillospiraceae bacterium | reverse complement strand
GCGGCAGGGCTGGGCACATTCTCCCCTGTTGGCGTCACGGTTTATCATATACTGCGAAAGCAGACAGCGCCCCGAAAAGCTTACGCACATTGCGCCGTGAACAAACGCTTCGATTTCAAGCTCTTTCGGCGTTTTGGCTCTTATCTCGGCGATCTCGTCAAGAGAAAGCTCACGGGCAAGCACCACACGCTTTGCTCCCATATTGTAAAATTCCGTGGCTGCCGCATAATTTACGATACCCGTCTGAGTCGACATATGGATCTCCATATCGGGCGCAAATCTTTTTATCATCGAAAAGATGCCGATATCGTTTGCAATAAGTGCGTCGACCTTTGCAGCGAGGGCGTCCTTGACGAAGCCCTCAAAGGCTGCGATCTCGTTGTTTCTCGGAAGCGTGTTGCAGGTAAGATAAACCTGTCGTCCTCTTGCATGAGCCATTTCGCAGGCGGTTTTAAGCTGTTCGGGAGAAAAATTCGGAGAAGCAGCACGCATACCGAACATTTTTCCGCCGAGGTAAACAGCGTCGGCACCGAAATCGAGAGCGGCTTCAAGCCGTTCCATATCGCCGGCAGGAGAAAGAACCTCAAGAGGTCGGCTGTAATTCTTTTTATCAGTTTTTATCGACATTATTCAGTAAGTCCTGCCTTTTTCAGATTCTTCTTATGTTCCTTATATGTTTCCGCATAAAAGCTTTCGCCTGTTTCAAGATTGTTACAGAAGTAGTAATACTTCGTTTCCTCAGGATAAAGCACAGCGTTTATTGCGTCAAGACCGGGGTTGCATATAGGACCTGCAGGGAGTCCTATACAGATATAGGTATCATAAACGTTAGCGTAATGCTCAACCATTGTCGAGGAGGATTCGACCTTCTGTATCGTCTTTGTAACGTAATTTGTAGTAGCGTCAGACTGGAGCGAAGGGAAGGTGTCGGGATCGTTAAGACGGTTTAAGAAAACTGATGCGACTATCGGCATATCTTCAACAGTTCCTGCCTCGTTCTGAACAATAGACGCAAGAGTCATCACTTCGTTAAGATCCATTCCGAGCTGATCCATACGCTTATACATATCGTCGGTTATCTTGCTCTCAAAATGCTCTCTGAGAATTTTTGTTACGTTATATGCCGAATCGTTAACATAAAATTCGTAGGTATCGGGGAAGCAATAGCCTTCCATTGCATAGAATGCGTCGGGGTTATGATCGATTTTTCCGTCAAGCTCAAAATCCTGATTTGCGTTGAACTGGAAAAGGAACTCATCAGCGGAGCAAACTCCGTACTTCTCAAGCTTTTTAGCAATTGCACGCAGACCCGAACCCTCGTGAATGGTGATAGTAACCGTTTCGTATGATTCGCGCATATACGAAAGCTTTTCAATTATATCGGGATAGCTGAGATTCTGGCTGAGTGTTATATCACCGGGATAAAGAGTAGGCTGATTGCTGATTCTCAGAGCAACTTTAAACAGTGTCTTGTTTTTGATGATATTATTTTCGATAAGAATATCGGCGATCTGATCGTTATTTGAGCCTTGGGGGATATTAAAGGTTATCTCTCTGTCAGCCTTATTGATACCAAGATATTCCATTCCAAGAGTAATAGCGCCGAGAGAAAGAACGATCGAAATACTTATGATAGCAATAGTAAGCGTAAGTCCGCCGATTATCGAGCCGTTAAAGCGAACCTTTTTCTTCTTCTTTTTCTTTTTCTTGCCGCTGCCCGACTTTTTCTTTGGTTTTGGCGCAGGAGTATAGTCGTTATGAAATTCAAGCGCCGATGCTCCGCTTTTGTTTTCTGCCGTATTATTTTCGCCGACAGGCTTTTTTGCCGTGGGAACGTCTTCCGACTTTGTATTCTTTCTTTTCGGAGCGTCAGGCTTTACGTTATTTTCCTCTGATTCAAGCTCGGAAAGCGCCTTTTCAACCGAAGCGTTATGCTCGTTTATCTTTGCCTCGGCGGCAGGATTAGGCTTTCGATTTGGTGAGGGTTTTGAAGGTCTGACGTTCTTTTTTTCGGCAGGGGTCTTTTTATCTGAATTAGCCGCTTTTTCGGATACGTCAGCATTATCCGGAAAACCGGAGGATTTTTTGTTCTGATTATTATCCATATATGTATTCCTTTCTTATTCTTATATCCTGATAACGCCGCTTTGCGTTACTATCATATTTACGGGGATATCGGTCTCTTCTGTCGGAAGAAATTCGGTTATGAATTCGTCGAAGCATAATCCGCATGAAATACCGTTAAATCCGCAAAGAAACCTGTCGTAAAATCCTCGACCGAAACCCATTCTCTGACCTTGTTTGTCAAAGCTCAGAGCAGGAACGACGCACAAAGCTTTTTCAAACTCTGTGACGACAGGACAATGCGCCTTTGGTTCAAGCAGTTCAAACGCTCCGCTTTCAAGATCGTCTAACGAGCCGATAACGCAAAAGTCCATATAATTTACCTCACGATCGCTGTCGCATCTCGGAGCGAGGACTCTTTTGCCGTCGGCAAAGGCTCTTTCAACTATTAATGAAGTATCGACCTCTATTCTCGAAGAGATATAAACTAAAACCTCGCAGCAGTTTTTATATTCGTCGGTTTCAAACAGATTGCAGGCTATTTTTTCGGAATTGTCAAGCCGAAGCTCGTTCGGATAGGCTCGTCGCTTAGTCCTGAGCCGCCTGCGAAATTCCTTTTTATCCATCATTTGCACTGAAGCGACGAGAAAAGAGCCGCAGCCTTTTCTTTTCCTGCGAGCACCTCGGCAAGCTTTAAGCCGAACTGAAGCGAGACGCCGGCACCCTTCGCTGTAATAAAGCTTCCGTCTACAACGACAGACTGTCCGTTTGCGATAGCGCCCTTCATGTCACTTTCATAGCCGGGGAAGCAGGTGCAGTATCTGCCCGACATAAGACCCTTATGACCCAGAATTTTCGGAGCTGCGCAGATAGCGGCGACATATCTGTTGTTTTCGGCACAGAAGTCGATCGTTGCCTGAACCTCGGGACAGTTTTCAAGATTGTCCGCACCCGGCAAGCCGCCCGGAAGAACAATCATCTCGAGCGTTTCGTTAAGCTTTATGCAGTCGGCGGTTATGTCGGTCTTGACCGTTACCCCATGAGAAGAGGTTATCATGTCAGAGCCGACTCCGACAGTACAAACCGAAACTCCGGCTCTGCGAAGAATATCAACAGGAGCAAGCGCCTCAAGCTCTTCAAATCCGTTAGCCAAAAAAACATATACCATAATTACAACTTCCTTTCGGCATAAATCTATTTATCAGATTTATTAAATTTAATTGTATATTTTTCCTGCAAGAAAACAGGGTGATACGACAGCTTTGATTTTCTTAAGCCTTCTATTCCAAGATCCTCTTCCCTGTTTATATATTGAAAATCGGCGGCGCAAAGCTTTGCAAATTCGTTGCAAAGCGTGGGATATGCGCCCTGAATATCCGCTTTTGCCTTTTCGATATGAACGACAAACGTATCGCTGTTGAGCTGCTCTCCTATCGTAAATCCTGCAAGCTGTCCATTACAGTAAAGAACTCCGCCTTTAAGTCCGAGCGTTTCAAAATTGTTGAAATAGGTGTTTATCGCATATTGTTCAACAACAGCCGAATGATCGGAATAATCGCTTCGGTTATAGAATTCCGCCGCAAAAACGATACATTCGTCAAAATCGGAAGATGTCATTGCACGAAAGCACCAGTCGTTTTCCTTAAAACGCTTTATATGATTTCTTTTGCTGTGATACTTTTTTCCCGAAAGTCCGATAAGATCCGAGCTGTTATAAATATAATCAAAACCCGCCCTGTCGGCAGAGATCTCTATCTGCCCGTCGTAAGCTTGCTTTATCCATTCAAGATCGTTTAGACCTATCGACGTCACTGTGAAGGTTTCATTCTGATCTTCGGCAAATTTTTTAAGCCTTGCAAAAAGCTCGATATAGCGTTCTTTTCCATGCTCGTCGGTTTTAACGCCGCTTGGAAAAGTAAAACAGGGCTGTCCGCCGTAAAACGAGCAGCTGATATAAAAATCGCCGTCAAAGGTGATCACCGTATCGGCAAGCCGACACCATGCGAGATTATTTGCAAATGAATATTCGCAGCCTCTGAAGTCAGAAACCGCAAGACAGCTTCTTATCCTGTCTTTATCCGAAAGACATATCTTTCTGAAATCAAACATAAACTAACTTTTACCTACTTTTCCATACTGTCGATAAGCCGGGTTATCTTATCGGTTATTTCATCGATCGAAAGTGGTTCATCGTCCTTGCTGCACGATACTATCTTCCAATCCTGACGCTTTGCGGTATAAAGTGCCGCTTCCCTGCACTGTTCTAAAAAAACGGGGTTGCTTTCATGTATATCCTTTTTTGAATCATCGCCGTTATAGCGCTTTGACATAAGTTTCTGAGAGATCCCGACCGGCATATCAAGAAAGATGACAAGATTGGGTCTCGGAAGTTCAAGCCTTCCGTATTCATAATCCTCAAGCCAGCAAAGATATTCGTCCCACTGCGACTTATCAAGCTTTGTCATCTGATAAATACAGTTTGAGGTCGTGTATCTTGCCGCAAGGATATCCGTATTATTATCGTGTTCCTTTTTCCAGAAGCGCATATAGCTTGCGTATCTGTCAGCGGCATAAAATGTCGACGCAGCGTAAGCGTTCACTTCTGACGGGTCGTCGGAAAATTCGCCCGCAAGGTACATTTTTACAAGCTCAGAGGAACGATCGTTATAATCGGGGAAACTGATTTTCTTTATATTATTGCCCCTTTTTGAAAGAATAGAATAGATCCTTTCAAACTGGGTGGATTTTCCCGAGCCGTCAAGTCCCTCAAGCACTATTAGCTTTCCCTTATTTTTCATCTTTAAGCGCTCCGTAAAACTCTTTCATTTCAGCCGCTTTTTTGCAGGACATTTTACCCTCGGGGCATTTTCCGCACAGACAAGAGGGCCCGGCGTTTTTGAATATCCTCGGCGCAACGGCGTAAGCCTGCCTCAGCATTTCATTTGCGACCGCCCTTATCTCCCACTGCGCTCTGTTGCAGCAGCGCAGACGGAAGAAATGAAGAAGCGTTCTTGCGTTCATCGTAACGACTATTTTTGTTTCACAGGCGTTAGGAAGAACGAAACGTGCGTCCTCGATAGCCGATTTTTTTGCTTTTGAAAGAGCCGTTTTTTCGTC
>JBJERC010000080.1:0-5253 GCA_051882075.1 Oscillospiraceae bacterium | reverse complement strand
CCTTATTTTCGGGGGTTTATGGGTTTTTTTTGCGGGGAGGGGTGAGAAAGTCGGGTTATACCACTGTATGATATAATTTTCAAGAGTTTTTTAACATTTTCCCATAATTTTCACATAACAAACTTATTATGAATACGAAAACGATTAAAATTTAAATATTTTGGAATTTTGAATTTGTTTGTCCCGGACAACTATTATGAAATTCTTCTGTGGGAAATGAAAAAAGCTGCGATGCGAAAAATGCTTCACAGCTTTTGAATAATATCAATTACCTTTTGTACTCCATTGGTATATATTTAATTCCATGATCTTCCTGAATATCGCCTGTTTGGACAAATCCTAATTTTTCATATATCGGAACTGCATACAGAGAAGAATGAACCGTCACAGTTTCTGATGCGTTTTCTTCAAGAACGACATTCCACAGATTTCTTCCGATCCCTTTGCCCTGATGCACCCCCTTGACAAAAAATAATGCCACATGAGCGCCTTCGTTTCTGGTTGCAATGATTCCAATTAACTCCTTACCATCAAACGCACCATATGCACTCAGCATATTTAGATATTCTTCGGAGTGAATAGCATCCCGGAATGCCTGTTTTCCGTTCTCCGGGTAATTTACCGCTTCACACTCCAAAAACACGTCCCATATCAAGGGAAGGGCATCACTTATTTCTGTTCTGTTCAGTGCTCTGACTTTCATATGTGCAAAATCCCTTTCTTCCAAAGCAGCTTTTATAAAATATTCTGTTTTATCAGATCGACAAATTAGGATCTCACGCTTTCCTTATAGTCTGAAGTGCCTTTTTCGTGGAAAATTCAGTGTAAATTGCTCCTATGCACTTTAGGTTTTTCCATTCCGTTTTCTGTTCAAGCCAGCTGTTGTTTCTGTGTTACTTCCTGCTGCCTTACTGCATTCTTTACCTATTTGTCCGGTGCAAAAAAGTTTATACCTACAAGGATATAATTCCGGTCATGCCGTACTCTTCATCGGTCATCAGTTCACTGTTTTTTTGTCATCAAATATTGGAGCATCGGCATTTTCAGCGTGGTATGCTCTTCCGAATGCAGACATTAACGATGTGATGCTTGATTTTTTCATAATATTGCTCCTTATAAAGCAAACAACATATTCATTTCAGCGGAAAACAAATCTCTCTCCATAACGAATCCTCCTGCGCTGTTTGCAGATCACACACGAAAAACAAGTTTCTCCACTCCCGATTCCTCCTGCGGAATCTCCGGGTCTTTATTTGTCATGACCACTCCAATGGAATGGTTTCTGCAATCTATTTTCAGCATACACTGCCCGTTCTCGCCCCAACCCTTTGAAACGATTGCATCTTCTCCATATCGGAACAGACCTAAGCCTACCCACGTCATATTAAAAGCGGGTCTTATCATTTCGGTTACGGAATCTTTAGACAAAATCTGACCGCAGCCGTCCATAGAAGCGGCGAAATCCGCTGCGATTTTCAGCAATTCGTTTGGGGAACTCCAGAGTCCTGACGCTGCAAGGTCAGGACAAACGGGATATTTCCCGTCGATCACAGAACCGTCGCCCGCATATCCGGTAGCCAATTGACCCTTTTTCTCAAAGGCGTCGATATTTGAACGTGTTCCGAAAAAAATATCTGATAGCCCCAGCTTGTCGAATATGAGTTCTCTTGCCAGAACCTCAAAGCTTCTTCCTGTTACGTTTTCCAATATCAACTGCGTCACGCAGAATCCTGCGTCTGAATATTCAAAACTGCTTCCGGGAGTCTGTTCTACCCGTGCCGCTTTGTTATTATAGCCTGTAACACCGTTTAATATATCCGGAATACTGATACCCTTATCCCTGCGGCGATGTACGTAAAAGCTATTTTCCCCATCGTGTATTCCTGATGTGTGACTAAGTAAATGACGCAATGTTACATTGCATTCATTCCCGTTCACATCACAAATTTTCCACTCAGACAAATACGGCTGCACAGGTTTGTCAATATCCAGAATGTTTTGTTCATTTAGTTTCATGACGCAAATTGCGGTTATCCACTTTGAGACAGAACAAGCAGGGAATATGGTGTTTACATCAGTCTTGATATTGCTTTCCTTGTCCGCAACTCCGTAACATTCATATTCCACGCATCCATTTTTGTCAATATAGGCGCAGCTGATTCCCGGAAATATGTTCAATAATTCAGTCATGTTTTTTTCCTCTTTGTGATAAAATGGAAGAATAGTACCTCGGCACGCAAATCCGAATTTGAATTTTACAATTTCCTTATAGGATGTCTAATGACTGTTTTCCATTTTTCAGGAGCAACCTTTCTTGCGTCGGACATATAAATTTCGTGGTGTAATCGTTTATCGGTAATGTCATTTTCATATCCATTTGATTTTAAATATTCGTCCATTAAAGCAACAGTTGCAGGTTCATCATCAAATGGACCATAATGCATGATCTGAACGCACAATCCCTCGTCAACGGTTAAAAACTCCGCTGATGAACAGTCGATCTTTTTCTTTTTTGCAGCTGTTGCTACTGCCCATTCAAAATCTTCTTTGGAAACAAAATCGGGTAAACGAATGACGGAAATCCAGTTAAAAGTGGACTTATCGGTATAATCAACTCCATCAACATTATCCTGCCACCAAAAGCCCTCAAGAGGCGGTACAACATACTCGAAGAACCCCTCTATTTTGTGATCTGTCTTATAACTCATTTTCAAGGTATAAGCTACAGCATACAAAACTCCGACTGCTTGCTGATATGCCCCGCCTTCTTCATTGGGGTTTCCCTTTCCTCTGACGGCGATGTAATTCGCCTTCGGCACAGTTACGATTTCAGGCGTATTCTTTGGCATATAAAATTCTTTATACTCTTTTTTAAAATCAAAAGCCATATCAAATTCTCCTCAAATTACAGTTGTAAGAACAATGTTTTATAGGGGTTCATCACACCTCATAGAGTTTTAATAAAATCCTCCAAAAGCCTTGCAAATAAAGGATTTATCGCAATCAGTCCGCCTTATTCCTTTATACGATTTCACACAATGTTACCCTTGTTTTGAACTCTCATAAGGGCAAAATCAAGGGCAGGAAAATCTCATAACAAAATATAACAAGGTGTGGCAATCGGGAAACTGTGACGTATGTGCGAATAGATTATCTGGGAGGACAGCACAATGGAAAAATACATTTATGACGAAAGCAATGGTTTATGGTACGAATTGCAGGGCGATTATTATATCCCTTGCCTGACACTTCCCGAAGAAGAAAGCATGCCTATCGGCATTTGGGGACAGCGGCATAGGGCATATCTGAAAGAATACAGGAAAGGCACCTACACTACAATGCTGACGGAGGGCAAGTTAAACAGTTACCTTGCCGACATCGACAAACAAGCTCAGGAGCGTTTGGAAACGCTTGTAGAGCAGATGAAACAGGCAGAGGGTATCACGGAACAACTCAAGGTTGAAAATGCTATGGAATGGGTGCAAAAAATGAACAATATCCGCCATAGAGCTGAAGAAATTGTTTACAGCGAGATAATCTATGCCTAACCCTTAAAAACCGCATACAGCCGATAAAAGAGGGCGATACCGATTTCGTGTCGGTATCGCCCTCGCTTGGCTTTATGAATTACTTGTAACTTTTCCTTAGTGAAGAAATAAATATTTGTAAAGGAAACTTGACAGCAGATATTGGCTATGCTATAATCAGATTGTAAAGGAAACTTGTCAAAGGGAGATGATTTTTTGAAGAATAAAGTTGAGCAATTACGAAAGGAGCGAGTATTAAATCAAGATGATTTTGCGAAAGCACTTCGTGTTTCAAGGCAAACTATTAGTTCAATCGAAACAGGAAAATATAATCCATCATTGGAGTTAGCGTTTGCAATATCAGATTTTTTCGGCAAGCAGATTGAAGAAATTTTTATTTATGAAAGAGGTGTTGATAATGAAGAAAAGTAATTTGATTACTGGAATAGCATATGTGGTTTTGGGCTTGATTTGTTTGGGAGTTGCGTTGTTGTTTGAAACAAAATTAGAAGGCATTTTATGGGGGCTTTCTGGTGCAGGTATTGCGCCTGGGGTAGCAATGATAGGTAAGTATTTTTACTGGAGTTCTCCAAAGAACAGGGAACGATATGCAGAGCGTATGGAGAATGAGCGAATTGAAATGCACGATGAATTGAAAGTCAAAATCAGAGATAAATCAGGGAGATACGCATACATTTTAGGTCTGTTGGTTATTTGTTTTTCTATGGTGGTTTTTAGCATTCTCGGAACATTAGAAATCATTGAAAATTCCCGTATGATTGTACTTTATCTCGGTGGATATTTATTGTTTCAAGTAATTGCAGGGATTGTCATTTTTAATAAATTAATGAAAAAGTATTAAACTTATAAAACCATACAGGCGGTTAAGCAATCTTGGGCTTAACCGCTTTGTGCTGCCTGTTTTGCTATCTGCCCTACCCCACGGAGGAATGACGGTGGGATAGGATTTTTCTGTGTAATCACCGCCTTTGTATCGGCGGTGTGGTAATGCCGATATTACCTGTTTCTGTCTTGGGACTTCTTTCGTGGTTTCCGTTCCAGTCTGCCCTGTGCCTGTAACTGCCGGAGCCTGTCACGGACACTTTCTTTTTCGGGCGGTCTTGCAGGCTTTTTCTTTTCCTTGACCTGCTGTTCCCATTTTGCAAGGTCACGGTTGTACTGTTCCACAACACTCTCCATTTTGCGGAAGGTAGCCGTAAACGCCTGTACATCGGGATAACCATCTGCTTTCAGAATATCTGGCAGCTTATCCAGCTTTGCGGTAATTTCCTGTTCCGTCCGCTGTATCTGCTCGGACAATGCTTTGCGCTCTTTGCCTTTGAATATCCCCTTTGTATCTGCAAGCTGCGCTTTCAGCTTCGGTAGAACATCGTTCTGTAAATGACGGATTTCCTTTGCGCCCTCCGCAAAGAGGGCGACTATAAAATCCATATAGTGTTTACTCAATGTTATTATTTCAATCCACGCCCTCCGCAAAGAGGGCGACGAGAGCCTTGCAAAGTATAAGGCTTTGTTAGATATTTCAATCCACGCCCTCCGCAAAGAGGGCGACCAGGCGCTCCGCAAGGCTTTTGTAAAGGATTTTGCATTTCAATCCACGCCCTCCGCAAAGAGGGCGACGAGGGCGTTTAAATGCGGGGTGGAGTGTTTCGTAATTTCAATCCACGCCCTCCGCAAAGAGGGCGACCGAGGTGCAACGGCAGCT
>JBJERC010000079.1:0-27654 GCA_051882075.1 Oscillospiraceae bacterium | reverse complement strand
CATATTTTCGGGCTTTTGGGAAGAGGTTCGGGTTCAGTTTTGCGGAATCAGGTTACTTTTTTGTTTCTTAGCAATGCTACAAATTCTTCCGAAGACTTATCAGTCATATAAATAAAAACTGCATCTGATTTGTATATCTGATTATGTAATATTATAACATATTTACGAAGAAAAAACAATACCATTCATGCAAGATATCATATAACGAATAGTTAATCTAAAAGAGAATTCAAAGCACTGCCCATAGTCAGTAAATGATATACATAAACTGTAGGTTTGACAACAAAGACGATAACAAACATGAACAGGCATATTATAAATACTCATTTTTGATAAGAAACATAATGTAATCTTCACCATGTGGAAGGTTTTGATAAAAATTAGACTTCTGGTGAGATATCGAAATGAAGAAGGAAAAAGTCATATGCACATAATCAGCGCACAAATATGCGAGCTTGGGCTTACGCTTGCACAGCGCTGTACAGACGATAAGAGCAACGAGATACCTGCTGTACAGGAGCTTCTGAAGGAGCTTAAGATAATCGCAAGAATTTTTTATTTTTCAATACCGAAAAAGGCGCCGATGCAAGCGCTGCAGTCATGTGTATCATAGAAACTGCCAAGAGGAATAATCTTGACGTGTATGGATATTTTCTGTATCTTCTGACAGTTCTGACTAAGTGAGGCGCAAATCCGACTGAAGCACAGCTTAAATCGGGAATGCCGTGGAGTATGGTGCTGCCTTCTTATTGCAGATGTACAAGGAGGTACAGTGACCGACAGTGAGTGACAGTAACCTACAGTAAGTGATACACATAAATTCAATGCCGAGGCGCATAAACCTCGGCATTTTCTATTTATCGGCTGGGGGTGGTTGGCAGTTACTACATATTGATTACTTTATTTTTGTTTAATTCCAATAATTCAGGAATAACATAATGCAATCTTTCGATCATCGCGCCTAAAGAACCGGATTCAAGAATCAATCCGGGCACGTCATCGCTTGTTGCGATCCATACGCACGCTTCAGGATCCCATAACAAAGTTACAGTATATTTCATAGCAGTATCCTCCATTTGTTTAGTTTTGTTGTGATGAAGAAAAACATATTCACCAGAATCGAACATAAAAATCTTCTGAACAAAAATGAGTTGTTTTCTTAATACTGTTGCTCCTAAAATAGACCATGCCAAAATCAAGTGAGATAGAGGGAATATTTTGCGAGAAAAACTGAAGTTTTTTCAAATGTGAACGAACATTTTACTCAAGCTCTTTTTTGAACGGGGCGGTTTTTCTGACCTGCATTGCGTTTCAGATCGCTGTTCACCAAACCGTTCGGATTGTACTTCGGAACATGAGTAAGAAGTACTGACAGACTCACCCTTTGAAAGAATTGCAATTTATTTTATTCATGTTAGCCGAGATATATTTAGCATAATCCATTTCTTTTTGAATAATACCTTTAATTTCGTTTATCACACTTTCAAGTCCGTCATTGAAATTGGTTTACCAATCAGAATAAGTATAATCTGATTGAACGATAGGTAAGGTTACCGATATTGTATAAAAGATATCATTTACATTATGTTCTTAAATAGGGTGATATAAAATTTAGCAATATTTGTGTTTACACGGTTAATTTTTAGGAACCATAAGGTTTTATCAAATAGATTTACCCTTACCAATGACAGTACCTTGAAAAACCATTGGTTCAAAAGAATTGAGCGGCATCTTAGGAATTTTCGGATTTAATGACACAAGATAATCCTTTTTGATTCTTTTAATATAAGTTTTGCCTTTTTGTGAAAAAACGCCAATACTGTCTATTAAAATCTTTGTTCTGCTATTGATAAGCAGAATATCCCCATTATGATAATCCGGCTCAAGACTATTGCCCGTAATTCTTAGTGCATAATCTGCGTTGCGACTTATATTATCCTTTACTATTTCCATTAGTTCATAATTCTCGCTTTTCAAGAAACCGTCAGTCCCCTTAACGGGATTCATTTCATAAACTTTTATTTTTTATTCTTAGTGTTCTTTTTGATAGTATTTTTATTGACATTGTTTTTTAATTCATCGAAAAGCCTGCTCTCTTCTTTGGATATTAACACATAGCCTAATTCATCAGCTCGTTTTTTTAATAACTCAATCTCCTCTTTTCTTTCATTAATGTTTTTACCAATGTCTAAAGCCATAATCAGAGATGATGTTTTGCGGGAAAAACTTTTATTAATAGATTTAAAACTAATGTCAGCAGGCTTAAAAAATTCTCTGCCGCTCTTATCCGGGATCCATGGTATATTTTTTAAATAATAGATTAATGTACTGTCACATTGCTTGATTTTTGCTGAATTATTCGGCGAGTACATTGCTATTGCATAGTCAGTAAAATAATCTGTTTGAGTATCAGCTAACAGATTCCAAATAAATTTGCTCTTTTTTAATGAAGGATTTTTAAGTACTGCTTCTATATTTGCAATAGTATAATCTACATTCTTCCCGCACCAGGTTTCTATTTTAGCATCTGATTCAAGGTATTTTCGGAAATTAGGATTTTTTCGTGCGTCACATTTTATTATTTTTAAAGAATCGTTTATTCCGCAGTATTTGGCAAACTCCAAAAATAAGGATAATTCCGTCTCACTATATCTCTCTTTATATCCATTAAATAATACCGGAAAACCATTATCTTCAGAGATTATTTCGTTTATTCTATTATCATAAGTTTGATCGAGAAATAAGTCCGAAGCCCTTGCTTTATATAGCTTTCCTTTGTATGAACTCGCAAAAACAGAGACAAATCTAAAATCATAATTTGAATCATTACGCTTGTAATACCTTGCTAAAACAAGCATATTATTGTAATACTCATCATTTAAAGTGATTTCATTATATCTGTAGTTCTCTAAAATTGATTCAATTCTTTCTTTGTTATCAAATTCGCAGACTCCTATTTTTTCCATCAATAATTTCACAGGGTATTTACCATCAAATTGCGGCGCTGTATATTCTAATATATTATGTTTTACATAAATCAAATTCGGTTCTGATGGGTCAGGATATAAATATATTTCGGAAGGCTTGTACATTTTATTATCGTTACCGCGCACAAAATGGCAATTACTTAGTTTTTCTTTGACTTCAGAGGAATTGTATCCGAGATTATCTTTGAAAAAAATATAGAATTGAACAAGCCATTCATCAGATATATTAGAAATGAATTTTTCAAATTCATGGGTTCTATCATCAATCAGCCTCTTTAAATCGTTAAACCCAAATGTTTTGATTTCCAAATCTGATGAGTTTATGAATTTATATCCTTCTGAATTAGATGCCGGCATACTTACCCAATTGTATTTTTCTCCTGAAATGTTGTAAATATCTTCTGCTGAAAAAAGATCCGATATTTTTTTGGATGTAATGAAAACATCAGACGCATTTGCAAAACCACCGTCTTTGACCGGAATCAGAGGTTTAGTTAAAAAGGCATTTATAATATAATCATATATATAAGTATAAAACCAAGACAGCGTATCTTCCTCATGAGGCAGAACATTTAGAAGAGAAGAATAAACTATATCCATATCTTTTATCTCTTCAATAGTTTCAACTATAAGCCGTCCGATTTTTTTGATTAATATAATATTGTCCTCGCAGTTTCTGATACTTTCTCTTGCAACAGTAGAAGCAAACGGAGCGTTGATATGAAACCTAAGATTTGAATGTTCTTTGGTCGTGGGAAAATAAATAAAGGTCTTTCCGTCATCTTTAGGCGATACTATCCTTCTGGTATTGTCCTTATTGATTTGAATATTATAAGCTACGCCAATATTAACCTTCTTCGATATTTGATTATCGATTATAATGTCGATAGGCTTTTGAAATCTCAAAAAGTTAGATGTTTCTTCATGATCGCTATTGTATTTTTTATGACTGATTGTGATAAAATGCGAATCATCTTCAGAAAGTTCAACATATCCTAAACTTGAATCCGGCATCATATATTCTATTTTCTTTATGTTAGAAAGGAATAGTATTGAATATGAATCAAATCCTTCAAATGTCTCAACTATTTCTTGTTTAGCGCTTATCGGAGGTTTTTTAGGGTTGTTAAACGGAAAATAAAACTTTGTCCATGATACACCGCTTGAATCAACAGTAGGAATTTTAGGAACATTTTCAAATACCGGCACAAAATAATCATGTATTCTGAAATTAAATTCACCCGAATGTATTTCAGGGGTTGCCGTATATGAAAATACAGATTTAAAACCGACTCCGAATTTTCCTATACTGGTAGGATCATTGCGTTTTTGAATATTATGTCCGATGTTTGTAATTGCGTCTATGTCGTCAATGGTAAAATCTCTTTTTGTACCATTGTGTTCAAAGTCAAGTCCGTCATCAGAAAGAATAAATCTGACGATCGTCGCATTCATGTCTTCTGCATTCTGAAGCAGTTCATAAACAAAATGGGCGGTATCAGGATAAAGATCAGAAAGTAGTTTATTTATTCCTTCTGTAAATCCATTTTTATGCTGTATTTCAACAAGTTCACGTCTATTAGCGCTTAGTTCCTGAATAGTCATATTCGATCTCTCCAATACATGGTTGATGCTTTATTTACATTATAAACCATTTTTTGAAAAAAAGCAATGAAAAAGTGCTAAATGATAAAAATTCATCACTTAGCACTAAAAATGGAATTAGTTTTGTTTATATTACTAAAGTCTGTAGGATATACATAGCATTGATTAATATCAAGAAACACAGATCAAAAGATTTCAATAATGAGAAGCTGCTTTTGCAAGCTGTTCAACTAATATATCAACCTTGCTGTAATGCAAATGTTTCTCAATGATATGTCGGATATCATACCCTTTTTCTTTATATTGACTTCTAAGGATTTTTGCATTGAGTATTGCTTTTTCAACATTCTGATTACCTACAAGTATTTTAGCTATTATTCCTTTATCATTCTTATGCTTTTCATAATCATCTAAATCTAAATGTGAAGTCAGCTTTGCAGCAATCTTTGTTTTCCTCAATTCACCTTCTTCTATTTCTTCCAGATGCATCAGCAACCAATCCTCAAATAACAAACTTGAAACCAGAAGAATGCAGTTGTTTTCGGATTGTTCTGCTTCACGGATAACATCCAATATATCATCAGGAGCATCACAATCAAAAACCAAATACTTTTCATAATTGTTATACTTGCTAATGTTTTCCGAGTTTTCCAAAAGCTTATTTGCATAATTGAGAACAGCTCTTGCGTTAGATTTTGCATTTTCTACTTCAATTTATATGTTAGCGTATTTATCTCCAATTTGCGTTTTAAAAAAATGAAATAGTTTTCTTCGGTAAATCCTTCGCAAAAAATCAAAACGTGTCCGATGTGAAGATCAATAGTATCCATCTTTCGAGGGCTAAGCCTCATTCTCGGCATAATTATTCCCCCTCGTCAAGTATGTCTTTAAAAATAGGTATTGCACCATATTTACCAAGAATATAGTCCTTACTGAAGGTTGAATCTTCCCTGATTTTCAAATCTGCCAAGGAATACAATGTGGATTCACCATATTCATTTTTATTGACAAAAACAACCTCATCCCTGCGAAACTGTTCTTTACTCAAATGGAAAATATCATATGTCGAAAAGACAAGCTGCGAATTGTTATTGTCACTTGACTGAAACATATCAAGAATGAACTTTGTAATCAACGGGTGAAGTTTGGAAGAAAGTTCATCAACAACAAATACTCCACCGTTTTCCTGAATCTCGATTATTCTCTGAATATAACTCAAAAATCTCAGTGTTCCAGTAGATTCTTGTGACAAATCAAATTCCATATTTCCCGATTCATTTCTTTTTTCATCATATACCTTGTGAACCGTTTTAATTCTTTTACGCTTTTTAGTTGTCACACCGTCTTGTATCTGATCTTCAACAACAACCAAATCAGTTATTCCTACATCTATCTGTCTAAGGTATTGTACGACCTTTTTTCTAAAAGCATCGTCTGAAAATAAACGTCCGGAAAGAACTGCAAAGCTTCCCATTTTCTTAACAGGTACATCTAAAAACACATCTGCAAAAACATTGAATTTAGTTGTAAAGAAATCAATGAAGGCACCTATTATCTCATCTTTCAACGAATCCTCCAAAAAGTAATCCAATACAGATATATATAATCTGGCAGACGGCAATTTTGTGTATTCTCGAAGTTCTTTCTGATATTTTGAACCAAACTTGATATCAGTTCCGTTTCGCTCAAAAACATTATAACCATCAACATCATACCATTCGCTGAGAATTGTAAAGTTGGCGGTTTCATCAGAAAAATCATTATCATCTGACTCGCACTTTTCAAGTACAAATCCGTATTGGATCCGTGAGCCGAAATTACTGAATACTATCTCAAATTCTATGGAATTATCATCGGCAGACAGTCTGAATGGTTCTATTACATAAAAACCACTGTTTTTCATTCCATCGTGATCCGTCTTCTGAAATAACTGCGATAAAATAAACATTCTCATAGAATACAATGCAGCAATAACATTTGATTTTCCGGAAGCATTAGCACCATAGATCGCAACGGTTTTCAAGACCCCATACTTTGCGTCCGAATATTCATTTCCCCGCTGAAACACGTGAGAACTATGCTGTTTATATGCAGATGCTCTCAAATCCAAAACAGATTCATTTTTAAAAGATAAATAGTTACGAAATTTAAATAACTCTAACATAATAAAATGCCTGTTCCTTTCTATTATGATGTGTCCAATAACGGTAGGCTTATTATAGATTATACCACAATATTTCAAGTCTGTCAATGCAAAATGAGAGATTTTCGTAAAAATACGCTGTTTACCCCCAAAACATTGTTGATTTTTGAGATTATTATCGAAAATTTCGAATGTCAAAAAAGTTTTTACGGTTTCATACTGATTTATACAACAAAACTAAGCTTAATGAAATCTACCGTGAGCTTGCAAAAAAAGTCACAACTATCATTCCTACAAGAGTTTGCAACCCACATTACAAAGGTCTTGTAGAGAAATCTGTTGGCTTTTCGACAAGGCATATAACTTCGTGGAGCAAGTTCTTTTTTTGCAGAAGAAAAATCGACTGCTATTTCAAAATGATTAAAAGTCTTAAACACATTAAAAAATAAGATATTATCACCACCCTGTATTACTAAAGCCGGCTCTCCCCGGCTTATTTTTATGCCCGAAAAAAAGCGCACAGTTTTTGCACCCGTATTTTTTTAAATTTCAAAACTTTTCTTATATAATAATAGTGTAAGCTAAAAAATCTTTCTGCGAGGTGTTTAAAATGAAAAAACAATATTTCATAAAACGTACCAACAACACTTCATTCTATCTGAAAAAATAAATTACTATCTAAAATTTTGTTTTTATTCCATAATCAGATATAATGTATACAGATACTTATACAGGTATTCGGTTTTTAAAATAACAAGAATTATAAAACATTTATACTATTAAATATAAATTCGACACAAAAATAAAAATACTATCTGAAATTTTCTTTTTTGAAAAAAATCTTATATAATACTAATGACAAGCGATTTTTACATTGTAAGTCAAATAATTTATGAAAGGACAAATATTTATGAGTTTTGAAAAAATCTACTGGATCATCAGTCATTTGAACGAGGAAGACAGAGTTCGTCTGTTTTACGCCTGCAAGGCTTTTGTTTACGAGAAGGTATACGACATGGGCACCGAACAGTTTGCCAAGGAAAACGGCATTCCCTTTGAGGAACTTGAGGCGGATATGATCTACTTCGGGATAATGGGACTTATACCATTAGTTGACGAGGACTTCAATCTGTTGTGAACAGCTTTCCAAAAATAACATAACCCGTGTTTTTGGTACTTAATCGCTTTTACCACAATCTGAGCGATTTTCTGACACTTCTGACACATCTGACACATTATTTTAACTTTATTTTTTAGTTTGAACTATTCCACAACTTTTTTTACCACAATTTAAGTGGTTTTCTGACACTTCTGACACATCTGACACGTTATTCTGACTTTATTTTGTAGTTAAAAAATTATTCCACAGCTTATTAATAAGAATTTTTTTATCTCTCCGGAAAAAAAGTTTTAAAAATGTGTCAAAAGTGTCAAATGTGTCAAATAGATACCATTATTGTATTTGGTTTATCCGGTATCCCTATTCCCTTATTAAATTGTGGCAAGTCTTTACAAAAAGAAAAATAATAACTTAATGTAAAGAATTTATGAATATGATTTGTGGTAAAGTAAATATTTATAGATGATATTATGTACCAATAGTGTACAAAAGTGATATTGCACATACTTAATCTTATTTAATAGGCATTGTTTGTTGAGATATACAAATAAATTGTGAAAACATTGAGTTTTGTGTGGAAAGGGATAAAAAATACTATCTAAAAATTTGTTTTTCAACTAAAAAAAGCTATAATAATAGCAGATAATCAAATTTATCGTATTTTGACCGTATATCAAAAATCATTTTAACCCCCGAAAGACAATTTCTTTCGACGTATAAAAAAGGAGACGATTCTTTATGACAAACAATTATAAAACTGTAACAACATTAGCTGAAATCAACGACTATATCGGCAAAAACACTGTCGTGGCATTTGCTTTAAAAACAGCAGCAAACGCTCCATACAGCGAACCGAACAAAGCATCACTTGACCCATCAGAATCACGCATTCTTGGATGCTCACTTTCCGTTAAGGAAGGAACAGGTATCTATGTACCCGTTTCTCACATGGACGGTGAAAACATTGACAAGAACGAGTTCTATGATTTCCTCGAGTCTTTTCTTACAGACAAGAATATAACTAAGGTTGCCCACAACATGGATCTTGCGTCAACTGTTGTTTATGCTTTGGGTATTGTGATACAAGCCCCCGTTTACGATACAATATGTGCTTCACAGATGATTCAGACAGGTGCGTATTCATTTCATAAGCTTAGTGAATGCGGTCTTGATACACTTTCAGAGGAGTTTTTCCACGAAACTCTTCCTCCCTCCCCTGCAGAAGCTGATTTTACTCTCAGATTATATCATCTGGCAAACAACTGGTTTGAGAAGTATTATCCTAAGTACAGATATATTGTGGAAAAAGTCGAAAGCCCTACGGCAGTGTATCTTGGGTTAATGAAATATAACGGCATACCCTTGGATATTCCTCTTATGAAGAAGCGTGAAGCGGAAGCAGACGCTGAGCTTAATCGTCTTAAAGAGGCTATACAATTTATTATAGGAGATATAGACATCGGCGCAAACTGCTCGACAAAAGCGTTTAGGGATCATATTTTTGAAAAACTTGCTCTCCCTGTTTTCAGCAGAACCGAAACAGGAAGTTCCTCCCTTAATGATGAAGTCTTAACTCAGCTTAAAGAATACTGCGATACAATCAAGCCCGAATTATCAGAGCTTTTCACGCTTGTTCAGGAGTACCGTAAATGGGGAAAGATAAAGTCTACATATATTGACGGTTATCTGAAATACCTCAACCCCATTACAGGACGTATCCACCCTAATATCCTTGCAATGTCAACAGATACAGGCAGAATGAGCTGTAACAGTCCAAATGCTCAGAATATGCCCAGCAAGACAAATGACCCGATCGGCGTGCGCAGCTTTATCAAAGCGCCGGAGGGACATGTTATTCTGTCGGTAGATTTTTCGCAGATAGAACTTCGTGTCGGCGCATTTTACTGTCGTGACGAGGTAATGCTTGACACTTATCGAAAAAACGGAGATATTCACGCCGCAACAACTTCGGTAATATTCGGCATAAGCTATGAACAGGCTAAGGACAAAAATGCGGAGAATTACAAAGAACGCAGAACTATTGCAAAAAATGTCAACTTCGGTACATTCTACGGACTGTTTCCGAAAGGACTTCAGAAAACTCTAAAATTCAAGGCAGGAATAGACAGAACAATAGAAGAATGCCAAGAAATTCTCTCAAAGCTGAAAAGCGGTTACAGACGTCTTGTAACGTGGCAGGAAGAAGCTATTAATAATGCCAAAACGAATAAATATACAGAAACGTGGCTGGGCAGGAAAAGATATTTGCCGGACATTGATTCATCGGACAGGGGAAAAAGATTCTTCGCTGAAAGATGCGCTCTCAACACGCCGATTCAAGGCACGGCAGCGGATATTTTAAAGCTGTCGATAGGGCGTATTCTTGAAGGACTTCCTGACCGCAAATGGTTAAAGCCGATCTTGCAGATACACGACGAGCTGACCTTTATCGTGCCTGAGGACAAGCTTTCCGAAGCGGTAGAATTTGTACGAGGGTGTATGGAAGAAAAGCCTTTTCCTGAATTTGATATACCGCTTATTGCAGAAGCGTCAGCAGGAAAAGACTTTGGAACAATGAAAGAAATGGAGGACATGGTTATTATGAACGCACATGAAACAAACATTTACACCGCAAAAAATGCATCAATGACAGAAACAAAGACTGACACCGCAAATCCCGTAGGTATGCCGGTAAGTAACACTGCCGATCCGGCAATAAAAAAGCATTCATCAAAATTCAATCTTAAAGACATTTTAGGCTCAATGTTTAAAAGCGAAGAAACAGTTTGTATTCGTATATTTTCCGATAAGAAGGACAGCACATTTCCGGGGAAGAAACTTTCCTGCAAGCTGAAGGATCTTTCAACAATACTGCCTGAACTCAAGGAACATAATGCGCATGACAGAGGCATTTTCTATGTCGTAAATTACGGCGGTCATACGGACAAGGAGATCACAAGAATAAACGCTCAGTATGTAGAGATGGACAACATTTCTATTGAAGAACAGAAGAAGAAAATCAAGGAATTTCCTCTTCCGCCGTCTTTGGTGATACAGACGCTGAGATCACTGCACGTTTACTTTTTTGTTGACGAAACCGCCACTGTCGAGGATTTCCGCCCTATACAGAAACAGCTTGTGAAATATTTTGACGGAGATCCTGCTTGTGTAAATGAATCGAGAGTAATGCGCCTTCCCGGTTTTTATCACTGCAAAACTTCTACACCGGTCAAGGTAAACTGCTTATGTTTCCATCCCGAAAGAGTATACACTCAGCAAGATATTGCAAAGCATTTGCCTCCGCTTGAAGAAAAGCCCGCTGATAAAAAGGTATCTGAGAATAAGGTTTTTGAGAAAAAGGAAAATGCGTTGGGTCTGACCAGAGTATTTAAAGGCTGTGATTTTCTTCAGCACTGCGAAAAAGACGCAGCCACTCTTTCAGAGCAAGATTGGTATGCAATGATAACAAATCTTGCGGTATTTGAAGGCGGAACTGATCTTATACACAAGCTGTCCGCATCCTATCCCGGATATTCAAAAGACAAAACACAGGGAAAGATAAATCATTTTTTAAACAGCGGTACAGGTCCGATGACGTGTGCGGCAATATGCGAAAAAGGATTTAAATGCCCGAAATTTGAATCAGGCGAATGTAAGGCAAAGTCGCCCGCCGCTTTATGTCATATACCCATGAACACCGAACAGCTTATTGATGAATTATCCGCCTGCAAGATTACCGGAAACGCAATGACTGATATTCAGACTGCAAAGCAATTCATTATTGACCATCTATATAATCAGGACGATCTTACGGCAGAGGCTTGTATTAAATCATCACTGCTTGAACACTTCAAGCTTGGATGCACCTTTTCAAGACAGCTTATGAATGTTTACAACGAGATATGCACAAAAAACAAACTGGCTAAAAACAAAAAAGCAAAAGAAGACTCGCCCTTACGCTTTTACAAAGAAGGAAAATTCGGACTTAGCTTTATGCCCGGTGTTATGGCAGAATATATAAAAGATAACTATAATATATTCTACGCTGCGTCACGGTATTATCTATATAAAAACGGCGTATATAACGCAGTTCCCGATGCGGATATTCAAAGGATAATACAGAGTAATATGCTGGCTACTGAAATGACGTCAAACCATATATCCGATACGGATAAGCAGTTAAAGCTTATGGTACAGAAGGACACTGATGAACTTAACCAAAATCCCTATATCATCAACCTCAAAAACGGATTATTCAATGTGCTTGACAATACGCTTACCGAACATACTCCCGATTACTATTCTACCATAAGGCTCAATGTTTCCTACAAAAAAGGGGCAGATTGTCCTTTATTTAAGGATTTTCTTTTAAACGCTATGAACGGCAACAAGGAACAAGTTTCTCTTATACAGGAGATTCTCGGGTATTGCATGATACCGGTGAATCTGGCGCAAAAGGCGTTTATATTTGTAGGAGAGGGCGGATCGGGAAAATCGGTTCTTCTTAATTCACTTAGTGAAATATTGCTTGGTCCGCAATATGTATCCAATATTCCTTTGCAGTCTATCGGCGATCGGTTTACTGCCGCAATGCTCTACAATATGCTTGTGGATATATTTTCAGATCTTGATAAAAAAGCAATTACAGAAACCGGGTTTTTTAAAGCACTGACGGGCGGAGATTATATTACCGCAGAACGTAAACACAAAGACCCTTTTAGCTTTAAACCATTTGTCAAACTGTTATTCTCCTGCAATTCGATCCCTAAAAACCATGTAGACAACAGCGACGGATTTTACCGCAGATTGCTGATAATTCGTTTTGCAAATTCCGTACCGCCCGAAAAGCGCGATCCGCACCTTATTGATAAATTCAAAGAAGAAGCAGACGGTATATTCATGTTTGCGCTTGAAGGTCTGCAAAGACTTATCAAAAACGATTTTAAGTTTTCCGAAACCGAGGATAACAAAATGGAGCTTGAGAAGTACCGTATTGAGTCGGATCCTGTTCTTTCCTTTATGGAGGACTGCTGTGAGACCGATCCTTCATACTGTGTAGGATCTACCGAACTCTACAACAAATACAAAGCATATTGTTCTCAAAACGGACTTCCTTCGTGTTCACACAAGAAGTTTATTAATCAGATCAAATCAGCAAATCCGGGAATAACCAGAGACACTGATTCTACTGGACGTATCCGTGTTCTGAAAGGCATCAGATTATCGGACATTCACGACTGATACTAATTTAATCGCCCACCTCGGCAGAAAGGAGATTATGCTCATGCAAAAAATTTTTGTACATAAGCTGTTAAAGCTGCTAAAAAAGAGCATATATAGAATTGTCTATAGATATTCTCAACGGTAGGATCAAGTACTAATAAGATAATATAAAATTATATGTATTTTTAAGAAAGGTGATTATTTATGTTAAATAAAAAGAATCAAATTATTTCAAACGAATCAGTTAGCAATAATGTCATTCCGACAATGAGTGTAAGAGTTTATATTCCAAAAGCAGTTGAAAATAATGATTTCGATTTTCATATTGATCCTGTTTTTCATAGAAGCGAAGGTTGCTTAGACAATATGCTGTATAATGGTGGACTTGTATTTATAAAAGAAAACGGAAAAGTTCGCCTGATGCCTCAACCCACCGCGAAAATGATTTTTGATCTAACAGTATTGTCTTTATGCTCCGGTGAAGATGAGGAGTTTGATCATATATGAATGTCGTTGAAAAGGTTTTATATTTTTAATCATTTAGAAAGGAAAATTATTATGAAAAAGATTCAAAATAAGAACAAGAAAAACACTCCATCAAAGTATCCAAACGCTTTAAATCAAAAGCCAAAAAAGATAATTGTTAAAAAGGAATTAATACCAATTATTATTGAACTCTATACACGCTCAAACTCGAATCGTAATTCAAAAGAATAAAAACATTTGATGTTCTATTCCCTTACTTCACCCCGATATTAGCAACCACAATTTTCTACTATAATATAAATATAAGCAAAACACGATAACCGGAGGAAAAATCGCAGTGCCTGAGGGCTTTTGGGATAAAATCCTCCGTTATCGTCAAAGCTTAAAATTAAAAGGAGGGATATGTTTTGAAAAAAACAGATGTATCAAAGCTTGAGCTTAAAAAGAAAACTCTGACGGCTTGGACAAAAATTTTGCTTAACAGCGGAGAGATCGACTTGAAAAAGTATAACAGAATGATCTCGATAATTGAGAATCTTACCGCCTGAAAGCATGAAAGCCCGGCAAACCGGCAAACCGGAAACCCGGTTATTCCCCGTGTGTTTCGGGGAATACATATCTGATCTTGTATTGCGATGTGAATGTTATGCCGTACCGTTGACTTTTTGTTTTCGGTATGGTATAATTATATTAAAACAGACAATACCGGAATATTAGATAAATAATCAAAAATAAAGAAAGGAAATTAAAAACTATGGATATGTACTTAGCAAGAGAAATAATGAAAAAAGAACATAAAACAATATTCGATCTTGGCATAAACGTGACCTTTTACGCTCGTGTTTCCACTCTGAGAGAGGAACAGGAAAATTCGATAGAAAATCAGATCGGATACTTTACCGAGATGATAAAGATGAATCCGAACTGGACTTTCGTCGAAGGGTACGTTGACAGAGTGAGGGGAGAACAGGCTGAAAATCGTGCGGAATTTATGCGCATGATAGAAGACGGAAAGTCGGGAAAATTCGATCTTATACTTACCAAGGAGGTAAGCCGTTTTGCGAGAAACACCGTCGACAGCCTTAACTTTACCACTACCCTTCTGCGCACGGGCGTCGGCGTTTTCTTTCAGAACGATAATATCTGCACCATAGACCCCGACAGCGAACTTCGGCTTACGATAATGTCGAGCATTGCGGCGGACGAGGTGAGAAAGCTTTCCGAACGTGTGTGCTGGGGACAGCATAGGTCTATCGAGAACGGAAACGTTCTTGGAAACAACCGCATTTTCGGCTACGACAAAAAGGATTGCAGACTGACAATAAACGAGTCCGAGGCGGAAATGGTCAGACTTATTTTCAATCTCTATTCAACGGGCGATCACAGCGTCCGCAAGATCGAAAGGATACTTTTTGAAAAGGGATACAGAGGAAGAAACGGAAACCGTATACACCATAATACAATTTCGGGGATAATACAGAACCCGAAGTATAAGGGCTACTACTGCGGAAACAAAGTCAAGATCGTCGACTACCGCACAAAACAGCAGAAGTTTCTTCCCAAGGACGAGTGGCTTATGTATAAGGACGAAACGGGCGAGGTCGTGCCTGCTATCGTTTCTGAGGAGATATGGGATAAGTGCAATCTGATCTTTGAACAGAGAAGCTGCGCTATAAAAAGCCGTGAGCGCTCGTTCAAGGACACGAGCGTTTTCACGGGCAAGATATGGTGCGCCTCTCACGACAAGCCTTACTGGAGGACAAGCTATTCAAACAGTGCGTCAAAGGGCGAGCCTGTCTATCAGTGGATCTGTTCCGAGAAGAAAAAGTCGGGAGCGAAAAGCTGTTCATCCTTTGCAATAATGGAAAGCGAGCTTTACGATATTCTTTCGGGATTTTTCAAGGACATTGCGGAAAATCTTGAGGACTATGTTGAAACGTTTCTCAAGGTCTACAAGGACGCCGACCGCACCGCCGAAGTTAGGCGTGAGGTCAATTCTCTGAACGCAAGCCTTGATAAAGAAAAGCGCAAGCGTGACAAACTGCTCGAGCTTTACATGGACGAGGCTATAACAAAAGCGGAGTTCACAAAGAGAAACGGCGAGATAGGCGTGCTTATCTCCGAGCTTGAAAACAATATCGAGTACCTCACAAAGAAAAATGACGGCGACGAGGAATATGCAAGGAATATGAAGCGTATCGAAAATTATCTCCGTGATATGTATTCGCCCGAAACGGAAATGACAAGGGAGCAGATCGACGAAATGTCAAAGGCGGTAATAGACCGCATAAGCGTTGTTCCCATAAACAAGCAGACCATGAAGCTTGAAATAAAGCTCACTACGGGCGCTTCTGAACCTTTGACCTATGTAAGAAACGGAAAGAGATACGGTCGGCGTTCGGGACACATTACCAAGAAGATGATCGACGCTTATAAAACAGGCAACAATCAGTAATATCTGCCGATAAAGCATTAAACGGCGGTCAGTTAACCACACAGGCGGTTTTCTGACCGCCTGCTTTTGTACATACTGCATGATAAGCCGCCGCACCTATGCTTTTTCTTTGTTTATCATTACAAATTTAATGATAAACGTTAAATTCTTATTGACAAACGTATCCGAGCCTGCTATAATATATTTAACGATAAACGTTAAATATTTAATGAAATCGAAAATTTCCACGCTATATTTTGAAAGGACAGGTAATCATTATGAAAGAACAGACAATTTCAAAGATCAATTCGTTAGGAAACGTAGGCTTTGTGCTGACGGTCATCGCAAAAGTGCTGATCGTCATCGCAATGGCGGCGTGTTTTTCCGCAAGCATTTTCTTCCTTGCAATGCCAAAGGATTTTCTTACTTTAAGCATTTCGGGAAACGCAAAAGCGAGGATAAACCTTTCGTCTGTCGGCAAAACCTTAAGCGAAAAGGAACAGGCGGACATAACGAAAAATTTTGACGGCTCTGATTTTTCGCTTGACAACTCGACATATGAATTTTCAACTGTGACCGCCGACAGCGACGGTTTTACCGCAGGCGGCGAAAGCGGCGTTTTATCCATAAGTTTAAGAAATTTCGCCGTTTTGACAATAATGGGTTTTCTTTACTCCGCTGCAGTTTTCGCCGCCCTTATCTTCTTAGGAAAGCTCTGCACACAGCTCAAAAACTGCCGCACACCGTTTGAAGAAAGCGTAATTACTTCCCTCACACGCTTTTCATGGTCGCTTATCCCGACCGCCGTCCTCTCGGGTTTAACAACAGGCGTATACAGGGGCATTTTAAGCGGAAATTACAGCTTTTCATTAGACTTTACTATCGTTGCAGCGGTTCTTATCGTACTTGCGCTCGTTCAGATTTTCAAGTACGGCGCAATTTTACAGCATGAATCCGACGAGACTCTGTAAAGTGAAAAGGAGTGAAAAGCTATGGCAATAATTTTAAGACTTGACAGGGTTATGGCAGACCGAAAGATCTCCTTAAACGAGCTTGCCGAAAGGGTCGGTATCTCAAACGTAAATTTATCAAACCTCAAAACAGGCAAGGTAAAAGCCGTCCGCTTCTCTACCCTTGAAGCGATCTGCGACGTGCTTGACTGTCAGCCGGGAGATATACTGGAATTTCAGCGTGAAAATAAGGAATAACCGCTTTGGACTGCAAAACGGCTTTGATGAACTAATCACCAAAGCCGTTTATTTATTATATTATTTAAGCATCATTTTCCGCTGCATATCTTATTTTCGATCTCAGCGGCTCTTTCAAGCGCAGTGTCGATATGGTCGCAGAAGTTCTCTCTTCCTATCATATCGGTAAAGCCTGCCTTGTTCATCGCCTTCATCGGCTGCTCGTTGACGTGAGAAAAGACTACCTGAATACTATGCTTTTCGCACTTTCTGATGATCTTTCTGAGCGTTTCGATACCCGTAGCGTCGATCGCAGGAACGTTTCTCATTCTGATAACGAGAACGTCGATAGAGGTATCAAAAACAACATACATGAATTTCTCGGAAGCCGCAAAGAACATAGGTCCGTTTATCTCGAAGACCTTCGTGTTTGCAGGAACCTTCTTGAGTGCGATATTGTCGGGGTCGTTTTCCTCCTCCTCGCTCATGTACACCCAGCCGTGAACGTCCGTAACGTCCGACATACGCTTCATAAAGAGCAGCGAGGAAAGCACAAGTCCGACGCAGATAGCCACCACAAGATCGTAAACGACCGTAAGGACAAGCGTTACAAAAAGCACCGTTATGTCGCTCTTTGGTGCGGTCTTGCAGGTGTTTACGATAGTTCTCCAGCCGCTCATGTTATAGGCTACCTGAAAAAGCACAGCCGCAATAGTCGGCATCGGGATAAGCTTTGCATAAGGCATAAGCAGCAGGAGGATAAGCAGAACAACAACCGAATGAACCATTCCTGCGATCGGCGTTCTTCCGCCGTTTTTGATGTTTGCCGCCGTTCTTGCGATAGCGCCCGTTGCAGGTATACCGCCGAACAGCGCCGAGCACATATTTCCTGCGCCCTGAGCGACAAGCTCCATATTCGAGCGGTGCTTTGAACCTATCATACCGTCCGAAACAACGCAGGAAAGCAGCGACTCGATAGCCGCAAGGACTGCGATAGTAACGGCGTCGGGGAAAAGCTCCTTTATCTGACCGAAGCTGACGCTTGGCAGCGAGAATTTCGGAGCGGCGGCGGATATTTCATAAAGATCGCCTATCGTGTTTACGTTGAGGTCACAAAGATTTACGATAAGCGAGCAGACGATTACCGCAATAAGCGAGGACGGAACCTTCTTTAACAGCTTGGGGCAAAAAATAAGTATCGCAAGCGAAAGCATACCTATTCCGAACGCCTGAACATTAAAGGTCGAAATGCAGCTTACGACTTCTTTCAGCTTGTCCGCAGTTTCGATCGGCGATTTTGTGAACGTAAGCCCCATGAAGTCCTTTAGCTGTCCGATAAGAATCGTAACGGCAATTCCGAATGTAAAGCCTGTCGTTATCGTGCTTGGAATATACTTGATAAGCACGCCGAGCCGGCAAAGACCCATTATTATAAGCAGTATGCCCGCCATTATCGTTGCGATAACAAGGCTGTCCATTCCCTTTGAAGCAACGATGCCTGCAACGATAGTCGCAAAAGCCGCCGTAGGTCCTGCTATCTGAACACGGCTGCCGCCTAAAAACGACACCACGAAGCCTGCCGCTATCGCCGTATAAAGTCCCTGCTCGGGATTTACCCCCGAAGCGAGCGCAAGCGCTATCGACAGCGGAAGTGCAATTATTGCAACGATAATACCCGAAACAATGTCCTTTAAAAGCTGCTCCTTTGAATAATGCTTCATCACCGAAAAAAGCTTCGGCTTCAATTTTTCCTTCGGTTCAACATAAACATCCGAACTCATAAAATAACTACCCCTTATAAAATATTTATAATTTACATCAGACAAACGTTATTATATCACTATTGCACGTCATCTTCAAGGGGTTAAAAAATTTTCATACGGTTGCACAACTTAATAAAAAAATGCAGAAAAAATGTGTTTAAAATTAACCGCATTTTCTCTGCATTTATGTGATTTTCAGTTATTGCTCCACCAATTAAAACTTGCCAAAAGACGAAGCCGAAAAGGCAAAATATCAAGGCGCAAATCGAAGGCATACTGGCGTATGTCGAGATTTGCAACGCAGAGATTTTGACTTTGCGGCGAGTATTGCCGGCAAGGTTTATTTGGGGGAGCAATTATGACCGTGTTATCAGTCCATAGCCGCTTTGATAGCCGCCATAAGCTCGTCATAGGTCTCATATGCAGGCAGCTCGGGATATTCAGCCTTTATGCTGTCGGGGCTTCTGAAAAGGAAGCCTGCTTTGCTTGCCTTTATCATTCCGAGGTCGTTGTGGCTGTCGCCGCTTGCGATCGTTTCAAAGCCTATCGACTGCAAAGCCTTTACGGTCGTAAGCTTCGACTGTTCGCAGCGCATCTTAAAGCCTGTTATCTCGCCGTTTTCGGCAACTTCGAGCGTGTTGCAGAAAATCGTCGGATAGCCGAGTTTCTCCATAAGCGGACCTGCAAACTGCGAGAATGTGTCGCTTATGATTATCGTCTGACAGAATGAACGAAGTTCGTCAAGAAACTCCTTTGCGCCGGGCATGGGGTCTATCTTTGCGATAGTTTCCTGTATCTCCTTGAGTCCGAGACCGTGTTCCTTTAAAATTGCGATACGATAGTTCATAAGCTTGTCGTAATCAGGCTCGTCCCTCGTCGTTCTTTTAAGCTCGGGGATTCCGGCAGCCTCGGCGAATGCGATCCATATCTCAGGAACTAAAACTCCCTCAAGATCAAGACAGGTAATATACATACTCATTTTAAAACTCCTCCTGTATTTTCATATACGATTATTATAACATATTTTTCTTTTCATTTCAATAGCAAAATGAACGATTTCAGAACAGATCCTTCTTTTTCTTGATATACCGTCTTACAAGCACGAACACGATTATCAGCACGCAGATTATAAGGAACACGGGGACTATCCATGTATTTGCGTTTTCGTCCTCCGCCGATTTCATTTCCGTCCAGAGCGTCTGCATTTTTCTGTTTGCCTCGTCAGATGGGTTTATAAAAACTGTCGTCTTTTCTGCGATAAATTCCTGATCGGGATATGAAACGGGGTCGTTTTTAACCTCGTCGTCAAGCATTTCATAAGCGGCGGAATGGGGCGTCGAATAGCAGATATAATCAATGTTTGCATATGCAATATCAGGCTCGCACATGAAGTTTATATACATTTCCGCAGCTTCCTTTTGCTTTGCGTCGGCAGGAATACACATAGCGTCGACAAAAAGGTTCGTTCCGCTTTTTGGCACTACGAAATTTAGCGAATCGTTCTCCTCCATGATAGTAAGAGCATCGCCTGCGTAGTAAGGCGCAATAATAGCGTCGCCTGCGCCCATTTTGTCGAAAATTTCGTCCATCACATAAGCCTGAACTATCTTCTTCTGCTGCTTTAGCTTTTCGGCAGCCTTTTCAAGCTCCTCGCCGTCCTCGGTGTTAATCGAAATTCCGAGCATTATTTCAGCGATAGCGAATGCGTCGCGAGGGTTGTCGAACATGAGTATCTGGTCGGCATAGTCCTCGTTCCAGAGTATATCCCAGTCTATCTCCTCGGGCGGAATGTCGATAACCGTTTCGTCGTAGATTATTCCGACCGTACCCCATGTATACGGCACGGAATATGCGTTTTCGGGGTCGTATTCTAAATTTCTGAAATTCTCCATTATATACTTAAAGTTCGGGATATTCTCAAAATCAAGCGGAAGCAGCATATTTTCCTTTATCAGCTTGTTTATCATATAGTCCGACGGAATTATCACGTCATAGGTCGCTCCGCCGCCCTTCAACTTTGCGTAAAGCTCCTCGTTGGTGGCAAAGTTTGTATAATTGACCTTTATTCCCGTCAGCTTTTCAAACTCGCCGTTAACATCGAGCGTGCCCTCGTCCGCACCCGTGCAGATATACTCGCCCCAGTTGTAAACATTTATCGAAATATTGTCGTCCTTAAAGCGTGTATAATATTCGGGGTCTTCAACAGTAAGCGTCTGTGCGGCGGTCTCCTCTTCTCCGCCGTCTTCGTCCGTCTGCTTTTTCCCCGAACAGCCTGTCATTAATCCTAAGGCGAGCATTGCGGCAAGCGAGAGGGAAAAATACCTTTTAATATCGTAAATTTTCATCAGCCGTCATACCCCCTTGGCAGCGTTTTTCTTCGCCTGTCTGTTCTCGACCGTGTTCTTTATCACGAGAATAACGACCACCACCGCAAAGATTATCGTTGAAAGAGCGTTTATCTCGGGCGATACCTTGCGCCTTGTCATTGAATAAATCGTTATCGGCAGCGTCTGTGAGGTCGAGCCTGTCGTGAAGTAGCTGATCACGAAATCGTCGAGCGAATAGGTAAACGCCATAAGAAAGCCGCTTACAACGCCGGGCATTATCTCGGGCAGCACGACCTTAACAAAAGCCTTGAACGGACTGCACCCCAAGTCCTGCGCCGCCTCGTAAAGATGCGGATCCATCTGTCTGAATTTGGGCATAATGTTTAAGATAACGTAAGGCACATCGAAGGTTATGTGCGCTATAAGCAGCGTGACAAAGCCGAATTCAAGCTTCATTCTCGCCGCAAAGAAAACGAAAAGCAGCATAAGCGAAACGCCCGTTACGATCTCAGGGTTGATGATAGGCATATTCGTTATGTTCATAACGACCGCCTTTGGAACTTTTCGCATATTGTTAATTCCGATAGCCGCAAGCGTTCCGAGAAGGGTCGAAATAACGCTCGCAAGCACGGCGATTATAAGCGTATTTATAAGCGACGATATTATAATATCGTTTCTGAAAAGCTTTGAGTACCAGTCAAGCGTAAAGCCGCTGAAAACGCTTCGGCTTTTGGTTTCGTTGAACGAAAACACGATAAGCACAAAGATCGGCACATACAAAAACATCAGAACGAGCCAAAGATATATTTTTCCGAGCTTTTTCATCTGTGGTCATATCCTCCTACTATCAATAATTAACGGTCAGATCAGCACCTGCTGATCGTCGGGGCTGAACTGGTTCATCACCGTCATGATAACGAGAATTATTACCATAAGAACAAGCGATATAGCCGCTCCGAGATGCGGATTATACGAGTTTCCTAAAAACTGCATTTCGATAAGGTCGCCGATAAGCAGGTTCGAGCCGCCGCCTAACATTCTCGAAATAATAAAGGTCGAGATAGCGGGAACGAAAACCATTGTGATACCCGAGGTTATTCCCGGCAGGCTGAGCGGAACGATAACCTTAAAAAGCGTCGCCGTGCTGCTGCAGCCGAGGTCGGAAGCCGCTTCGATAAGGCTTTTGTCTATCTTTACCATTACAGAATAAAGCGGCAGGATCATAAACGGCAGATAATTATACACCATTCCGAGAACGACCGCTCCCGACGTATTTATAAGCTTGTAAGGTCCGAGTCCGATAAGTCCGAGGAGATGATTTATAACGCCGTTGTTTCCGAGAAGCGTCATCCACGCATAAGTTCTCAGAAGAAAATTCATCCACATAGGAAGCATTACTATCATAAGCATAGTTCCCTGCTTGTGCTTTTCCATTCTCGACATTATATAAGCCGCAGGATAGGCGATGACAAGGCAGATGACCGTTGCGATTATCGAAAGCCAGATAGAGCGCACGAAAATGTTCGCATACTGTCCTACGTCCTGAATGTTCTTTATCGTTAATGCGCCGCTGTCGGTCGTGAATGCAAAGTAGGCTATCATAAGCAGCGGAACTGCGATAAACACTATCATCCACACGAGATAAGGCGCAGACGTCCATTTCATTTTCATTTTCTCGTCATTCCTCCGATTTTTTCATTATGTGAATGTCGAACGGGTCGAAGGTCATTCCTATCATTGCGCCGACAGGCTCAGCCTTTGTCGAATGGATAAGCCACTTATGCTCGATACTGTCGACCGTCATTTCGTAATGCACGCCCTTGAACACGACCGACTCGACGATTCCCGTAAGATGCGCTTTGTTCGGGTGAACGACCTTTACGTCTTCGGGGCGGATAACAACGTCGACTTCTTCGTTCTTTTCAAAGCCCTTATCAACGCAGTCAAAACGCTGTCCCGAAAATTCAACAACGCAGTCGTCGGGCATAGTACCCGAAATGATATTGCTCTCGCCGATAAAGTCTGCAACGAAAGCGTTTACAGGCTCGTTGTAAATGTCGGTCGGCGAGCCTATCTGCTGGATATGACCGTTGTTCATAACAACAACGGTATCGCTCATGGTGAGCGCTTCCTCCTGGTCGTGCGTTACATATATAAAGGTAAGCTCAAGCGCCTGCTGAATCTTTCTGAGCTCGGTCTGCATTTCCTTACGCAGCTTTAAGTCGAGCGCACCGAGCGGTTCGTCGAGAAGCAGCACCTTGGGGTGATTTACAAGCGCACGGGCGATCGCAACACGCTGCTGCTGACCGCCTGAAAGACGGTTAATGCTTCTTTTCTCATAGCCCTTGAGGTTAACAAGCTCGAGCATTTCGCCGACTCTCTTTACGACCTCTTTATCGGAGACTTTCTTAACCCTAAGACCGAATGCGATATTTTCAAACACGTTAAGATGCGGAAAAAGCGCATATCTCTGGAACACGGTATTAACGTTTCTTTTGTGCGGCGGAAGACCGTTTATCCTTTTGCCGTCAAAGAAAATATCGCCGCTTGTCGGCTCTAAAAAGCCTGCTATTATGCGGAGCGTCGTCGTTTTTCCGCAGCCCGACGGTCCTAAAAAGGTAACGAACTCCTTGTCCTTTATGTCGAGGCTGATATTTTTGAGTATCCGCTCTCCGTCCTCAAATTCAACCACAATATCCTTTAAGCTGATTATATTTTCCATCTCTGCGACCATTCCTTCCAAAAGAGATAGCAGCGCCTTTTCGGCAAAAAACGCAAAAAGCACTACAAATTAAAATATACGTTAATTTGCACGATATGTCAAGTGTTTTCGTAAAATATTCAGTTTTTAATGAAAATATTGTAGATTTATACAAAAATCCCGTGCGGATAATGACATTTAAGAACCTTGCTCCACCGAGCAGCAAAAAAGGCAGAAAGTCAAACCGACCTTTCTGCCTTTATTATGCGTCAAAAAACATTTATTTTTCGTATGCCTTGAGCGCACGATGTCCTATATCCTTGCGGAAATGCGCACCCTCCCACGTTATCTTTGAAACTGCGCTGTACGACTTTTCAAGCGCGCCCGTGAGCGTTGCGTCGTTGCAGGTAACTCCGAGAACTCTTCCGCCGTTTGTCAAGAACTTGCCGTCCGAAAGCTTTGTGCCTGCATGGTAAACGAATGCGCCGTCAACCTGACCCTTTTCATCAAAGCCGTTTATCTCGATACCCTTGGGATACGAAAGCGGATAACCGCCCGAAGCCATGACCACGCAGGTGCAGAAGCCGTCCTTCCACTTGATGTCAAGCTCTGAAAGTCTGTGGTCGTAGATAGCTTCAAAAATCTCGCAAAGGTCGCTGTCGAGCATCGGGAGAACGACCTGCGTTTCGGGATCGCCGAAACGGCAGTTGTACTCTATAACCTTAGGACCTTTTGGCGTCAACATAAGTCCGAAATACAGACAGCCCTCAAAAGTTCTGCCCTCGGCGTTCATTGCCTCGATAGTCGGCTTGAAGATAGTTTCCATGCACTGCTTTGCGATATCCTCTGTGTAGTAAGGATTCGGCGCAACAGTTCCCATTCCGCCCGTGTTAAGACCCTCGTCGCCGTCAAGCGCACGCTTGTGATCCATTGACGAGATCATCGGAACGACCGTCTTTCCGTCAGTGAACGAAAGAACCGACACCTCAGGACCCGTGAGGAACTCCTCGATAACTATTCTTGCGCTCGACTTGCCGAATTTAAGCTCGTCTATCATTTCGTGAACTGCGTCGACCGCTTCCTGCTCATTCTGCGCAAGGATAACTCCCTTTCCGAGCGCAAGTCCGTCAGCCTTGATAACGGCAGGATATGTGTTCTGCTCCTTTAAATACTTTATCGCCGATTCGCTGTCGGTGAAAACCTCGTAGCCTGCGGTCGGGATATTGTACTTTTTCATAAGCTCCTTCGAAAAGACCTTTGAGCCTTCGATTATTGCTGCGTTCGCCTTAGGGCCGAACGTCTTGAAGCCCTTTGCCTGCAAAGCGTCGACCATGCCGAGAACGAGCGGATCGTCGGGAGCGACAACTACCATGTCGGGTCTGAGCTGCTCTGCAAGAGCAACCACTCCGTCAATGTCGGTAGCCGAAACGTTAAAACATTCGGCATACTTTGAGATACCGCCGTTTCCGGGGGCGCAGTAAAGCTTATCTACCTTTGGCGACTCGGCAAGCTTCATGATTATTGCGTGCTCTCTTCCGCCGCCGCCGATTACTAATATGTTCATTCTGACCGTCCTTTCGCAAAGGCAGTTTTTCTGCCCGATCGGTGATTTTTGTTAAACGAATATCACTTGAACGTAAATGTGCCGAGAACCTCGTCAAACTCTGGCTGAAGCTCGCTAAGAACGCTGTCAAGCGCACCGTAGCTTATAGCGACAAGAGCATCTTCGTTTGAAAGAATGATCTGCCTTATGGTCATTGTCTGTCCTGCAATATCATAGCTTACTTCAATGTCGCAGGTCTCATAGCCGTTAAGAGTTCCCGAACCCGTAGATTTTACATCGAAGCCCTCCATTGAGTCATATGTTTCCTTGATCGAATCTACATAGTCAGAGGGTGTGAGTGATGCGTAGATCGAGTCAGACATACTGATAACGTTGAAGTTTGCCGTTGCCTTATCAGCGTTGTCGCCGACATTGGTATACATATATCCGCAGTCAACTCCTGCCACCTCATTATATTCCCACTTTGAAGGATCTACCTTTATCGTGTAATACTCGTTTGAAAAACCGTTTGCAGTGTCAACAGGCTCTTCAACCTCGGGAGCTTCGCTTTCTTAGGTTGCCGGCTCTGTTTCAGCAGGCTCGGTTTCAGCCTTGCTCTCCTCTGTTTCAGCCTCAGCATCAGCCGTTGACTCTTCTTTCCTTGGTTTCTTCCTTGTCCTCGTCCTTGTCTTCCTTATCGGAAACAGAGGTCTTGGTATCCTCGTCGTCGTCCTCTTCCTTATCGAAAAGCGAGCAGGAAGTCATTCCCATGATCATTGTTGCAGCAAGAAGCGCTGCGAGCGTTCTTTTGATCTTCATTGTAAAATTCTCCTTAATAATTTTTATTTTTTGTTTATTGCAAACGGTTATCAGTGGTGGAAAAGTCTGATTCCCGTAAATGCCATTGCCATGCCGTACTTGTTGCAGGTCTCGATAACGTTGTCGTCACGGATAGAACCGCCCGGCTCTGCGATATACTTAACGCCCGACTTCTTCGCTCTTTCGATATTGTCGCCGAACGGGAAGAAAGCGTCCGAGCCAAGACAAACGTCGGTATTCTTTTCAAGCCATGCCTTTTTCTCCTCACGGGTGAAAACGGGCGGCTTAACCTTGAATGTATTCTGCCATACGCCCTCTGCAAGAACGTCCTCGTACTCGTCGGAGATATAAACGTCGATAGCGTTATCTCTGTCGGCACGGCGGATATTGTCAAGGAACTGAAGTCCCATTACCTGCGGCGACTGACGAAGCCACCAGTTGTCTGCCTTCTGTCCTGCAAGTCTTGTGCAATGTATTCTCGACTGCTGACCTGCGCCGATACCGATAGCCTGACCGTCCTTTACATAGCAGACGGAATTTGACTGGGTATATTTGAGCGTGATAAGCGAGATAAGAAGATCCTCCTGCTTGTCCTTCGGGATATCCTTATTTTCGGTAACGATATTGCTAAGCATATCGAAGTCGATAGGAAGTTCCTGTCTTCCCTGCTCGAATGTAACGCCGTAAACCTGCTTGCGCTCGAGCGGCTCGGGAACATAGCTTTCGTCTATCTGAATGATATTATAAGTACCCTTTCTTTTAGACTTGAGTATCTCAAGCGCCTCGTCTGTATATCCCGGAGCGATTATTCCGTCTGAAACCTCACGCTGTATCATCTTTGCGGTCGGAACGTCGCACACGTCCGAAAGTGCGATAAAATCGCCGTAGGACGACATTCTGTCAGCTCCTCTTGCTCTTGCATAAGCGCAGGCAAGCGGCGAAAGCTCGCCTAAATCGTCCACCCAGTAGATTTTCTTGAGCGTGTCCGAAAGCGGTCTGCCGATAGCTGCGCCTGCCGGAGAAACGTGCTTGAAAGAGGTCGCCGCCGGAAGACCGCACACCTTTTTAAGCTCCTTGACAAGCTGCCAGCCGTTGAATGCGTCGAGCAGGTTGATATAACCGGGCTTGCCGTTGAGAACGGTGATAGGAAGGTCGCTTCCGTTTTCCATAAAAACTCTTGACGGCTTCTGATTGGGGTTGCAGCCGTATTTTAAAAGCATTTCGTTTGCCATGATTTTTCCTCCTGTATTTAAAAGCTGTCAGATCTTCTCAAATTTATTGACGATCCTCGTCTTTTCCTCGCCTGTCGCAATGTC
>JBJERC010000078.1:8364-28202 GCA_051882075.1 Oscillospiraceae bacterium | reverse complement strand
AGCGCCACCTTGCCAAGGTGGAGGTAGCGAGTTCGAGCCTCGTAATCCGCTCCATGTAACGGCGCTATAGCCAAGTGGTAAGGCGTGGGTCTGCAACACCCTGATCCCCAGTTCAAATCTGGGTGGCGCCTCCAAGAAGCTCATCGTGTGATGAGCTTTTTTTTTATGCGAAAATATCGTAATATATGCCCTGAACCGTTTGAAGTTCAGGGCTTTTTCTATTCTATCTCGATTTTCAGCTTAACACGGCTGTAAAGCCGTTCGTCGTCCTTGTATTTTCTGTAAATTTCGGGGTAAAAACGCTTGATATAGTCGTCTGCGCCGAGAATTTCGGGACTGTACATTTCGCAAACGCTGTCTGCAAACGCCTGCGCTTTTTCCCCGACATTTCGCATAGCCTTTTCGTTTGATTTTTCTCTGTCGCTGTATTCCTCAAACATCTGAGCGTCCTTCGGCGCAAGACGGCAGGAGATCGTGAAAACCATCTCGCCGTTTTCGACTTCGGCATTGACCTGCCTTGACCTGATCTGAAATGTTTTGGTAAAATTTGCACCTTTATAGCTTATCTCGGTATGCACAAAATCTCCCTGACCGTTTATCATTGCCGCATATCCCATTTGCTCGTCCGTTATCTCGGCACGGTATTTTCCGCCGACATAAACTGCGCCGTTGTTTATCGTGAGCCGTGTCTGCGAAAGCTCCTCCTGCTTGCCGCCGCTGTCCTCTCCGCCGCCCGAATTACCGCCCGTATTATTTTCCGTGCTTGAAAAAACGGGCAGGATAATGCTTTTGTCATTAGTTTCCATAGCGTCGAGCAGGTCGATAAACGTCACCTTTATGCATTTTCCGAGGTCGGCGGAGGACTCTATCATCTGCGGATATTTTTCCGAGCCGATAGTGTTTCCGGTAACGGGAATTTTGAGTATCTCCTCGGCTGTCCGCTCCGCCGCTGCGCAGTCGACGTTGAGAAAAGCCTCGGTCGAGGAGAGAAAAAAGCCAAAAAGCTTGTAACGCTGCGAAAGATCGACGTTTCGCCCGAACAATATCATCTGATTATGCCCGATGAAAATATCGCCGCCAAGCCTGTTCATGCAGCTGTTTACGGCGTCGCTTACCGTTACGCCGCTGCCCTGAACTATGCTGACATTCGGCAACGACGGGTCTATCGAGGTCTCGCTTCCACTTCCCTCGGGACTGAATATCTGCATCGTGACCTTATATCCGCTGTCCGTCTGGTCGATTCCGATAGCGTGGACCATAACTCTCTCGGCGATCTCGGTGTGAGTGCCGTTTGAAAAATAAACGACCGAAAGCAGCATTATAATAAGGAAGAAAAATCTCTGCTTCATATTCTCTCACCCTTTCTGTCATGAATAAGCTGCGCTGCACATTTATAAACCGCCCCCGCCGGAAGAAGAATAAACGCAGCCGCACTTACAGCCGGACTTATCTCTCTGAAATTAAAGCCGAAAATGTTTAAGGAAAGAATTACTGCGGTAAGGACAGCGGCGGCAGCCGTGTAAAGCGTAATATCGTTTTTTATTCTGAAAAGTCCGCCAAGCGAGTTTTTAAGAATTATCATAAGCCCTGCGCCGCTTATTACCGCCGCTGCGGTCGAAAGCACGAGTATCACAACGTCCGAGCGTGCAACAAGCTCGCCGTGAGAGCTGTAGGAAAGTGTGAAAAACGAATATCCCGAGCTTGCGAAATAATCTCCGAGAACTGCGCCGCCCGTGAGAAAGAAGAGCGTCGAAATTATAATTTCCGAGGAAATATAAAGCGCCGCCGTCTTTTGCGGCTTGCCGTCAAGATAGGGGAGCAGACCGTAAAACAAAAAGTAATCGAAAAGATATGCCGCAAGATTTCTCACCGACGAGAAAAGCTCACGGCTCATATCCTCGGAATACATATTAAGGCGGCTCGTCAGCATTTCGGAGCTTAGGTTTGCGATAAGAACGGCTATCGTAGCAAGCGAAAAGATCAGTATAAGCGAGGCGGAACGTGAAACACCGTTTATTCCCATCGAAGCGGTGTAGGCGAAAATGATGAAAAGAACCGTCATTATTCCGGCTTTGGTGAAACGGTCGGGATATATCGTTTCGATAAGGGTCGAAAAGCTGTCGTTTATTATAAGCAGAAAAACCGCCGCCCCGACCGCAAAGGCGGCTCGGGACAGAGTGCTTGTAAGCCTGCCGTTATTTTCCTTGGCGCAGAAAAACAGGGGTATCAGCCCGATAAGTTTTATAATTGAGAAAATTATCGCAGCGGCTGCGGTAACGGCGGCATTTTCGTTCTTTGTTGGAACATACATCGAAAGTGCGAAAAGCTTCGCCGTGATAACGGTGGCAGCGAATGCGTAAACCGAAATTGTTTTCATCAGTCGTATCCTTTCTTTTATGTCATATCGTTAAGCGTTGTGTTCTGCTTTTCCATCGCCTTATAGGTCTTTCGCCCGAACGCTTCCGCCGCCTGTTTCTTTTTAAAAGGCGTGATAGGCGAGGTGAAGGGTATTCCGAGCTGTGATTCGGAGCAGATGTTCGCAAGAGCCATTACTGCGCAGACGCTTATCCCGAAAAAACCTGCAAATCCGCCTGCAAAAATGAACATAAGCCGAAGCACCGATACCTGCTGATTGAGCGAGGGCAGAACGAAAGAGGCTGTCGCCGTCACGCCGATAACGATAAGCAGGGGAGAGGAGATAAGTCCGCTTTTTACAGCAGCGTCGCCGATTATAAGTCCGCCTGCTATCGACATTGCGGCGCCGACCGCTTTGGGAAGTCTTATGCTTGCCTCACGCATGACCTCCAGAAGCAGCATCATAATAACAAGCTCGGTAAAAAGCGGCAGCATAGTCGTTTTTTCGCTGAGCGAGAGGTTTGAAAGAAGCCGCAGATTGAGCATTTCGGGATTGAAGTTGACGGCGGCGAGATATACCCCCGGAAAGGCGGCGGCAAGAATGAATGCAATATATCTGATAAGCTTTAAAAATGATGCGTAATAGGTCTTTGAGGAGTAATCGTCAAAGCTGTTGAAATTCTGCGTAAAGACATAGGGACAGATGATGCAGAAGGGCGTGCCGTCAATAAGAACGCCGATATTTCCCTTGATGATATTTGCGCAGAGCATATCGGGACGTTCGGTATAGCCGACCTCGGAAAAGAGCATTCTTTCGCTGTCCTTTTCGAGAAAGGGTCTTACAAAGCCTGTTCCAAGCACGGTGTCAAGCTCTATCTCCGACAGCCGCTTTCGCACCTCTCTTACCATTTTGTCATCGGTCTTTCCTTTTATATATACAATGCAGACGTCGGTGTTTGAAAGCTCTCCGACCTGAAGCATTTCAAAGCGCAGGGCGGCGTGCTTTATCCTGCGGCGGATAAGCGAGATGTTCGTTCTTATGACCTCGGTAAAAGCCTCCTGTGAACCCATGACGTTGTTTTCCATTGTCGGCGAGGAGATAGATTTTTTGTCGTAGCCCTGAATACCGAACGCTATGCAGTAAGCCGCCGTATCTACAAGAATAAGCGCAAAGCCCGAAAACAAAAGCCGTACTGCGTCGCCGTAGGTATAGGCGGTTATGCGCTCGTTTGCAAGCAGGCTTTTTTTGCATATAAAATCAATAATATCCTCGGGCGTTTTCTCCTTGTCCGAGTCAAGCCTCATCAGCGGATGAAAGATAAGCTCGCTCATTGCCGAGGTCGACACCATCGCTTCTATCGTCACAACAGCACAGTCGACTCCGCTTATATTTATGGTCATGATATTAAGATCCATCGTGTTGCCGAGTATCGTCCGCAGGTTCAGAAGATCCTGACTCACGCTCCCGACAAGTCCTTCGTTTTCGTAATTATCAAAAGATAAATTCAAACTTATCACTTCCTGTTTTAGCTTTATTATTTGCATAGTTTTCGTGAATATTCCGCATTTTCCTGCAAAAAATATCAGAAAACAAAAACGAGGTGAAGCCGCATGATGATAGTATTTTTCAGGGCGATAATACTTTATATCGTGATAATTTTCTGCATAAGGCTTATGGGAAAAAAACAGCTCGGAGAATTGCAGCCGAGCGAGCTTGTTGTAACGATACTGCTTTCAAATATTGCAACACTTCCTATCGAGGATATCAATATTCCCGTTGTAATGGGACTTATTCCGATTCTTACCATTGTTTCGCTTGATGTAATATTTTCACACTTAACGCTCTGTTCGAGAAAGCTGAGAAAGGTTATCTGCGGCTCGCCGAAAATAATTATCTCAAACGGAAGGCTCGATCAGACGACGCTTAAAAAGCTTCGCTTCACGATAGACGATCTGTTCGAGGCGCTGAGGGGTCAGGGCGTTTTCGACATTGCCGACGTTCAGCTTGCGGTCGTCGAAACGACAGGTCAGATATCCGTGTATGTCAAGCCCGAAAAACAGCCGCTTACGCCGAGGGACATGAATATTCCTGCAAGTCCTGCCGATCCGCCCGTTCTTGTTATCGACGACGGCGAGATAGTTGAGGAGGCGCTCCAAAGCATCGGCGCAGGCAAGGATTGGGTCTACGGGGTGCTGAAAAAAGAAAATTGCCGTCTTGAAAAAGCGTTTATCATGACCGCCGACAGCGAACGCAAATACACGCTGATAAGAAAGGAGATATGAAATGAAAAGGCTTGTGCTGTGCTGTGCGATGCTTGCGGCGATAATAGGTCTTGCCGTTGTGTCGCTTAATATGCTTAAAAAATCGGGCGAGGAGCTTTACGACAGTATCGACAGCTGCCTTTTGGCGTACTATTCCGGAAGCGGCGAGGTTTATGACGAAATAGAGCGCATAGAGCAAAACTGGGGCAGCTATTATGTAAAGGCTTCATACCTTACACGCTCCGCCTCGCTCGACGATATTTCCTGCTCGGTCGCAAGGCTCGAACCGCTTCTTAAAGCCGACTGCGATGAATTTGCTTCTGAGCTTAATTCCATACGCTATCGGGTGTTTCTTATATACGAAGCGCAGATACCTCATTTAAGAAGCGTTTTCTGACGAGCCATGTTGTTTTGTTAAAAATATCATATATTTTGTGTTGATTTTGTGATATTTTGTTGTTTTTTCTATTGACAAAGTTTTTGATTTGTATTATAATTAAATTGCATAACTATGCTTTTAAATGCGTATCTTTTAAAAGCAGTGCTGTATCAAATATTTTGGAGGTAGAATAAAAATGTCAAAGTTTTGTGGAAACTGCGGAACTCCGGCAGATGATAATGAAGTCTTCTGCGGAAATTGCGGAGCAAGATTTGATCAGGACGCTGTGAACGAACAGCCTGCGCCTGCTCAGCCTGCACCGGAGCCTGCGCCGCAGTACGATCAGTCGGGCAGCGTTAACGATCCCGCCGCTTTTGTCAACGACGGCGGAGTTGCAGCGTCACCGGCGAATAAGGGCAAGTTCCCGGTGGTCATCATCGCCGCACTCGCCGCTGTTATCGTTCTTATCGTTCTCATCGTTGTTATCTTAAAGGTAACGAGAGTTCAGAAGATCGACGCCAAGGAGCTTTTCGATATCGAATTTGCAGGTCCTGACGGCTACGGTCAGTGCTATGCGCAGCTTGATATCGATCCTTATTTTGCATTTGCGGAATACGGCGTTGACATGACCGACTATTCGATCACTTATAAGAATGAAGATTATGAAAAGATCAAGTACAGCAAGTATTTTGCTGAAAAGGGCTCAAAGCTTGAAAGCGCTTACGACAAGGCTTCCGACAGAAGCGAGGCTAAGGATATGCGCGACGAGCTTCTCAAGGTCGACAAGAAGAAGGGCGAATTCAAGCTCAAGTGCAAGCTTTCAAAGGAGAAGGGTCTTAAGAACGGCGATAAGGTAACTGTTGAAGTTGTTTACGACGAAGAGGCTCTCAAGGACGTTAAGGTAAAGCTTGAAAACACCTCCTTCGAGGTTGAGGTAAAGGGTCTTGAAAAGTCTAAGACCGTTGATCCGTTCGCTGATTTCAAGCCTGAGTTCTCGGGCTTTGACGGAGAGGGAACCGCTTCCTACGATTATGACGGTTCGGGTTACAGCTTCGTTTCGATCTACGCCGACAGCTCTACATACAGCCTCTCAAACGGCGACACCGTAACGTTCAGAGCAGAGGCTTATGTTTACGACACGCACTATCTTGACGAGAAGGATCATTCAAAGGGATTCTGGTTCATAAGCGACGAAAAGCTTTATGTATGGCCTTATGAGGAAACCTCGGTAACAAAGGATTACACAGTCGAGGGTCTTACAGGTCTTAACGAGATCGACCCGTTTGAGAACATCACGTTTGAATATTCCGGCGCAACTCCGTTCCTTAGAATTTCAAGCGTAAGCTATACCGACGAGGCATCTTCACTGCTGCGTGATTACACCTCGATCTCGATCGATCAGGATTACGACACACGCTATAAGGCAGGCGACAAGTTCACTGTAAGAGCGTATGCTTATTCGGGTCTTTCTTCGGAGGGCTACAAGCTCAAGGGAACTGTTGACAGCGACGGCTATGTTACAAAGGAATTTACCGTAGGCGCAGAGGCTCCCGCTTATGTAGACAGCACAAACGCTGCTGACGCTGATGCTGATTCAGCTATTAACGATATGTTCGTTAACAAGGAAACTGACGCTAAGCAGGACGCAAAGGGAGATAAGTATTTCAACGGCGATTCGCTTGACGATTACATTAAGTCGATCAAGAGCTTAGAAAAGACCGAGTCGTATTTACTCTTCAACGTAGCTACCGATTATGACAGCATCGGCTGGTCTGAATCTGTAAATAGTATCGTTCGTCTTTACACAATGGACGTTAAGCTTGAAAACGGAAAGAGCGCAAAGCTTTACGTTGTAATGGAGCTTTCAAACATCATTGTTGACGAATCGGGCTTCACCACAAGCGATTCGGTTGACGTTACCTTCTTCGTGAAAGAGTCGGACGCTATCGACGCTATCGAAGGTCTTGAGGGATACACAAAGACAAAGATCGGCGAGGCTTCGGCTCCTGCTGAAACGCCGGACGAAAGCTCTTCGGCTGCTGAGACAACAGAAAGCAAGGCAGACGAAACCGCTTCTGAGGCTGATTCAAAGGCTGACGCAAGCTCTGAGGAACTCGTTCCGTAATAGTGCGGCTGTACTAATAATATAAAACACAACTCCGTCGGATTTTTCGGCGGAGTTTTTTTGTCAAAATCAATGTGAAATTTACATAAAAATTTCATAAAGGTATTGAAAAAGTATGTGTAATATGTTAGAATATAAGTATACGGACAATACATAGAATAGTATGGAAGGGGATCGTTTTATGAAACTGATGTTTATCGGCGCGGCGCATGAGGTAACGGGAAGCTGTACCTTTATCGAGGCTTGCGGAAAAAGATTTCTTGTTGATTTTGGTATGGAGCAGGGAATTAATGTATATGAAAATGTTCAGATTCCGTGCAGCCCATCTCAGATAGATTTTGTGCTGCTTACTCACGCTCACATCGACCATTCGGGACTGCTTCCGCTGCTTTGCGCAGGCGGCTTTTCCGGGAAAATTTACTGTCAGAGGGCAACCGCCGATCTCTGCTCGATAATGCTGCGTGATTCGGCGCATATTCAGGAATTTGAAGCCGAGTGGCGCAGCCGAAAGGGAAAACGTAAGGGAAAGACGGAGATCGAGCCGCTTTACACGATGGCAGACGCACTTACGGCTATCTCGCTGCTTTCGCCGCAGGAGTATGAAGAGCCGTTTGAGATCTGCGAGGGTATCGCCGTTATGTTCCGTGACGCAGGTCATCTTCTCGGTTCTTCGGGAATTGAGATAAAGCTTACGGAAAACGGCGAAACAAGACGGATAATCTTCTCGGGCGATATCGGAAACAACGACATTCCGCTTATAAGAGATCCGCATTATTTTGAAGGCGCAGATTATACGGTAATGGAGTCGACTTACGGAAACAGACTTCACGAGAAGCCCGAAAACTATCCGCAGGCGCTTGCAAAGGTCATCGATGAAACGCTCTCAAATGGCGGAAACGTTGTTATTCCTTCGTTTGCGGTCGGCAGAACTCAGGAGCTGCTTTACCATTTCAGACAGATAAAGCAGGAAGGACTTGTTAAAAGCTGTCCCGATTTCCCCGTTTATATCGACTCGCCGCTCGCTATCGAGGCGTCGACTATTTTCACACGCAACGAAAGCTCCTGCTATGACGAAGAGGCGGCAGGATATGTCAGCAAGGGCGTTAACCCTATCACGTTTAACGGACTTCACACCGCCGTTACAAGCGACGAATCGAGAGCGATAAACTTTGACAAAACGCCAAAGGTCATCATTTCCGCAAGCGGAATGTGCGAGGCAGGAAGAATCAAGCACCATTTAAAGCACAATCTCTGGCGCAAGGAATGTACTGTCCTTTTCGTCGGCTATCAGTCGGTCGGTACGCTCGGAAGAAAGCTTGTCGAGGGGGCAAAGTCGGTCAAGCTTTTCGGCGAGGAGATAAACGTTGCCGCAAGGGTCATGCAGCTGCCGGGAATGAGCGGTCATGCGGACAAAAACGGACTTGACCGTTGGATAAGCAGCATCGGCGGACTTAAAGGCGTGTTCGTTATTCACGGCGAAAGCGACGTCGCCGAGGAGTACACCTCGCACCTTGCAAATGACTTCGGACTTGAATCCCACTGCCCGTACAGCGGCGCAACTCTCGACCTTATAAGCGGCGAATTTGTCAACGCCGAACCGATAGCGGTCGCAAAGCCGAAACCTGCGGAATCTACGCCGTACCTCAGGCTGAAAGCCGCCGCCGAGCGTCTTGAAAAGATAGTTTCGCTTTCGTCGGGGCTTAGCAACAAGGAACTTGCGGCTATGGCGGACACGCTTAACAACCTTTGCTCAAGATGGGAGCAATGAATCGGGTGAATGATTTTCATGAGAATAATTGATGTAAATGACATAAACAACCTTTTGCACGATAACGCCGAGGAGTTTATCCGCAGCTGCGAATGTGACTACGAGGCACGGTGCAGGGATATTGCTGAGAAAATAAAGGAGCAAAGCGCCGTTAAGCCGATTATTTTGCTGTCGGGGCCTTCGGGTTCGGGCAAGACGACAACTGCGCTCAAAATCGAGGGATATCTTGATGCAATGGGTGTTGAAACGCACACGGTGTCGATGGATAACTATTTTCTGCCAAAGGATCGGATACAGATTTTTGACGAAAACAACAAGATCGACTATGAATCACCGTACAGGATAGATATCAAGCTGCTTCAGGAGCATATGATGATGCTCGCCGAATGCCGCACGGTCGAGATGCCTGCGTTCGATTTTCCGAATCAGGCGAGGATCAAGGGTCGCACCCTTACAAGAAAAGAAGGCGAGCTTATTCTGTTCGAGGGGATACACGCACTAAACCCCGAGGTCACAGGCTCGGACGACATTGCAAACCGAATATACGTCAGCGTGCGAACGAGGCTTCGGCTGTCGGACGGCGAGCTTATCCACCCCGAATACATAAGACTTATGCGGCGAATGATACGCGACCGCAATTTCAGAAACCGCTGTCCCGAGCAGACGATGGATATGTTTGACAGCGTTCAGAGGGGCGAAAATCTTTATATTGCGCCGTACAAAAATCGTGCCGAGCATCACATCGACACCTTCCACGAGTATGAAGCGAACGTCTACAAGGCGCTTCTTGAGGAAGATTTTGCGGCAATGAAAGAGAACTACGACGATTACGAGAGATTTTCTCCGCTCGAAAGGCTGATAAAGGAGCTTGCGCCGCTTGACGAATCGAAACTCCCCAAAAACTGTCTTTGCAGGGAGTTTGTCGGCGGAAGCGACTATGAATACTAAAAAAGCTATGTATACTGCCGCATTTTTGCGGCAGTTTTTTGTCAGATCGCACCCCAACTTGCCATGTCGAGCCTGATATAATATCCCTGTTCTCCGTCGCAGACAGGGCATTTCTGCGGTGCCTGCTTGCTTTCAATAATAAATCCACAGTTGAGGCAGACCCAAAGCTCAGATTTGTCGGAAGCGTAAAGCTTGCTGTTTTTGCACATTTCGTAGAATGTCTTGAATCTGTCCGAATGTGTTTTCTCGATTTTTGCTATATTTTCAAAATCCTGAGCGATCTTGGTAAAGCCCTCTTCTCTTGCGGTCGCCGCAAAAGCCGGGTAAACGTTGTCAGATTCCTGACTTTCGTTGTGGATAGCCGCTTTGATAAGCTCGCAAATATCGGTCGAAATGTCAACAGGGAACGTGCCGGTGATCTCGATATTCTCGCCCGAACATTCATTAAGGTGATTGTAAAAAATCTCGGCGTGAGTTTTCTCCTGATCGGCAGTAAAGCTGAACAATGCAGCAATGACGTGCTGTTTCTGCTGTTTGGCAAGGTTTTTTGCAAACGTATACCTGTTTCTTGCCTGACTTTCGCCTGCAAAAGCCTTCATCAGATTTTCTTTCGTTTTACTTGTACTAAAATTTGTACTCATAACTACCTCCGATAATAGTATAAAATATTTATATTGCTAATGTGCCGTTTTCGTTTTCAAGCAGTATCAGGATCTGCTCCTCCTTGCCCGTTTCGGCGTTCATATAAACAAGCACCTGCCTGTCGTCCTCCGCCTCGCATCTGAATTCATAGCAGTAAACCTCTTCTGAGCCGTCCGTCGGAATAAGCGCTCGTCCTCTGTCGACGCACTCCAGATACGGCGACAGCTTTTTCTCGCAGTCCCTGATCGAAACGGCGCTGTCGGGAAACGCCCTTTTCTGATGATTTACAAGATATCCTGCTGCCTCAAAACCGAGAATTTCTCCGTCGTCAAGTGCAGCTGTTACCTTGACAAGATCGGTGTAGCAGGTTATCCCGTCGATCTCATAGGCGAAATTTACCGTCACGACATTCCCCGAGCGTTCGTAATAGGTCGCTTTCATATTGTTATAGTTGTGTTCTTTCAAGAAGTTTTCGGCTTCTTTGACCGCCTGCTTAACGCTTAGCTTTGCGGTTACGGGCTGACGTGATTTAAGAAAATATGAAACATATCCTCCGTTCTTTGTAACAGAACAGCTTACAGTCGAGTCCTTATCCGAGAACACCCATGAGGGCATTTTACCGTCCTGCTCCGTGACCTTAGTCAGATCTGTCGACGCAATATTCAGTATCATCGAAGCACGCTCGAGCGCCTTTGTTTTCGTTATTTCCGGCTTATTCTTTGTTGCGATAGGCTCTTTCTCCATGATATGATCAGAAAAAGGTCCGTCGTAAATAAGCGTTGGATACGACTCGAAGCCTTCCTCAAATTCGGTGAAATCCTCGCTTACCTGCAAGCTGTTTCCTTTGTCGGTATCAATTTCTGAAATATCGTCTATGCTTATCTCTCCCGAAGATATTGCTTTTTCAATTTCCCACATATGCTCTGAAAGCTTCTTTGCAAATTCGTGAAGCGTTTTCAGATTGTTATATTCATCTTCGGTTATACTCTCGCCTGCCGCCGATTTTTCGGCTATCGCTCTTGCATAGTTTCCGACCTGCGATAAAAATTTATAGGTGTTTTCAAGCGACAACTTTTGTATCGGCAGCTCCGCCATAGCCGCCTTTGCAGCTGCGGCTTCGTTGAAAAGCTTTTCCGCAAGCGCCGACTGCTGCTCGGGTTCGGCGGAGTAAAGTTGCTTTTCGAGCGTGCTGTTGATATTGTCGGCTGCGGCTGAAAGCTGCTCGACTGCTCGAAGGTATCCTGTCTGAATGAGCGTCTTCTGTCTGCTGTTTTCACGCATGAGAATAATGTTTCTTGTGATCAGAATTAAAATTGCGGCGGCGGTGAATGTTATAAGCCTTACCGTGCATCTTCTGCGAAGTTTCATTTTGTAATATCTCCTTTCGGGGTAAATGTCCTATAAAACGTACTGATAATATAACTGTACAATAATACGGACTTTATTTCGCTTTACCCTATTTTCTCCATGATAGCGTACATTTATCCCTTTTTCGTGAAATTTTTTAAAATAAAAATGCCAAGACCACGTTTTGCGATCTTGGCATTATTTTTGAAAGATTAAATTTTTTTGTCCGTTTAGTCCTCTTCGTCCTCTTCGGGCATATTCCAGTTGTGGTAAACGTTCTGAACGTCGTCGTTTTCTTCAAGAGCGTCGAGCAGCAGACCCATCATTTTCAGCTGCTTCTCGTCGGTAAGAGTGGTATAGGTCGAAGGAACCATTTCGCTCTCAGCCGAAATAATGGTGTAGCCCATATCCTTGAGCGCACCGCTTACGGAAAGCACGTCGTTAGGCTGACAGCTTACCTCGATGATGTCCTCTTCAACGTTGAAATCGTCAGCGCCCGCTTCAAAGCAGTCCTCCATCACCTTGTCTTCGTCTGCGCCGTTGTTTTCAAGGATAACAGTACCCTTCTTTGTGAACATGAACGAAACGCAGCCTGTTGTTCCAAGGTTTCCGCCGAACTTGTCAAAGTAATGACGAACATCGCCTGCCGTGCGGTTTTTGTTGTCGGTGAGCGCCTCGACGATTACCGCAACGCCGCCTGCGCCGTAACCCTCGTAGATCATTTCTTCGTAGTTGTTCTTGTCGCCCTCGCCGGCAGCCTTCTTGATTATTCTGTCGATATTGTCGTTCGGCACGTTGTTAGCCTTCGCCTTTGCGATAAGGTTCGCAAGCTTTGCGTTGTTTGCAGGGTCGGGTCCGCCCTCTTTGACTACAACTGCGATTTCTCGTCCGATCTTCGTGAAGATCTTGCCCTTAACGGCGTCGGTCGCTTCCTTTTTTCTTTTGATGTTAGCCCATTTTGAATGTCCTGACATATATTTTTCACTCCTTAATATTATTTCTGATCATCCGATACAGCTCGGCACAGCGCTCCGTCTGACCTGTAAGCTGTAAATATCCAAAAACCGCTTCAAGCCCCGTTGCGGCACGGTAGTCGGAATTTGTTGCGCTTTTCGGCGCGGAGATACCGTGTGCGTTGCGCCCTCTTTTATAGATATATTCCTCGTTTTCGGTGAAATTGCCGCCGCAGAGAAAATGCGCCGCCTTTGACTGATAAGCCGCACATACAAGCTTTACCGCAAGCGAATGAAGCTTTCCTGCCGGCATATTCGCAGTCAGGATAAGCTCTGTCCGCACAAGCTGCTCGTAAACGCTGTCGCCTAAAAACGCAAGCGAAAGCGGAGAATACATTACCGCTTCGGCGTGTGATAACGGTTTGTCAAGCTCTGTCAATCGGTATCCCTCCGTTATTCGATAAAGTCAAATTCAAAGTCGAAGATATTGACCGTGTCGCCCTCGTTGATGCCCATTTCCTCGAGCTTGTCGATAATTCCCGTCGACCTGAGAACCCTCTGGAAATACTGCAATGAAGAGTAGTCCTCCATGTTGCATGAACGAAGAACGTCCCAAATCCAGTCCGCCTCGACGTAATAAACGCCGTCCTCGATCGTAACGGTGAAATCCTTCTTTGAGAGCAGCTTGTCGTCAAGCTCCTCCTGCGTAAGCGGCTGAGCCTCGAACTGCTTGACGGGCGGAAGCTTGACAAGCTCCTCGTAAACCGCCTTCATAAGCTCTTTAGTACCCTGCGTGGTCGCCGCCGATATTTCAAAGTACCGCAAACCCTGACTTTCGATATACTCTCTGAACCGCTCGGTCTGCTCGGGCGTCGCCATATCCGTCTTGTTTGCCGCAACTATCTGCATAGCCTCCGAAAGCTCCTCCGAGAAATTCGCAAGCTCCTTGTTTATCGCAACAAAATCCTCGATAGGATCTCTGCCCTCGATACCCGAAACGTCGACAACGTGAAGTATAAGCCGACAGCGTTCAACGTGCCGCAAAAACTCGTGACCAAGACCGACGCCCTCGCTTGCACCCTCGATAAGTCCGGGGATATCCGCCATAACAAAGCTTTGCTCGTCGTCGATCCTTACGACTCCGAGAACGGGCGTGAGGGTAGTGAAGTGGTAGTTTGCGATCTTCGGTTTTGCGGCTGAAACGACCGAGATAAGCGTAGATTTTCCGACATTCGGAAAGCCGACAAGACCGACGTCTGCGATAAGCTTCAGTTCAAGCTGTACCTCGTATTCGTCGCCCCGAAAGCCCGGCTTTGCAAAACGTGGGATCTGTCTTGTCGAGGTCGCAAAGCGTGCGTTTCCCTTGCCGCCCTTGCCGCCTTTGCAGATGACAACAGGCTCGTCGCCTGAAATATCCGCAAGAATCCTTCCGCTCTCTATCTCCTTGATGACCGTTCCTCTCGGGACTTTTATGATAAGGTCGGGAGCGTTTTTGCCCGTGCAGTTTTTCGAGCTTCCGTCCTTGCCCTTTTCTGCAATATATTTTCTTTTATATCTGAAATCTATAAGGTTCGACAGATTATCGTCTGCCTGAAAAACAATATCTCCGCCTTTTCCGCCGTCGCCGCCGTCGGGTCCGCCCGAAGCGACGTATTTTTCACGGTGAAAGGAAACGCAGCCGTCGCCGCCGTCTCCTGCCTTGATATATATTTTCGCTGAATCAACAAACATAGCTTGTTCCTTTCATAAGTGGGGTTTTGTCATTTCAATCTTTTTCTGTCGCTGCTCTGAGGAAGCGAGGGTGAAACGGGGTCGCTTGTAGAAAGTCCCGCCTTTCTTCTTGCCTTCTGCCGCTCGTATGCCTCGTCAAATTCCTTCATTGCCCGTTCAAGTTCGGGGTCGGGTTCAACGTCGTTTCTCGGATATTTCATTCCGAGCTTTATCTCTCTTATGCCTTTTGAGAAAATAACTATCGAAATAAAAAGCAGTATCCAGAACAAAAGCCTTGCGAGGTTAGCCGAGAGCGATTTGTGGTCTTCGCAATATTCTCTCTTCGCCTTTCTTCCGCTTTGCCGTGAAAGATAAAGATTATTATTGATGTTTTCCTTGTACACCATAAAATCAAGCTCTGACGAGTTCAGGTAATTGCAGTAGTCCTGATACAGCTCTTTAGAAACCGACTGAGTTATCACGAAAGTGTCGCCGTTTGTAAACTCTCCCGTAAATGTAACATAATAGATGTATATCGAGCGCGTACTTCTGTGCCGTCTGCCGTATCTTCCCGAGGATCTGATAACGTCAACGTCCGTATCTGTCACCCTCGCTTTTACCGTGTCGACATACTCAAGCCTGACATTCGGCTGAAAAAGGTAATAAAACGCCGCAATAAGCGAAAGGGCAAGCACCACGACTCCGCTGCGCATAAGGCTTACGCCGAGGTTATAGGAAAAATGTGCGCCGTCATCCTTCTTGAAAAGATGAAAGAAATTATTAAAGATCGTCATGATTTCACCTCAATTGCAAAAAAACCCCAAGCTTTTCCGGCTCGGGGTATGTTTTTGTGATTAAGCCTGAGGATATACAGAAACCTTCTTGCGGTCCTTGCCAAGTCTTTCAAACTTAACGATTCCGTCAGCCTTAGCAAATAAAGTATCGTCAGAACCCTTTCCTACGTTCTCGCCCGGGTGAATGTGTGTTCCTCTCTGGCGAACGAGAATGTTGCCTGCGAGTACGAACTGACCGTCTGCTCTCTTAACGCCGAGACGCTTTGACTCTGAATCACGTCCGTTCTTTGTAGAACCCATACCTTTCTTATGAGCGAAAAACTGCATAGAAATTCTAATCATGAATTACACCTCCGATAATGTAATACGGTAAAGCTCATTTTTCAATGATCTTTACATTGATCGCTCCGGGAAACTCCTCGCCGAGCATATAAAGGTGAGCCATAAGTCCTAAAAGTATCTTATCGCCCTCGGCGCTGTTTCTGTCCTGGAGCTTTAGTAAAATGTCATTTTCAAGCACCTCAGTCTTAGCGTCTATCTGAAAGACCTCGGTAATGGTATTGACTGCAAGCATTACTGCGGACGAAACGGAAGCACAAGCTATGTCCTGTCCGAAATCTGCAAACCCTGCGTGTCCCGAAATGCTAAAGCCAATAAGCCTGTTATCGACGCTGCGATAAAATTCTGCGGTTATCATTATGCGTTGATAGCTTCGATGGTAACCTTGGTGTAAGGCTGTCTGTGACCCATCTTTCTCTTACAGCTCTTCTTGGGCTTGTAAGTAAATACAGTGATCTTCTTAGCCTTGCCGTTCTTAACTACCTTAGCTGTAACGGTCGCACCCTCAACGTAAGGAGCGCCTGCCTTGATTCCGCTGTCGCCTCCGACTGCAAGAACCTTGTCGAATGTTACGGTATCATTTTCGCTTACTTCGAGCTTCTCGATGAAGATCTCGTCGCCTGCCTTTACCTGATACTGCTTTCCACCTGTCTCAATTACTGCGTACATCTTTAGTACACCTGCCTTTTTATAAAACTCGCTGCGTTCGGTGTATGCCTCAAAAGGGCATAGCTTTCCCTTTTACCGAAAACAAGCGGCTTATATATAATAACACAACGGCGGAAAAAAGTCAAGGCGCATCAAAAGAAAAAGATAATTTTAACAAATTATTTACATTTATCCGCCGTTCAGCAGCAGCTTTCGAGCTTTTTCCTGATATTTTTTATTATCTTTTTCTCGAGCCTTGAGATATACGACTGCGAGATACCTATCCTGTCGGCGACCTCCTTCTGCGTCAGCTCCTTGCCGTCGATAAGCCCGAAACGCAGCTCCATTATCTGCCTTTCACGCTTTGAAAGCTTCGCTATCTCGTTCATCAGCGACTGTCTTTCGCAGCTGCGGCTTATCTTGTCGGCGGCGCTTTCCTCGTCCGACCCGATTATATCGAGCAGCATAAGCTCGTTGCCGTCCCAGTCGGTGTTCAGCGGCTCGTCGATAGATATTTCGCTCCGCTGCTGAGAGGCTTTGCGAAGATACATAAGTATCTCGTTTTCGATACACCTTGAAGCGTATGTCGCAAGTTTTATGTTCTTGTCGGGGTCGAAGGATCTCACCGCCTTGATAAGTCCGATAGTTCCGATAGATACAAGGTCGTCGGGCGAACAGGTCGGCGAGTCGAATTTTTTCGCTATGTAAACAACGAGCCGCAGGTTATGGACGATAAGAATTTCCGAGGCTTTCTTTTTGTTCGTCCTCAGCAGCTCGATAGCCTTTTTCTCCTCCTCTTTGCTGAGCGGCGGCGGAAGCGACTCTGCGCCGCCGATATAATCGACCGTTCCGCCGTTTGCCGCATATTTTTCATACAGCCGGCTGATAAGCCTTTGAAGTCCCTCGTGTAAGATTTTGATTTTCATGTGACCGTCTTCCTTTCCTATTGCTCCACGGGGTTAAACTTGTCAAAAGGCGAGTATTGCCGGCAAGGTTTAGCCCCGGGGAGCAATATTATATGAGCAGCATCGGATCGAATATCGCATAGCTGCTTTTGTCATGCGGCAGAACGCCGACGCAGCAGTCGACGTTTTTTGAAAACTCGCCGCCGCTTATTCTGACCGTGCCCTTTGAGGTTATGTATATCACGCCGCAGCCGTTTATCGTTTCATACGGTATCGGTCTGAAGCCGTAACTGCTCTGCTGTTCTATCCTGTCGAGAGAAAAATGCTCGTAAAGCTCGTTCGAGCGGAAGATAACGACGGGCGTTCCCGTAAAGCTGTCGCAAAGCTTATTTCCCGTGTCGGCAAGCGCAGGCAGCGTTATCTCGTATTTGCCGCAGATATATGTCGCCTTGTATTTTTTTACCGTGCATGAGCATTTTCTTGTAATGGTCTCGTAAATTATTATAATAAGGTAAACCGCCGAACAGCAGAGCGCTATCTGAATAAGCGAAACGTCGAAATAAACTGTGTAATTTTTAATGCAGACGATAGGGCTGTGTGCGATGTTTACGATAAGAAAGCACAAGCCGCCCATAAGCAGCTCGCAGAGTATGTAGAGAAACAAAAGCTTTATAAATCCCGAAAGGTCAAAGGGTGCGAAAGCCGCCGCCGTGATAAGTGTTATCGCAGCAAGCTTTATCAGCGTGACGATGAGCGCCGAGCCGAACGAGCTGCTGTTTATAAGCGCCGAAAGCGAACCTATCCCGCCCGTCAGCGCACAAAGCAGCTCTCGCTTCGGGGTGGTTTTGCGGTGGGTCATCCTTGAAATGCACTGAATGTAGATGAGCGTTATTATCGCATTCACGATGATAAGCACGTCAACGTATATCTTCATAAGCCGCCCCCTTTTTCGTTCTCTGTAAAAATAATAACACGCCGCCTCGGCGCAAACGGTCGAAAACGTGTCCGCAGGAAAGAAAATTTTTCGCTTTACAAATCCTAAAAAACGTGCTATAATAAACTTACCGCTATAATTTTTCGGGCGGTAAAAATTTTTCGGATAGGAAGTTTCAGATGAAAGAAATTCAGCAGAAGGTCGAACAGCTTCTTCTTAATACCCAGAAGCCTGCAAGATATATCGGCGGCGAGGTCGGAAGCGTTATCAAGGACTTATCGAAGGTCGACGTGCGCTTTGCGTTCTGTTTCCCCGACGTTTACGACGTCGGAATGAGCCACCTCGGAATGAAGATACTTTACGGACTGAAAAATGCCCGTGAAAACTGGTGGTGCGAGCGTGTTTTCATGCCCGATAAGGACTTTGAGCGGCAAATGCGTGAGAACGATATTCCGCTTTACGCTCTCGAAAGCCTTGACCCGATAAGAGATTTTGATTTTATCGGCTTTACGCTTCAATATGAGCTTTCGTATACCAACGTGCTTGAAATGCTCGACCTTGCAGGTCTGCCCGTTTATGCCCGTGACCGAAAGGAGCTTACTCCGCTCGTTATCGGCGGCGGCCCGTGCGTCTGCAATCCAGAGCCGATGGCTGATTTCTTCGATCTTTTCGTTCTCGGCGAGGGCGAGGAGGTTAATGTCGAGTTGCTTGAGCTATATGAAAAAATGAAACCGCTGCACCCGACGAAAGAGGAATTTCTGCGTGAGGCGGCAAAGATAGAGGGTATCTATGTTCCGTCGTTCTATAACGTTTCCTACAACCAAGACGGAACGGTAAACGCAGTCGAGCCGAAATTTGAGGGCGTTGCGAAGCGTATTAAAAAGCGTGTTATTTCCGACTTTGATAAGGTCTATTACCCCGACAGCTTTGTCGTGCCGTTTACGTCGATAGTTCACGACCGTGCAGTTGTCGAGGTGCTGCGAGGCTGCATAAGAGGCTGCCGCTTCTGTCAGGCAGGCTTTATCTACCGCCCGTTCCGTGAAAAGCAGATAGATACCATAAAAAAGCAGACGAAGTGTCTTTGCGAGCAGACAGGTTACGAGGAGGTTTCGCTCTCGTCGCTGTCCACGAGCGACCATACGCAGATAGAAAAGCTGCTCGATTCGCTTTCGGATTACACGACAAGCGAAAATATTAACCTTTCTCTGCCCTCGATGAGAATAGACAAATTCAGCGGCGAGCTTGTCGAAAAAATCGCAGCTGTCCGAAAAAGTGGACTCACATTCGCACCCGAGGCAGGCACTCAGCGTCTGCGTGACGTTATAAACAAGAACATTACCGAAGAGGAGATAATGAACAGCTGCCGTATCGCCTTTGAAGCCGGCTATGCGAACGTAAAGCTGTATTTCATGCTCGGTCTGCCCGACGAAACGGACGAGGACGTGAAAGGTATCGCCGAGCTTGCGCAGCGTATCGTGAATTTGTATTACGAGCTGCCGAAGGAGCGGCGAGCTTCCTCAATACAGGTGTCGCTTTCGACCGCAACATTCGTTCCTAAGCCGTTCACGCCGTTCCAGTACGAGCCGCAGGCTACTCCCGAGGAGATAAACAGAAAGCAGAAGCTTATAATCGACACGATAAAGTCGAAGAAGATAAAATTCAGCTATCATCAGCAGCCCGTTTCGATACTTGAAGCGACGCTCGCAAGGGGCGACAGACGGCTTTGCGA
>JBJERC010000078.1:0-8264 GCA_051882075.1 Oscillospiraceae bacterium | reverse complement strand
CGCAACTGCTGCGAGGGGTGCAGCGGCTGCGGAATAAGCAGGGAATACGGAGGTGTATATTGTGGAGCAAACAGCGCAGCCAAAAAATCAGTCGCTTCGGATTGAACGCTGGGATTACAGACTTACGTTTGCAAAGACGGGGAGAGCGAGATATATTTCTCACCTTGACCTTATGCGGACGATGCAGCGTGCGTTTAAGCGTGCAGGCGTTCCGATATGGTATACGCAGGGGTTTAATCCGCACGCTTATCTTATGTTCCCTCTCGCCCTTTCGCTCGGGACGGAAAGCTATGTCGAGATACTTGACATTGCGCTTACCGAGGACTGGGATCATGACGAGCTTGTAAAGCGGCTCAACAGGTCGATGCCCGAGGGTCTGTTTTTCGTCAAGGCGGCAAGACCCGTCATGAAGCACACGGCTATCGCTTTTTCAAGATACGAAGCCGAGCTTGAAACGGACGTTCCGGCTGACGAGGCAAAACGCAGGTTCGACGAATTTATGCAGCTTGACGTTATCGAGATAGAAAAGCGAACCAAAGCACGAAAGGGCAAAAAGCCCGGCACAAAGCTTGTCGACATAAAGCCGCATATATGCGCCGAGTATTCAAAGGCGGAGGACGGCTTGTTAAGGCTCGGTTTAAAGCTGCCGTCGGGTGTAGATTTCAACCTCAACACAAGCGCAGTTTTCGATGCTTTTTCAAGCAAAACGGGTGTTATTATAAAAAGCGTTCACACAAAGCGTACGGCGATAATCTGCGCAGACGGCGAGCCGTATGTTTAAATAAAAAGCATAAAAATAAAGCCATAGTATCTATGCGAGTCATAAATACTATGGCTTTTTTGTCAGAATTTTTTTCGCCACGCCTGCGGCGAGAGAAGAATAACGATCGGCAGACATTCAAGCCTTCCGATAAGCATATCGAGAGAAAGCACCATTTTCGAGAAGTTCGAGAAAAAGCTGAAATTCTGCGTGGGACCTACTCTTGCAAGTCCCGGACCTATGTTGTTTATGCAGGTCGAAACTGCCGAGAAGTTTGTCGTGAAATCTGCGTTGTTTATCGAAATAAGCAGAAGCGAGGTGAACACAAGACCGATATAGATTATAAGATACCCGTGAACGCCGTGTACCGTTTCAATATCCATCATCTTGTCCTCTGAGGTAACGACGTTTACCGACTTCGGGTGGATCGCTTTGGTGATATATTTTTTCGCACTCTTGAAGAGGATTATAACTCTTGATACCTTGAAGCCGCCGCCCGTCGAGCCTGCGCAGCCGCCGATATACATAAGCACGATAAGTATCGTCTGGGAGAAAACAGGCCACTGACAGAAATCCGCCGTGCCGAATCCCGTCGAGGTCATTATCGACGAAACCTGAAAAAATGCGTAGCGAAGCGTTCTTCCGACAGTGCCGTACTGCGAGAAAATGTTAACGGAAACGAGGACGGTCGCAACAGTGATTATCGAAAGATAAACTTTAAGCTCGGTATTTCTCAGCACTTCCTTAAAGCGTTTTACAAGCGCAAAATAATAAAGCGAGAAGTTCGCTCCGAACATGATTATTGCGACCGAGATAACGGCGTCGATATACGCCGAGTCGTAATGTCCTATACCTGCATTCTTTATGCTGAATCCGCCTGTTCCTGCGGCAGCAAACGCATGGCAAACGCTGTCAAATATCGGCATACCGCCTGCCGCAAGAAGTATTATAAGAATAAGCGTCAGCGCAGCGTAAATAAGGTAAAGGTAGATAGCGGTGGTTTTTCCCTTTGGCGCAATTTTTCCTGCCTGCGGACCGGGACATTCCGCTCTTATGAGATAAAGCGAATTGTTGTTGGACGGTAAAATCGCCATCGCAAGCACCAGAACTCCCATTCCGCCTACCCAGTTTGTAAGGCTTCGCCAGAACAGCATTCCCATTGAGAGCGACTCGATATCGTTAAGTATCGACGAGCCTGTTGTCGTAAAGCCCGAAACGCTTTCAAAAACGGCGTCGAAAAAGTTCGGTATCTCACGGCTTATAAAAAAGGGAAGTGCGCCGAATATCGGGAATATCACCCACAAAAGCGCAACGATGACAAGGCTTTCCCTCGTGTACATCTGCTTGTTTTTCGGCTTTATAAGCGACAGCGGAAGTGTGACTAAGGCGACGATAGCGGCTGTTATCACGAAGGTGAGCGCAGTGTCGTATTCCTTATAGAAAAGGCTTACGAGCGCAGGAATGAAAAACAGCGTCGAGCCGAGCATAAGTATCTTTGAAACGTAATGGAAAACGATAGATTTATTCATGTATCAAGCCACCGCCTTTACGCAAGAATATTTTCAAGGCTTGTAAAGTGATGATCCTTTGAAATAACAACGACGTAATCTCCAAGCTCGATAGAGTCGCCGCCGTTGGGGATAATAACGCTGCGCTTTCTGATTATTGCGCAGATAAGCAGATTTTTCTTGAGCTTAACGTCTGCAAGCTTAACTCCTATCAGTCCGGGGATATTTTTGTCCGCACGGAATTCTATCGCTTCAACCTGATTGTCGACAATGTGATAAAGCGACTCGATATTGCTGCCCGAAGCGTTGCGGAGCGAGCGGACATAGCTGAGCAGGCTTCCCGTGGTGAGCGTTTTCGGCGAAACAACGTTGTCAAGCCCGAGCTGAGAAGCAAGCTGACGGTAGTTGTCCCTGTTGATTTTAAGCACGGTCTTTGCGTTTGAATTTGCCTTTGCAAACATCGACATAAGGATATTCTCCTCGTCCATTCCCGTAAGCGCAACGAACGAGTCCGCCTCGGCGATACCCTCCTCGAGCAGCAGCTCCTGATCGGTTCCGTCGCCGTTTATTACAGAAGCTTTAGGCAGCTTTTCCGCAAGCGTTTTGCACCTTTCAAAATCTCTTTCGATTATCTTTACCCTCATTCCGACAGCGCCTAAAAGTCCGGCGAGGTAAAGCGCTATCCTTCCGCCGCCGACTATCATAACGTTTCTGACCTTGCCTGTTATAAAGCTTGTTTTTCTGAAAAATTTCTCAAGGTTCTTGTGCGATGCGGCAATACTTATTCTGTCGCCCGACTGAAGCACGAAATCACCCGTCGGGATATAAATTTCCGAATTTCTCGCCACGGCGCATATAAGCAGATTTACGCTGAATTTCTTATAAATAGCAGCAAGGCTCATTCCGATTATCGGCGATTTTTCCGACAGCTTATGCTCGATAAGCTCGACCTTTCCCTTTTCAAAAACCTCGACCTTTGCGGCGGCAGGGAAAATTAACATTCTCGAGATCTCCTGCGCTGCGGTTAAATCGGGGTTTATTACCATCGAAAGACCAAGCTCATCTCTTATAAGGTGCATCTGCGCAAAATATTCGGGCGTTCTTACTCTTGAGATAGTACGCTTTGCGCCGAGCCTTTTTCCGATAAGACAGCAGAGTATGTTAAGCTCGTCGAACGGCGTGCAGGCGATAAGCAGACCTGCCTTGTCAGCGCCTGCTTCAAGCTGCGTTTCCGCAACAGCTCCGTTTCCTTCAATACACATTATATCGAGCGCATACTGCGTTTTGCTGAATGCGTCCGCTTTATTGTCGATGACCGTAACGGCGTGACCTTCCTTTTCGAGCAGCGAAGCAAGCGTGCTGCCGACTTTGCCGTTGCCAATAATTACAACATCCATTTTTCTCCAACCTATAATGTTTTTTAGTGCGTATAGACATAATCATTATATCACTATGAACAACGCATATCATGAACAAATTGTTACGCATTTATGAATATTGCGGTTTACAAGTCCTCTGACCTGCCGATACGCATATAAAACATAATTTTAACAACTTATTCCTTAATTCTATATATTTTTATGGTATAATAATATATCTGATTATTTTTCGTACAGAAAGGGTGTTCGTTTTTTGATAAAGCTGCTTGTTCATATAAAGGAGTACACGAAAGAATGTATTTTAGGTCCGCTGTTCAAGCTTATCGAGGCGCTGCTTGAACTTTTCGTGCCGCTTGTTATCGCCTCGCTTATCGACAAAGGAATCACGGCAGGCGACAGGGAATATGCCGTTAAAATGTGCCTGCTGCTCGTTCTTCTCGGCATAACGGGGCTTGCCTTTTCGATAACTGCGCAGTATTTTTCGGCAAAGGCGGCTGTCGGCTTTGTAAAGAACCTGCGCCACGAGCTTTTTAAGCATATCGAAACGCTTTCATATTCCGAGCTTGACGAGCTTGGAACATCGACTCTTATCACGAGAATGACAAGCGACATGAACCAGATACAGACGGGAGTTAACCTTACACTTCGTCTTCTGCTGCGCTCGCCGTTCGTTGTTTTCGGTGCGATGATAATGGCTTTTACGATAAATTTCAAGGCGGCGCTTATTTTCGTTGCGGCGATACCCGCGCTTGCGGTCGTTGTATTCGGCATAATGCTCGCCTGCATACCGCTCTATAAAAAGGTACAGCAGAAGCTTGACAGAGTGCTTGGCAAAACGAGGGAAAACCTTACGGGCGTTCGTGTTATAAGGGCTTTCTGTAAGGAAAAGCAGGAGATAAAGGAATTTGAGCAGTATAACAGCGAGCTTACCATGACGCAGAAGTTTGTCGGAAAAATATCTGCGCTTATGAACCCCGTCACCTATATCATAATAAACTTTGCGGTCATATGGCTTATACAGACGGGCGCTGTCAAGGTAAACTCGGGAAGTATCTCTCAGGGCGACGTCGTTGCGCTTTATAACTATATGTCGCAGATACTTGTCGAGCTTATCAAGCTTGCAAATCTTATAATCAGCATCACAAAATGCGCCGCCTGCGGAAACCGTGTCCAGTCGGTGTTTGAAACCGTTTCTTCGCTCGGAAATGGCGGTAAAGCGGCTGATAATGAAAACAGGGAATACGCCGTTGAGTTCTGCGGAGTTTCTCTTAGGTATAAAAACGCCGCCGAGGATTCGCTCACGGGCGTGAGCTTTGCGGTAAGGCACGGCGAAACGGTCGGAATAATCGGAGGTACAGGCTCGGGAAAATCCTCGCTTGTAAACATGATACCTCGTTTTTACGATGCGACAGAGGGCGAGGTGCGTGTTAACGGAGTCAACGTAAAGGAGCTTCCGCTCGATAAGCTTCGTCAAATGATAGGCGTTGTTCCGCAGAAGGCGGTGCTTTTTAAGGGCAGTATCAGAGATAACATGAAGTGGGGCAGGAATGACGCTTCGGACGGCGAGATAATGAAAGCCGCCGAAACTGCGCAGGCTGCCGACGTGATAAATTCTAAAGGCGGTCTTGATTACGAGATAACTCAGGGCGGAAAAAATCTTTCGGGCGGTCAGCGTCAGAGGTTTACTATCGCAAGAGCGCTTGTAAAAGACCCCGAAATTCTTATCCTTGACGACAGCGCTTCGGCTCTTGACTTTGCGACCGACGCTGCGCTGAGAAAGTCGATAAGGGAAATGGAGAGCAGTCCTGCGGTGTTTATCGTTTCGCAGAGAACCTCGTCTATTCAGCACGCAGACAAGATAATCGTGCTTGACGACGGCGAGATTGTCGGTATCGGAAGACATGACGAGCTGCTTGAAAGCTGCGAAGTATACAGCGAAATTTACAGCTCGCAGTTTAAGAAGGAGGCACAGTGATATGGCAAAGAGCAAAAAAACCTCGGGTCAGAAAGCTGCGCTTAAAAAGATACTGACTTATGTAGGACACTATAAAATATATATGGCGCTGTCGATGATAATGGCGGCGGCTGTCGTTGCGCTCACGCTTTATGCGCCTATCCTTATCGGACGGGCGATAGACCTTATCATCGCAAAGGGAAAGGTAGATTTTGACGGCATTAAGGAAATACTCATTCAGACGGGTATCATCGTGCTTGCGACGGCTCTTTTGCAGTGGATAATGAACACCGTAAACAACCGCATTACCTTTCATATCGTGCGTGACGTGAGAAACGAGGCGTTCAGAAAGCTTGAGATACTTCCGCTCAAATACATTGACTCTCACACGAGCGGAGAGATAGTAAACAGGATAATTTCCGACGCCGACCAGTTCGCCGACGGTCTGCTGATGGGTTTTACACAGCTTTTCACGGGCGTTGTAACGATACTCGGCACGCTTCTTTTCCTCATTTCAATAAGCTGGAAGATAACGCTTGTGGTGGTTATAATCACGCCGCTTTCGCTTTTTATCGCAAGGTTTATCGCCGACAGGACATATTCAATGTTCAAGCTCCAGTCGGAAACGAGGGGAGAGCAGACGGCGTTTATCGACGAGATGATAGGCAATCAGAAAATAGTTCAGGCTTTTTCTCACGAGCAGGAGGCTTTGGAAAAGTTTGACGAGATAAACGAACGGCTTGCTTCATGCTCGCTTCGTGCGACATTTTATTCGTCGATAACGAATCCTGCGACGAGATTTGTAAACAGCGTGGTATATGCGGCGGTTGCGCTTTCGGGTGCGCTCATGTGCATTGCTACGAAGGGAGCGGCGGCGCCGTTTACGGTAGGAAGTCTGTCCTGCTGTCTTTCCTATGCAAACCAGTACACCAAGCCGTTCAACGAAATTTCCGGTGTTATAGCGGAGCTGCAAAACGCCGTTGCCTGCGCTTCAAGGCTTTTCGAGCTTATCGAGGAAGAGCCGCAGATTCCCGAGCCGGAGAATGCCGCAGTTCTTCATGACGTAAGCGGCAGCGTAACGCTTGACAACGTTTCGTTCTCATATGTTCCCGAAAAGCCGCTTATCGAAGGCTTTGATCTTTCGGTAAAGCCGGGTCAGAGAATAGCGATAGTCGGACCTACGGGCTGCGGAAAGACGACTATGATAAATCTGCTGATGCGTTTTTACGACGTCTGCGGCGGTTCGGTATCGGTTGAGGGTAAGGACATAAGGGAAGTCACGAGGGACAGTCTGCGGAGCAGTTACGGAATGGTTTTACAGGAAACGTGGCTCAAATCGGGGACAATAAGAGAAAACATCATAATGGGCAAGCCTGACGCGACCGACGAGGAGATGATAGCGGCGGCGAAGGCGTCGCACGCTCACAGTTTCATAAAGCGACTGCCCGAAGGATATGACACGGTAATAAGCGAGGACGGCGGAAATCTTTCGCAGGGACAAAAGCAGCTGCTTTGCATCACAAGGGTAATGCTCTGCCGACCGCCGATGCTGATACTTGACGAAGCGACCTCCTCGATCGACACGAGAACGGAGATAAAGATACAGCAGGCATTTGCGGAGCTTATGAAGGGCAGGACGAGCTTTATCGTGGCGCACCGTCTTTCGACGATCCGTGAAGCCGACGTGATACTTGTCATGAAGGACGGGAAGATCATCGAGCAGGGAGACCACGCTCAGCTTATCGAGAAAAACGGCTTTTACGCTAAGCTTTACAACAGTCAGTTTGCAGTTTAACGCCGAACAAAACAGACCTCCGCCACATTCGGCAGGGGTCTGCTTTGTATATTATTTATGGTTTGACGCATTATAAAACGTTTTTAATTGTGCAAAGCAACGAAAAAGAAAATAATCTAAAAAAAGTGTTGACAAGCGGCGAAAAGTAGTGTATAATATTAAAGTCGACTGGTTCAGTAAGCAAAGTCGGCTAAAACAAATATGGCGGTATAGCTCAGTTGGCTAGAGCACTTGGTTCATACCCAGGGTGTCACCGGTTCGAATCCTGTTACCGCTATTACGGCCCGTTGGTCAAGCGGTTAAGACACCGCCCTTTCACGGCGGAATCATGGGTTCGATTCCCGTACGGGTCACCATATTATCTGCATGAAATAGATATCATGCCCGAAAAGCGCGTAAATACGCGCTTTTTTCATGCTCTGACGCTGAAAAAATTAAGGTGAAAACCGTAGATATTTTTTGATGTTTTTGGCACTATGGCGTGATTTGAACCCTCAACAATTGAATATTATCAAACATTCCGGCGAGTTTGGAGCAGATTTCGCATTCAGCTAGCCGATTTTTAAAGAAAAAAGTTTCACAAAGTTTTAAAGGCTGTTTTGTCTAATATCACGAATTAATGTGATGTTAAACGAAACAGTCTTTTTTGGTTAGCACACGAAAGGGGGTGATTCCAATGTGGTAATATACCATTAACAGAAAGCAAAAATCTATTCAACGGGAGGTAATATGATATACAATCAAAATAAAGTTGAAATGCTCAGACAGCGATACCCCGAAGGAACAAGGATCTGCGTAGACTCGATGGATGATTACTGTCCCATCGAAAGCGGAACCTGCGGTACGGTTGAGTTTGTGGATGATGCGG
>JBJERC010000077.1:0-28741 GCA_051882075.1 Oscillospiraceae bacterium | reverse complement strand
TTTGTTTATTTTGCACTTATTTTTTAGCAGATGGTGGAAAAAACTTGTCCCGAAACCACACATTTTTAACACAAAAGCTCTGTTTGTCAAGATACGAAAGCGCTCCTGAGTCTGTCGTAAAGTCGAAAGTCAGGCTGTGCGAGCAAAGCGCCTGAGTCTTTATATTATATGTGCGGTTAACTCTGTTTATGCCGTATTTTCCGTCGCCTAAAAGAGGATATCCGATATGCGCAAGATGCGCTCTTATCTGGTGCGTTCTTCCCGTGATAAGATCGACCTCGAGCAGCGCAAGCCCCTCGGTCTTGTTTTCTGCTATGACCGCGTATTCCGTTATCATTGTTTTGTTGAAGGAGTTCTTTTTATCCCACACTGTAACGGTCTTTGTCTTTTCGTCCCTGCTGTGATAGGCTTTTAATACCTCGTGCTTTTTCTGCGGTATTCCTACCGTAACGCAGAGATATTTTTTATGAAGCTCACGGTCCTTTATTTTCTGATTGAGTATACGCAGCGCCTCGGCGGTCTTTGCGCAGATAACGATACCCTGCGTGTTGCGGTCGATGCGGTTGCAAAGCGAGGGCGTAAAGCTAAGCTCGTTTTCGGGGGAATATTCGCCCTTGTCGTAAAGGTAGCGGAGTATGCGGTTTATCAGCGTGTCGGGCGAGTTGCTCTCGTCCTCGTGAACGACAAGTCCTACGGGTTTGTCGGCAAGAAGTATATTTTCGTCCTCATAGATAATATTAACCTTATCGGGCGCTGAAAGAAAGCTTTTTTCATCGTCGGCGGAGGCGAAGAATTCGTCGTTGATATAAAGCGTAATAATGTCGCCCTCGTTAAGCTTCTGGGATATTTCAAGCTTTTTTCCGTTGCATTTTATGCTCTTTTTTCTGATATATTTATACATTGCGCTCTTTGGCAGCGCAGGACACGCCTTTGCGAGAAATTTATCCGCACGCTGACCTGCGTCGTTTTTCTGTATGACGAACTCTTTCAAACTGTATCACTTCCTAAGACAGATTTTGCATTAAAACAATTGTAACAGATTTTTGTGAAAAAAGATATTTACATTTATAAAGAAATGGTGTATAATGTAAACATAAGTTTCTTATTTACGGGAGGAGAGTGGTTTCGTGGATCATTTTGAGCTTGTTTCCGATTATAAACCGTCGGGAGATCAGCCCGAAGCTATCGAAAAGCTTGTCGAGGGAATTAACAGCGGCATGAAGGAGCAGACGCTTCTCGGCGTTACCGGTTCGGGCAAAACGTTTACTATGGCAAACGTAATTGCAAAGGTCAACCGCCCGACGCTCGTTCTTGCGCACAATAAGATACTTGCGGCGCAGCTTTGCACTGAGTTTAAGGAATTTTTCCCGAACAATGCGGTCGAATATTTTGTAAGCTATTACGACTATTATCAGCCCGAGGCTTATATTCCGAGCAAGGACGTTTATATCGAAAAGGATTCCTCGATAAACGACGAGATCGACAAAATGCGCCACTCCGCAACCTCTGCTATCGCCGAACGCCGTGATGTTATAATCGTCGCTTCGGTCTCCTGTATCTATTCGCTAGGCGACCCGGAGGAATACCGCTCGATGGTCGTTTCGCTGCGTCCGGGAATGGAAATGTCGAGGGAGGAGCTTGTCGCAAAGCTCGTCGGCATTCAGTACGAAAGAAACGATATTGATTTTTCAAGAAACAGGTTCAGGGTGCGGGGAGATGTCGTTGAGATATACCCTGCGGCGAATACTGACACGGCGATAAGGGTCGAGTTTTTCGGCGACGAGATAGACCGCATAAGCGAGATAAACGTCGTAACGGGCGAGGTGCTTTGCAGGCTGAGCCACACGGCTATTTTCCCGGCTTCGCACTATATCGTCGGCAGGGAAAAGCTGCTCGAGGCGATAGACGAGATAAAGGAAGAGCTTGACGAGAGAATAAAGTATTTCAAGGATAACGAGCTTCTTATCGAGGCGCAGAGGATAGCGCAGCGTACGAATTACGATATTGAAATGCTCGAGGAGATAGGCTTTTGTTCGGGTATTGAGAATTATTCAAGAGTGCTTGCGAGAAGACCGAAGGGAGCGGTGCCTTATACGCTTCTTGACCATCTTCCCGATGATTTTCTGCTTATGGTGGACGAGAGTCATGTAAGTCTGCCGCAGGTGAGGGGAATGTACGCAGGCGACAGGGCGAGAAAGACCACGCTTATTGATTACGGCTTCCGTCTGCCGTCGGCGCTCGATAACCGTCCGCTTACGTTTGACGAATTTTATGAGCATATAAATCAGGCGGTGTTCGTTTCGGCTACCCCCGGACCTATCGAAAAGGAACGTTCACAGCAGATAGTTGAACAGCTTATCCGCCCGACCGGACTTTTAGACCCCGAGGTTTCGGTGCGCCCGACGGAGGGGCAGATAGAAGATCTGCTGTCGGAGATAAATATCCGTATCGAAAAGAAGCAGAGAGTGCTTGTTACCACGCTTACGAAAAAAATGGCGGAGGATCTTACGAATTATCTCAAAGGCTTCGGCATCAAGGTGCGGTATATGCACCACGATATTGACACGATCGAGCGTATGGAGATAATCCGTGACCTGCGTCTCGGCGAGTTTGATGTGCTTGTCGGAATAAACCTTCTGCGTGAGGGTCTTGACCTGCCCGAAGTCTCGCTTGTGGCTATCCTCGACGCCGATAAGGAGGGCTTTTTGCGTTCGGAAAGCTCGCTTATACAGACTATCGGTCGTGCGGCACGAAACAGCGAGGGTACTGTAATAATGTATGCCGACTCCATCACGGGTTCAATGGAGCGTGCGATAAGAGAAACGGCACGAAGACGTGAATTGCAGATGAAATTCAACGAGGAGCACGGAATCGTTCCGAAAACTATCATCAAGGATATAAGGGACGTTATAGAAATATCTACCAAGGAAGAGGTCGAATATTCGGCTCGTCAGAAAAGCAAGCTGAGCAAGGCGGAAACGCAGGCGCTTATCGACAAGCTTACAAAGCAGATGAAGGAAGCCGCAAAGCTGCTTGAATTCGAGCACGCCGCTTATCTGCGAGATAAGATAAACGAGCTTAGAAACGGCTGATCTGCGGATAAAGGAAAGGTATAAGAATGGAAAGAAATAAAATCGTAATAAAAGGCGCAAGAGAGCATAACCTGAAAAATATCGACATCACTATCCCCCGTGACAAGCTTGTTGTCATGACGGGTCTTTCGGGTTCGGGAAAATCCTCGCTTGCGTTCGATACTATTTTTGCAGACGGTCAGCGCCGATATATGGAGTCGCTGTCGTCTTATGCAAGACAGTTTTTAGGGCAGATGGAAAAGCCCGACGTCGATTCGATAGAGGGGCTTTCTCCTGCGGTGTCGATAGATCAGAAGACCACCTCGAAAAACCCTCGCTCGACTGTCGGAACGGTAACGGAGATATACGACTATTTAAGGCTTCTTTACGCAAGGATAGGCGTTCCGCATTGTCCCGTGTGCGGCAGAGAGATTCGTCAGCAGACGGTCGACCAGATTGTTGACAAGATATGCGCTCTTCCCGAACGCACCAAGATACAGTTGCTTGCGCCGATAGTTAGCGGAAGAAAGGGCGAGCATAAAAAGGAGCTTGAAAAGGCGAGAAAGTCGGGATATGTAAGAGTAAGGATAGACGGGATAATCTACGATCTGTCAGAAGAAATAAAGCTTGAAAAGAATAAAAAGCACACGATAGAGATAGTCGTCGACAGAATAATTATCAAAGAGGGTATAAGGAGCAGAGTTGCCGACTCGGTAGAGGTCATCGCCTCGCTTACGGGCGGTCTTATCACGGTCGACGCTGCTGATGTCGGCGAAATGAGCTTTTCTACAAATTACGCCTGTCCCGAGCATGACGTTTCTATCCCCGAGCTTCAGCCGAGAATGTTCTCGTTCAACAATCCGTTCGGAGCCTGCCCGACCTGTACGGGTTTAGGTGTGTTCAAAAAGGTCGACCCCGATCTTGTCATACCCGACCGCACGCTTTCGATAAGACAGGGCGCAATTAACGCAAGCGGCTGGAATTCGCTCGGAGAGGATTCTATCGCAATGACCTATTACAGAGCGATAAGCGAGCAGTACGGAATCTCGCTCGATAAGCCCGTAAAGGACTTAGATCCCGACGAACTTGACATTTTCCTCTACGGTACGCAGGGACAGCAGCTTAATCTTAAAAGAGGAGTCGGCTGGTTCGGCGACGTTTTCAATTCTTCGTTCGAGGGCGTTATCAACAATCTTGAAAGACGATATAATAAGGAAAACGCAAGCGATTCGGCGAAAAACGAGCTTGAAGGCTACATGAGCGACTACCCATGCCCCGACTGCGGCGGAAGAAGGCTCAAAAAGGAAAGCCTTTCGGTAACGGTCGGCGGACTTAACATTTACGAGCTGACCGAGCTTTCGGTAAGCGACGTTCTCGATTTCTTTAACCGTCTGGAGCTTTCCGAGCGTGATAAAATGATAGGCGAGCGCATAATCAAGGAAATAAAGGAGCGCCTCGGATTTTTAAGCAGCGTGGGTCTTGAATATCTTACGCTTTCACGTTCGAGCGGAACGCTTTCGGGCGGTGAAAGCCAGCGTATACGACTTGCAACGCAGATAGGTTCTTCGCTTGTCGGAGTGCTTTATATTCTTGACGAGCCGTCGATAGGACTTCATCAGCGTGACAACGACAAGCTTATCGCAACGCTAAAAAGGCTTCGGGATCTCGGCAACACGCTTATTGTGGTCGAGCATGACGAGGACACTATGCTCGCCTCCGATTTTATTGTCGACGTAGGTCCGGGAGCAGGCGTTCACGGCGGTGAGATAGTCTGCGCAGGCACGGTCGAGGACATAATGAACTGCGAAAAGTCATGGACGGGAAGATATCTTTCGGGCAGGATAAAAATACCCGTTCCCGAAAGCCGCCGAAGCGGAAACGGAAACTTTCTCACCGTAAGGGGTGCAAAAGAGAACAACCTTAAAAATATCGACGTTTCAATTCCGCTCGGAACGTTTACCTGCGTGACGGGCGTTTCGGGTTCGGGAAAATCCTCGCTTGTAAACGAGATAATAAGCAAGGAACTGTCGCAGAAGCTCAACCGTGCGAAGACACGCCCCGGCAGGTTTGACAGCATGGAGGGCGTCGAGCACCTCGATAAGATAATCCATATCGACCAGTCGCCGATCGGAAGAACGCCCCGTTCAAATCCTGCGACTTATACGGGCGTTTTCACCGATATAAGAGAACTTTTTGCGAACACTAATGACGCTAAAATGCACGGCTATAATGCAGGAAGATTTTCCTTTAACGTTAAGGGCGGCAGATGCGAGGCGTGCGAGGGCGACGGTATTATCAAGATAGAAATGCACTTTCTGCCCGATGTTTACGTTCCCTGCGAGGTTTGCAGGGGCAGAAGATATAACCGGGAGACCCTCGAGGTAAAATACAAGGGCAAAACGATTTACGATGTTCTTGAAATGACCGTTGAGGAGGGCGCTTCGTTCTTTGAGAATATCCCGAAAATAAAGCGCAGAATGGACACGCTTGTTGAGGTGGGGCTTGGCTATATCAAGATAGGTCAGCCTGCAACGACTCTTTCGGGCGGCGAGGCGCAGCGAGTAAAGCTTGCGACCGAGCTTTCAAAGCGTGCGACGGGCAGAACGCTTTATATTCTCGACGAGCCGACGACCGGTCTTCACTCCGCCGACGTTCATAAGCTTATCGAGGTTCTTCAAAAGCTTGCGGACAGCGGAAACACGGTGCTTGTCATAGAGCATAATCTCGATGTGATAAAGTCAGCCGACCATATAATCGACTTAGGCCCCGAGGGCGGAAACGGCGGTGGAACGCTCGTCTGCACAGGTACTCCCGAGGAAGTCGCGCAGTGCGAAAAGTCGTATACGGGACAATATCTGAAAAAGACGCTTGAAAAGGATAAGAAATAATCTTAAACGTACAAGGTGCGGCGGTAAAATGCTGCGCCTTTTTGTTCGTCTTGACACTTTATAAACTATGTTAATTTTCTCAAATGAAAAAAATCCGTAAAAAAGAGAAATATTTTAAAATTTGGGGTTGATTAATTCTGTTATGTATTGTATAATAATTATATAGTGAGTTTTTTATTATATTTAGGGTGGTTGATCAATGAAGCAGGAAGAACGGTATGGCAAAATTGAGCCTGATCAGAAAAGGAAATATGTAATGACGGGGCTGACTGCGCTTGCGGTCTGTACGGCGGTTCTTCTGATCTTCTTTATCTTTTTCAGAAGAAAAGAGCTTGCCGCAGGAATTTCTGCGGTAATGAAGATACTTCAGCCGTTTCTTATCGGAAGCGTGCTTGCATATCTGCTTGCCCCTTTATGCAGCCGTTATGAACGCTGGCTGCTAAAGCCGCTCAAAAAGCTAAAGCACGGCGAAAAGGCGGCGGCGGGGCTTGCTGTGTTTTTCAGTGCGGTAACGGCGCTTGCGATAATCTCGGTGCTCGTTCTCCTTATCGTGCCCTCGACGCTAAAAAGCATAATCTCGCTTATCATGTCGATACCTGACTTTGTTCTTAAATTTATAGACTGGTCGAACGATAAGCTTACCGATTACCCCGAGGTTAAAAAATATCTCCTCCAGAGCGTCGACGTCGTTTACGACAAATTCGATACATGGATACAAGAACAGCTTATGCCGTCGCTCACAACTGTATTGAACGGCGTTGGAAACAGTATTACGATAATTATCAAGCTTGCAACAAATATCGTTATCGGATTTATCGTTTCGGTTTATCTTTTAAGCTCGAGAAAAACGTTTGCAAGACAGGCGAAAATGCTGCTTTACGCTATGTTCAAGCCAAAGGCGGCAAACCTTATCTTCGACGAGGTCAAGTATGCCGACAAAATGTTCAGCGGCTTTCTGCGAGGAAAGGTGCTTGATTCGGCTATTGTCGGAATGATATGCTTTATTGTTCTGAAAATAATGGATTTCCCCGACGTGATGCTGATAAGCGTTATTATCGGCGTGACCAATATAATCCCGTTCTTTGGTCCGTTTATCGGTGCGATACCCTCCGCACTTCTGATTTTCGTAATCGACCCGAAAAAGTGTATTTACTTTATAATTTTCATAATCATTCTCCAGCAGTTCGACGGAAATATCTTAGGCCCCAAGTGCATGGGAAGCAGCATCAATCTTTCGGTGTTCTGGGTGCTTTTTGCGATACTTCTGTTCGGCGGACTTTTCGGCTTTGTCGGAATGCTTATCGGCGTTCCGCTGTTTGCGGTTATTTACGACATAATCAAAAAGCTCGTATACTATAACCTTGAAAAGCACGATCGAATGGATCTTATCTTCAAGACCGAAGATGAGGAGCAGCCTTTAGCCGCCCAAGCCGAACCTGCCGCAGCAGCAAAGGCTTCCGAAGACGGACAAAAGTCATAAAACAATTCAGCGTATCCGATTTCTCTCGGATACGCTTTTTTGTGCATTTTTTCAGTGCATTATGAGATTTAAGTGAAAAAATAAACATAATTTGTGATAGAATAAGCTTATTTTTCAAGTTAAAAACAAACATTTGTCAAAACGCTTGATTATCTGAAAAAAATATGTTATACTGTAAGCTGTAAACAAAAGGCTGTTTACAGGAAGGAGAGAGGCTTTTATTTTATGAAAAACAGAGAACAGTTTAAAAGACTTCTTACATTTCTTGCATCGTTTATAATAATCGCTTTGTTCGGATTTTCCTTTTCAGAGGTCTGGAATTCGCAGTATAACAGTGAAATGCTCGACCCGTATTGGTATAACGGAAATATCCTGATGGTCGTAATATATGTTATGGTGTACGTTTTAAGCGCAAACAGTTTCAGCGGTTTCCGTATAGGATATTTCAAGATACCAAGCCTTATCGGTTCTCAGACGCTCGGCATACTTATGACAAACGCTATAACATTTCTCGAGATAAGCCTTATCGGCAGAGGAAGACTTTCTGTCATGCCTATTCTTATGCTGACGGGCGTTGAATTCTGCGTCGCTGTTTTGTGGAGCGTTATTTTCACAAAACTTTTCGCAAGCATTTATCCGCCGAGAAAAATGATAATCGTTTACGGCAACAGAAGCGCAGAACAGCTTGTCAAGAAGATGAGTATGCGTACGGATAAATACATTATTAACGAATCGATAAGCTGCGAGGAGGATATCGAGCTTATCGAGCAGCGTATCTTAGAGCATGACGCCGTTGTTGTAAACGATGTTCCGTCCGCTCTGAAAAACCGCCTGCTTAAATTTACGTTTGAGAATGACATTAGAATATATATCAATCCGAAGCTTTCGGATATTCTTGTAAGAGGAGCGGACGACTGCAACCTTTTCGACACGCCGCTGCTTTTAAGAAGAAACGACGGTCTTTCGTTCGATCAGGCGATAATAAAACGATTTTTCGATATCCTGCTTTCGCTCATAATGCTTATTATCGCTTCGCCTTTTATGCTTGTGACTGCGATCGCAATAAAGCTTTATGACGGCGGTCCTGTGCTTTATTCGCAGGAAAGGCTTACGCAAAACGGCAAGATATTCAAGGTACATAAGTTCAGAAGCATGATAGTAAACGCCGAAAAGCACGGCGCACAGCTTGCGGGCAAAAACGACGACAGAATAACCCCTGTCGGAAAAATTATCCGCAAGATACGTTTCGACGAGCTTCCGCAGCTTATCAATATTCTTTCGGGAGATATGTCGTTCGTAGGTCCTCGCCCCGAACGTCCCGAGCTTGCTGAAAAATATGAAAAGGATATGCCAGAGTTCCGCTATCGTCTGAAGGTCAAGGCAGGTCTTACGGGATATGCGCAGGTCATGGGCAAGTACAATACCACGCCTTACGACAAGCTGAAACTTGACCTTATGTATATAGAGCGGCAGTCGTTCCTGCTCGATTTACAGCTTATGCTTATGACTGTGAAAATATGCTTTGTACCCGATGCGACCGAGGGAGTAGACGGCGACGTTATCCAGACAAAACGTGAGGAGCACACTGTAAATACGAAATAAAAAAGAGGGAGAAATCTGTTTGGTTTCTCCCTCTTTTTTATTTATTCGTGAGTGTCGTCCTGGTTGATAAGAGCCTTGATTTTATCCGGGTCGTCGGAGATTATCATAACTCCGAAGCCGCCGTTTATCTTAAAAATCTCGGCATTTTCGATCTTTTCAAGCTCGTTTGGATTATAGCCCTCAAAATCGCTGTAACGGCTTTTCTTTCTTTCCTCAAGTATCGAAAGCACGTCGGCGGAGGAGGTCGGCTGCAATTTGATAAGCGATATTTCATCGGCGATCTCGCCCGAGCTTACATACATTATCGCTCCGTCCGAAAGGTTTTCCGCCTCCGTGCCGTAAAGCTTTTCGCAGCTGCCGTCAAAAAGCTCGCTGCCGTAAACTGCGCTTGCGTCAAGAATATCACATTCGCCGCTTTCAGAGAGCATTTTTACAAAATCGGCGGCGGTGCGGCTGTCGGCGGTTTCATTTTTCGGCTGCGCCTCCGATGAAGAAGCGTCCTTTTTTCCGCAGCCGAAAATCAATCCCGTGCAAATGCCGATGATCAGCAAAACGCTGAATATTAGTTTTGTTCTTTTCATTTTATCTCCTTTTTGTAAAGCCGTTATTCAAGCTCCATGCTGAAAATATTAACGATAAGCGGCATGATATAAACTGCAAAGAATACAAGCGCCGAAACGGTGAGCATTGTGTATTTGAGCGCTGTGTCAATCTTTATCGATCTGTTTAACTTTTTGCGCAGGAAAAGATAAGCCGCAAAAGCCGCAGCACCGATAACGCTTACGATAACGCCGGCGGTGAAGCCTTTCGGGATATAGGTTATCTTTATCTCGTTTTCGCCCTTCGGAACGTCAAAGCAGATGAAATCCGAGAACGCCTTTTTGTATTCCGTTTCCTTGCCGTTTACTTTTATCTTGAAATTGCTGTCGTAGGGCACGCTTACAAAACAGGTCTTTGCGCTGTCGGTCTTGCAGCTTCCCGAAAGACCGTTTCCGTCGACGTTAAGATATGCCCCCTCGGCTGTGCCGCAAAGCTCTGCAAGCCTGTCGGAGTCAAGGCTGAAAATTCCGAACGAGCCGCATTCTATATCCTTGAGAACCGTAACGCAGATGTTCAGCTCCTCGCCGCAGTAATCGCCGAGTCTTAAAACTCCGTTGTTTGTCGCAGAGGGATAGCTTGAGTCAACGATCTCCCCGTTTACGTTTACGCTCAGAGAGTCGAAAATAGGCTCGGAAAGGTGGTTTGTAAGTTCGTCAAAACAGTCGAGATAAACGGTCGTTCTGCCGTTTGTCTTTACGTTGAAATAAACGCTGTCGCCCTTTTCAAGATAAGTCCTACCCATGTGCTGTTCTATACCGTTAAGCGGTTCGTGCTCCGTGATGACGCTTTCGCCGAAAATGCTTTCGCTAAGATACTGCTGAACCTGCGTTCTCGTCAGCTCCTTTGGTATCTCGGCGCATTTGTCAAGCGCACCCTTTTCAAGCAGAAGTCCCATAGGCAGATAGTCGGGAAGTCTGTAAATCGAGCCGGCGTCGCTTTGGTAGATCTGTTCGCAGCCGTCGACTCCGCCGTTTATCTCGTATTTGATCGAGAGCAGAGCGTCTGTAAGCCTTGTTCCGCCGACGGAAGCCGTTTCCATCCACACGCCGCTGTATCCTATACGCTTCATTGTGAACATATAATCCCTGCTGTTTAGCGAGGTGTAGTGACCTATCGAGTTATACCCGAGAGCGCCTATCATATTGTTATTGTAAAGCTTGGAGTATGATTTTACACGGTAAAAATCGCCGTCGTCGATCCTGTTTTCAAGGTCGTAGACCTCCGATTGATATTCGTTTGTTTTTTCGTTATTTTCAGCCGGGTGAACCATATAGATAGCCGAGTAGTTCCAGCTTTCGATAAGAAAGACCGCAGCCGAAAGAAAGAGGAAAATATTCTTGAAAATAAATCCCTTTTTGTATGAGGCGTAGATAACGGCATATGCTATTATAAACATAACGAAAATGCCGAGCAGCAGCTTGAAAGAGGTATCGTCGCCCCATAGCGTTCTTGAATATTTGCTTATCGGGTCGATATTGTTCTTTCTTGTTATTGTAACAAAGCGGTAGCAGCAGTAAATTGTTCCGAGCGAGACAAGTCCGCTGAACAGATAAAGAAAGAGCTTGTTTTTGTAATCAAAGTTATTCTCGAGCGCATAGGCTGCGCAGAGTATTGCAAGGAATATCGGTATAAATCCGAAACGGCAGGGGAATGACATATAATTTCCCGTGTGCCACATTTTGTTTATCGGTTCGACGATAAAGGGGATAAGCGTGATCCCAAGCAGCGCAAGCAGCCGTTTGTTTCTGTCGCTGCGTTCTCTCTTTGAAACGATATCGCACAAAAGTATGACGAACAGAAAAGCTGAGCAGAAAAGCATCGGAATAGTGGTCTGATACGAGGCGACAAAGTATGAAGCCGCAAGCGAGTCGAACATTCCCGTTTCGCCTCTTCCTGAGCTTACATACTGAATAAGCGACGGCAGCCACACTACCGTTGTAAGCAGAGCGGCGATAAGCGAGCCTATAAAAAACTCACGGCAGATCCTGCTGCAATAGCTGCTTTTAAGGTTTCTTAATGTATAAACGCCGACGAAAAGCAGGATAAATACAACTATCATATAGCTGATATAATAGTTTACCGTTACCATTGCCGAAAGGACGAGGATATACATTACGGGGTTCTGCTTTTTTGTTATGCGGTAAAAGGACATGATAAGCAGCGGGAAAAGATACATCATGTCAAGCCAGATGATATTCTGATAATACATCATGGTATATCCGCAGAAAGGGTAAAGCACGCTTAAAAATATCACGCTCGGACAGTCAAGCTTTTTTCTTGTGTCGCAAATGCAAAGTGCGGCGGTAAATGCGCAGTATGACATTTTAAGGGCGACAAGAATGTTTGCGAACATCATCATGTTTTCCTTTGCAACGAACTTCACAAGGAATGTGAACGGACTTGCGAGGAAGAAAAAGAATACGCCGTAAAGGTTCATTCCGCCAGAGTTCTTGAAGCTTAAAAAGAGCGAATCCTTGCCCTCTAAAATATCCTTGAACTGATTGAGCAGCGGTACTACCTGCTGCGACATATCGCACCACGACATAGTTTTTGTACCGAACGGGTACATATCGTTTTGTTTGTAGTTAAAAAGCATATAGCAGAAAACAAACAGCGGCGGAATAATAAGCGAACACAGCTTTTTTATATTAGCCGCCTTTGTTCTGCCGTTTGGTTTATTAGCTTTCTTCATTATAATTGTCTGCCTTTCCTGTCTTTTTTTCTCTTAATGGGTACAGTTAATATTCAATGCTTTTTCAGATACGCTGTGCAATAAGCGTTCCCATTTCGTCGCATCCGACCTGCTTGCAGCCCTCAGCCATAATGTCGCCCGTTCTGAAGCCTTCGTCGAGAACCTTTTCAACAGCCGCCTCAACAGCGTCAGCCTCGGCGGTCATGTCGAACGAATAACGGAGCATCATTGCGGCTGAAAGTATCGTTGCGATAGGATTAGCCTTGTTCTGTCCTGCAATATCAGGCGCAGAACCGCCGCTCGGCTCGTAAAGACCGAACTTTGTTTCGTTCATGCTTGCCGACGGAAGCATTCCGATAGAGCCTGTTATCATCGAAGCCTCGTCCGAAAGAATATCTCCGAACATATTTTCCGTTACCATAACGTCAAACTGCGCAGGGTCCTTAACGAGCTGCATTGCAGTGTTGTCGACGAGCATATGCTCGACCGTAACCTCGGGATAATCTGCGGCTACCTCGTTTACGATCTTTCTCCAAAGTCTTGAAGAATCGAGAACGTTCGCCTTGTCGACGCTCGTAACCTTTTTGTTTCTCTTCATTGCGACTTCAAAGGCTTTAACGGCAATTCTTCTTATCTCGTTTTCGTTGTAAGAAAGCGTGTCGACAGCAGTCATAACACCGTCAATTTCCTCAGTCTTTCTCTCGCCGAAATAAAGTCCGCCGGTAAGCTCACGCATGATAAGCATATCAAATCCCTTTGAGCTTATCTCGGTTTTAAGCGGACAAGCGCCCGAAAGCTGCGGATAAAGCAGGCAGGGACGAAGATTTGCAAAAAGTCCGAGCTCCTTGCGTATTTTGAGAAGTCCTGCTTCGGGGCGAAGATTTGCAGGCAGCTTGTACCACGGCGAAGTGTTCGTATTTCCGCCGATAGAGCCCATAAGTACAGCGTCGCTTGCCTTGCACTCTGCGATAGTTTCGTCTGTAAGCGGAACTCCGTTTGCGTCGATCGAGCAGCCGCCCATTAAAAGCTGTGTGTAATCAAAGGTGTGTCCGAATTTTTCTGCAACCTTATCAAGCACCTTCATTGCCTCGGTAACAATTTCGGGACCTATTCCGTCGCCCTTGATAACTGCAATTTTCTTGTTCATTTTAGATCATGTCCTTTCAAAAATAAAGTTTATCCGATTATTTCATTGACTATCTGCATCGGCGTGCCGCTGCCGTTTACCGAAAATTCTGAATTTTCTATGTAAAGCGGCTTTCTCTGCTCGAAGCGTTCAAGCAGCTGTTCTCTTGTCGAATTAAAGGCGATAGGGCGGTTTCTGTCGTCCTTTATCCTGTTATAGCAAAGCTCAAACGGTGCGTCGATATAGACTACCGTGCCGAGCGACTTTGCAAGATCTCCGTTTTCTTTTTTAAGCAGCGTTCCGCCGCCCGTTGCGACAACACCTGCCGAAGCGGGAAGGTCTGCAAGATATTCACATTCTTTCTGCCGAAAATACGGCTCGCCCTTTTGCTCGAATATTTCGGGAATAGTCATGCCCTCACGCTGTTCGATATAGTCGTCAAGGTCGATAAAATCCTTGCCGAGTTTTTTTGCGAGAAGCTTGCCGACCGTCGATTTTCCGCAGCCCATAAATCCGCAGAGGTAAACGGGCTTGTTCTTTTTTATCATCTGTTTACGCTCCTTTTGTCATACGATAGGGAAGTCGAGCTTGACCTGCTCCTGCATTTTTACGATTATCTCTGCGACCTCTTCGTCGGTGTATTTGTCGCCGTCCCATATCTCGTGAGCCTTTACAGCCTGCCATACGAGCATTGCCATTCCGCCCGAGCAGGTTATGCCGTGTGCCTTTGCCTTTTTGATTAGCTGAGTCTCGCCGGGATTATAGATGACGTCGAAAACAGCCTTTGCGCAGGCGATGACCTCGTCTGGCACGGGGCAGGCGTTTATCTTCGGGTACATACCAACGGGGCAGGCATTCATAAGCAGGTCGTATGTCAGAGAAGTATCTATTTCGGTATTAAGCACGATATTTATTTTTGCGTCGGGCTTCATTTGCTTTATTTCCGTTTCAGCCTGCTTTGCAAGCGGCATATCCGACGAAAGCACGGCGATATAAAGTTCTGCGCCTGCAAGAGCTGCCTCTATTGCCATCATTCTTCCTACTCCGCCGCAGCCGATAAGCAGCACTCTTCCGCCGAGGTCGGCGTTCATCGCTCTTATTGTTTCAAGAAATCCTACGCAGTCGGTGTTGTAGCCGGTAAGCGTACCGTCCTTGTTGTCGACGCAGTTTACCGAGTTATAGCGCTTTGCGGTTTCGTCAAGCTTGTCGATATGCTTGATAATACCCATTTTGTGCGGTATCGTTATGTTGTAGCCTGCAAGCGAATTTACACTGTCGGTGTTTTTATCAAGCTCCTCAGGCGTAAGCTCGATTATTTCATAAGAGAATTCTCTGCCTTTTAAGTCGAACAGCTCCTTATGTATGGGCGGCGACATGGTGTGCCCAAGAGTTTCTCCGAGAAGACCGTATTTTCTGTTCATGTTCCTCATATCCTTTGCTTAGTTTATTTGCGTGAAAACGGAGTAAGACCCCGTATTTATGCATACATTGTTATTATACTACATTTTGAAAAGAATTGCAATAGATTTTGAACAATTTCAGAAACTGTCGGCTTTAAAAAAGCAAAAGTCTGTTTAATAAAAAAAGACACGGCGCAAAAGCTGCACCGTGCCGAAATTATATTCTGTATTATTTTACCATGTACGCGAATTGAGCTGCTTGAACTGTGCAACGGTAGGAACGTGCGAGTTAAGACCGCCGTCAACGTTTAAGATCTGTCCGGTAAAGTAGCTGCTTTCGTCAGAGCCGAGGTAAACGCACATATGTCCGATATCTTCGGGAACTCCGTATCTGTTTACCATTATGTTGCTTAAGAATATCTCCTTGAGAGCGTCGGGAACGTAAGCCGCATTCTGAGGAGTTACGATAAGACCGGGGCGAACGCAGTTGCAGCGGATATTCTGCTTGCCGTACTGTAAAGCGGTGTACTGCGTAAGCGTGTCAACTCCTGACTTTGCGCAGGCATAAGCAGTAGAACCGAGGTCGCCCGAGCATGAAGCCATCGAGCCGATATTGATTATCGAACCGCCGTTTTCGTTCTTCTGCATATAGGGAATAATGCACTTTATAGCGTAGAAAGTTCCTCTTATATCGCTGTTGAAAATATTGTCCCACATTTCAAGGCTGAGCTCGTCAACACGTCCGTCGGGCAGACCAACGTTTGCCGCATTGTTGACAAGAATATCAATCTTTCCGTATTTCTCGGCGGTGTCGGCAAAAAGAGTTTCGATAGTTGAAATATCGGTAAGGTCGAGGAAGTGATAATATGCTTCTCCGCCTGCCTCAACTATCTTGTCGACAACAGCCTGTCCCTTTTCCTTACGTCTGCCGCAGATAACGACCTTTGCGCCCTCTGCCGCATAAAGCTCGGCAATTCCGATTCCGATTCCGCTGGTAGAACCTGTAACGATAGCTACCTTATCCTGTAATCTTCCCATAATAAAACACTCCTTATCAAAAAATGTAAACAAATTATCCAAATTAAATTTGTACGATTTGTTAATACCTATATTATACCATACCGCACCCCGATTGTCAAGCATATTTGCCAAATTTCTCGCTGTTTTTTTGCCGATTTAAGCATATTTGTACAAGGATGATCAAATATTTTCGTTGTATCTTTGTGTTTGACAAGCTATAAAAAATATGTTATAATATAATATTATTAAATAGATACTTTTCTTCAGAGAGGACTAAATATATGGATCAGAAAAACGTCAGAAACTTCTGCATTATTGCGCATATCGACCATGGCAAATCGACACTTGCCGACAGGATTCTCGAGCTTACCGATACCGTTGCGCTTCGTGATATGGAGGATCAGCTGCTCGATAATATGGATATAGAGCGTGAGCGGGGAATTACTATCAAGGCGAGAGCGGTAAGACTCAAATATCATGCCGATAACGGCGAGGATTATGTTTTCAATCTTATCGACACTCCCGGTCACGTTGACTTTAATTACGAGGTATCCCGTTCGCTTGCCGCCTGCGAGGGCGCTGTGCTTGTCGTCGACGCATCGCAGGGCATCGAGGCTCAGACTTTGGCAAACACCTATCTTGCTATCGAGCATGATCTTGAGGTCGTGCCTGTCGTAAATAAGATCGACCTGCCCTCAGCCGACCCCGAAAGAGTTTGTCAGGAGGTCGAGAACGTTATCGGCATTCCTGCGCTTGACGCACCGAGGATCTCGGCGAAAATGGGCGTTAACGTCAAGGAAGTGCTTGAACGTGTTATCACAGACATTCCTGCGCCGACGGGCAGCGACGACGAACCGCTTCAGGCGCTTATTTTCGACAGCTATTACGATCAGTATAAGGGCGTAATAATCTATGTAAGAGTTATGCAGGGCTGTCTTAAAACGGGCGACACGATTAAGCTTATGGCGACAGGCGCACTTTTCCAGACGGTCGAGATAGGCTATATGGGAGCGACAGACCTTGTTCCTGTCGGAGAACTTCATGCAGGCGAGGTAGGATATATCGCAGCGTCTATAAAGTATATCGGAGATACGCAGGTCGGCGATACCGTAACGCTTGCCGACAACCCTTGCAGCGAGCCGCTTCCGGGATATAAGAAGGTAAATCCGATGGTATATTCGGGCGTTTATCCTGCTGACGGAGCAAAATATCCCGACTTAAGAGACGCTCTCGATAAGCTTGTTCTCAACGACGCTTCGCTGTCCTTTGAACCCGAAACGTCCGCCGCTCTCGGCTTCGGCTTCCGCTGCGGATTTCTGGGGCTTCTTCATATGGAGATTATTCAGGAGAGGCTTGAAAGGGAATATAATTTAGACCTTATCACAACTGCGCCGTCTGTTATTTATAAGGTAAACCTCACCGACGGCAGTACTATTATGATAGACAACCCCTCGAACTATCCCGACCCGGCGCTTATCGCTTCGGCGGAAGAGCCTATGGTAAAGGCTGACATTTACACGCCGCCTGAATTTGTCGGAAATATAATGGAGCTTTGTCAGGACAGACGCGGCAGCTTCAAGAATATGGAATATCTTGACGAGAACAGGGTCGACCTGCATTATGAACTTCCGCTCAACGAGATAGTTTACGATTTCTTTGATGCGCTCAAATCACGCACGAGGGGATATGCGTCGTTTGATTATGAAATGCTCGGCTATCAGCAGAGCAAGCTCGTTAAGCTCGACATTATGCTAAATGGCGACGTTGTCGACGCACTTTCGTTCATCGTTCATGCCGATAAGGCTTATGCAAGAGGAAGAAAGATATGCGAGCGGCTTAAAGACAATATCCCAAGACAGCTGTTTGAAGTACCTATTCAGGCGGCTATCGGAGGAAAAATTATAGCAAGAGAGACCGTTAAGGCAATGCGAAAGGACGTTCTCGCAAAGTGCTACGGCGGCGATATTACAAGAAAGAAAAAGCTGCTTGAAAAGCAGAAGGAAGGTAAAAAGCGTATGCGTCAGCTCGGCAGCGTAGAGGTGCCGCAGGAAGCGTTCATGTCGGTTCTGAAACTTGACGAGGACTGACGCTGTAAAACAAAGGAGGCAATATGAAAGAGCTTGACAGGGCAATGAAATATTTTATATGCTTTGCGCTCGGCTCGGCTGCCGTACTGCCGATACTCGGAGAGGTCTACGCAAATATCTCAAAGACTGCGGCGCTGATATTTGCTGCGGCTTGGGCGGTCTTTGCGGGGGTAAAATTTTCCTCGCTGCCTGTAAAAAGCGCAATGCTCGGAATTACGTCCTATGCGTTTTCTTCGGTGATATTAAGCCTTATCGGTTATGTGATAATTCACCCTGCGATAAGGTCGTGGCTTGAGTCAAATTCCGAATATTTCAGCCTTCCGCTCAGCGATTGGGCAAGATACTGGTCGGCTGCGTTTTCGCTTCTTCTGCTGTCCTACGTCATCTATTTCGCAAGGCTCGGGATAAAAAAGGCGGTCTGTAAATTCCGCAGCAACAGCGAAGCCTCAGCCTCGGCGATTGAAAACGCTTTTTCGGAGGACGAAAAGTGAACGGGCTGACGGGCATTTATATCCACGTTCCGTTCTGCTTAAGAAAATGCCCCTACTGCGATTTTTATTCGGTAAAGTATTCGGAGGAGCTTGCGGATAGGTATACCGAGGCGGTGTGCAGGAATATCGAGAGCTTTAAAAACGACGGTATTTGCGCCGATACGATATATTTCGGCGGCGGAACGCCCTCGCTGCTCACACCTGTACAACTGTACAGAATTATGGACTGTGTACAAAAAAACGTACACTTATACGACCCCGAAACGACTCTTGAAGCAAATCCGTGTACGGTCGATTACGAAAAACTTTCCGCATATAAAAGCGTCGGCATAAACCGCCTTTCGTTCGGCTTTCAGTCGGCTGATGACAGACAGCTTGCGTTTTTAGGCAGGCTTCACGATGAAAAAACGGCGGTGGATGCCGTTGAAAATGCAAAAAAAGCAGGATTTGACAATATTTCCTGCGATTTAATGCTCGGTCTTGACGGGCAGGATATTTTTTCTCTCGGAAAAACGGCGGATAAGCTGCTTTCGCTACCGATAACGCACATTTCGGCTTATATGCTGAAAATCGAGCCGGGAACAGCCTTTGACTGCGATAAGGTGCGTAAAAAAACCGCCGATGAGGAGCTTATGTGCGAGCTTTATCTGAGCCTTTGCGAACGGCTTGCAGCTGAGGAATTTGAGCATTACGAGGTGTCAAATTTTGCGAAAGAGGGCAGCCGCTCACAGCATAATATGAAATACTGGACGCTTTCGCCGTATATCGGGATAGGTCCTTCGGCACATTCGGATTATAAGGGAAAAAGATATGAGTGTCCCCGTGATATTGAGGATTTTATTAATTCAACTGTCCAAAAAAACGTACTCACAGATCCTGAACCCGACCGTCTTGAGGAATACATAATGCTGTCGCTGAGAACCTCCGACGGCATTGAAAAAAGCCGTCTTGTTGGTCTTTCAGATACGGCGTTTGCCGACAGGGTGTTTAAAAAAGCCGCCGAGCTTGTCAGAAACGGGCTTGCGGTCATTGATAACGGAAGGCTTCGGCTTACAGACAGGGGTTTTCTGCTTTCAAATTCTGTTATCGTGTATCTTTTAGATTGTTAATCTGCACAAATTATCGCATCTTATATTGTGCAGTTATACAATATATATTTTTGCACTTGCACCTTTTAATTAAAAATGTTATAATAATAGTTGTTATAGTAAACGACATAAATTTTCTAACTTATCCCGACCACAGCTGCAAAAATCGCAGCATCTGTGGTCGGTCTAAGTGAAAATTTTTATGTCGTTTACTATGGTCAGACTCTTTTACGAGGTTTTTATTATGAAAAAAATCGCATTTTTGCTTGCTCTTATCGCTGCTGTTTCCGCCTGCGGCTGTTCTTCAAAAAAGGACGGTCAGGAAATTGTCGTGCCGATATATGAGTCGGACAAGGTTGATTATAAGACCGAAGAAGCGGTTATCGGCGATATTTCGCAAAAATATTATATCGACGGCGAATTCGGATATCCCTATCTCGAGAACGTTACCTTTAAAATCAGCGGAAGGATAGAGTCTATCGAAGTCGAGGAAAACGACTCCGTTGAAAAAGGCGATCTTCTCTGCGTTTTAGATTCGGAGGAGCTTGACCGTAAGCTTGAAGAGAAACAGGTTTATGTCGATCAGGCGCAGAAAACCGTTAACACGCTGCTTAGCGAGGGCGGCTCGGCTACCGAGATAGAGCTTGCCAAGACTCAGCTCGAGGTAGTTATGCTCGAATACGATCACCTTGCGGCTTCGCTTGAGGATTACAGCGTTTACGCTCCCTGTAGCGGCGTTTTCAGACCCGACAAGGAAACGGCGTTCGGAAAGGATATTGCAGATCAGAAGGGCGCAAAGAATATCGTTATTGAGGGTGCGGAGGTAAAATCGGGACAGTCGCTCGGCACGATCTCCGACCATTCTCAGTCGTATCTTATCTGCGAGGTTTACGACAATCCGCTTGAAAACGTCAATTTCGGCACAAGGGTCTCGCTTGAACAGGGCGTTTCGAAGGCGGGCGGCAAGGTCGTCGACGTAATAAATAACGACGTCGGCGGAATGAAGATATATACCTATGTTATCCTTCCCGACGAGGACGCCGATCTCGGAGATATGGGTGTAAAATGCTGCTTTGAGGTTTATTCAAAGCTTGATACCGTTCTTGTTCCGACCGAGGCGGTCAAAAAGACAAAAAGCCGCACATACGTTAATCTGCTCATTGACGGTACAAAGATAGAGCAGGACGTAGAAACGGGGATCGAGGACGGCGACAAGACCGAAATAATAAGCGGTCTGTCGGGCGGCGAACAGGTGATAATCACCTGACGCACGGAAATTTTTGATATTTGTGATAAAAGAAAGACGCAAAACTTATGAAAGGATCTGTTTTATAAATGAAAGAATTATTGTCTAACGTGTGGGTAAAACGCTGCGTTTCGATCTTTACAGTCGCTTATGCAGCTGTAATAACGCTGCTGACCTATGCGACGTTCCTTTACGATCTTGAATTCGTACCCGGAAAACAGGCTTCGTTCCTTGTGATATACGCAGTCGCTTCGCTCGTGTTCATGCTGCTTATGATCTATTCGAGAGAAATTCTTGTAACGAGGATAATAAGCGTGCTGCTGTTGCCGATAGTGTTCTGTCTGCTGCTGTTCAATATGGGCAACTGGATTCTTTTCGTTCCGGCGTTCATTGTCGCTATCGTGATATTTTTTGCGGCTGGAACGGGCGAAACGCTCAAGGTCATAATGGGTACTATATATCTGCTGCTTTATGTGCTTGGTATCGTAGCTTACGTTGTCTGCAATATGCTTTTCGGCGGCTCGGACGTTGAAACGCTGCTCGATATCGACATGGATAAGAATACCACAGTTTACACCTATTACAGAGATCAGATGGCTCATCTTTCCGAGGTTATGGACGAGGAAAACACTATCTCGCCCGACGGAAGATACCGCTTTTATCTCACCGACGTAAAGGACAGCAACCGAGGCTGCGTTAAGATATATGTCGTTCCTCACGGACAGGATATAAATCTTAAATTCTTCTCGCTTAATCAGAAGGGTATCAAGAAGACGATAACGAGAAAGGGCACAAGGGGAGTTGTTCCCGACGTCGGCTGGACGGTACAGAAGGACGCCGACGGCAAGGAGGTCATGTGCGTTGCCTACAGACTTACCGAGTCCGACCCCGAGTGGCAGGTCACGAGCGTCAGCAAAATGCCTGATAAGAACTATTTTGAATTCCTTGGAATTTCATTATAATTTAACAATGTCAGAAGAAAAAAACGCTTGACAAAGTAAAAGATATAGTGTAAAATAAAGAATGTGTTTATTGAAGCTTAATAATAGAAAAGAGGTATTTTCCTATGATATTAAAACGTATTGTTTCAGCTTCCGCCGCAGTTATAATGGCGCTTTCGATGGCAGCCGTTACTGTTTCGGCAGAGGAAGAAAAGGAGCCTCAGCTGTTTGAGATCACTGCTGACGCTGAAAAGCTTTCGCCCGACGGATATCCCGCTTTGTCATTCGACAGTGAGAACTTCAAGGATTATATTCACTTAAGCCGTGACTCAGAGAAGGCCGGCTTAAAGATCTCTCACGACAGAGACACCTATTATCAGGGCGCTTCGGCAAGAATTTCCGCCGACTCAAAGGGCGTTGAAGGCTATACACCTATTTCGGGAATGGTTCGTGACGCTGACAATAATCTGCTCTATCCCGACGCACCTGAGGATGAGGAAACAGACAAGATGAGCATTATGGGCGTTGAGCTTAACAGCGAGGATTTTTCGCTTTCGTCCTTTAACGGCTGTACCTTCTACTTTGCTTACAGACTTACTGATGAGGATTCAGACGCACTTTTAGGTTCGAGCGTCTGGGTATATCCTACTGACGATAACTACGTTCGTCTTGACAATCCCCTTCAGCTCAAGGTCAACACCGCTCTCGACGATAACGTAACGCAGTACCGTAAGGCGGTAATTACAGTTCCGGCAATGACGACCGAGGCGGCTACCAAGTTCATATTTGAGATCCCCTGCGTTAACAAGATGAAGGGAAATGTGCTTTATCTTGATAATATCATCATCGAGCTTCCCGACGATTTCGGAAACAACAGATTTGTAAAGAATATTGATAATTACAATGCAAAGGCTGAGCCGAGAGAGATAATCGAAGAGCTTCAGATCAAGGATAATAAACAGGTCGAAAAGACGGATACGACCGTTGACAAACAGAGCGACAAGATAAATCCTGTTAGCATCATTGTTGTTGTGGTGGTAGTTATCGGAATAGCTGTTGCTGCCGTTATCATCATCAAGAAGATGAAGAACAGATTCTATTAAAAACAGCTTCCGCTGCGTTTTCGTTTAAAAGCGTAAACGCAGCGAAGAATTTATATGACAGTTCATTTGTACCTTCCTGTCACTAAACAAAACCGGGACTGGCTAAACTACATAAGCGTGTGTTTGCTATGCTCCCACGGGGCATAGCATTTTTTTGTTGAAGAAAGGAAAGCTAATGTATCTATTAAAAACCGAGGCAACGTTTGACAGCGCACATTTTCTTGCAGGCTATGAGGGAAAGTGCAGTAATATTCACGGACATACATGGAAAATATCGGTTGAAATTTACAGCGAAAATATCTGCCAAGAGGGTCAGCACAGAGGAATGATAACCGATTTCGGTGTTCTGAAAACTGAGGTAAGATCGATCGCCGACAGCTTCGATCATACGCTGATCTACGAAAGCGGAACACTTCGTCCGGAGACCGTTTCGGCGCTTTGTGCGGAAAATTTCAGCTTAAAGCAGGTAAGTTTCAGACCGACTGCGGAAAATTTTGCAAAGCATTTCTTTGAGCTTATGAAGCAAAAGGGGTTTGCCGTCAAGCGTGTCAGCGTTTACGAAACGGCGGTAAACTGCGCTGTCTACGAGGAGTGACGGGAGTGAAAGTATGTTTAATGTTGCGGAAAAATTTGTAAGCATAAACGGCGAAGGCAGCCGAGCAGGTCAGCTTGCGGTTTTTATAAGGCTTGCAGGCTGTAATCTCGCCTGCCCTTATTGCGATACGAAATGGGCGAAACGCTTTGATTACGAGGGCGAGCTTCTTTCGGCGCAGGATATTTTTGAATATATAATAAGCACAGGCGTGACGAACGTTACGCTTACGGGCGGCGAACCGCTTCTTCACGACGGCATTGAAATTCTTATCGGAAAGCTTGTTAAGTCAGGCTTGTGGGTCGAGGTCGAGACGAACGGAAGCGTTGCTCTTAAACCGACCGACAAAGGCTCAAGACCGCATTTTACAATGGATTATAAGCTGCCATCGAGCGGAATGGAAGATAAAATGCTGCTTTCAAATTTTGATATACTTGAAAGCGGCGACGTCGTTAAATTTGTTTGCTCCGACGTCGCTGATCTTGAACGAGCGTATGAAATAATTAACAAATATGAGCTTACAAAAAGACGCAAGGTTTATTTCAGCTGCGTTTTCGGAAAGCTTGCGCCTGCCGAAGCGGTTGAATTTATGAAGAGAAAAAAATTAAACGGCGTGAATTTCCAGCTGCAAATGCACAAATTCATCTGGGATCCCGACAAAAAAGGCGTATAAAGAGGTAAAAAATATGGCTATTGATAAGGAAGCACTAAAATATCACATTCACGGAATACTTAAAGCGCTCGGCGACGACCCCGAACGTGAAGGACTAAAGGACACCCCTCAGCGTGCGGCGAATATGTATGAGGAGCTTCTTGAGGGCATGAATTATTCAAACGACGAGATCGCAAAAATGTTTGACAAGTCGTTCGATTCGCCCTCAAACAGCAGCGACATGGTTATCGTCCGTGACATAAATGCGTTCAGCTTTTGCGAACACCACCTTGCGCTGATGTACGACATGAAGATAACCGTTGCATATATTCCTCACGGCAAGGTCATCGGGCTTAGCAAGATCGCACGCATTACCGACATGGTGACAAAGCGTTTGCAGCTTCAGGAGAGGATAGGCAGCGATATTGCCGACGTTATGAAAAAGGCTACGGGTTCGGAGGACGTCGCCGTTCTTATCGAGGCGCACCACAGCTGCATGACGGCGAGGGGTATAAAAAACGTTACCTCAAAGACCTATACGACAACGCTTTGCGGAAAATTTGAAACTGATATTGGCTTGCAAAACCGCCTTATGATGAGATAATTTGTGAAAGGAATGATAATATGAAAGCTCTTGTTCTTTCGAGCGGAGGGATCGACAGCACGGCTTGCATTGCCGTTGCGGCGGATAAATTCGAAAAAGAAAACGTTATTGCGCTTTCTGTAACATACGGTCAGAAACATTCAAAGGAGATAGTTTCCGCAAAGGCGGTCGCAGACTTTTACGGTATAGAACATATCCTGCTTGATTTAAGCGAGATGTTTAAATTTTCCGATTGCTCGCTGCTTTCACATTCCGATAAGGAGATTCCGCACGAAGCCTATGACAGTCAGATAACAAAGACAAACGGCTCGCCCGTTTCGACCTATGTTCCGTTCAGAAACGGTCTGTTCTTGTCCTCTGCGGCGGCGATCGCTATATCAAAGGGCTGCGGCGTTATATATTACGGAGCGCACGGCGACGACAGCGCAGGAAACGCATATCCCGACTGTTCGCCCGAATTTAACAAAGCTATGGGCGACGCAATATTTTTAGGCAGCGGCGGACAGCTTACGGTTGAAGCGCCGTTTGTTTCTATGCCTAAAAGGGAAGTGGTAAAGATAGGAACTCAGCTCGGCGCACCCTTTCATCTGACATGGAGCTGCTATGAGGGCGGCGAGAAGCAGTGCGGAAAATGCGGCACCTGTATCGACAGAAGAAAGGCTTTTGAAGCAAACGGTCTTTGCGACCCTGTCGGATATGTGGAATGAAAGGAGATAGTATGAGAACGAATGAGGAAATAAAAGATATAACTCTGCTCGGCTCAAAGCAGACGGAGTATTCTTACGGATACACCCCAGAGGTGCTTGAAACGTTTATTAACAAGCATCAGGAAAACGACTATTTTGTAAAATTCAACTGCCCCGAATTTACAAGCCTTTGTCCGATAACAGGTCAGCCTGATTTTGCGACGATCTATATTTCGTATGTTCCCGACGTGAAAATGGTCGAGAGCAAATCGCTGAAACTTTATCTTTTCAGCTTTCGAAATCACGGCGATTTTCACGAGGACTGCGTGAACATAATAATGAAAGACCTTATAAAGCTGATGGACCCGAAGTATATCGAGGTGTGGGGAAAATTCACCCCACGGGGCGGAATTTCGATCGACCCCTACTGCAATTACGGCAGAAAGGGAACAGTATGGGAAAAAGCCGCCCTTGACAGACTTCTGAATCACGACCTTTATCCCGAAAAGATAGATAACAGGTGAAAAATACTATTGACAAACTTTCTTCATTGGATTATAATATATATAAATAGTATGATTTGAAGGAGAGCTTGTAATGCACATTTCCACAAAAGGACGCTATGCGTTAAGACTTATGCTTGATCTTGCTGAAAACCAGCAGAGCGACGTTAATATCCCGCTCAAAAAAATCGCCGACCGCCAGCAGATCTCTGTAAAGTATCTGGAGCAGATTATTACTGTTCTCAGCAAGGCGGGATATGTAAAAAGCATCAGAGGATCTCAGGGCGGTTATCGTCTTGCGATGGAGGCGAAGGATTACACGGTCGGCATGATATTGAGGCTTACCGAGGGTTCGCTTGCGCCTGTTTCCTGCCTTGACGACGAAGTGAATCAGTGTCCGAGAAGTGAATACTGTCAGACGCTTTATGTATGGAAAAAGCTTGATAAGGCGATTTCTGAGACCGTCGACGGAATAACGCTTCAGGATATTCTTGATAATACGGAAAGCGAGCGATATGCCGACGATTATATAATCTGAAGATTATTAGGATTTAAATGTACGTCATATTGACGGGGCAGATATGAAAGATACGGAAAAGGGAAACCTTGTTAAAAGGGACTATGCTTTATATATTCTGCTGCTTGTGCTCGTTGCATTCGGAGCGGCTTTTGTCGGTGCGTCGGTCAGCTCGAAAAGCGAATCGAAAGTGAACTATTATGAAAGCGGCTCTGAAAATAACGCCTCGGAAAGTGAGGAGTCGGTTTTGTCTTCTGTCGGCGGCGCTGACGAGCAGACCTCTTCCGCCGAGCCGCCGCCCGATTTTCCGCTCGACATAAACAGTGCGGAGTTTGAACAGCTTTTATATATCGATGGTATCGGCGAGAAAACGGCGCAGAAGATAATTGATTTTCGCAGTGAGAGAACGATAACAAGCATTGATATGCTTATCGAGATCGACGGAATTGGCGAGAAGACTATTGAAACGCTGAAAAAATACCTCTATGTTGAAAGCGGCGTGTATATTCCGTATGTTCCCGATGATTCGTCCGCAGGCGGCGGCACGGGCGAACAAACTCAGAGTCAGCCGCAGGCGGAGGAGGCTGTCGTTATCATCGAGGAGGAGCCGCCCGAAGACGTGCCTTCTGTTGATGAGCCGACATATTCATATGTTAATATCAATACAGCCGACGCTTCGGAGATCGCCTCAGCGCTTTTGATCTCATACGAGCTTGCTCAGGAAATTGTCGGACTCAGAGAGCAGATAGGATATTTCAGCAGCATTGACGAGCTGGAGCTTCTTGACTCATTTAACAAGCTTGACGTTGCTGTTATTTGCGAATACGTTATAATCGAGTGATAGATGTTAAATTTCTGTTAAATATCCGATTGACTATTGACAGGAAAACTAATAAATGATATAATAAAATACTACCCGAAGGGAAGGTGAGGAATGTGGCTGAGAAAGTATCAACAAAGCAGATAGCCGACAACAGAAAGGCTTATCACGAATATTTCGTGCTTGAAAAGCTTGAATGCGGCATTGAGCTTTGCGGCACTGAGGTAAAGTCGATACGTCAGGGCGGAGTTAATCTCAAAGACGCATGGTGTTCTATCGAAAACGGCGAATGTTTTGTAAAGGGAATGCACATTTCTCCCTACGAAAAGGGTAATATCTTCAATCGCAATCCAAGACGTGAAAGAAAGCTTTTGCTTCACAAGCAGGAGATAAACCGTCTGCTCGGCAAGGTTCAGCAGGAAGGGCTTACGCTTATTCCGCTGTCGCTTTATTTCAAGGGCAGCAGGGTGAAGCTCTGCATGGGGCTTTGCAAGGGTAAAAAGCTCTACGACAAGCGTGACGACATGGCAAAGAAGGCTGCGCAGCGTGACATTGACCGTGCTATCAAGGAGCACAACAGATAACACAAGGGGGCGTAAAGGTTTCGACGGGGATCATGAAGCATGATAAGCGAGTAGAGGAGCGCACACTCTCTAAACGGCGTACGTTTTAAAATTAGACGACAACGATAATTTTGCTTTAGCTGCTGCTTAAGTCAGCGCTCGTCTTGCCTTTGAGTACCACGGCTTAGGTAAAGGCGTCGATCAGTGGTGAACGTCATTGAGCAAAGACTGTAGCTCTTTGATGTATCGCAGTCTACCAAGGGGTCTCGCCTGCTTGTTTGCAAGGCTCTGAGGGAACGGGGCTTGCCCGCAATAACAAGCTACACTCGTAGAAATTCGTGTGGATCGGTTTTCGGACAGGAGTTCGACTCTCCTCGCCTCCACCACTTAAAAAACCGCAGTATTGCTGCATTTTGAGCAATACTGCGGTTTTCTTTATGTCAAGCTATTTGGAATAATGTATACAAATGTTTGTTCACGATATTCAGCCGTACATTCGGCTCGCCGTTTATCATCAGCGTATCGTCAAAATCAACTGCGAATATCAATTAGGTCACCTCGGAAGTTGGGTATAAGAAAAAGCACCTTGATTTCTCAGGGTGCTGATATTCAGATATGTTGATTAAAGCCCAATGCCCTCGTGTTCAGCTCTGATTTCCAAAATTTTCAGATAATCCCTCATATCGTTCTCCTGCTCTCTTAACAAATGAGAAGGACATTTTAACTGAAAACCAAGAGTACCTGCCTCAATTTTGATTAACATTTTATGCAATTTTTCATAACGGATTTTTGTCTGATAATATTCAACTTTGAATCTGTCCTTGTAATCGTCGCTTTCCATAAGTGCAACTGTGTCTTTAAGTTCCATAATATCTGTCCTTTCTGTTTTTGGGTATAATAAAAGGCACACCGAAAAATGAAGTGCCCCCTGTCAAGTAGACAGCTGAAAAAACAAAAGAATATTTAGAA
>JBJERC010000076.1:0-29370 GCA_051882075.1 Oscillospiraceae bacterium | reverse complement strand
AGAGCGTTTGTCAAGTACTAAACGCCCTTTTTTTCGGGATTTTTTTAATTTTTTTGGGGGGTGGGGGTGAGAAAGTCGGGTTATACCATATTATTTATTAAAAGAAAAGACTTTTTCAGATTTTTTTATATTCTTTTTCTGAAAATACGGTATCGGTTTTATGATAATTATGTGTAAAGCCGTTTTTGTAATTTCAAAACCAAAAAACAGCCCGTCAAAAACACGGGCTGAAATTCTGTATAAAAATATTATTTGCTGATAAGCTCGAGAGTGTCTCTTGCGATAAGAAGCTCTTCGTTAGTGGGAACGACCCATACCTGAACGGTTGAATCTTCGGTAGAAATCTTTGTTACCTCGCCTCTGATCTTATTCTTTTCCGGATCGATCTTTATACCGAGGAATTCAAGACCTTCGCAGGAATTTGCTCTTGTGGGAGCGTCGTTTTCGCCTATTCCGCCTGTGAAGATAACAGCGTCGATACCGCCCATTGCTGCGGCGTACGAACCGATATATTTCTTGATCTGATATGTAAACAGCTCGCCGACCATCTTGCAGCGCTCGTTGCCTTCGGCAGCGGCTGCGGAGATGTCTCTGTTGTCCGAAGAAACGCCCGAAATTCCGAGGAAGCCCGACTTCTTGTTCATATAAGCTGTCATTTCATCGGGTGTAAAGCCCTTCTTCTTCTCAACAAAATCTACCGCCGACGGATCGACAGCGCCGCAGCGTGTTCCCATGATAAGTCCGTCGAGGGGAGTAAATCCCATTGTTGTGTCAACGCTCTTTCCGCCGTCGACCGCAGTGATCGACGAACCGTTTCCGAGGTGACAGGAAACTATCTTAAGCTCCTCAGGCTTTTTGCCCATAAGCTTTGCAAGCTCAGCCGAAACATATCTGTGAGATGTTCCGTGGAAGCCGTATTTTCTTACATGAAGCTCTTCGTAGCATTCGTAGGGAAGTCCGTAAAGATATGCCTTGGGCGGCATTGTTGCGTGGAATGCAGTATCGAAAACAACAGCCATCGGAACGCCCTCGGGAAGAACGTCACGGCAGGCGCGAAGCGCAAGAGCGCTGGGGTGATTGTGAACGGGAGCAAGCTCTGAAAGTGCGTCGATCTTGTCGATGACCTCGTCTGTAACAAGGCAGGTCTCCTTGAAAACCTCAGCACCCTGAACGACTCTGTGTCCGACAGCCGAGATCTCGTCCATCGAGTCGATGACCTTTGCGTCGCCCGATGTAAGAACCTCAACGAGCTTTGCGAAAGCTTCGGTATGAGTGGGGAAGTCGCAGTCGGCTTCAAAGCTTCTTCCGTCGCCCGTCTTGTGAGCGATATGTCCGCCTATGCCTATTCTGTCGCAGTTTCCTTTTGCAATTACCGATTCGTCCTTCATGTCAAGCAACTGATATTTGAGCGATGAAGAACCGGCGTTAACAACAAGAATTTTCATAAAATTCTTCTCCTTTATAATGTAGTTTTAATTGGGGAATATGCCTTGACAACGGCAAAAAAATCCCATATAATATTATTATATCAATTTATGCGGTTTTTTTCAAGGGTATTCGGCAAAAAAATCATAATGAATTGATTTTTTATGTTTTGCACAAAATAAAAGTGTATGATTTTGTAATTTTGCAATTATGTGAGGTAACATCATGAAAATTGTCGGTATAGTTGCCGAATTTAACCCGTTTCACAAGGGACACGCTTATCTCATTGCTCAGGCTCGCCGCCTTGGCGCTACTCATGTCGTTGTCGCAATGAGCGCAAGTGCGGTTCAGAGAGGAGAGCCTGCGGTCTGTTCAAAGCATGAACGTGCGGCGGCTGCTATCGCTAACGGTGCGGATATGGTCGTCGAGCTTCCTGCGCCTTATTCATGCTCCGCCGCAAAATGGTTTGCCGGGTCAGCTGTACAAATTTTAGTACAGTTAGGCATTGACGCTCTCGCTTTCGGCTCGGAATATGACGACGCCCATCTGCTTGAACGAGCAGCCTCGGCAGTTCGTTCGCTCGACGATAACCCTAAAGTGAGGCTCTTGTCAAGCGAGGGAGTATCTTATCCGCAGGCTCTTGCGGAGTGTGCGAGGCAGCTTTTCGGCAGTGATATTTCAAGCGTTTTGTCATCTCCTAACAGCACACTTGCGATTGAATATATAAATGCGCTGAAAAAATATAACGGAGATATTTCGCTTATGCCGATAAAGCGGATAGGCGCAGGTCATGACAAAACGGATGCCGACGGTTATTCGTGCGGTTCACATTTAAGAGAGCTGATAAGCGCCGGCGAAGGAGTCGGGGATTTTATTCCGGAAAATGCGCCGATAAAAAACGTGTGCCGTCTGTCAGAGATCGAAAAAATTCTCTTTTATAACCTGCTCAACGCCGAAAAGGCGGAGCTGTTAAAGCTTCCCGAAGTAAACGGTCAGCTTGCCGACAGGATAATAAACGCCGCAAAAGAGCCGCCAAAGACCTATAACGAGCTTTTGCTTAAGATAAAATCTCGTAATTTCACACTTGCCCGTATCCGCCGTTCGTCGCTTGCGTTAACGCTTGGGATAACAAAAGAGGATTTTGCGCCCGTTCCGTATATTCGCATACTTGCGTTTAATCGAAAAGGAACGGAAGTCATGCGCCGCTGCAAACCCGATATACCCGTCTCAACCTCTCTGCGAGATCTCGAGAATTCTTCGGAGCAGGCAAAGCGTATCGTTTCGCTCGAAAACAGAGCGGTCAGACTATTGCAGCTTGGAACGGGGGTTTTTGAAAACGAGTATACAAGAAAAATCGTTCCTACCGATATATATTAAAAAAATACCGCAGCGAAAAACTGCGGTATTTTTGCGTTTGATCGTTTTACTTGCATTTCCATATATAATACGACATAGGCGCAAGCTCGCTTCCTCCGCCGAAGTCGTGAACAACGCCTGAGATAAGGTCGTCGGCAAGACCGTAGCCTGCGTCGAAGTGCGCAACGTAAGGAGCGTTGTCGGCATTAACGGCAACAAATACTCTTTCGCCCTCGAAATCACGCTGAATAATACACTGCTTGTTTGTAAGGACGGGTATTTTAAGATCGCCGTAGCAAAGCGCCTTAGACGATCTGTGAGCATTGGCAAGCTTTGATACAAGCTCTGAAAGCTGGTTGTCAACAGGCTTTTCAAGACAAGGACGAAGCGCAGGGTCGCCCTGACTTTTCTCCGCCTTCTCGCCCCATTCGCTTCCGTAATAAATGCAGGGAATACCCGGCATACCAAACAGCACGGTGTAAACGAGCGTCAGATGCTCGGGGTTTGAAAGAATGCTTGCAATTCGTGTAACGTCGTGATTATCCGCAAAGCAGAGAAGATGCATTCCTCTGTACTGACACCAGTTTTCAGGTCCGAAACGGTTTTTGAGAGAGTGGCAAATCTCGAACATATTCATCGAATTAAAGCTTGAATAAAGACCCTTATAACATTCGTAGTTAGTTGCGGAATGAAGCATTTCGGGATTTACCCAGCGGGAATAATCTCCGTGAAGCAGCTCGCCGACAAGGAAGAAATCATTTTTCAGCGAATCGGTAAAGCTGCGAAGACGCTTTAGAAAATCAAAATCAAGGCAATACGCAACGTCAAGCCTTATTCCGTCAATGTCGAATTCATCTATCCAACCCTTTACTGCGTTAAGGATATGGTCGACAACCTGCGGATTTTTAAGATTAAGCTTTACGAGATCGTAATGACCCTCCCAGCCCTCATACCACAAGCCGTCGTTATAATTGCTGTTGCCGTCGAAATTAATGTTGAACCAATCACGGTAGGGCGAATCCCAGCGTCTTTTAATAACGTCCTGAAACTGGGGAAATCCTCTTCCTACATGATTGAAAACGCCGTCGAGAACTACCTTTATTCCTGCCTCGTGAAGTGCGTCGCAGACCTTTTTAAAGTCCTCGTTCGTTCCGAGTCTTGTATCGATCTTTGAATAATCGCGTGTGTTATAGCCATGAGTATCCGATTCAAAAACGGGCGAGAAGTAAACGGCGTTGCAGTTTAGCTTCTTGATATGGTCTATCCAGTCAAGCACTTTAAGTATTCTGTGCTGCTCTACACCGTCGTTTTCAAACGGTGCTCCGCAGAATCCAAGCGGATAGATCTGATAGAATACGCTTTCGTATCCCCAGTTTTTTGTGTTGCTGCTCATAGTTAATCAGTTCCTTTCGTTGCCCTTTTGCATTTTGAAAAATAATCTATAACATATTATTGCACAGGGCATTTAGCATTTATGCTGTGAAATGCTTTTACAAATAAGCATCTCACATAACATATAGATTATACCATATTTTACTCTTGTATTCAATACTCAAAACTAACCTTAATTATTTCAACAATATTGTTTATTTTGCACAAATGTAGTCTGAAAATGAAAAAAGATAAATATATCTGAAAAGTTGTATTTTAAAATTTGTTAAATTTATACTTGACAAACTTTAAATAATATGATATAATGTTAAAAAATAATATCTAATTATTTTAATATTTATGTAAATGGAGGAAAAATAATGCTGAAAAAACGTATTTTATCTTTTTCTGCCGCATTGGCGCTCGCCGTTACTATGACGGGTACTGCACTTCCCGCAGCTGCTGAAAGCGTGACGGAAGAGTATGCAGCAGCCGATTATAATGCGGTAATTATCGCCGTAACGCTTAATCCGTCGGGCGGAACCTGTTCGACAACGAAAAAGTCGGTTACGGTCGGAAAGGCTTACGGAACTCTGCCTACGCCTGTTAAGAGCGGTTATAAATTCTTAGGATGGTATACCGCTTCGGGAAAGAAGGTAACTTCAACAACAGTCTGCACAAACTCTAAGCCGCACACCCTTTATGCTCACTGGGAAAAAGTTCCGCAGAAGTGTACGATAAAATTTAATCCCAACGGCGGCTCGATGGCAGGCTCTTCGTCCAAAACATATTACGCCGGAAAGGTTATCGGTTCAATGCCGCTCGTAAGAAAAGACGGCTATACATTCCTTGGCTGGTATACTCAGAAAACCGGCGGCACAAGAGTTACTTACAACACGGTATTAAGCACTGTAAAGGACAGAACCTTCTACGCACATTACGGAAAGCCTTCTTTTGCAACGCTCAAATACAGGTTTGATAACTCAAATGAAGGCTTCGGATACAGCGATAATTACATTATCCCTTATTCGTCGTATGCGTATATGTTCACTTCCGCTGACGCAAGATACATCTACAACCTATATGGAACGGAAGGCTGGGGCGGCAACTGCTTCGGAATGTCTTCTACCTCGGCTCTTATGAATACCGGCAGACAGAAGGTACAGAGCTTTAATAAGAAACAATACTTCATCAAGGATCTTAAGCTTACCGATACAAGCTCATCGCTCGGCATAAACGTAAGAAAGTTTATCGAGTCTATGCAGGTTGCGCAGTATTCATACACCGCTATCAATCAGAGAATAGATAATGAAGATAACATTGCAGGTCTTGTAAACGCCGTTAAGAAATGTCAGGCAGGCAAGGGTCAGCCCGTTGTTATCGGAATTACTGGCTATGACTACTGGTTCGGCGGATACGGTCACGCCGTTGTAGGATATAAGTGGAAGAGCATTAATTCGACTACCGAGCGAATTTATATCTACGACTGTAACTGGCCTACAAGATCCGACGCATATATTACGCTCAAGAAGGTCGGCGGAAAGTATACCGGATTCTATTATGACGGTATGCTTGGCGAAGACGGATTTGAGCTGCCTTACGATGAATCTATCAGCTTCTATTCATTCTCTAAGATCCTTAAGATCTGGAACGACAGAGGAAAGAATACCGTTGACAGAACTATTTTCTTCAGTAAGATTGACAATGCTGAAATAATTAACTCCGATGGAGAGATTTGTGCAAAGATTACCGACGGCAAGTTTGAGTCTTACAGTGCAGATGTCAAGGAGATCGTGCTTTATGACGTTAATACCGATGGATTTATGATCTCGGTCGGCTCTGACGATTATACAATTGTAAATCTTGACGAGGGTGAAGCTGACGTTTCCTATTACTTCAACGGATATTCATGCTCCGTAAGATCGGCTGCCGATTCGATAACGCTTTCTGTAAGCGAAGACGCTCCGACCGTTGAAATAGACGCAGCTGAAGGCGAAGATTACGAGGTAGTATTTGCCGATGAAACAGGCGAAACAGTCCAGTCGGGAGCTGCTGAGGCTGACGGAATGTTAGTTATCACAGACTCTGAGGTAACTCTTGTTGAAGAGCTCCCGGAAGCTGAGATAGGCTGATCGTATAAATAATCAATACATAAAAAAGCAGGCTGTTTTTGCAGCCTGTTTTTTGTTTGTAAGCTTATTCAGCGCCCCAGTATTTTCTGTCAAGCGTTCGGTATCCGCAAGCCTCGGTAATGTGATAATCCTTAATAATGTCGGAATTGTCAAGGTCGGCGATAGTTCTTGCAACCTTTAATATCTTATCATATGCACGGGCGGAAAGTCCGAGGTTTTCAAAGATCGCTTTAAGGATCTCCGTTGCCTCGTCGGTGAGTATGCACGTCTGAGCCATCATATCGGGCGTCAGCTTTGCGTTGCAGGTTATCGGAGTACCCTCGTAACGTTTGTTCTGAATGTTCCTTGCCGCCTGAACACGCTTTCTTATCTCGGCGGAGGATTCCGCTTTTATCTTTGAAGAAATGTCGGAAAAGGCAAGCGAGGCCGCCTCGCAGTGAATGTCAAATCTGTCGAGCATAGGTCCTGAGATCTTTCCGAGATATCCTGTAACCTTTTTCGGATTACAGGTGCATTTGCGGGTAGGGTGTCCGTAATAGCCGCAGGGACAGGGATTCATTGCGGCGACGAGCATAAACGAGCTTGGATATGTAACCGAGCCGGAAGCTCTCGATATTGTAACCTTTCCGTCCTCAAGCGGCTGTCTTAATATCTCAAGAGCGTTTCTTGAAAACTCGGGAAGTTCGTCTAAAAACAAAACGCCGTTATGTGCAAGAGATATTTCTCCCGGTCGGGGAGTTGAGCCGCCGCCCGAAAGACCGGCTGTTGATACGGTGTGGTGCGGCGCACGGAACGGTCGGGTACAGATAAGCGGAGCGTTGTGGTCGATCTCTCCTGCGACCGAATAAACGTTAGTCGCTTCGATAGCCTCGTCGAAGGTCATTTTTGGAAGGATAGAGGGCAGCGCCTTTGCAAGCATAGATTTTCCCGAACCGGGAGGACCGATAAGCAGCGCATTGTGACCGCCTGCGGCAGCAATTTCAAGCGCACGCTTTGCAAGCTCCTGACCTTTTATATCACAGAAATCCGAGTTTTTCGCAATAGCGTCAAAATCAGGCTCGTATTTCGGCATAGGCGAGATTTTCTTGTTAAAGAAAAAATGAGCGACAAAACTCCGAAGATCCTTTATTCCGTAAACCTCGATGCCGTCGACAACGGCAGCCTCGGAAGCGTTTTCTTCGGGAACGAAAATCTTTTTGAAGCCCTGTTCCTTAGCAAGTATCGTCATGGGCAGAACGCCCTTTATCGCCCTTATCTCACCGCCTAAAGACACCTCTCCGATAAATGCGGCGTTGCTTACCTGTTTTTCAGTTATCCAGCCCTGAACCATGCAGAGCGCAGCGGCAATCGAAAGATCGTGAACAGTTCCCGTCTTCTTGATATCGGCAGGTGCGAGATTAATGATTATTCTATTTTCGGGGAAGTTTATCTGCGAAGTTCTGAACGCACTTTTCATTCGCTCCCTGCATTCCTTAACGGCGGCGTCTGCAAGACCGATTATCTGAAAGTCGGGCAGTTCCTTGCTCGCTTCGATCTCCGCCGTTACGGGAAATGCGTTAAGCCCCGAAAGCCCGAAGCTCATTACCTTGTAAAACACTTTCTATCTCTCCTTATCAGTACAAAAAACTGTACAGTTTCAATCTTCTTTGTCAAGACACCTGAGGATAAAGCTTAAAATATCGCCGTAAACCTCCTGCTTGTTGGTCTCGTGAAGCAGCTCGTGTCTTGCGCCGTCATACATAACAAGCGAAACGTCTGCACGATAATCGCAAAGCTTTTTATAAACGGACTTTACGCCGTTTCCGTAATTGCCGATAGGGTCGGCGTCGCCTGCGATAAGCAGTATCGGGATATCCTTCGGAATGTTTGAATACCACTTGTCGTCCGAAACGTACCACAGCGCCGAAGCAAGATTAATAAAACCGTTGACTGTAAAGGTGAACGTGCATTTCGGGTCGTTAATATACTTTTCAACCTCGTCTTCGTCACGGGAAAGCCAGTCGTATCTGGTGCGCTGATTTTCTATTCTTTCATTGTTCTTTCCGAATGCTATCTTGTCGAGCGTCTTGCTTCTGTACCGATAACCCTTTATCCTGCCGATCATCTCGCCCTGCGTAAGCATTAATTCCAAAGCCGCTTTGCCGAGTCTTCCGCAGGCGTCGGGAATTTTGTCGGTAAGCATTGACGAATACTTGATTTTTGAAGCAGCCTCGCCGACTGCGCTTTCAAATCCGTCCGCCGTTCCCATGAAAATATAAGCGCAGCATTCGCTGCCGTGCTTTATGGCATACGCTCTCGCAAGAAAGCTGCCCATGCTGTGTCCGAGCATGATAAACGGAAGTCCGGGATATTCTGCTTTCATTATTTTTGTAAGCTTATACAGATCCTCGACCGCATACTGCCAGCCGTTTTTCTCGGTAAAATAACCAAGCTCCTCATCGGAATTTACAGTCTGACCGTGACCGAGATGATCGTTTCCGCAGACGATAAAGCCGTTGTCGGCAAGAAAATGTGTAAAGGGAAGATATCTTTCAATATATTCGCACATTCCGTGCGAGATCTGAATTATACCCTTAGGCTTGTCCTCGGGAATTATCTTAATATAATGACAGCTGTGAGGCTCACCGCCGTCCTTGCAGGAAGCGCTTTTAAATGACGAATTGATACAAGTATTCATTTTTTTGTCCTTTCTTAATGATTAAATTGTTTTTTGCTTTTCATTATGACCGAAACGTTTAACCGCTGTTCCTTAGGAAACTGAAGAGAGGAAAGAAGCGCAGTTTTTAATGCGTGTGAGATCCATGAAAGATCGGCTTTCGGGGCTTGTTTTTTTAGCCTTATATATTTTCCGTGAAGCTGTTCGAGATATCTCATGCAGCTTTCGGGCTGAGAAAAAACAGGGGAGTTTTCAGCCGTCAGATCCTTTTTAAGAAACTGCTTGTGCATCGCCTTTTCGTAGGCTATATGCTTCATAAGCGTTCCGTTGAAACATCGGTTGTGCGGAAAGGTAAAGGAGTCGCAGATATAATGCGCCGCAACGCCCATTCTGAAATAAAACACAGCGCCCTCTCCGTGAGAACATTTGCTTTGCCACGCAAGCAGCAGTTTTTTTCTTGCAGTTTTAAAATTGTGTCCGATTTTCTTACTGTATGTGTGAAACGAGTAGTCGGGGATTATGTTTCCTATTATAAAGCTCAGCGTGTTTAACGGATTGGAAATCTTTAAAAATCTTTTGTCAAATCTTACCGCCATTACCGCATGATCTACTGTACGCATTTTTAAAACCTCCGCAGAATAATTCATACTTAATTATTGCGGAAGCGGCGGAGGTTTATGCATAATGCGATAAACGGTTATTTTTTCCTATAAACATTTTATCACAATAAAACAAAAAAGTCAATAAACAAAAACAATATATTGCGCCAAATAAAATTATTTTAAAAGGTTGATTATTCTGAAAAAATATGATATAATTGTATTTACCGACCGACAGGTTATTTTTTTATAAAGAGGAGATATTATGACTGAGATCAGAGAATACAGAGGACATATCCGCAACTGGGAAGCGCTTTGCGGCGAACTTGGCATAAGCCGTGAGCTTTCGAGGGAGGAACGTGAAAAGGAAATTCTTATTAAGGCGTATGAAAAGTGGGGAAAGGATATTGCAGATCATCTTTACGGAATGTTCGCTTTTGCGATTTGGGACAGCAGTGAGCAGAAGCTGTTCTGCGTCAGAGACCATTTCGGCACAAAGCCTTTCTATTACTATGTGACAGCCGACGGCAATCTGCTTTATGGCACTAATATAAGCAGGATAATAAGCGGCGAAGGCTTTGTCAAGGAGCTTAATCTCGATATGCTCCAGATCTATATGTCGCTTACATATGTCGCAGGCGAGGATACGTTCTTCAAGGGCGTTAAAAAGCTTATGCCCGGCTGTTCGCTTACATGGAAAAACGGCAAGCTGACTATTGACCGCTACTGGAAGCCGACCTTTGCTCCCGATAACGACAAACCGCTTGAGGAGTGGGCGGACGAGATACACGAAACGGTTAAGCAGATGATGAAGGAGATAAAAACTCCCGACGAGACCGCCGAATCGTTCCTTTCGGGCGGCGTTGATTCGTCATATGTTTTTGCAATGTCGGACGCTGAGATGTCAGATTCCTGCGGATATGACGACGAAAGATTTGACGAATCGTTCCTTGCAAAGCAGACGGCTGATATTTTAGGAAGAAAAAATTCAAGATGCAAGATCACGCCCGAAATGTATTTTGAAAACGTGCCCTATGTAATGTATAATATGGAACAGCCTCTCGGCGACGCTTCGGCTATCGTGTTTGCGATCGCCTGCAAGGCAACTGCCGAGCATACGAAGCTTTGTTATTCGGGCGAGGGCGCAGACGAATTTTTCGGCGGATACAATATGTACAGAAACGCTGAAAGATACGGCGATAATCTTAAAAACTTCTATGTCGGCAATACAAATATAATGAAAGAGGACGAGAAGAAACGTATTCTTAAACATTACGATCCCGAGGTTCTTCCAATAAATCTTGTAAAGCATATTTACGAGGAGACCGAGGGGCTTGATCCGCTTACAAAAATGTCCGACGTTGATATTCAGATATGGCTTGAGGGCGATATTTATTTAAACGTCGACAAGATGAGCACCGCCTGCGGTCTTGAAATAAGAATGCCGCTTACCGACAGAAGAGTATTCGACATTGCTTCAAGGCTGCCGTCTAAATACAAGGTCAACGCTGAGCAGAACAAGGTCGCTTTCAGAACAGCCGCCGCAAAGGTCATTCCCGATGAGATCGCATTCCGCAAGAAGCTCGGATTTATCGTGCCTATCAGAATATGGCTTGCCGACGAGAGATACAATAAGGACGTTGTCGCAAAATTCAACAGCGATTACGCTGCGCAGTTTTTCAACGTTGACGAAATAAACGCTATTTTTGATGAATATGTCGGCGGAAATTCGGATAACTGGAGAAAGGTCTGGACGATATATACTTTCCTTGTATGGTATGAGGAGTATTTTATTAAGAGATAAGTTTTAAAAATAACAAAAAACGCAAGACACGGTCACAAAATTTCCTCCGTGTCTTGCGTTTTGGCGCACAGCGTTTACTGTTATCATCTTTTCTTTATGTACGATTGGTAAGTATAATAATAAAATAATCCAGTAAACTATTGGAGGTATCCTTGTGAAGAATTTTAAAATGGTAATAAATGCAAACGACAAGTTGGGACGCATTAATCCCGAAATATACGGTCATTTTTCCGAACATCTCGGCAGATGCATTTATAACGGAATTTATGTGGGCGAGGATTCGGCTATCCCAAATATCAACGGAGTCCGCACCGATATTCTCGAAGCGTTCAAGGAGATAAAAATGCCTGTTCTTCGCTGGCCGGGAGGCTGTTTTGCGGACGAATATCACTGGCGTGACGGAATTGGCGAAAAGTCTTCCCGCAAAAAAATGATAAACACTCACTGGGGCGGCGTTGTCGAGGACAATTCCTTTGGCACGCATGAATTTTTCGACTTATGTGAAGAAATCGGCTGTCAGCCTTACCTTGCAGGAAATATGGGCAGCGGAACTGTAAGCGAACTTGCGGAATGGATAGAATATATCACCTTTGACGGCGTTTCGCCTATGGCGGATCTTCGCCGCAAAAACGGCAGGGAAAAGCCATGGAAGCTGAAATACCTCGGAATAGGCAATGAAAACTGGGGATGCGGCGGAAATATGCGTCCTGAATATTATGCCGATGAATACCGCCGTTATCAGACCTACTGCCGCAATTTCAGCGGAAACGAGCTTTTTAAAATAGCCTGCGGTCCTAACAGCGACGATGTTGAATGGACTGACAAGCTGCTTGATATAGTAAAGGATAATCACACAAGGGCAATATCGCTTCACTATTACACCGTTCCGACAGGCGACTGGAATCACAAGGGAAGCGCAGTTGATTTTTCCGACGAGGAGTATTATAATACCATTTCTTCAACGCTTTATATGGATAAGCTTATTGAAAAGCATAAGTCCGTCATCACAAAGCACGGCGCCGACATTAAGCTTGTCGTTGACGAATGGGGCTGTTGGTATGACGTTGAGGAGGGAACTAATCCCGGTTTCCTTTATCAGCAGAATACTATGAGGGACGCTATCGTTGCGGCGCTTAATCTTAATATTTTCAACTCACACTGCGATATTGTTTGCATGGCAAATCTTGCGCAGGCTGTAAATGTTCTTCAGGCTCTTATCCTTACCGAAGGGGATAAAATGATAAAAACGCCGACCTATCATGTGTTCGACCTTTTCAAGAGCCATCAGGGCAGTGACGCAGTTTATTGTCATACGCAGAATCAAAATATTGCTGACGGAAAGAACGTTCCGATGCTGTCTGTTTCAGCATCGGTCAACGAAAAGAGCATGACCGTTACTGCTGCAAACTGCTCGCTTAACGAAGCCGCAAGCGTTGAATGCAGTATTTTTGGATTTTACGGCGGAAACGTTTCGTGCAGGATACTTAACGGCGAGGTACACAGCTTTAACGATTTTGATTCGCCCGAAAGAGTGAAAATTTCGGAGCACACGGCTGTCGTTGAAAACAACGTGCTGAAGATAGAAATTCCTCCGTGCGCTGTTGTTGAATGTATTATCACAAGATCTTAAAGATAAGGGATTATTCTATTATCTGAGATGTTAATTACAATTACTGATTTCTATCAGGAAGGAATGATTCTATGAATAATAATTCAAAAAACATTATTGTAAGAAACATTATCATAATTATACTTGTGATCTTAGGTCTCATAGCCTTATTCAGACCGAAATGCGCTATGAAAGGATGCAGTGAAACACCTACTAAGGGCAGTAAATATTGTTATCTTCACGATTTAAGCTATCGCCGTTTCGGCGATCCCGACTATAAAGCTTTATTTGAGGAAATTGAAAAGAAACAAGAAGAAAGCAGCAGAAATATTAGACGCTCAGATTCTTCCTCTTCAAGCAGCTCAAGCTCACAGACCGACACTTCTTCCTCAAGATCATACAGCAACAGATCTCCGATAAAGAAATCATCATCTTCAAGCTACTCTGCAAACGGATACGATGATGGTTATGATGATATTTACTTTGACGGTGAACCCGATTGGAACAGGTACTATAAGGATTACGATTATGCGTGCGGGGTCGATGACGCTATGGAAGAATACGAAGAATACGGAGAAGATTGGTGATATTTACAACATCACAAAAATAATTCAAACACAAAAAAACCCGAAAACGCAGGAATATCAGCGTTTTCGGGCTTTTTAGTATCGGGATGACAGGACTTGAACCTGCGGCATCTTGCTCCCAAAGCAAGCACTCTGCCAAACTGAGTTACATCCCGTTAAGACCTTAATATTATATCATAATGCAAAATTCAAGTCAATAGTCATGTGTGAATAAAATGTAAAACTTACTGTCGGTAAAAAGCAAAAACGGGCTTGCGCATTGTACGCAAAAGCCCGTTAATTTTTTATCAGCTGAAAATTTCGTTTAGCTCGTCGACCATCATTTGCAGCTTTTCTCTTGTGATCTCTTTTGAATCGCAGAACGAGATCATTGTGTGTATCGGCATATCCTGCGCCATAGCCATTGCCATTTGCGCAGAGCTTTCGCCAAGTGTGTCTGCGCCGCCGTTAACGCCTATGTCGATAGTGGAAAGCAGCTCTTCAAATATCCTTCTGCCTTCGGGAGTTGAGGTAATGTCGCCGCCTGTGCTGTCAAGAGTGTAGCGGACGGGAAGCCTTTCTGAAGCATTGTAATGAACCTCAGATTCAAGGCGGATATCTTCGCAGCTTGCACCGATAAGTATGCCATATTCGCCGCCCTCGGAATACCAGTCGTGAATTACGGGCGAGTAATATGCAAAAGCGGATTTATCAAGTCTGAATACAACACGCTTGCTTTCACCGGATTTAAGGAATACCTTTTCAAAGCCTTTAAGCTCCTTGACAGGTCTTATGACCGACGGATTAACAGGTGCGATATAAAGCTGAACTATTTCCGCACCGTCTCTGTCGCCTGTGTTTGTGATTGTCGCTTCAACGGTAAACGGCTTTTTCGAGTCGACCTCATAGGCGGAAACGTTTATGTTTGAATATTCAAACTGCGTGTAACTAAGACCGTGACCGAACGGGAAGAGAGTTTCTGAATTTTTCTTGTCGTAATATCTGTAACCTACAAAAATACCCTCTGCATAATTTACGGTATCTCCTTCGCCGGGGAAGTTGAGATAAGAGGGATTATCCTCAAGCCGCATTGGGAAGGTCTCGGCGAGCTTTCCGCTCGGGTTTACTTTTCCGAACAGCAGATCTACAGCCGCAGCGCCGACAGCCTGACCGCCGAGATACATTTCAAGCACGCCCTTAACGTCGTTTCGGTTTTCCGACTTTTCAAGGAAAGGCATTTCAACAGGCGAACCGTTGTGAAGAACAATGACGATGTTTTCCGTAACGGTTCTCAGCTTGTCGATAAGGTAGAGCTGACACTGAGGCAGCTGCATATGTGTTCTGTCAAAGCCTTCCGATTCAAATGAGTCGGGAAGTCCTGCAAATACAACTGTCGTATCGCAAGCCATTGCCGCTTCGATCGCCTGCTGTTCAAGCTCGGGGTCGATCTCGTCCTTGTCGATCGAAAAGCCCTTTGCATATGTAACGCTGCATATATCCTTTACCGCCTCGAGAGCAGATACTGTCTTATAGGAATTTATGTGCGAGCTTCCGCCGCCCTGATACCTCGGAGATTCAGCAAAAGCGCCGATAAATGCGATCTTTTTATCCGCCGAAAGAGGAAGAATATTCTTGTCGTTTTTAAGAAGCACTGCCGACGAAGAAGAAAGCTTCTGAGCAAGCTTGTGGTGTCTTTCTTTGTCCCATTCTATATCGGTGTGACTTTCAACACTCTTTTTCACAAGCTCTAAAACACGCCGAACACAGTCGTCGAGTGCCTCCATTGAAAGCCTGCCGTCCTCAACTGCCTTAACGATAGCCTTGTCGTTCTTTTCCATGCTTGATGGCATTTCAAGATCAAGCCCTGCTTCAATGCCTTTTACTCGATCGTCTACAGCGCCCCAGTCGCTTACTACAAGTCCGTCAAATCCCCATTTTTTACGCAGGGTCTCGTTTAAAAGATATTTATTCTGCGAGGAATAAGAGCCGTTTATCTTGTTGTAAGAACACATAACTGTCCACGGCTTTGCGTTTTTAACGACCGATTCAAATGCCGCAAGATATATTTCGTGAAGCGTTCTTTCGTCTATCTGAACCGAAACCGACATTCTTCTGCATTCCTGATTGTTTGCCGCAAAATGCTTTAGCGAAGTTCCTCTGCCCTTGCTCTGAACGCCCTTGATGTGAGCGGCAGCCATCTGCGAAGCAAGATAGGGGTCTTCCGAAAAGTATTCAAAATTTCTTCCGCATAAGGGCGAACGCTTGATATTGCAGCCGGGACCCAGTATCACCGCAACATTTTCAGCCTGACACTGTTCACCGAGCGCCTTGCCCATTTCCTCGATAAGCGTCCTGTCAAAAGAGCAGGCAAGCGCCGAAGCTGTCGGGAAGCATACCGCCTCGATAGCGTCGTTCGGATTGTCCGAGCCTTCACGGTTTTTTCTCAATCCGTGAGGGCCGTCCGACATCATTATCTGCGGAATGTCAAGACGCTCGACCGCCTTTGTATGCCAGAAATCCTTTCCCGAACAAAGCGAAGCTTTTTCTTCAAGGGTAAGCTCCGAAAGAATTGTTTCAATGTTCATAAAATCTGCCTCCTTTTTATTTTAAAGAGTTAAGTTATAGCTCATGTCGATAAGCGGATAAATCTGCTCCTTTGGCAGACTTCCGTCTAACAATATAGTTATCCAGTGGTTTTTGTTCATGTGATAAGCGGGCAGATAACCGCTGTTTTCGGTTAGCGAGCCGATAAGCAAAGGGTCGCACTTTATGTTCAGAATATCCGCCGTACCGTCCTTATCTATACCCAAAACCGAATAGCTTACAGTCATCGTCAGCGCAAACCATTTTGAATTTTCAGGGTGTCTGAAAACGCAGGAATCGGGGTCTTTCTGCCACGGGTGATCTCCGTATATTCCGTATTCGTCAAGAATATACTCCGAAACCGCTTTTATGTCGGGTGAGTTCATAACAGCACTTATTTCTGCTTGCCCTCGATATAGAAGGTCGCTTCCATATCCGCAATATAAGCCGCAAGCGCAAGCGGATACATTTCAAGCGCTCTGCCGACGGTGTTGATATTCTCTTCGCCCGAAAAACCCATATGCCAGCGGATACCCATCGCTTCATCTCTCGTAAGCCTCATAAATCCGCTTACGATATAAACGCTTTTTTCTCCATGTCCGTAGGGAAGAGTATCGTTATATTCGTAATAAGGCACCTTTTCCCATTTTCCCGTTGCTTCGTTCTTTGAATTTCGAAAGCTCGTGCGGTAAAGATTTACTTTGCAAAGGTCGTGAAGAAGAGCAACGATAGCGATAGCTTCGTCTGAAAACTCGACCTTGTATTCCTCTTTGACTCTTTCACGGGAAAGGTATTCTTTAAGACAGTAATAAACGTTCAGCGAATGCTCGCAAAGACCGCCTTCATAAGCTCCGTGGTATCTTGTTGAAGCGGGAGCGGTGAAAAAATCGCTGTTGTCGGAATCAAGCCATTCAAGAAGCTTATCCGCCCCTCTTCGTGTGATTTTTTCTGTAAATATCTCTTTGAATTTTGCTCTGTTTGCCGCAATATCCGTTTGATTTGCCATTATAAGCCGCCTTTCTTTTTATCCGAGCCGAAGCATTTCGTCAATGCAGACTCTCGCCTTTGAAATAAGCTCGTCGCTCATTATTATCTCGTTTTTCTGAGCCTCGTCCGTTCCGATCGCCTTGCAAAGATCATATACGTCCATTAAAGTGGTCATTTTCATGTTGGGGCAAAGAATTTTCTTCGACAGTATGTAGAATTTCTTGTCGGGACATTCATACTGAAGGTGCTCTGCAATGCTTATCTCCGTGCCGATTATAAATTCTTTGCAGTCGGATTTTTTTGCATAATCGACTATTCCCGAGGTCGAACCGACGTAATCCGCAAGCTCGGAAACTGCGGGAATACATTCGGGGTGTACAAGCAGCTTTGCATTCGGATGAGCCGCCTTTGCCTTTTCGACCTCGCTTACGTTTACGGCGGCATGAACCGGACATCCGCCCTGAAGCAGTCTTATATCCTTATCGGGACAAGCCTTCTGAACGAAAGCGCCAAGATTGCAGTCGGGAATGAAAAGTATTTTCTGAGCGTCCATTTTGCTTACGATCTTGACGGCTGACGATGAGGTAACGCAAACGTCGCAGACGGTTTTAAGCGCAGCGGTAGTGTTTATATAAGCGACCACCTTGCGCTCGGGGTCCTGAGTCTTTATCATTTCTATCATTTCAGGCTCCATCTGTTCAGCCATAGGACAGCCGGCTTGTGTATTTGCAAGATAAACGTTCTTGTCGGGAGAAAGCATTTTAGCGGTCTCAGCCATAAAATGAACTCCGCAGAAGATTATGTTTTTGTTCTGTACTTTAGATGCGTCGACCGAGAGCTTATAGGAATCTCCGGTAAAATCAGCAGCCTCGACGATCTCTCGTCCCTGATAGCTGTGAGCGAGGATACAGATATCCTTTTCCTCTTTTAAACGCTCGATCTCTTTTTGTATTTCACTGACGGTAAAATTCATAAAAAACATATCCTTTCAGCGCCGAAAAATATACGGCGAAATTAAAGTCGAAATATACGATAATATAATTATACACCAATATCAATGCAATGTCAATTCATTTTTCGGAACATTTAATTTTCGCTTTGGTGTATAAAAAGGAATTAATTGAAGCATAATATTTCCAAACACACGAATAAGAAACATAAAACGTGTTAAAGAAAGGAATGGTCAAACTATGAAATCATTGAAGGAAACAAAGCTTGCGCAGATCCTCGGCGGAAGAGGCGCTTATATCACGCTTGCGGCTGTTGTGCTTGCGGCAGGAGGAGCGGGTGCTGCTGCCTATGGGAAAGCTGTTAAAACTGCGGAACAGGGATATGATTTTTCAATTTCCGACAACAGCGCAGCGGAAGCCGAAAAAAAGCAGAGCGGCGTTTTAAAGTCCGACTCAGGTGATTCTTCAATTTCAGACAGCAAAAACGACACTCTTTCGCAGAAGACTCAGCCGAACGTAATGCCCGTTAACGGTGAGATTTTAAACCCGTTCAGCAACGGCGAGCTTGTCAAGAGCGAGACATTAGGTATCTGGAAAACTCACGACGGCGTTGATATTTCAGCCGAAACGGGAACTCCCGTTAAAGCAATGAACAAGGGCGAGGTAACAGAGGTCAAAAACGACGCTTTATGGGGTTATTCGGTAACTATCGACCACGGCAGCGGAATAATGGGCTATTATTGCAATCTTTCGTCTGCTGTTGCCGTAAAAGAAGGAGACGAAGTTCAGGCAGGTCAGGTCATCGGTGCTGTCGGCGATACGGCGGAGATTGAATCAGCAATGAGCAGTCATCTTCATTTCGGCATAAGAAAGAACGGAGAATGGATAGACCCCGTTTCGTTTATCGATCCGTTTTCAAATAAGTAATTCTGCTTTTAATTCTACGGCGGCAGTAGGGATTTGATTCGCTTACTGCCGTTTTGTTTTTATTTTATGAATAATTATGATTTGCTATTGCAATTTTTTGAAAAATCGTGTATAATAAATCTATATTGTATTCAAAAAAAGGAACTGGTTAGTATGAAATTTAACGTTGAACTTAAAAAAGTAATCGACGATTCTTATGATATAGAGATCGGTCACGGTTTGCAGCAGACCTGCTTAAACGATATTGTCGGCGGTCTTTTCGGCAATATCCGCCGTATCGCCGTAGTTACCGATTCAAACGTTGCAGAGCTTTACGCAAGAGATATATGCGATTCGCTGTGCGGCGCAGGTTTTGACGCTAAGCTTTTCACTATTCCTGCGGGCGAGGAGAGCAAGACCCGTCAGATGAAGGAATATGTCGAGGATTCCATGCTTGAGGCAGGCTTTCGCCGGGACTGTGCTGTGCTTGCCGTCGGAGGAGGAGTAGTTACCGATCTTGCAGGATTTGTTGCGGGCACGTTCGGCAGAGGAGTACCCTTTGCGAATTATGCGACAACGCTGCTTGCGGCCGCCGACGCTTCTGTTGGCGGAAAGACCGCTGTTGACACTCCGCTTGCCACAAATCTTATCGGACTTTTCAATCAGCCGAAAAAGGTTTATATCGACATTGATACATGGAAAACGCTGCCGCAGAACCAGCTTGCAAGCGGACTCAGCGAAACGATAAAGCACGCTTGTCTCGGCGACAAAGAGCTTTTTGATTTTCTTGAAAATAATATAGATAAAATATTTGAATGTGATACTGAGGCGTGCGAATATATCGCCGAGCATAACTGTGCTGTCAAATATAGCGTAGTTATGCGCGACGAGCGAGAGGCTTCGTTAAGAGAAGTGCTTAATCTCGGTCATACCGTCGGCAGAGCTATCGAAACGCAAAGCGGCTATCGTCTGCTTCACGGAGAAGCGTTAGGCATAGGAATGGCGGCTCAGGTAAGGCTCGGAAATAAGCTCGGGTTTATAAGCGAAGAGAATATGGACCGTGTTATTGAACTTTACAGAGCGGCAAGACTTCCCGTTGAGATACCCGATTACATTGATAAAAAAGAGCTTGTAAAAAAACTTTACACCGATAAAAAGGTAAGAAACGGCAAGCTCAGATTTGTGTTCCAGAAGGAGATCGGCGATGTTATGTGCTTTAACGGCGATACATACGGTCTTGAGATAACGGAAGAGCAGATCTTTGAAGTATTCAAGGAAATGTAACCATATCGTTGGAGGAAAATATATGAATGTAACGATCACTCCGAAAAAACTGTCGGGAGAAGTCACCGTTCCGCCTTCAAAAAGCGTTGCGCATCGTCTTATCATTGCCGCCGCACTCGCAAAAGGCGTTTCTGTAATTTCAAACGTTTCATTATCGAAGGATATTTCGGCAACCATCGGCGCAATGAGAGCGCTCGGAGCTGAAATAAGCGTTGACGGCGACAAGGTCATTGTCAAGGGCATTGAAAAAGTTCCCGAAAAAGCCGTTATCGACTGCTGCGAATCGGGGTCGACCCTTCGGTTCATTATCCCTGTTGCCTGCGCCCTCGGCGTTGAAACGACCTTTAAGGGCAGAGGAAAGCTCCCCGAAAGACCTATCACGCCGTATCTTGAAGAATTTCCCTCACATGGAATAGAATTTGACTATAACAACACAATGCCGTTTACCGTCAAGGGTAAACTGACGCCCGGCGAATTTAAGATAAGCGGCGGTATTTCGTCGCAGTTTATCACGGGGCTTCTGCTTGCGCTGCCTGTTTTAGACGGCGACAGCAGGATTGTGCTTACCTCTCACCTTGAATCACGTCCCTACGTTGACATAACGAAAGACTGTTTAGAGCGTTTTGGCTGTAGATTTTCAGAGACCGAAACTACATACTCTGTCGTTGGCGGTCAGCAGCTTAAAGCGTGTGATTGTTCAGTCGAGGGAGATTACTCTCAGGCTGCATTTTTCTGCGTTGCAAACGCTCTCGGCTCAAAGCTTGAAATCAAGGGGCTGAACGAAAATTCCAGTCAGGGAGATAAAAAGATCGTTGAGATATGCAAAAGAATATCGGCAGACGGTAACGGCGAGCTTTCGCCTTTTAATATCGACTGCTCGGATATTCCCGACCTTGTTCCGATACTTGCGGTACTCGGTACGTTCTGTAACGGTACGTCTTATATTACAAACGCCGCACGTTTAAGGATAAAGGAATGTGACAGGCTTGAAGCTATTACCGAATGTCTTAATGCCGTCGGCGGAAAAGTCACGGCGCTTCCTGACGGACTTGTTATCGAGGGCGTGCCGTCGCTTAAAGGCGGAACGGTAAGCGGTTATAACGATCACAGAATACCTATGGCAATGTCCGTTGCCGCAACACGCAGCGAGAACCCGATAACTATACTTGGAGCGCAGTGCGTAAGTAAATCCTACCCCGACTTTTTCGAGGTCTACGAGTCTCTCGGCGGCGTTATCGCAAGGGAGTGACGTAAATGGAAATAAGCAACAAGCTGCCCGGCGATTATATTAGCTATATAAGAAATATGGTCGGGCATAATAAAATAATCCTTTCGGCGGCGTGCTGCATAATCCGCAATGAAAGCGGAGAGGTGCTTTTGTAGCAGCGAGACAGCGGATTGTGGGGGCTTCCGGGCGGTATCATGGAGCTTGGCGAATCTCTTGAAGAAACTGCCGTAAGAGAGGTTTTTGAGGAAACGGGGCTTATAATAAAGGTCGGCTCGCTTTTCGGCGTTTATTCAAAGTATTTTGCTCAATACCGAAACGGCGACGTTTCACAGCCTATCGTTACCGTTTTTTATGCCGATATTATCGGCGGCGAAATGAAGTGCGACGGCGTCGAAACGCTTGATCTGAAATACTTTTCTAAAGACAGCCTTCCGGAAATATTCTGCGAACAGCATATTGATATTCTGTCCGATCATTTTTCGGGTAAAACAGGCAGCTTCAGATAAAATTAAATATCATCGGTAATCACTACCGCAATATAGGAGGAAACTTAAATGTCATCAACATGGAGCAATAATATTACATTTTCGGTTTTCGGCGAAAGTCACGGACCTGCTATCGGCGTATGCATTGATAATGTTCCGCCGGGAGAAGCGATCGATATGGACAAACTTATGCAGTTCATGGCGAGAAGAGCGCCGAAAAAGGATGTTACTTCCACACAGCGCCGTGAAAAAGATATGCCGCAGATAATGTCCGGTTTTTTAAACGGCAAGACCACAGGCACGCCGCTCTGCGCATTTATTCAGAACACCGACCAGCATTCAAACGACTATTCAAACCTTAACACTCTCGTTCGCCCCGGTCATGCCGACTATACCGGCGCACTCAGATACAGAGGATTTAACGACGTAAGAGGCGGCGGACATTTTTCGGGCAGACTTACCGCACCGCTTTGCTTTGCAGGCGCTGTCGCAGGTCAGATACTTGAAAGAAGAGGAATTTATGTCGGCGCACATATCGCAGAGATCCATAAGATCAAGGACGACAGCTTCGATCCTGTCGGCGCTTCAAGAGAGGATATAATCTCTGTAAGAGAAAAGGCTTTCCCCGTTCTCAATGACGAAAAGGGAAAGCGCATGAAGAGAGATATTGAAAAGGCAAGAAACTGCTGCGACAGCGTCGGCGGCGTTATAGAATGTATCGCAATTAATGTTCCGGCAGGAATCGGTTCGCCGATTTTTGACGGTCTTGAAAACTCTATCGCACAGCTTGTTTTCGGAATACCCGCAGTAAAGGGCATAGAGTTCGGCGCAGGATTTAACGCTTCAAAAATTCTCGGCAGCGAAAACAACGACGAATTCTATGTCGACGATAAGGGTCACGTTGTAACACGCACCAATATGGCAGGCGGAATCCTCGGCGGAATTTCGACAGGAATGCCCATTACTCTGCGTGTGGCGTTCAAGCCTACGCCGTCTATCGCACAGCCGCAGAATACCGTTGATATGTCAAATCTTACGAATGCAACGCTTAAAGTCAAGGGCAGACACGATCCCTGCGTAGTTCCGAGAGCCATTCCGTGCGTAGAGGCTGCCGTAAACATCGCAATACTCAATCATATGCTTATGTATCCCAATTTCTAAAGGACAGATAAAGCTTTCAGAGGTGAATAGAATTTGTTTGCATATCCCGATATAAACCCCGACGTTTTCAATCCGAAAGAGGTCTATGAAGTAAAGCTGCTGCTCGCTTATTTTCTTAACCAGATAGATATGCCGTGTACGCCTGCACAGCTTCTTGAGATCGCTACCGGAGAGGGAATAGTTGATTATTTTCTCTATATGGAAGCCGTCAAGGAAATGCTCGACTCAGGTACTATAATAAGCGAAGAGATCGACGGAGCGGTAAGTTACAGGCTCTCCGAAAAAGGAAAGGCAGGAGCCGAAAGCTTTAAAAGGCTCGTGCCAAAAAGCGTAAGAGACCGCATATATGCTTCGGGACTTCGCCTTTTTGCAAAGCTTAAAAACGAGCAGACAATTAAAGCCGATATCACCGATACCGAAAAGGGCTGTATGGTAAGCTGTACCGTTTCCGACAGCGGAGTTACTCTTATGAACCTTTCGCTGTTTGCGCCCGATCGTGAACAGGCTGAGCATATAAAAAGAAAAATGGTATCAAACCCATCTGAATTTTACGGCAGGATACTTGATTACGCCGTTTGTTCCGATAACGAGGCGGAGCCTTCCGAATAATTTAAACGTTAAAAGCCGACGATCTTGTTTTAAGAATCGTCGGCTTTTTTATACTATTTATTTGAATATTTTTTCTGCACCTGCCGTCTGTATTCGGTCGGCGACATTCCGCTGAAAGCGTGGAACTTTTTACTGAAATAAAGCATATCCGAAAATCCGAGGCAGTCGGCTATCTCGCCTATCGACATAAGCGTGGAGCGAAGCAGCCGACAGGCTTTTTTCATTCTTGTGTCGTTGTGATACTGACCCATTGACAAACCTTTTTCACGTTTGAATTGTGCCGCTAAATAGCTGTAACTAAGATAAAACCGACGGCTGATAAGCTGCTTTGAAAAATCCTTATCCGTTTGTCCGTCAAGATATTCGCATATCTTGTCCGAAAGGCTTTCGTGAATAGGTCGCTGCTCGCAGCCGATATTAAGAAGAATATCGTAAAGCATAGCGTTATTACGCAGGGCTTTCAGCGGCTCATTACTATGAAAATGCTCGCTGAGTCCGAACAGAGCAGCTTCTATACCGCTGCCGGAAAGACCGCTTATCTTTTTTGGAAGAACAAGATATTCCTGCTCGTCAGAAAAGCGTTCTTCCAAATAAAAATGTGCATAAAACCATCGTGTTCCCCGAAGCGTTTCGGACTTTCCGAAATGGCGTATCCCATGCTTTAAAAACAGCAATTCGCCTGCGGATATTTCATAGTCGTTCTCGTTTTCCGTAACGTACATCTCGCCGTCGGTAACATATATCAGTACGTTGAAATCGGCTGTTCTGTCCATGTGATAAAAATTCTCCGACGCGGTAAGAATATCGCAATCGGAAACGACAGGCAGCGAAATGCCGTCCAAAACTATTCTTTCAGTAATATTATCCATATAATAAATACAAATCTCCATTTATTTATGCTTTTTTGTATATTATAATACATATATAGAATGTTGTCAATACTTAGGTGTTCAGGGAGGAAAAATAATGAAGAAGCAAAAACAGATACCCGTTAAGTCATACAAGGCGGAAGGTTTTGTAAAAAAATATCAGCAGATCGTGCGCCGAACGGTTATACCCTATCAGTACAGCGTATTGTGGGATAATGCTAAGGGTGCGGAGAAAAGTCATGTTGCGGCAAATTTTATAAACGCTGCAAAGGCTCTTGCGAACGAAGACGTCGGCGACGGCTTTTACGGAATGGTGTTTCAGGACAGCGACGCATACAAGTGGCTTGAGGCTGCCGCTTACGCATTAGCCGACGAGCCTGACAGCGAGCTTGAAAAGCAGGCTGACGAGCTTATCGGGCTTATTGCCGCAGCTCAGGATAAAGACGGTTATCTCAACACTTACTTCACCATAAAAGACCGTGAAAAACGATGGACGAATTTGCTTGAGGGTCACGAGCTTTATTGTTCGGGACATCTTATAGAAGCGGCTTGCGCTTATTATAATGCTACAGGCAAAAAAAGCCTGCTTGACGTTGCCGTAAAAAACGCCGAATGTATTTACGAAAGATTTGTAACGAATAAAACTGAGGGTGTACCCGGGCATCCCGAAATCGAGCTTGCGTTGCTAAAGCTTTATCGTCTGACGGGAAACGAGCATTTTCTTGAGCTGTCGGAATTGTTCATAAACGAACGAGGAAACGATCCCGGATTCTTTGCAAAAGAGGCAGAGAAACGTGATTGGAGCGTATGGAACTGCGATCCTTGGGATAACGATTACCGACAGAGCGGAAAGCCTGTGCGAGAGCAGACGGAAGCGACGGGTCATGCCGTTCGTGCGGTATATCTTTATACGGGAATGGCTGATCTTGCTTCTGAAACAGATGACAAGGAACTGCTTGAAGCCTGCCGCCGTCTATGGAAAAACATAGTCGGCAGGAAAATGTATATTACCGGAGGTATAGGCTCGACCGTTATCGGAGAAGCATTTACTGTTGATTACGACCTGCCGCCCGATACGGCTTATTCGGAGACCTGCGCGGCGATAGGGCTTATGTTTTTTGCCGGCAGAATGCTTGAAAACGAAATAAACGGCGAATACGGCGATATCATGGAGCTTGCATTTTACAATACAGTTCTTGCAGGTATGCAGCTTGACGGAAACAGGTTTTTTTATGTCAATCCGCTTGAGGTCGATATCGGTATATCGGGAAAAGCCTGCACTCATACCCATGTTCTGCCTGTTCGCCCGAAGTGGTACGTCTGCGCCTGCTGTCCGCCAAACGTTGCAAGACTTATCGGTTCGATAGGAAAGTATGCCTACGGCGAAAGCGGCGACACGGCATACTGCAATTTATTTGCGGCAGGAAACGTTCATTTCTCAAACGGAATGGATATTAGATGTACTACCGATTATCCATACGGCATGAATGTAAAATACAGCGTTTCGGGAAGCGGAACGCTTGCCGTGAGAATTCCTAAGTGGAGCAAACGCTTTGAAATAATGTTAAACGGCGAAAAAATCGAAAAAGCTGCGGAAAACGGATACATCTATTTAAGCGTGAACGAAAAAGCTCAGATAGAGATAAACCTCGACGAAAAGCCGAGGTTTGTAAGAGCGTCCAACAAGATCCCGAGACTTGCAGGAATGACCGCTGTTATGAGAGGACCGTTCGTTTACTGCTTTGAGGGTGTTGACAACGGCTGTGTAAGGGAAATTCGTCTTGACACAACGAAAACTCCGTCCGTAAGCGGATTAATTCCCGATCTTCTTGGCGGAACAGTAACGCTTACCGCAAAGGCTTACCGAATTACCGACTCCGATGAAATTTACACCGACGAACCCGAAAATCTTATGCCATGCGAAGCTGCGGCTGTTCCTTATTGCGTATGGGGAAACCGCGGAGAAAACGAAATGAGAGTGTGGATGAACAGGCTGTAAAGTTGATTATAGAATAAATTCCGAAACGTCGTAAAACCTGTCGGCGCAGTAGCTTTTTCCCGAAACGATTATGTTTTCCAAAGTAAGCTCGGCTGTCGGAACTCCGTTTATCATAATTTCAAATCCGTCTTCAGAGCGGACTACCGACAGGTCATCTGATACGATAGACTGAGGCGGCGGCTCGATCGGTTCGATTTCGTTGTCGCCAAAATACCTTGCCGAGCCGGGCATATCCTGCATATATCTGATAGAGGTGTACACCGGCTCGTCCGTAATGATAACATAAAGATCGGAAACGTTAAGGCTTTTTGCGGTTTGAGAAATGTAATAGGAATTTTCGCCGCGGCTGTTCATGTCGAAAACAACAGCGGTTTTGTCGGAAATAAATACAGCCGAATATCCTCTTTTGTCGGGAATTATTATAAGCCGCTCGCCGTTCGGGATAAGTTTTACCGTCATCATAGAAATAAAAACAAATGTATAAACGACTGCACCGAACCGCCTTATCACATAGGGCGGTTTTTTTCTTGCGACCGCATAGCAGAGTATTGCCGCACCGCACAGACCGATAAAAATTAAAAGCTGTCTTCTTGACGTTCCGATATAAACAGACGGCAGTGAAGAAACAGCCGTGCAAAATTTTATGACCGCCTTTGCAAGCATATTGGCGAGTTTTATAGGAAGAAGAAATTTGCCGCCAAACAGCATGAATATAAATGACAATACAAGAATAAGCGTGCATATCGGCATAAGCAGCGTGTTTGTTATCGGAGAAACAAGCGAGATCTCGCTGAAAAACAAGGCTGTTATCGGAATTGTAAAAAGGCTTATTAAAATCGAGGAGAAGAACACGGCGGCGGTCTTTGAACGCTTCATGTCCTTTACTGCTATCGGAGCGGCTGCGCCTGCGGCGAATGCGGCGCAAAATGACATTATAAATGACGGCGAGGAGATAGTATACGGGCAGGGGAGCGTTAGCATTATAGCAGCGAACCCGAGAGAATTTGCGCAGTCGGAGCGTCGGTTGAAAAGCTCGGCGGCAAGAAGAACGCTCATCATCACACAGGCTCTTACCACAGACGGCGAAAATCCTGCAAACGCCGCAAAGCACCATATCACGCAGGCTACCGCTGTATTTTTCACTTTCGGAGAGCTTAAAAAGCCGAGAATGAACTGTAAGAATGATGCGATTATAACAATGTGCGTACCCGAAACGGCGAAAAGATGTCCGATGCCTGCACGGTAAACGGCATTCAGAGAATCGGCGTCAAGCCCCGATTTGTCTGAACAAAGCGCCGCATTAATAAAACCGCCCGAGTTTCCGCCGCATTTTACGGCTATCATTCCCTTTGTCCTATCCCGAAGCCGCTTTATCGCCCTGAGCGGTTCGTTTTCACAGCCGCCGGTTTTCTGACTCTGCGCCGATGATTCGCTCTGTATGAATATTCCTCGTGAACGGTAATATTCTTCGCCGTCAAAAAGCTCGGTCGACTTTATTCTGCCGACGTTAAACGAAACTGCGGCGGAATCGTAATAATCAAAGCCTTTGTCGTCGCAGAAAACATTGACGGTCGCTTTAACGCCGTTGATCCTTCCCTTTACCGTGAGCAGTATCTTATCCGAGCCTAAGAGCTTATAGTCGGATACAATTCCCGTCATGCTGACTTTTTCGCCCTCGAGTTCATAAAGGGGTAGAATATTTCTGCTGTAGTACGACCAGCTTCGCACCGTGCCTGCAAGTGCGAAAACAAGCATCAGCGCAGCGTATTTTGAATATCGCCTGCAAATAAGCATAAAAATTGCCGCAGTTATGACAGCTGCGGCAATAAAAATATAAAGCTTTGATGAAATACCGAATAAAGAAAAGACAGCAAGCCCCGAAAGCCAACCTAAAGCGGCAAAAAATAGCTTTCGCTTTATCATAGGCAAACGCCCGCTGTTTTCACTCATTGTAAAATGCCCCCAATAGAAAAATTAGAAGGTCGGGCTAAAAAATATGGTGCCGGTGGCGGGGGTCGAACCCGCACTCTGTTGCCAGAACGGGATTTTGAGTCCCGCGCGTCTGCCAATTCCACCACACCGGCAAAGCCTTGACGACACTTTTATAATCGACTTTGTAATTATATCACAATATGCTCTTATTGTCAATAACTTTCACAAACTTTTTTAAGAAAAATATCCCGCAAAATCCGACGCTTAATGTGCAATTTTAACAATAAAATCTTATTATATCGGCATTTTTTTAATTATCTCTTATTGACTAATTGACGAAAAAATGATATAATATAAGAAATATGCAGTTACGAAAAATTTAAACGGAGGTGTCAGTATTCAAATGAAAGTCAAGCTGCTTACACATACCCCTGAACCTGAAAAATATATCGCAACAGCCGCTAAGCTTTGCTATGCAAATTCCGACGTTGATTCGCTTCTTAACGGACTGACGGAGGAGAAGATCGACTCGTTTGTGAAAATGCTTTCCGATATGGGTCATGAAAGCCCGATCGAGCACGTTTCCTTCACCTTTGCTGTCGAGGGGATTTCAAGAGCCTGCTCCCACCAGCTCGTCCGCCACAGAATAGCTTCTTATTCGCAGCAGAGTCAGCGTTATGTGAGCATGGATCAGTTTGACTATGTAACTCCTCCGGAGATAGAAAACGATCCTGAGATCTCAAAGCTTTATAAGGAACAAATGGCTGCCGCTGCGGAAAATTACCGCAGGCTTGCAGAGGTTCTTACTCAAAAGCATTACGATAAGCTCATATCCGAAGGGATCGACGAAAAAACGGCT
>JBJERC010000075.1:0-29474 GCA_051882075.1 Oscillospiraceae bacterium | reverse complement strand
GCCTCGGCAGAGTCATAATAATTTGACCTTTGCTATATGATAATTATAACAGGAATCAGAAATAATGTCAATGTTTTAGACCTTTCGCCGGTAATGTCACCTGTTTTCCGATGATTTTTCCTTTTGACGACCGGAAAACTTACAGTAATTAGATGGATAGTATTCTATACTTGAATACCCGAAAAAAATACGGGGGACGGCGGACGGAATGGGGTTGTGGCGGCAGGGGAGTAGGGGTTGAAAAATCTTACGGAATATGCTATAATCATCTCAACAGGCATATTACAGGCAAAAAAATAGTGAGATGGAACAATGAATACAGAAGAACAGTTCGATCTTATCGCAAACGGAGATACAAATATTAATGGCTTTGTTGATGGAATATTTGAAACGAAAACATTAGCGCCTGGTATGATTATAGACAGATATGGCAGCAATGGAACTGGTAAATACTTTTCACCGTTGGGAACACCATATAGTGAAAGAGCATTGCCTCCGTATATGAAAAATGAACCATATACATAGTATAAGGTTTTAGTATCTTTTGAAGTGAAATCTGGAGAAATAGTGCCATGGTTTGACGAAGTTGGTGGAGGAACACAATATCTATCAACTTATTCAGTTGATGAACTTAAAAAGTTTGGCTATATCGTTGAAGTTGAATAGAGAATAGGATTAAATGATGAATATTAATGAAGTTAGAAAGCTTATTTATAAACACGGAGAGAAGATTGGTTTGCCCTATGATTCCAAATTGTATCCGATTTTCTCTTCGACGGGGAATGTTTTTAGCGATGGGGGGACAATATATATTTCAAATAATGAATATCATTATGTTATAATGGAGAGGGGCAAAGAAAATAAACATTATCGAAGCTTGGATATTAATGATATTTTATATCCGTTATTTGAAGGTATAACATTTTCATTGGCGTCGAAATATGAATTAAAGAACAGAAACGAAAAGGAAGATCATAGAAAATTGCTGTGGAGTAAGCAGCTTGAGTTATTAGGAAAAATTGATCCGCTTTTTAAAGAAAGGTGTCAAAAAGAAATCGACAGCATTTTGAAAATTGCACCTTATAAAAAGTGCAATTGACAAAAAATAGATGTATATAGGGGTAATTGTCAATATAATTCAAATCCTATATTATTATCATAAAGCTTTCCTTTATGCAATACTATGTACAATAGTTGTGCGATGTTGCCTTAAAACCTTAAATTACACGCAATGGAGATATATACATGATAGATTATAATGAGAATAGTCGAGAATCAGAACACTTTGAAGTTAGCCCATCAGGAATAATATCATTATCTTTGATAGTTGAGTTATTTTTTATTTTGTTCACTACTGCTGTGTGTGAACTGATTTTTGACTACAACATTTTTTTGGTTATTTTGATTGCTGTTATCTTTTTATCAGTACTTATGATACTTAACAAAAAAAGAAATAGTATTTATGTTTTTGAACATTTTATCGTTTATAAAAAATACAAGGTACAAGTCGGAAATATACATTATGTAAAATTAGTCAATCCTAATGAAATAAAAATATTTTCAAAAGGCAAGGTAATAGCTAAAGCTGCAATGATTGATAAAAATGCAGATAAATTGATAGAATGGATAAAAAGCAATAAAATACCTATACTTGACAAGCGAGCGGAGTTTTACAAACATATTAATGAACATAAAGAATAAAACATTTTTACAATGTATAGGGTATGAATATGTTTCAAAGATAAAGGCTCTTGCAGATTTCATTACTAAGTACGGAGACGAATATGGAGCAAATTCTTTTTGGATTCCTGGCGGTTATACTTCCGGTGGCGTACCTGAAGCAGTTTCGGATACAATCAAATTATCCGAAGCAAAAGTTACACGTCTAAATTAGATTAAAGGAGTATATTGATATATGAATAAGTACAACATAGATTTTAAAAATATAGATGAGGTAATGAAACTGCTGAGAGGCGAGTATCCATTGCCTATTCACTCTATGGAAGCATCAGAACCGCTTCCAACAGACACTTCACAAGTTATGCCGGATTATGTATATTCAAAAAAAGCAACAAAAAAATTTTTGAAGAGGCTTTGACTATGCTCATGAATGGTTCTGCCGCAAATCTGTTTCTTGGTTTTATATATTTTGATGAATGTTTATATTATGAAAAAGAGGATCTTGCAACTTTTAGTATTGACAGAACAAAATTTCTCTCTCTGTTAAGAAAAAGGCTGTCAGAAAATCTTGACGATATTGCCGGTGGTGTTACCTATGTGAACGGAGAAACAAATACCGATGCATTGAGATATATAAAAGCAACAGATGAATATTGGAGAGAAATTTATGGATTTGGAATTTTAGATTAATATTTATAAAATTCCAACGTTGAAAAGATGTCGGATGATATTTTTGAATATGTGTCAAAGTATTCTGATGATATCTATGAGGCTCTGAATAAGTTTAAGACAAACAAAGATGCCCTGTAGATTTCATTGCTAAACACGGAGACGACGGAGCAAAAGTTGCTGCTAAGGGCGGCGATGATGCGGTAACAGCTGTTAATAATTGTGATTCACCATACAAGGCAATACAGATAATCAAAAACGGTGGCACACAATATGGCGAGCAGGCTGTTCAGGCTATCAAGAAGTCAGGGGATAAGGCTGTTGAAGCACTTACCAAGGTTCCTACTAAGGAATGCGCTGAACTTATCACTAAACATGGAGATGCTGCAACACGTTTAGCCATTGAAGGCGGTGATGATCTTGTAAAAGCCACTTCAAAACTTAGTTATGATTCTGCAGTTTCATTTTTAAGAACAGTTGAAAGGCAAAGCAATGAATTCTTTGCTTCTGTGAGCAATTGTAGTTTTACTGATGATGCTGTTGAGATGATAGCAAAGTTCGAAGATAATGGTGTGAGAATTTTTGATCAATATAAGGACAATGATGTTTATGGTTTGTCACAAGCTCTTAAATCAAAAAATTCAAGTGCAATAACATTTGCTACAGATAGTTCAGGACGCACTTTTGTTTCAGGTAGTTGTAATTATAAAAACAATCCTACAATAACTGTTCCTGAAGGATATATAAAACCTAGTCAAGCATCAAGTTATTATGTTGAACAATACAATAAATTGCTTACTGAAGATGGAATTAAAGCTATGAATGTGAGTGATGAGGTTGCTGAGGAATTAAGAAAGCTCAATAATGCTGTAAGTAACACTAGACAAAAAGCAAATGACTTAAAACTATATACATATCAGCGCAAGGGCTGTGAAGTTGAATATACTTTAGCAGAGGGGCATTATATAACTAATTGTGGCGAAATATGGAGTGCAAGAGAAGCGATACTTAAAGGTGCAAAATTCGATGAGATAGATTTGTCAACATTTTGGAATGGCGATAAGTCAAGAGCATTAGGTGAATTTATGGAAAAATGCGACAATTGCAAGTCTATATTTAGTTAACCCTTATTACGTAAATTAAAACGTTTTAAAGTAATACCGTCTAAGGGATAAGTAAAACCATATTATCTGCCTTAGACGGTATATACTTCAAAAAGATTGTTGGAGAGGATAATGATGATATCAGATGAGTTTAAATTAATAAAAAAAGGTACTTTGGGCACTTTTTACGATTATTCAAGAAATCATACAATAGAGGAAACAATGGAAAAACTCGCTTTGGAAAACATGATAGAAAATACAGGTAAAGTTATTGAATATATTCAAAATTATGGTTTCTTCGAATTTGAACGTACTGAAAATAAATCCGGAGATATTATTCGTTTTTATTCAAATCCGCTTAGCTATATAAATCCTTATTGGGAAGAATTTAATAACAAAGCATTTTATATAGGTAAATATACTAATTCAAGCTGTGGTAATAGACCTGATATTTCCTGGATAGAACAATTCTATATGTTGTCAGATGGCTCTTTTTACAATCAGGATAAGATTAAAATTTCTGACAATGATGACGGTTTTTTTGACTATATTATGACAGTTGAGTATGATTATCACGCACCAATTTTAAAAAGTACATATAGACGATTGAAAGAATCCGGGTGGTATGAGGGCAGAAAAATTGAAATTTCTGAACATGTTAAGGAATGTGCAGAAAATGGAGTTTATCTGACTGAACCACAAATGCGTTTTGTTGAAGAATTTGGCGGAATAGAAGGATCAACAGAAGATGGCTGCAATAATTATTTTTATATAAGTGATCGGAGAAGTTCACCTTATAGCAAAGGCGAGCCAGTTTATTTCGTTAATATTCTAAAAGATGAAAACTTATTGATTCAATTGGATGAAGAAGAAATTATAGAAATTGTCCAAAAATACGGAAAAAACACTGTATATATCGGTAATTGTCAATATAATTCAAATCCTATATTATTATCAGAAAGCGGAAATATGCTACTTGTAAGTTGTGGTGATGTTAAGCCTTTGGGCAGAACAGTTATGGAAGGATTCAATGCAATCTTAGGAGACATATAGTGTTCAATCACCATACTGGGTGAGCTTTTTTCGCTCTGTATTCTTGGATTTGCGTATATAGTAGCGACGCAATCTATTATATGCTGAGAAATTCAGGATGCGTAAACAAATATCCAAAAAAAGTACTGAAATGTATTTCAAAGCTAGATAAAGAATTGCAATATGCAGTAATAGACGGTCTAGAAAAGGGCGGTGATGATCTTGTAAGGGCGGTTAAGAACCTTGACGATGATGCGGCTGAATCGTTCATAAAAACTGCTTCTAAACAGGATGATGAATTTTTTGTTTTGATGTCAAAATATGATGATATTCCTTCTTGGGCATGCTCTGATGTAATTGATTTTAATTCAGCTGAAAACGTAAATGAAATTTTAAAACAAAATGGATATACAAATCCCCCTTATAAGCCGGGAACTAATGTAACAACTATTGAATTAACTGAAGATACCACGTTTGTTAGAGTGTATACTGAAAACATAACAAGTGCAAAGGGGCAGTGGGTAATGAACTATGAAGAAATTCAAGGATTGTCTTCAAAGCAAATTAAAGATAAGTTTGCATTACCATATGAGCCAACACATATTTGTGATGTAGAACTACCGGCTGGTACAGAGGTGCGTTTTGGTATAGCAAATGAAGTTCCCGAATGGGGTTTGGGAGGGGGATTACAATTTGATTTAATGGGTCAATATTTTAATTCATTTGGTAATTTCAGACCACTATAAAAGGAGAAGATTTTATGTTACCGATAGTTGAAACGAATGATAAAACTCTTTACATTAATTCTAATAAAGTAACTTTTCCGTACAAAATTGAACAAGTTTTAATTTTAAAATCTCAAATATTGATCTTACTGGATAGTTGCATACAAAATGAAGATGATAACGTCTATTCGGTAAACTTTGACGGAACAATAGGTTGGCGTGTTCAAAGCAGAAAATACTTATCAAGGGAATATGAAAATAAAAAATTAACCTCGTATGTTGGTATGTATGTCAGGAAAGAAACTAATCTGCTTCAGTTAAATGATTGGTGGGGCGGAAGATACCTTTTTGATCTTAATGACGGGCATATAGTGGGAAGAGATGAAAGTGGGCGTGATTGGTAATAGTTCCAATAAGAATAGTGGTTGAAGGGAGAAATAGTTTTTGAATGATATAATCAGTACATTTAATGACTTATATTATAAAATTCAAATATCTCATAATATTTGTTTGGCTGATGTAAGAAATATATGTTTGAAATCTTATAATAATTCTGTTGTCTGCGATGTTGATGGTGGTGCCCCGGAAATATATTACGAAATATTAGAGAGGGATTGTGGGCATTTTGCTGTTTTGAAAATAGAGCGAAACAGTCACGAGATTATATATGAAAGTGATAGTGCTGATTTCGCAGCATTTGCTCTTTTCCTGTTTCTTTCACGTCATCAAATTAAAAAAACTGATAATGATATTGAGATAGAAGAATTTATAAAAAAAGAAATTGCACACGGGAATATAGATTTGGCAAGACAGGTAATTGCAGAAAATTTTGGAGAAGAAACAGTTTCGTTTGAAAAAAACGTATTCGATAAAATTTCTGTTATTACTTTGTCTACAAATAAAATTGACATTTTTTATCATGGCAATACAATTTTATTTTGTTCAGAATTTAATAAACCAGATCTTGAACGTGGAAATTTAATTGCATTTAATAAATGCCGTATGATTAATATTTATCATAAAATAATGGTGAATATTACAAATATTATTCCCGATGTAAATGAAAACGAAAATAGAAAACTGAAATATCTATTTTTAGTTGGGACTATGGAAAAATAAGTATATCAATCGAGCATAATAACGTATACAATTTTTCTTGATGACGGAGCATTTTTAGAGCCGATAGTTAACGGATTCATGCGAATTATACCAGAGGTATCTCTTAAAGCAATACGCTAAAGAAGAGGTTGCAAAGGTATGTGGATATGAGGTTTCCAAAAAGATATCTCCTGAGTTGCTTGACTCAATATTCGAATCCGGGCAAGCTTCTGATATTGTTGCTATTCTTTCTAAGTATGACGATGAAGCAATTGTTGCGATAAATAAGATTTTGGATAAAGACGCTGTTGCAGCTTTGATAAGGGACTATGGTGATGATGGCGTTAAAGTTGCGGATAAAAGCGGCGATTATATTGTCAAGGCGGTTAAGAACCTTGACGATGATGCAGCTGAATCGTTTATAAAAACTGCTTCTAAACAGGATGATGCATTTTTTGAAGCAATTGCAAAAAGTTCTGATCCTGATAAAGCAGCTGCATTTGTTGCAAAGTATACCGACGATGGCGCCGAAATTCTCACGAAATACGGCGATGATGCGGTAACTGCTGTTAATAACTGCGATGCTCCACATAAGGCAATTCAGATAATTAAAAACGGCGGCACACAATATGGCGAGCAGGCTGTTCAGGCTATCAAGAAGTCCGGCGATAAGGCTGTTGAGGTTCTTACTAAGGTTCCTACTAAGGAATGTGCGGAAATCATTTCGAAAATTAACAATAATATAATTGACTTAATTAATAAACTTGATGTTGATGAGGCGAAGCGATTTTTAGAAACTGTACATAAACAAGATGACAGCTTAATTAAAATATAAAACGAGAGTTCTGATAGTGAAAACTATGTTGGCTTAATAACAAAATATAATGATGATGGCATTGATATTGTTAATCTACTTGAAGTCAACCGTCCAAAATTGAAAACAAATAAAAATACTGCTTTTTTCTGGTCAGGAAGAACAGATGGCATTGGCGGTGAAGAAGTTGCAAAAAAAATTGCCAAAGATAATAGTGGGACTACTCTTGAACTAATGATTGAAAATAATGGAATCAAGATGCCAGAATGGAGTGATGATCCTATAGTACAGGTTAAGTGGGGAGAGATCCCAAGAGTCTATGCAGAATAAGTTGAAGGAGAGGTTAGAGCAGTAGTAGGCGAAAATTTGAGAGAAGGCGATATTTGGGAAACAATAGAACTTCCAAGGTTGATGAATAATCCGAACGTTACAAAAATAATTACTATTGATCCAAAAACACTAAAAGAAAAAGTAATATTTGTGAGGTGAAATCATGAAAATAAAAAGAATAGGGATAGCAAAAGGTCACTTACATATTGAAACAAACAATGCTGAATTCATTCGTATACCAGGAGAAATGACCCTTATTAATAAGTTTTATGTAGATAGTCATATGGACTGGTATTGGATTGATGAGCCTACTTGGGGAGATATAACAATTGATAATTTATGTATCATTTCACTTGTGACTGATTCAGAAAAAAAGAGATAATTAATGCTATAAATGAATATAACAATAACAAAAGCATTAGAATTATTTTTGATTGAAATTGTCGCACGTTTGAGCTGTGCCATTAGCTCCAGATTGTTAAAGCCGTTTTCGGGCTTGACGACAGTGCGGCGGAGATTTTTTTTAGAAAACAAACTTTTCTTATATAATAAAAATAGAACTCTAGAGTGAAAATTGGAGAGCAAAAGCTTCGACCGATTATCAGCAGGCGGTTCTGAATATTTGAATATAAGAAAAGGACGGTGTTTGAGATGAAACCAAAATAGTTTTACCAAAGGTATTGGACAGAAACCAAATCAAAAAAATCAACAGGAGAAATGACTATCATGAACGTTTTATACCGAGACAGAGGCAAGCTTGTTTTTATTATCCCATCTGATAAGAAAAATGTGCATCGTCTGAGCGATTAGTCGGTCTTGGCAAAGAACGAGGGGCTGGTTTTCAGCCCCTTTTCATGTCTCACTTGTTTCTGTTTATTTGTCAAGGGAGTATGCGTTTCGATTTTGTATTCTTATTGACTATGCTTGGAATTCGTGCTATAATGGGGTAAAGCTTGGGGGTTCAGGTGTTCGACAGATCGGAAGAGGAGGAGAAACTATGCCGAGTCCTGAGAAATTTATTGAGTCGTTAAAGCAGTTTAACATACAAGACGATATTGTGCAAAGAATCAACGAGGGATATGAGGGAATTGTAAGCCGGAGTCCCAAAAAGAAAAAGGTGGCTTATTTTAAGCGAGCCACCGATATTCTTATTAGTGAAACCGATGCTGATATGGTGCATAGGCTGTATGAAAGCAACGCTTGCTGTAAGGGCGGCAGCCGTGAAAAAGCGTCTAAAGAATTTGCAAGAAAATATGCGGATATCGACTATACCGAAAGACTAAAGCACATTGTCGAGGTGCCGTATATGGGCGTTCCCGTGTTGGAAAGCGGCAATGTGATCTGCGTTCATGCAGTTCGGTATGTCGTTTCGGGGAAGTATGCCTGCGCCTGCCCGACGTTCAACAAATCGGGGTACGGCGAGAAGGTTCTGAAGGATTATTGCTACTGCTGTGCGGGGCATTTTCTTCATCACTATCAGATAATGTTAGGCGTTAGGCTAAAAACGCTTGAGATAGTATCTTCGCCTTTGGACAGCGGCGGCGAGAAGCCGTGTGTGATAAGGTTTTTGGTGACGGGGTAAAAGAGGAGCCACTATGAAATAAAACGACTCTATCCCAAACCTTGTGTATAGATTCTTTGTCTATATACCTTGAATATTCGCAACAGTTGCCCCTAAATCTTCAAGGTGGTATTTTACAATTTTCGACGTTTTAGTGCCGTTTTGCTTTGATTGATTGATATGCTTTTTCGTTTTCCCTATCCACCCGTAAAATTTTCCGTTCATAAGAAACTCCCTCCAAATATTTCAGATATTTGTCATATTTATTATATACTATTTTGTAAGTTGAGTCAAGATTTTCAGGAGCGTTATAACGGTTAATAGGGAAATGCGCAAAGGCACTCTATACAAAAAACGTAAACAAAACCGGACCTGCGCACCACACTGCACAGGTCCAAAATTTCGTAATATATCAGCTGCGCCACTTTTTCCGGAATGCGCTTCCCGTTATGCCCTCGGTCTTTTTGAACTGACGGTTAAAATAGCTCTGGTCGGAAAATCCGCACATCTGCGATATTTCCTCGATAGTCTTGTCGGTAAACCTCAAAAGACGCTTGGCAAGATTTATTCGTTTTGCAATTATGTAGCCGAAAACGGTTATCCCGTAGCACCGCTTGAATTCCTTTTCAATGTAGTACTTCGAGAGGAACAGCTCCGATTCGAGCGATTCAAGCGTTATTTTCTCGGTATAGTGCGCATTTAAATACTGCTTTATCTGCACGGCATTTTCGCTGCGGACGGCTTTTCGCCTGCCGCCCTGCAAAGCCTGCGTCAGAAGCTCTGCAATTTTCAGCGACGATCTTATCTCGCTGTCACGTCCGCTTTCACGGTTTATCTCAATTAGCTCCCGAATCGTGTTCTCGGTTTTAAGCGGATCGAGAGGGTAAAATACCGGGTTTGAGCCGTGATAAAAAATATCGAAATACTCCTTTGAGGTCGCACCGTTAAAATGCACCCACAGCAGCTCCCACGGGTCTTCCTTGCTGCTGTAATAGCTGTGTACCTTCATGCAGTCGATGAAAAAACACTGACCTTTTTTGAGCGAATAAGTCTTTCCGCCGTATTCAAGGCAGCCCGAACCGCCGGTTATGTAGACTATCAGAAAGGAGCTAAGATTTTTTCGTTCGGTTCTGTGCGAGGAAAGTATCTTTAAGTAGCCCGTTTCCTGAACGTAGAAAAAGCTTTTTTTCGCCGCAGCGCTCGGCGTGCTTATAAGGCGCACCGAGCTTTTGTCGTAGCTTTCGGGAAACTTTTCGTAATCTTCGTTTATCATATGAATTCACATTCCCAGACGTCAACGCCGCTGTCCTGGAACACGTCAAGTAGTCTGCGCCTTAAGTCTTCGGCTGTGTATTCCTTTTTAAGCACCGCCTGTAAAAATCCGCCGCCGCCTGCTCCGCAGATCATTTTGCCCTCAAGCATTTTCTCAGCCGAGAGGAATATCTGGTCTATGCAGGTGTTTGTGCAGCCGATGTCGAGCTGCTTTGAAAGCTCCCAGTGGCTGTTCAAAAGCCGTGCGAAAGCGTCGATATCTCCACGCTCCAGCTCAAAGCGCATAAGCGCCGCCGTTTTTTGTATCTCGCTCAGAGCGTTTAAAGATTCGGGACGTGCGCCAATGTAATTTCCCACAACCTCGTGCAGAAGATTTCTCGCAAGCCTGCGCTGACCGGTGTAAATTATGACGAACCGCTTTTGCAGCTCTTCAAGCGTTTCGGGAGCGACGTCAAGCTTTACGCACTTTATTTTCTGCACCATTCCGGGCTTTGTAGTGATAAGCTTGATGCCGTTTGTAAGTCCGCCGACCTGATCCTGCCAGCCGCCGCCAGTCGACATAAGCTGTTCCATGACGAGTACGGTGGAGTAAAGCTCGTCGTCGGAGGGGGTAAGACCGAAGAACTGATAGAGAGCCTTTATCGCCGCACCGGCAAGTATCGAGCTTGTTCCAAGACCGCTGCCTCTCGGTATTCCCAAGACCTCGGTGGAAAGATAGAATCCGCCGCCGATGGAATCAAGAATGTTGGAAAGGGAAGTCTCGCCCGTTCTCGGAATAAGTCCGAACGCAATAAGCGCCGCCTTGTGCAGGGCAAACGGGTCGTAAGGGTCACGGCAAGCCTGAATATCCGCCGCATTGTCAAATTCACGGTAGGCTCCGCTGTCGGTGCTTGCGAGCGCAATTACGGGCTTTTCTATCCTGTGTATTTTGACAACTATCGGCAGCTCGCCTTTGAGCTTGATCGCGGCGTTGAGCACCGTGCCGCCGTGTTCGTTGCAGTAGGGCGGTGTGTCCGACCAGCCGCCGCCGAAGTTTACTCTTACGGGAAGACGCACCTCGGTCTTGTCAAGCGAAATTTTAAGGTCATTCTTTTCCTTTATAAGTCCCTTGCAGCTTTCAAAAATGCTGTCGCCTATGATCTTAAAGCAGGTGTCCTCAAAATCCTCTGCGTGACGGGGCGAGAGTTTTGAAAGGTAGTGGTATATCCTTATCTTTCTGCTGAAACCGCTGTGCATTGCCTCGCTGCAAAGGTGTCTTATCGTTTTGTCGTTAAGTTTTTTTCCCGAAAGCTCGCTTACGGGAACGCCGCTGTCTATTGCCTTAGTGATAAACTGTGCGCTTATCTTGTTTTCAAGCTTTTTAGCCCACGGAATTATCTCTGTAACGTCTGCGTTGTTAAAGCTTTCGCAGAGAGAAACACGCTTTGCAGATCTGAATTTTGCGGCATCTCCGCAGCCCTTTGCCATATCGCAGAGGTTAAGCGAAAAATCGACCGCCTGTCTTATGTCTGTCATAGGAGCGTAAAGCTTAGCCGTCCAGAGATTATGCTCGCCGCCGTCCCACAGGTCTGACGGTTCAAGACCGTTTTTCTCCATAAATTCAGCAATAGTAACGCCAAGAAAATGTCCGTTATTTTCAAGAAAGTCCTTCGGGTTATCCGTATTGGAATATACACGGCAGACGAAATCGCCGTCGTTTTGTTTAAGGCAGTGAACAACTGTATTGTCGGGTACACGAACTCCATCGAGCGTTGAAGTTGAGATAACGCAGCCGTTTCCAATCTCCGTGCCGTTCATTATATAGCTGTCCTCTATGTAAACGTCCTTACCTATCTTTACGTTATGCTGGAGGTAGGAATTGTTCGTAGCGCAGCTTTTGTTCTGATGAACGGTGCTTTTTACTATCGGTTTCCAGTCGAGATATTTGTAATCGGCAACCTTTTTCGTCATAAGGGACAGAAGTTCCCTTGTTGTGCCAAAATGGATAAACTCGGCAGGCGAGAGCGAGAGGAGTTTTAGCGAATACTTGCTCAGCACGTTCCAGACTGCCGTTCGTGCCTCGTGAAGCTCGTCTGTAAAGCTGCCCTCGGGGGTTTCCTTATAGAAATTCTCGAGCGTCGAATCCTCGGCAAGAGGGTAGAGAAAATCGGCATAGAACGAAAGCCGTGTGTCCTCGTTTACGAATTTATCAAAAGCGGTCTTGTCGTTTTCACCGTTTACCGAAATCAGCGAGAACATATCGTTAAGCATTTCGCCCGAGAAAATAACTGCACCCGTATCGATATTTACGTTGCCATTGCGGTTTACAGCGCCTTTTGCGGTAAGCTGTTCGACCGACTGTTTATGAAGAAATTCCTTTACGCAGCCGTTTTCGCCGCCTAAGAATACTCCGTGATTCTTGCCGAGGTCGACGGGTTCTTTGAAGGAAATACAAGCTGCGCCGTTTCCGGTAAAATCTATCTGGAGCGGATTGAAAAGAAGCAGAACGTCGCCCGAAAGCACGAGCATTCCGTCGGGAATACGGGAAGGAACTCCGCTCATGCCGATGATGAACTCATCAAAAAGGGTCGAGCGTCTGCCGTCGGGAAGCTCATGCGGAACGGGTGCAAAAAGCTTTCCGCAGGCGGAATACTGCGGCACACGTTTACTGTCGCCGCCGCTATGGATAACGAGGATATGCTTGCCGGTAAAGCAGTCTGCTTCGCCCTCCTGCTCACGAATATATTTCAGCACATTAAGCGTAGCTCCGCCCGAACCGACTCTCTTTCCGTAAGGGTCGGAAAGCACGGCGTAATGCGTATCGGCAGGCAGGTATCCCGAATTATATCGGTCAGCTATCTGCGTACGGTAAGCCTGCGCCTGACTTTCGTTTGAAGCGGTAAGGATTATATAGTCCCACTTAGGAAAGCGCACTCTCGTAAGGCTTCGTTCATAGTCCGCCCAGTTATCGTTATATGATTGCTGCAGGAACATTGATTTCATAAACTTATACCCCTTTTATTAACAAGATGATTTTCGGTTTGTGTAATACTATATAATAATTATAGCACATAATGTATGTTATTGTCAATAAAAAAACCTGTCTGGTGAATCGGGCGGACAGGGTGGTTATTATTTGTGGGAGCAATACGATTAGCTGAGTGCGGCGGCGTGTCAAATGCCTGATTTTTTAGCATATACATAACCGCTCGCCATGTACGCTTCGCTGAACATATCACGCTTTGCGTACCGGTCTTTAAGATACATTGGTTCTCCTCTCAGCAGAAAACTACCGCCTGCCGTACTTTGTAAATGCTTTATATTACCTTCGTAAAAGTATAGTTTTTTTGTTGTGAAGCAGCGTTAACGTTTTTGCTTTAGACACGATTATATCATAAAATAAAGTCCAAGTCAACCATATAATTAATTATTAATTAAATCTTTATATTATTGTGATTTTATAAATACAAATATATGATATACTATTAAATAAAAAAACGTTAAAATTGGATTAGGATTATTATTTGACTTTTTGTAATTTGATTGTAATTTTAAAATAAAATGATGAGAGTCACAAGCAAATGATTGACAGTTTAATTGATATTCAGCTAAGGGCAAATTCGCTTTAGCGTGGTGTTGCATATTTTTTAAAAGAGAGGTTATCTATGAAACGAGATATAAGCTTTGAACTCGAATTCCTGCAAAATTATATTGACCAGTACTTTTTCGGCGGAAACGGCGTGATTTTCCACGACGATCTTAAAGACCTAATAGATCTGCTGGAGCATAACATTAATAAGGCTCGGAACAAAATTGATGAAAATGATTTTGAACAGCCGGGCGAGTTTGCGGTCACAGATCCGAAAAAAGCGATCGGGCTTTTGAAAATGAATGAAAAATTTACCGATGCCGGTGATATCGTAACGCAGGAATTAGGTGAAGTTTTGCTCTCAAAAAATATTTACACCGGCGTATATTCTATCGAGCCGGGTTCGGTATTGCCGCCGCTCGTTCCGTCAGTACAGCGAAAAGCGATCGAAATGCGTAAGAAAATGCTCAGGCTGAAATATATAACCGAGCAGGAAAACGGTAATTTCCTCGTGCGAAACCGCTTTTCATTTCCTGTCAATTCATCGGTGACTCTGATTGCAAGCGTATGCGTCGGCTATAACGTCAACGGAAAAACAAAAATAAAAATCTAACGACGGGGCAAGCAACTTATTGAATGGAGGTACGGTAAATGATTTTGATAACGGGTGACACTCACGGACAGCTTGATATTCGCAAGCTTGATAACGCAATGAATCCTGTTTTCAAGGAGATGACGAAAGAGGATTATGTCATCATCTGCGGAGATTTCGGGCTTGTGTGGGATAACGGCGGTGAAGATATCTGGTGGCGCAAGTGGCTTGAACAGAAGCCTTTTACCACTTTGTTCGTTGACGGCAACCACGAGAATTTTGATCTGCTTTATGAGTTTCCCGAGGAGGACTGGCACGGCGGAAGAGTTCACAGAATTTCCGACAGTATTCTTCACCTTATGCGCGGACAGGTGTTCGAGATTCAGGGCAAGACCTTTTTCACAATGGGCGGAGCGGAAAGTCATGATAAGGCATACCGAACTGTCGGCAGGAGTCTTTGGCTTCAGGAGTTGCCGAGCGACGAGGAGTATGCAGAGGCGCTCGCAAATCTTGAAAAGTGCGGATACAAGGTCGACTATGTAATTACCCACTGCGCACCTACGGACATTCAGAACCGGATCGCAAAAATCAAGCGTGACCACACCTACACCGAGAACCGCCTTACCGAATTTTTCGGCGAGATAAGACACAAGCTTGATTACAAACGCTGGTTCTGCGGACACTACCACTTGAATTATATGAGCGATATTTATCCGGATTTTGAGGTTCTTTACAGTAAAATAGTTGAGCTTATGTGAGCGAAGAGACCGTGTATTTGAATTGGGGTTGATGGTATTCTGATAAATACAGGCTTTGGATCTGGGCATACCGTCGGTCAGAACGCATTCAGCGGTTGTAAAAACCTTAACAAAGTCAAAATATCTGATGGCGTATCAAGTATAGGAGACTATGTGTTCTTACAATGCAGCTGTATAAATCTCAAAAGTATAACAATACCCGAAAATACAACATATATAGGCAAAGAGGCGTTTATCGAATGTACAGGTCTGAAAAGCGTAACGATTCCGAAAAGCGTAAAAGAAATAGGTGAAAATGCGTTGGGAATATGTTTTGATGACGACGGAGCTTTGAAAAAAAGTCCCCGGCTTCAAAATCAAATGCTACTCCGGCACCGCAGCAGAAAAGTATGCGATCGAACACGGCGTCGATTATGAGACTTTTGACCGCAGCGCCGTTAAAGTCGGAACTGTTAAAACTGCCGGCTTCGTCTGCTCCGACACCGCAATAAAAATAAACTGGGAAAAGGTCGCAAATGCCTCCGGCTACCGCATTTACCGCTACGACACGCTCACAAAGACGTGGAATACCGTTGCGACTGTATCCGGCGGAAATAAGCTTAGCTACAGGCATACGGGTCGCAAGTCAGGCACGACCTACAAATACAAGGTCAAGGCTTACCGCAAATTAGGAGACGTTATTTATAAGAGTGCGGCAAGCGAGGTCAAAACCTGCACTACAAAGCAATTCTCAGGCAGAGCTAAAGATCTCAGAAAAATAAACTGCTTGTGCCATTTGAAGAATAAAAGCAAACCGACAGGTGCCGTTAAGACGCCTGTCGTTTTTTTGTATTATTGACGGTTTTTAAAACTGATTATTCATTCTCCGACGCCTTTTTAAGCGACAATAACAGCAGGATGATACCTACGCCGGTCAGAATATGTCCGATCCCTGCAAACCCCGAGATCGAGGCGTTTACGGCAGGGGAGAGGGTCGTTCCGAGTACCTGAGGAACACCCCGCACTACCATCATAGCGGCAGTAAGCACAACGCCTATGTTGTATGTCCATAGAAATGCCTTAAATGTTTTGAACTTTGTAAGATCGCTGTGTGCTGCATACAGGGCGATAACAAGAAAAATTATCATTCCGAGCAGGAAAAGGTGGGTATGTACCTTTCCCAGAGCCGTCGGCTCGGTATAGCTGTTGAATTTGGTAAACTCACGGTAAAAAACACCGCCTGCCATAGCGGCAATTGCATAAATGAATGAAATGTTGAGATACTTTTTCATGGTAAGTCCTCCTTCGTCAATCGTGTCTTTCGTCCTCGTTTGAATACATCTCGCAGAACCGTCCGGAAAACGCAGGTTCTTCGCCGTACTTGTATAAATGTGAAATATCCCCGAAAGCGTTCACCCGAAACGACGCCGTACCCTCACGGCGCTCCTCTGTAATGACGGCAGTAACCGAGGTCGGCGCTGAAATAAAGCCGTGCCAGAGTATCATCGGGGAAACATTTAAAAGATGCGACAGAATAACGCAGGTCACGCCGAAGTGACAGAAAATCGCAATGGTGTCGTTGTTAGGCGATACGGCACGGTAGAGGTTTCCCTCACGCTTATAACCATGCCGCCCGATAAGCTCGTCAAGCCCGTCGTAAACACGCTTTATCCCGTCTTCCATTCCGGCGGATTTCATTATCGGCGTATCGAACCATTTGTCCTTGTCGTAATATTCGGGAACCTTTGTCCAGTCGGCAGGCAGCCAGTCCCAGGGAATACGCCTGCCGCCGCTGCCGTCGTCAATAAGCGTGTCAAACTCTCTCGCCCAGTCAAGAACCAGAGCAGTACGTCCTGCTTTTTTTAAGGTATACTCGGCGGTCTTTTGCGCCCTCCCAAGCGGCGACATATAATATGCCGCAATATCCATCGGCGCTATCCTCTCGGCAAGCAGCTTTGCCTCCTTATGACCTTTCTCCGTAAGTGAGTCGATAGTGTAATCGGGATCACCGTGTCTTATAAGCAGTATTTTCAAAAATCGTTCCTCGCTTTCATAATGGTTTTTCTTTATTATACCATGAAGCAAAAATGCTTGCAAGGGCATTTTTTCGAAGCCGTCATATAAACCGGGCGACAGCCTCCGCACCTTGCGTCAGCAAGGTGTTGTGTGTTTATTATAACACATTTCGGGTGATTTGTACAGAGTTTTTGCTGACAAGTCTGCGGATTTATTTTTGGGCTGACTTTTTTCTTGACTATATTTACAATATGCGCTATAATGGAGTAAATAGGGGAGATAAGCTGACCGACAAATTGGTATCTGTAAAGGGGATTTATATGAGAAACAGAAGCGTTGTCTTTGTAATCAGAAATAAAAAAATACTTATGGAAAAATTGTGCTATGAAGGCAGAATGTTTTACTCGATCCCCGGAGGAGGGATTGAGGAGGGCGAAACACCCGAGCAAGCTGCGATAAGAGAACTTAAAGAAGAGTGCGGTCTTGACGGTACTATAGTTAAAAAATTAGCTGAAGTGTATAGTAACGGCAGAACAGAATACGCATTTGAGGTAAGCGTTCCGGATGATCAAGATGCAATTAAAGGCTATGACCCCGAAGAACCTTTAGATGATCAACCGATAAAAGAGGTTGTTTGGATGGGGTTGAGTGAAATGCCGGAAAAGGATAGGGCTTTTATGTGGAGATATGGTTTGTTGGAAATAGAAGGCTTTTTTGATGAGGTTTTATCTTGGGGAGATGAGATCAGTTACCCACACGTTGACGAATGTGCAAAACGCGATATGAAAATAATTTAGCAGATTTGATTTGAAAATTTCCGAAAGGTTTGTTATGATAGATTTTTTCTTGACTATGTTTACAATATGGGGTATAATGGAATAAATCGGGTAGATAATCTGCTCGATAAATCGGAATATGTGTGGGTGAACAATATGGAAATCGTTGAGTTTAGAGAAAGTGACATTGATACAGTATTTGAAATACAGCAGGCAGCGTACAAGCCATTGTACGAAAAATATCATGATGACAATACAAATCCATATATGGAAAGTAAAAAAACAGTTCTGCAAAAATATATGCGGACGGGTACAAAAGGCTATCTTTTTATAAAAAATGGAGTACCCGTAGGAGCCGTCAGGATATATCTGTACCCTGAAAGTAAAAGCTGCAGGGTATCTGCATTAGCAGTACATCCACTGTATCAAGGGCAGGGAATAGCACAACAAGCATTGCTAAAAATAGAGAAATTGCACAGTGATGTTGAAAGATGGTTTCTTGATACTATCTTACAAGAGGCAGGAAATTGTCATTTGTATGAAAAAATCGGATATAAAAGAACCGGCAAAACGGAAGAAATTAATGAGAACATGACATTGGTGTTTTATGAGAAACAGTAAGATAAATTTCTATTTATCGGGGAGTGTGAGCAAAAACTCACGCTTCTTTTTTGTATTACTGCAACTATCCGTTGACGAATGTGCAAAACGCGATATGAAAATAATTTAGCAGATTTGATTTGAAAATTTCCGAAAGGTTTGTTATGATAGATTTTTTCTTGACTATGTTTACAATATGGGGTATAATGGAATAGATCGGGGAGATAAACTGCCCGACAAATCGGAATTTGCGGAGGAGTATATCATGAAAATACTTGTGACAGGGGGAACAGTTTTTGTAAGCCGATATATTGCAGAGTATTATGTAGCTGCAGGTCATGAAGTATATGTACTCAATAGAAATACCAGAGAGCAATCAAAAGGTGTAACGTTAATTGAAGCAGATCGGCATAATCTTGGAAATACACTTCGTGATTATTGGTTTGATGTTGTGTTCGACACTGCATACAATTCCAATGATGTTGTACTGTTATTGGATGCTCTGGGAGAATATAAAGATTATATCCTGATTAGTTCAAGTGCAGTGTACCCTGAATATACTGCACAGCCATTCAAAGAAGATTCTGTATTGGAAGAAAATAAATATTGGGGAAAATATGGAACTGATAAAATAGAAGCAGAAAACACTTTGCTTAAAAGATATCCCAACGCATATATCGTAAGACCGCCATATCTATATGGCCCAATGAATAACTTGTACAGAGAAGCATTCGTTTTTGATTGCGCTTTGGCAGACAGAAAATTTTATCTGCCCAAAGATGGGGAATTGCAGCTGCAATTTTTCCATGTTCATGATCTATGCAGATTTATGGATATTCTTTTGAGAACTAAACCGCAGCAGCATATTTTCAATGTTGGAAATAAAGACACCGTTTCGATTAAAGAGTGGGCAGCACTTTGCTATCATGTGGTGGGAAAGCAAGCTGAATTTATTTATGTGCCTGAGGACATCGAACAAAGAAATTATTTCAGTTTTTACAATTATGAATATTATCTGGATGTTTCAAAACAATATGAGGTAATGCAAGATGTAAAGCCGTTGAACGAGGGTTTGAAAGACGCATTTAATTGGTATATAAATAATACGGATAAAGTTAACAAAAAGCCTTTTATGGATTATATTGACACTAATCTGGCTTAAATAAATTCCAAGGTATATCGTGGAGTGTGAGCAAAAACTCACGCTCCTTTTTTGCATCTCAACAACCAATACGTCTTTGCGTGCAAACACCGTACAGACAAAGATAATTCCACACTATCCGTTGACGAAATGTGCAAAACATGATATAATAAACACAGAACACCTTGCTGACGCAAGGCGAGGGGCTGACGCCCCTTTGCGGACTATTGTCCGCTGTGTTTATTGATGACTTCGCAAAAATGCCATTGCAAGCAAGCATTTTTGCTTCATGATATAATAAACACAGAACACCTTGCCGTTGCAAGGCGAGGCGCTGATTTGTTACGATAGATTTGTTCGTTTTCCTCTTGACTATATTTATAATTTAGGGTATAATGGGATAAAGCGGGGAGATAAGACGGTTAATATATCGGAATTTGATGAATTAAAGTATGAACTTTTGATTATATGGTAAGTGTCAAAAAATATCATATTAATAATTCTATATTGGAAAGAGCATACTTTTCTGATATATTTGTCTGAAAGATCCGGTAATTCATAATGTTTGGTATTACAAAATGAAATGCGAGGGGATATATAGTGATTCTCGAGAAAATCGAATATGAACAATGGAGAAAAGTTATTACCCGTGCACAGATCGGTATGGCAATTTGCGTGTTTATTGCCGAGGCAGTAGTGAATACCCTTTTATATGTTACAAGGTCGCAGGGATATAGTCCCGATACGATCGCAGAAAAGCTGATACGCTATCAGCTTATCACAACGCTGTGCAATGTTCTGCCTGTTGTTCTTTCGTGGATATTATGCAAATTCATTAAAAATGACCAGGTGCAAAAATATATACTGACTCTTGCAATGTCGCTTATTTGTCTGAATACTTCGTTTTCCCATTATCAGTTTACGCCGACGTTTCTGACATTTATTATTCCTATCATGTTTACTATTATGTATGAAGATAGAAAAATGTGTCTGAACGTTACTGTAATTTCGGTTCTGATGCTGATAATTCCGATAATAGCAAGAGGAACAGACTCCGGTTATAACGCTGACATCGGTCCTGAAGCGATCATTTCCATTACCATTCTGATCCTGATATGCTTTTTCTCAACGAAAATTATTTCAGTTTTAGTCAGCAGAAGAGCCGATCTCAATGAAGCGCTTTTACAGGCTGAGAAGGTAAAATATATAGACGAGCTGAACGCTAAAAACAGTGAATTGGAACAATTAGCGAACGAAACTTTTGAGGCGATCGCCAAAGCTGTGGACGTAAACGATCCCTATACCGCAGGTCATTCCAGACGAGTTGCAAAGTATTCGAGAACGATCGCAGAGCGTATGGGTTATTCCGAGGAGGAGTTAGAGGAGATCTATTGCGCAGGACTGATCCACGATGTCGGCAAACTCGGAATTGATAATCACATTATCAACAAACCGGGAAAGCTTTCAAACGATGAATATTGCGAGATCAAAAAGCATCCTCTGATGGGTTATGAGATCCTGAAGAAAATATCTATCCGAGGCAAATTCGCTTTCGGCGCCAAATGGCATCACGAAAGAATGGACGGTAAAGGCTATCCCGACGGATTATGCGGAGATAAGATACCCGAGATCGCCAGAATTATTGCCGTGGCGGACGCATATGACGCAATGACAAGCAAAAGACCTTATCGTGACATTATGCCTCAGGAAAAGGTCAGGGAACAGATTGTAAAAGGTTCGGGTTCACAGTTTGACGCTGAGATCGCTGAAATTATGCTTGACCTTATCGACAAGGATACGGAGTATACAATGAAGCAATGCTGATTATTTATACTGACATATTCCCATTTATTGCGGAGCGTGAGCAAAACCTCACGCTCCTTTTTTTATAGGTTTGTTATAAAAAACTTTATAGTTTCCCTCAGTTCTTCGCTGAAATCATTCAGGTCGTCAAAGGTTATAACATTGTCATTAAGAAGGGCAATAATGTTATATATCATTTTTGACCTTCGCATTTCAATTATTACTCCCGGTCTGCGCTTATCCTTTTTAACGAGGGATTCAAGTTCCCAGAATTTGTCCGAGGCAAGCTTTTCTTCACTCAGAAGAGAGATATATTCTTTAATAAGATTTTCCATGTACGTTTCCTGCCAATCGGGTACTTTTGCTCTGAAAATCTTCCAGTCACTTTCTTTAATATTCATTCACTACACTCCCTGTCAATCATTTGTTTGCTATAATTATACAATACCGACACGTCATTGTCAATCGATAAGTTTAAAATAATGTCCGTAATTTTTCACCCGATAATGTCCTTTATAATATCAAGAATGTGCGATGTCTGTTTCGGCGAGAGCTTTTTTATGTTCTCTTTCAGCTCGTCGGAGAGGAGAGGGTTTTCGCTGTCATAATCGAAAAACTGCGCCGGGGTTATATGAAAATATTCGCAGATGTAGAAAAAGCCCATCATTGAGGGGAGGGCGTGACCGTTCTCGATCTTATTGATATATCCCTCGCTTTGCCCAAGAGAAAGGCTCATATCCCTTGCAGAAACTCCCTTTTGCATACGAAGCTGAGTAAGCCGCCATATAAATTTCTTTTCGTCCGTCATGATATTTCTCCAAATAATTTATCAAATAACAAATGTATCTGTATATCATTATACTACATATATAAAAAAATATAATCAATTTTAGTGGATATTACTATTGAAATATATCTTTTAAAGATGTATAATTTAGATAATATATCTTTTAAAGGTATAAATTTGCATTTTGGAGGAGAATACATGAAAGCAAACAGAATTATATCGGGCGTGCTTGCGCTCACAATGGTTTTCGGAAGTTTGGCAATGCCGGCGGAGGTGTCGGGAAAAGCAGGCTTCGGTTCGGCGATTTCGGCTGAGGCGGAAACTTATGGGGATTTTGAGTATTCTGTGCTTGATGACGGGACGGTGGAGATAACGAAGTATACCGGCAGAGATTCAAGTGTTACTATTCCTTCGGAGATAAACGGAAACAAAGTTACAAGAATAGGAAAAGAGGCATTTGTAACGCTCATGAGTAATCTTACAAACGTTACTATTCCCGACAGCGTTACAAGTATTGAAAATTATGCGTTTTCTCAATGTGCAATACTTACAAGCGTAAATATTCCCGACAGCGTTACAAACATTGGGGAAGCGGCGTTCATGGACTGTAAAAACCTTACAAGCGTAAATATTCCAGACAGCGTTACAATCATTGGGGGAACGGCGTTCGGCGGCTGCACAAGCCTTACAAGCGTAAATATTCCCGACAGCGTTACAATCATTAAAGATGGTACGTTCAGCGGATGTACAAGTCTTACAAGCATAACTATTCCTGACAGCGTTATATGTATTGAAGACCGTGCGTTTTTTGTCTCGGGTCTTACAAACGTAACTATCCCCAACAGCGTTAAAATCATTGGAGATTTTGCATTTTCTTCATGCGATAACCTTACAAACGTAACTATCCCCGTCACCGTTAAAAAAATAGGGGGAACAGCGTTTGAAGGAACTCCGTGGATTGAGGCACTGCAGGAGAAAAATCCTCTTGTTATAGTTAACGGTATTCTTATTGACGGTAATGATGCTTCGGGAAATGTTGTAATTCCGGACGATGTTACATGCATTGGAGATTCTGCATTTTCTTACTGCGAAAGCCTTACAAGCGTAACTATCCCCTACAGCGTTACAAGCATTGGATATCAGGCGTTTTATTCATGCGATAACCTTACAAGCATAACAATCCCAAAAAGCGTTACAAGCATTGGAGAAGAGGCGTTTGGCTATTATCGAAGTGAGAATCCATGGCTTATTAGTGATAAAACTTCTGACTTCAAGATAAAATGCTATTCCGGAACCGCCGGTGAACAGTACGCAAAGGATAACGAATTTGATTATGAAATCATTACTGACGAATCCGATTCCTCTGCCAAATCCGACAAAAACCTATTCATCTATATTGCGGCAGGAGCTGCTGTTGTACTTGTCGCCCTCGGCTCAATAATAGTCGTAAAGATAAAGAAAAAGAAGAATAAAGAGCAGGAATAGCCTGCAAGAAATATAAATAAAACACAATATCAATAACCCCCACCAAAGAGCAGCGAAGAAATTTGCTGCTCTTTTTTGCGTATATTGCTTCGCTGCGACAAGGCAGCGCTTTCTCAAAATTGCAGCATATATTGACTTTCTTAAGTTCCGGTGATATAATATTTATAAAGAAAGTCTGAATAAGGACAGGTGACGAGATTGATCATAGGTTCAATAGGATATAATCACGAACACGACAGCAGCTTTGTTATGGACAGACCTAACGGTCCGGGTGCAGGGCTTTTTTTGCTGATAAAGACTGCGGCGGTGTTCGAGATAAATGGTATTCGGCAAAATGTGAGGGAAAACTCGGTCGTTATCATCTCTCCGCATATGCCCTGCCGCTACCATGCGCTTGACGGAATATATGCAGACGATTGGTTCTATTTTGACGCCGACAAAACTGCTTTGGATAGATTTTCAGAACTTGAGATACCTGTTGATAAGGTCGTGTATCTCGGGAATATCGAGGAGCTTTCACATATAATACATATAATGACATATGAGCATTATTCTCCTGAAAAATATCACGAGGAATCCGAGCAGCATTACCTTGAACTGCTCTTGATAAAGCTTTCAAGGCGGCTGGCGTCTATAAGCGCTCCTTCCGCCTCTTCATTTTCTAAACATAATGCGGTATTTACACATATCAGATCGAGAATATATACAGAGCCTTCAAATGTAGGCAGCATAGATGAACTTGCAAAAGAAGCGTCGCTCAGCCGTTCCGGATTTCAGACTGCTTACAAAAAGATATACGGAATAAGCATTAAAAACGATATACTCAAAGGCAGATTTGAATTCGCCAAAAGACTGCTTTCTTCAACTAATCTGACAGTTGAAGAAATATCTCGCCAGAGCGGATATTCCTCAGCTTTTTCCTTTATGCGTCAGTTTAAAAACGAATGCGGCAAAACGCCGACAGAATACAGAAAAGGTAAGTAAATAAGACCAAAACAATTCCCGGTTTTTTGTTCAAAAAGATATGTATATCAGTTTGTTTTGCTATTGCTTTTTTGTAAAATATGCTTTATAATAATAGCAAATAAAAATAAAGGAGTTTTCACTATGCCAAATCCTATTTTACCACTCTGGGAGTATATCCCGGACGGAGAGCCGAGAGTTTTCGGCGATCGCGTATATCTCTACGGTTCGCATGACCGGGTTGCCTGCGACGTTTTCTGCGACTTCAAGCTGAAGGTCTGGTCTGCTCCGCTTGACGATCTTAACAACTGGCAGTGCCACGGCGACAGCTTCCGCACAAAGGACGGCGAGCGACCTGCCGACACGAGCTGGACAAGGAGCGAATGCTTTGCCCCCGACGTTATCGAAAAGGACGGCAAGTATTATCTCTATTCGTATATCGTAGGTTCAAAGGGTGCGGTCGGCGTTTCCGACAAGCCGGAAGGACCGTTTAAGTGCTTGGGTCAGTATATTTACGGCGAAAACGAAAAGGTCGGCGACGGCGGAATTTTCAATGACCCGGGCGTGCTTGTGGACGACGACGGCAGAGTGTACGTGTACTATGGCTTCACCGAGTCGAACATGAACGAGCTTGACCCTGCCGATATGCGCACCGTTATCCCCGGAAGCTATAAGCGGCCTGTTATCGACGATACGGAAAATGCGCCCGAGGAACAGCGCTTTTTTGAAGCAAGCTCGCCCCGCAAGATAAACGGTATCTACTACATGATATACTCGCCCTGCATAGGCAGCAGACTTGCATATGCGACGTCGGATTCGCCGACAGGACCTTTTACATACAGAGGGTACATCATCGACAACTCGGTGGACTATCCCGGCGGCAACGATCACGGCTCGGTTGCCTGCATTAACGGTCAGTGGTACATTTTCTATCACCGCATGACCAACAACACCATAATGTCAAGAAGAGCCTGTGTGGAAAAAATTGAAATACTCCCTGACGGCACTATCCCGACTGTTGAAATGACCTCGCTGGGATTTGAGGAATCGCTCGACCCGTATAAGCTTACTCCTGCCGAGATAGCCTGTGTACTCAAAGGCGGCTGCTTTATTTCCGAGCGGGACATCTTCTCACGCCCGATAGTCAATATTACGGACGGTGCGGTAATAGGCTATAAGTATTTCGACTTCGGCGAGGACTTCACCGGCGATTCGCTTACTCTTGCGCTTAAGGTGCGTGGTATGGGCTCAAAATGCCGTGTGCGAGTTCTGATCGACGGAGAAGAGGGCGAAGAGATAGGCGTCTGCGAGATAGGCACTTCCGACGGAGTTTACAAGGCAAAGGTCAAGAACATCACCGGCAGACATTCGGTATTTTTCAAGCCGGAGCATGGCGTTGAGGGTTGGACAAAGGGATTTTTTGACGGCAAGCAGCTGTTTGAAATGGAAGAATTCGTATTTATGAAATGATCGAGGAGGACGAACATATGAAAAGCACGAAGAAACTGTGTGCGCTGACCGCCGCTGTTCTGATTGCGGCAAATGTGACTGCCTGCGGAAAGTCTTCAGGCAAAAAAAGCGATGATGACAGCTTTGTTCCTACTGAAAATGTCAAGGTGGAATCTACCGACAAGATAGACCGAATTCCCGAGGGCGCTGAAACAGAGCTTATCTACATGGGACTTGCCGACATCAATCCTACCAAAGCGAACAAGGAAAAGAGCACCGAGCTTACGCTGTTCGAGGACCTGGGCGGCAGCATCGCATTCAAGCAGACCACATACTTCGGACAGTATGACGAACTTGCGGCTGCGATAATGTCCAATCAGGATATTCCGGATTTTGTTGATTACAACTGGCTGTCATTTCCGTGTCACACACTCAAGGGAATGAACCAGCCGATAGATGATATAGTTGATTTTGACGATCCGCTGTGGGCGGACGTAAAGGACGACGCTGAGCAGTATTCGCTTTCCGGAAAGCATTACGTTGCTCCGCTCAATTACGAAGCTTCGGCTATGATGTGCTACGACCATGCTATAATCGAGAGCGAGGGTCTTGATGATCCATATGAATTGTATCTTGAAGGTGAATGGACGCAGGACAACTGGGCTTCCATCATGAGAGAATACGTTGCAAACGACCCGGACGGCGGACGCTTCGGAATAAACGGATTCTTCAAGCAGCACTGTATTCAGCAGACAGGAAAAATACTTGTAAATTATGATACCGAAAACAATACATTCTCTTCAAATCTTAAAGATCCCGATATTGAAGCCGTGCAGAATCTTCTGTACGACCTGAACAAAGACGGAATATTCAACAACGAATGGATAGGCAGTGCGAGAGAGGCTTTCACCGCCGGTTGTCTGTTCTATTCAATGGGTGCATGGGGATATGCCGCAAACAACGGTCCTAAGGAGGACGACGACTGGCGTGTAGTTCCTATCCCGACCTACAAGAACGACCAGCAGAAGATCACGACCAGCGACATGACGGCATATATGTGGGTAAAAGGCTCGACAAAGAATGAAGCTATGAAGTGCTGGCTGGAATGTTGCCGTCTTACCTATACCGACCCGGATTACAAGGAAACCAACCGCCTTAAATACATGGAGAACAACCCGTACTGGACTGACGAGATGTATGATGTTATGATGGACGTAACCTCCGACGATTACTATATGATCTATGATTATTGCTACGGTCTGTCCAACAACACCGGAGATCCCAACGCATTTGACGGAAACATTTCGCTTACAGATGTGCTGTACAAAATGTCTTCGCAGCAGGACAGCGACGGAAACCAGAACACATGGGCGCAGATAAGAGAAATGTACTCGGGAACGATAGACACCGAGATCGATGAAGTCAACAGAGAGATCAAGAAGTTAAGCGACTGACGCTTGAACCTTGCTCATACTGAATTGATTATCCAAAAAAGCCTTCGGCGGTTTATTGTCTGCCGAAGGCTTTTATTTCTGCACGGGGTTAAAGCTCTCCGGAGGGCGAAGCCGGAAAGGTAGGTTTTAATTTTATGAGCAATAGTGCAGGAGTTTTTGGAAATCTTTTTTTCAAGATCACCCCGGTAAACCGGTCGTTTCTAAGATAAAGTGTACAAAAAAACGGACAAAAGAAGGCGGGTATGATGAAGATGAAAATTGATTGGGTTTATAAGGGTGTAACGGATATAACCTTAAACGTAAATATATCTGACAGTGTCGCAATTATTCTTGGCGATTCAGGCTCAGGCAAAACGTTTATGTTTGAAATGATTGCGTCCTATTGTGTAATTAACAATATACCATATGAGAGATTTGATTACAAAAGTGAAAACAAAGACTTCGAGTGGTTTAAACAAAGTATGAAAAAAGCGGATATAGTGCTTATGGATAACGCAGATCATACATGACCCCGGAACTGTTTGATTATTTAAAGTCATGCGATAAACAGGTCTTAATAATAGTAAAGCATTATAAATGTCTGACAACATATGAAAACTGCGGATTTTACGAGGTCGAATATGACGGCGGCACATTAAAGACGGTGAGAAAAAATTATGGTCTTGCTGAATGAGGATAACGAGAACACTCCATCAAGTAAGTTTTAGAAATTTCGTTTGTATAGTCAAACGCCTGTTTTCTGACATAAATCAAAATTTTGTTATCATATTGACATAACCCCTTTTTTATGCTATAATTTGATTGAACGATTAATTCTTTATAAGCGAGGTAATTGTATGGGCGCAATGAACGTTAAGGCACATGAAGCCAAGAAAACGAATATAATGATTAAATGCTTTGAATGTTATGCAGAACATGGTCTTGGCAGCGTAGGGATCAAAGGACTTGCAAAGGCGTGCGGGATCTCTTCGGGGAATTTGTATTTTTATTTTGAAAATCTCGACGATCTTATCATTCAGTCCACGGAATATTGTATGAGCAAGGTGGAAGATGATTTCATGGCGAAAGCGCCTGCCAACGTGTCGGACTTATGGCGTTTTATAGATGAGATACCCTACTGGACAGCCGAAAAGCATGGGAAGAAATACCGCCTTATGTATCAGATATATACTCACCCGAAATACAGAGAATACGGTCAGAAATTCTTTAAGGACGCTGATAAGCGTTACACCGAATACGCTAAAAGCTTAGAGGGCAATCTGGGTATCCCTTATCAGAAGCTGACGGGGCTTATCTATATCCTCGTTCGTGCAAGCGTCCACTACGCATTGTTTGAGGACGAGTTTTATCTTAGATCACAGATCTCAGTGCTTAAAGAGAGCATTGAATTATTGACTGAGAAGTATAATTCCGGGGTTTTGTAAATGAGAAATGTAAAATAGAGCCGTAACGCTAACACTTCGTATTTTCAATATTAAATTTGAGGAGGTATACTTATGGTGAAAACGTACACTAAGAAGATCACTGCGTTTATGTCGGTGGTAACAATGCTTTTTTCAATGCTGCTGTATTTTCCGGGCGGAACATTCGGCAATATCAGCTTTGGACTGAAGGCAAGTGCGGCAACGATCACACTTACAGAGCCGTCAAAAGACAGCAGCGGCGTATACCGGATAGGTACAGCCGGCGAGCTTTACTGGTTTGCGGATAAGGTGAACAATGACAACGGTACTTACGGAAACGCAAACGCTGTTCTCACAGCGAATATTGTGGTGAATGAGAATGTTCTGAAAACGGACGGTACACCGAACGGAATAAC
>JBJERC010000074.1:4628-30644 GCA_051882075.1 Oscillospiraceae bacterium | reverse complement strand
AAAGTGCTTTGGGGTTACCGGCGGCGCAAGCACAAGACTTCGATTGTGCCGAAAATGTCGATAGTTCATAAAACAAAAACTCTCAGAGAGAAAAATAATGCAACGCCTGACTGACATTCAGGTACAAAAAATCCGTCCCGAAATTCGAGACGGATTTATATAGCTTTCTGATAAAGACCAAACAAGTACCAAAAAATATTTATAAGGTCTGTAAATGCCGAAAATACGGCGGTTGAGATAAGTCTGATTATCTCTTTGAGAACTGCGGAGCGCGTCTTGCAGCCTTTAAGCCGTACTTCTTTCTTTCCTTCATTCTCGGGTCTCTTGTGAGGAAGCCTTCCTTCTTGAGAGCGCCGCGAAGCTCGGGGTCGAACTGGAGAAGAGCTCTTGAAAGACCGTGACGGATAGCGCCTGCCTGACCGGTAACGCCGCCGCCTGTAACTGTGCAGACGATGTCGAACTTGTCGTTAGTGTTAGTAACAGCGAAAGGCTGACGAACGATAAGCTTTAAGGTCTCAAGACCGAAGTAATCGTCGATGTCTCTGCCGTTGATGGTTATCTTGCCTGAGCCTTCGTAAACACGAACTCTTGCAACTGAATGCTTTCTTCTGCCTGTGCCATAGTAGTATGGAGTCTTTGATTCGTACATTTAAATTGCTCCTTTCTGATTAAAGCTCGTATTTCTCGGGCTTCTGTGCAGCGTTGTTGTGCTCTGCGCCCTTGTAAACTCTGAGTCTTGTAGCAGCCTTTCTGCCAAGAGTGTTGTTGGGGAGCATACCGGTAACGGCGATGGTCATAGCTCTGTCTGACTCCTCAGCCATAAGCTTTGAATACTGGATCTCCTTGAGACCGCCGATCCAGCCGGTGTGCCACTTGTAGGTCTTCTGATTGAGCTTGTTTCCTGTGAGAACAGCCTTGTCAGAGTTGATGATGATAACGTGGTCGCCGCAGTCAGCGTGAGGTGCGAATGTAGGCTTGTGCTTGCCTCTGAGAATGTGGGCAGCCTTGGCAGCTACACGACCGAGAGACTGACCCTCAGCGTCGATAATATACCACTTGCGCTCGATGTCGCTTGATTTAGGCATATAAGTTGACATAAGATTTTCCTCCTTTTTCTTTTGGCGCCCGGGTTAAAAAGCGCCCCGGCTTTTGCGTCCCGAACGGACAGCAAAGCCAATTACTTTTCTTTTTCGAAACAACATTTATTATTATACCACAGATTTTGCGAATGTCAAGCCGAAAATCCGTAAATTTCAAAATATAACCCTCATACGCTCAATTTCTCTCGTTTTTTCTCCGTTTCTCTCATTATCTCATTTTTCGTTTCAAAAAACAACGGCTGTTAATTTGCGACGAAACAACGCACAAAAACAGCCGGTTTATAGTCATTTTCACAACACTCCCCGAAACACAGGACAATTCGCTTTGTCGGGAAATCTGAACTATCAGCATTTTCGGCACAATCGAACATTTTCCACAACACATAGGGGGGAAGTTTCACGGTTTCATGCGAAGTGTGAAATCGAGGCTTGTAGCCGAAGAAGTGAAACTTCAAGCATAAGACCATCGGTCTTATGCGGCACACAAGGGGAAGTTTTACGGTTTCACACGAAGTGTGAAATCGAGGCTTTAGCCGAAGAAGCTAAACTTAGGCATAAGACCTTCGGTCTTATGCGGCATTTCGCCTTCGGCGAAATGCAACTGACTGGATTCGAACCAGCGGCCTTCAGAGTCGGAGTCTGACGCTCTATCCAACTGAGCTACAGTTGCGTGATAAACTGTACCGAAACGGGTCGGTACAGTTATAAGTATAATCGTTGTGCCGTTTTAGCGAACCTTTGAACCGTTAGGCAGGGTCTGGTCGGGGAAGATCACCTTTGCCGAACCGTCCGGCTCGTCTGCGGCGCATATCATGCCGTTCGACTCGACACCGCACAGCTTCACGGGCTTTAAGTTCGCAACAAGGATTATCTTCTTTCCGATAAGCTCCTCGGGCGTGTACCACTGCGCAATGCCCGAAACGACCTGCCTGCCGCCCATTCCGTCGTCAAGCTGTAAGCAAAGCAGTTTCTTCGACTTCTTCACCTTTTCACACTGCTTTATCTCGGCAATTCTCAGGTCGACCTTCGCAAAATCGTCGTACTCTATCTCGTCTGCAACAGGCTCGGGTGTGAACGCTTCTTCGCCAAGCTCGGCAGCCGAAAGGTTCGACTTCGCCTCAGCCATGTTCTTCTCGATTATCGCATTAAGCTCCTCGATCTCCTTGTCGACGTCGATTCTCGGGAAAAGTATCTCGCCCTTGTGAACCGTTACGTTTTCGGGAAGTACGCCGAAAATGCTCAGCTTTTCGTACTTGACGTCCTCCTCAGACGCACCTATCTGCTCCCATACCTTAGGCATCGTGGTCGGCATGAACGGATAAAGCAGGGTCGAAATAACTCTGATAGCGTCGAGCAGGTTGTAAAGCACAGCCGCAAGCCTTGCCTTTTTGCTTTCGTCCTTGCCAAGCTTCCAAGGCTCGGTCTCGTCAATGTACTTGTTCGCACGGTCGACAGCCTTGAAAATAGCTTCAAGCGCACCCTTTATGCGTGTGCCGTCCATTTCCCTGTCGACCTCTTTTACTGCGCCGAGCACGACCGCCTTGAACTCCTCGTCAAGCGTATCCGCTTCACGCTCGGACGGGATAGTGCCGCCGAAATATTTCGTTACCATTGCGACCGTTCTTGAAACAAGATTTCCGAGACCGTTTGCAAGGTCTGAATTTATTCTGTTTATCATTATCTCGTTTGAAAATGCGCTGTCCGAACCGAGCGCCATTTCACGCAGAATGTGATATCTTATGCAATCTACTCCGTATCTCTCGCCAAGCATGAACGGGTCGACAACGTTTCCTAACGACTTCGACATTTTCTGATTTTCGCCGTTTTTGTTGACAAAAGTTATCCAGCCGTGAACCGCAAGGTGCTTAGGAAGCGGCAGGTCGAGAGCCATAAGTATAGCGGGCCAGATTATAGCGTGGAAGCGCATTATATCCTTTGCGACCATGTGAACGTCCGCAGGCCAGAACTTGTCAAAATCGTCGTATGCGCCGTTCTGATAGCCTAAAGCCGTGCAGTAGTTTGAAAGAGCGTCCACCCACACATAAACAACGTGGTCGGGGTCGAACGTAACGGGTATTCCCCACTTGAACGAGGTACGGGAAACGCACAGATCTTCAAGACCCGGCTTGATAAAGTTGTTTACAAGCTCGACCGCTCTCGTTTTCGGCTGGAGATAATCCGTTTCGGTGAGGAGCTTTTCAATCCTGTCGGCAAACGGCGACATTTTGAAGAAATAAGCCTCCTCCTTTGACTCCTTTACCTCACGGTGACACTCGGGACAGCAGCCGTTTTCATCAAGCTGGCTTTCCGTCCAGAAGCTCTCGCAGGGGGTGCAGTATTTGCCCTTGTATTCGCCCTTATAGATATAGCCCTTGTCGTAAAGCTCCTTGAATATCTTCTGAACCGCCTCGACATGATAATCGTCGGTAGTTCTAATATATCTGTCATAGCTGATGTTCATATAGCTCCAGAGCTTCTTGAACACCTCGACTATTTCATCAACATACTGCTTCGGGGTAATTCCCTTTTCTCTTGCCTTGTCCTCAATTTTCTGACCATGCTCGTCAGTACCTGTAAGGAACATAACGTCATAGCCCTGCATTCGTCTGTACCTCGCTATAGAGTCGCAGGCAACCGTTGTGTAGCAGTGTCCGATATGCGGATTACCCGACGGATAATAGATCGGCGTTGTAATGTAAAACTTTGACATTGTCATTCCTCCTGAAAATTAGTCTGCGCATTTGAAAGACTTTCCATGCACCTTTTTATTATAACCCCATTTTCACGATTTGTCAAGTGCGGATTTTTTAAATAAGAAAAAGGACGCACATTTACTGCACGTCCTGAAAATCTGTCACTCAAGCTCAAACGCTCCCGTGTAAAGCTGATAATACTTGCCCTTTTCGGCGATAAGCTTTTCGTGGTTGCCCCGTTCGATTATCCTGCCCTGCTCGAGAACCATGATAACGTCGGAGTTTCTTACGGTCGAAAGTCTGTGGGCGATGACGAAAACCGTTCTGCCGTACATAAGTCCGTCCATGCCCCTCTGAACGAGCGCCTCAGTTCTCGTGTCGATTGAGGAGGTCGCCTCGTCAAGTATCATAACGGGCGGATCTGCGACTGCCGCACGGGCGATAGAGATAAGCTGACGCTGACCCTGCGAGAGATTTGCGCCGTTGCCCGTAAGCATCGTGTTGTAACCCTCGGGAAGACGGCTTATAAAATCGTCTGCGTTCGCAAGCCTTGCCGCCGCTTTACATTCCTCGTCGGTCGCCGAAAGATTTCCGTAGCGGATATTCTCCATTACCGTTCCCGTGAACAGATTTGTGTCCTGCAAAACGATTCCGAGCGAACGGCGAAGATCGCTCTTCTTTATCTTGTTGATATTTATTCCGTCGTATCTTATCTTGCCGTCTGCTATGTCGTAGAAGCGGTTGATAAGGTTCGTTATCGTGGTCTTTCCTGCGCCCGTCGCACCGACAAACGCAACCTTTTCGCCCGGCTCGGCAAATATCGAAACGTTGTGGAGAACTATCTTTTCTGGAACGTAGCCGAAGTCTACGTCGTCAAGCTCGACATGACCCTGAACCTTTGTAAGCGTGGTCGTGCCGTCGGAATGGGGGTGCTTCCACGCCCAGATGTTCGTGCGCTCCTCGCACTCGATAAGCTCGTTGTTCTTGTCGTATTTTGCGTTTACGAGCGTTACATATCCGTCGTCGGTTTCGGGCTGTTCGTCGATAAGCGTGTAAATTCTCGAAGCGCCTGCCATAGCCATCGCAACTGAGTTTATCTGCTGTGATACCTGCGAAATGTTCTGGCAGAACTGCCTTGTCATCGAAAGGAACGGAACAACGACAGCGATCGACATTGCCTGACCCGAAAGCGAAAGGTTCGGGACTTTGAGCGTTATCAGCAGACCGCCGATGAACGCCATAAGGATATAAAGAATATTTCCTATATTGCCCATTATCGGCATGAGGACATTTGCGTATTTGTTAGCATTTTCGGCGTCGCTCTGAAGCTGTCCGTTTATCTTGTCAAAATCCGCCTTCGATCTTTCTTCGTGACAGAAGACCTTAACGACCTTCTGACCCTCGATCATTTCCTCGATATAGCCCTCGACCTTACCGAGCGATTTCTGCTGTGCGACAAAGTATTTTGCGCTCTTTCCGCCGATATTCTTCGTCACAAGGAACATGACGAAAATTCCGACAAACATAACGAGCGTCATCCATACGCTTAAATAGAGCATAACGCAAAGCAGGATAACTATTGTAAGTCCTGCCATTATCGCCTGCGGAAGACTTTGGGAAATAAGCTGTCTTAACGTGTCGATATCGTTTGTGTAGTGGCTCATGATATCGCCGTGAGGGTGTGTGTCGAAATATTTTATCGGGAGCTTTTCCATTCTGCGGAACATAAGCTCACGCATTTTCGCAAGGTGTCCCTGCGTTACGACTGCGCTGTTGAGCGTTTGTGTAAGCGTAGCCGCAATTCCGAGAACATAGAAGGTTATCATCAGCGCAAGCACCTTCATGACCTCGGGCATTGCCGCCTCAAGCGCGCCGTCCCTGCCGCTTATCGAATATTCTTTAAGACCCTCCTCGATAGCGGCTATAAGCTTGTTTAAAAACAGCGAGGAAACCGTTCCCGCAAGCGAGCTTATAACGATACACACCATTATAAGAATAAGTCTTCCCTTATAGTTTGAAAACAGGTCTTTAAGCAGTCTTTTTATCTGCGGCTTGGGAGCGTTGGGGTCTTTTATATAAGGCTGTCTGTGTCCCGGCATTATTTCTCCTCCTCTCCGTTTTCTTTGTTCTGTGAATAATATACCTCTTTATAAATTTCGTTGCTTTCAAGAAGCTCGGCGTGAGTTCCGACGCCGTTTATTTTTCCGCCGTCAAGGACAATTATCCTGTCGGCGTCCTGTATAGACGAAATTCTCTGCGCAATGATTATCTTTGTCGTGTCGGGTATCTCTTCAAGAAAAGCCTTTCTTATAAGTGCGTCCGTCCTTGTGTCGACTGCGCTTGTCGAGTCGTCAAGAATAAGTATCTTCGGCTTTTTGAGCAATGCCCTTGCGATACAAAGACGCTGTTTCTGTCCGCCCGATACGTTTGTTCCGCCCTGTTCGATATAGGTGTTGTATTTATCGGGCAGCTTCTGAACGAACTCGTCCGCCTGTGCAAGTCTGCACACACGTTCAAGCTCCTCGTCCGAGGCGTTTTCATTTCCCCAGCGCAGATTTTCCGCAATAGTGCCGGAGAACAGCACATTCTTCTGAAGCACAACGGCGACCTGATCTCTGAGCGCTTTAAGGTCGTAGTCCTTAACGTCCCTGCCGCCGACAAGCACGCTTCCCTCGCTTACGTCGTAAAGACGTGGTATAAGCTGTATAAGCGAGGATTTCGAGCTTCCCGTACCGCCGATTATGCCGACAGTTTCGCCCGATCTTATACTTATGTCGATATTGTCAAGCACCTTTCTGTCGGCGTTCTCTGAATAAGAAAAGCTTACGTTCTTAAATTCGATGCTGCCGTCAGCTACGCTTTCTACTGCGTTTTCAGGAGCGGAAATGGTGCTTTTTTCCTCAAGAACCTCGACGATACGCTTTGCCGAAGCGCCCGAAAGGGTAAGCATTACAAATATCATCGACAGCATATTAAGGCTCATAAGTATCTGCATACTGTATGTAAGCATACTCGACAGGTCGCCGACCTTGAACGCTGAGCCGCCCGACGAGATTATCATTTTTGCGCCGAAATAGGAGATAACGAGCATTGTGACGTAAACGGAAAACTGCATGAGCGGAGCGTTGAACGCAAGCAGCTTTTCAGCTCCCGTGAAGTCATCCTTTACCCTGCCCGAAGCCTTGTCGAACTTCTCGATCTCATGATCCTCTCTTACGAAAGCCTTTACGACCCTTATTCCGCTTATGTTTTCCTGAACCGATTCGTTAAGAGCGTCGTATCTCTTGAAAATACGGTTGAAAAGCGGCAATCCTCGGCTTATGATAAAGCCCAGTCCGATAGCAAGAACGGGTATGACGAACAGATAGGTCATCGCAAGACTCGGGCTCATGATTATCGACATGGAAAGTGCGAAGATAAGCATGAACGGACTTCTTACCGCAATTCTTGTTACCATCATAAAAGCGTTCTGAACGTTCGTTACGTCCGTTGTAAGACGTGTCACAAGGCTCGAAGTCGAGAATTTGTCGATATTCGAGAAGGAAAATTCCTGCACCTTGTAAAAAAGCTCCTGTCTTAAATTCTTCGCAAAGCCGCAGGAAGACTTTGCGCCGTAATAGCCCGAAAGCGAGCCGCAGGCAAGCGAGAGAAACGCAAGCACAAGCACGATAAGCCCGTACTTTACAATAACGTCCATTCCGCAGCCGTCCTGAAGCGCATTGACAAGCTGTGCTATAATGTAAGGGATTATACATTCAAGCACGACCTCGAACGCAATAAACAGCGGCGTAAGTATCGTATCTCTCTTATATTCTCCGATACAAGCCGCAAGACGTTTTATAATTTTCATTTCTGCTTATCAGTCCTTTCTTCTTTTTTCTCGTCCTCCGACAAGAGATTGTTCTTCATCATCTCGCACACCTCAAAAAAGATATCGAGCTTTTCGGGGTCGATTCCCTTTCTCAGATCCTCCTCGAGCAGCATTATCTCATGATCGCAGTTTTCATGAATCCTTCTTCCCTTGTCGGTTATAACAAGCTTTTTCAGCCTTGCGTCATAAGGGCAGGGCTGTCTTTCGATAAGCCCTTTCTGAACCATAAGCCCTATCGTTTTCGACACGGTCGCCCTTCGGATATTTATATGCTCCTCAAGATCGCGCTGAAATACGTCCGTTCCGTCATGCCCCACAAGATACCCCAGTATCCAGCCGTTCGAGCCTGTTACAACATCGTCTTCGTCACGGCAGGCACGGTTTAGCCTTCGGCGGATAAGCGTCGACAGCATCTTCACCCTCATTCCGATATGCCTGCTCTCAAAAGGCGGCTCAGGCGGTTCAAATATCCGTTCATCTCTCATGCGATTACCTCCCTAAATAAATTGTCAGCTATGACACAGTTTGACGGTTGACTGTTAGCTTGCTAACATATATTATACAGACTATCATGCCTATTGTCAATTAAATTCGGTGGGTGATTTTGTTAATTTTTTGTTTCGTGATACAGTTCATGAATAGTTTATATTTATTTTACACTTAATTATCATCTTTTGCCGCCTGATAAGTCATTATATTATAAATCACTATTTTATTTCATATGAAAAACTACACATAAAAATTATGCATAATAAATCATCTTCGGAGGAAAAGGACATGGAACAGATAAGCTTTGCGGCGGCGGTAGGCTCTGCTGCGGACGAGCTTTCCGACAGCAAAAGCTGCGATCTTGCCGAATGTGCCGCCGACAAACGTGCGCTCGAGCGGCTGTATCTGAAATACAGATCGGCGGTATACGCTTTCAGTCTCGGTCTTTACGGCAGCCCGACAATTGCGGAGGACTGCGTTTCGGAAACCTTTATAAGGCTTCCGCAGGCGGCAGGCTCTTTCAAAAAAGGCGGCTCGGAATCGGCGTTTATTCTCGGCGTCGCAAAAAACGTATCGAGAGAGCTTTACCGCAGCGAGATGCGCTTTCGGTCGGGTGCGGTCAGAATGGAGCGTGAGCTTCCGCTTGAAAACGGCTCGGAGCTTTCGGGTGCGCTCGAGGCGGTGAGGAGGCTTGCGAAGAAATATCGGGTCGTGCTTATACTTAAAGTATACAACCGTATGACATTTAAAGAGATCGCAGCGTTTTTGAAGATACCCGAAAGCACCGCAAAATCACGCTATCAGAAAGCGATAAGGCTTGCGGCAAGGCAGCTGCGCTGTGAAAGACAAAACGAACAGGAAAGGAGACAAACGCAATGAAAAAGAGATTTGAGCTTACAGACAGCGAGCTTAAAGAGACAGAAGAGCTTCTGCGGTCTGATATTGACAAGGCTTGCAAAAATGTCGGCGACTGGAAGAAGATAGAGAAAAACGCTTACATAAGTTTTGAGAGCGTAAAAACGGGCGTATTCAGGATATTTTTCCCGATAGTCTGCACGGCGGCGCTTGCGGCGGTCGTCTGCATAACGCAGCTTTTCTCGACAGACCGCATGATAGAAACCGACGCACGGACGGCGGCGGACGAAGAATCGGAAGTTTTTGAAAGCGTATATTTAACTGACAGCGAAAAGCCGACGGAAAGCGAGAGCGGCATTATCGCAATATCGACAGACTCGGGCGAGGCTTCGGAAAACGGCGCATATATCGGCTTATCAACGCTTCGGTACAGCAGCGATGAAAGCGGAGTTCCCATTTCGGACAGGTATTCGCTCAGCTACAAGGTGTTTTTTCCTGCGATAGAGGGTGAAACGAAATACGGAATGATACACACATTCGTAATCTGCGGCGGCGAGGTTACTTACGACAAAGGGGCGGTTTGCAGCTACAGCACGCTTGACGAGGAAGAAACTGTCGAGAACGTTAAATTTAAGATAGACCCCGAAACTGCCGCTTTGCAGGGCGAGGAGATAACCGTCACGGTCGTTAGCTGTTTTGTGAGAACGGGCGGTAAGGCAAATTACAGCAGCGCGGCGGCGGTCGACACGCTTAAAATAAAGAACAAGTATTTCTCAGGAAGCGGCGAAGAGGAGGCTCCGAGTTATACGGCGCAAAAGCCCGAGCTTGTGCGGCTTGAAAGCCTTTCGGACGCTGACGAGATCTCGGCGGAGGAAGTCGGAATGGTTTCGCCCGAAACCTACGATTTTTACAAGCTGTCGCCCGGTTCGTCTCTGCCCGTCTCGGAATACGATTTTTCGATCGACGATTATAAAGATAATATCGGCGGCAGCTACAAGCGTCCCGTGTGCATTGTCGGCGTGAAAAAGGACGGCTCAAAGATACTTATTTCCGACCTTTACTGCTCGCCGACCGGTTCGCAAAAGACAGTGGCGGAAGAATAAAAGAGAAAGAAAATAAAACGTAAGGACATGACAAGACGAAAAGCTCCCCGGACATAAGCGTTCGGAGAGCTTTGTTTTTATTTGTCATTTTTCACTGCTGCCGCACGGCTTCTCGGTCTTTTCGCATATCGAGCGTGAAACGGCTATCGTTGCAAGCGTGTCGCCAAGCTGAGTAAAAACAGCGGCGGCAAGCGCAAGCTGATCGTCGGAAAGCCTGCCTGCAAGAGTGTTCGCTATCGCCGTGACCGCTGCCGAAATTTCACAGCCATTCAAATTGATCGCCTCTGTAACAGCATATGCCGCTAAAACGAAAAGAGTTACAGCCTTACCCTTACCTCGCCCGAATAAAGCCTGCCCTGAGTTTTATCCTCAAACTCAACGATAAGCTCGGCGCTGTCGCTTACGTCAAGCACCCTGCAAACACGCTCTTTTCCGCCGTCGCAAGCCGTAACGGTCCTGCCGATAAGCATCGAGCGGCTGCGGTATTCCTGCGCCGTTTTCTGTCTGTCCTGCGAATAAACGAGTTTAAGCTGCAAGGCAAGAGCGGCTGCAAATCGGTCAGAAAAACATTCAGGCATATCCTCTTCGCTGTCAAAAAGTGCGCAGGCACGGTCTGAAATTTCTTCGGGAAATCCGCCGTCGGGCTTAATAAGATTAACGCCTATCCCGACTACCGCCCAGTCGGTAACGCCGCCCGAGATCGACGACTCGGTAAGTATTCCGCACACCTTTTTTTCGCCGATATAAACGTCGTTTACCCACTTTATCTGCGCTTTTATATCCGCCGCACTTTCTATCGCACGGCAGACCGCAACTGCCGCCGCAGTCGTAAAATAAAGCGTTTTCGTCGGGTCGGTCATTGGTCGCAGCAGCAGCGATGTGTAAATACCGCTTTTTGGCGAGAAAAAGCTCCTTCCCTGTCTTCCCCTTCCTGCCGTCTGCTCCTCGGAAAAGAGCATATATCCCTCTTTTTCTCCGTCTGCCGCAAGCCTTTTTAACACGTTGTTAGTCGAATCGACCGAAACGGCGGTGTGAATATCATAGCCGCAGCCTTTTGCAAGCTGCTTTATTTTTTCTGCGTTGAGCATTTTATCTTACCTCTTTAAAAAACGGAGCGGATATTCTCCGCCCCGATAAAAAATCAACCTATCGCAATTGTGAGTTTTGCTCTTGGGTTTCCGTCGGCGTCGTCGTCGATCATTTCAGCCTTTGTGATCGTGATAGGCTTTGTCGGCGAGGACATTGCGTTATCAGAGCCTAAAACACGCTCGACGTCTAAGAACTTGTCGACTATCTCCATGCCCTCCGTTACCTCTCCGAACGCCGCATAGCTGCCGTCAAGGAATGTACAGTCATCGGTATAGCAGATAAAAAACTGCGAGGAAGCGCTGTCGGGGTCGTTTGCACGAGCCATTGAAACTACTCCCCTTTTGTGCGAAAGCGGATTTTCAACGCCGTTTGCGGCAAATTCGCCCTTTATCGTCTTCTCGCTTCCGCCCGTGCCGTCGCCCGAGGGGTCGCCGCCCTGTGCCATAAAATCGTCGACAACTCTGTGGAAGGTAAGTCCGTCATAAAAGCCGTCGCTTACAAGGCTCTCGAAATTCTCGCAGGTTATCGGCGCATATTCGGGGTAAAGGGTAATGGTGAAACTTCCTATCTCCTCAGCCGTTCCGGATTTGTTTCCTGCCGCCGAAATATCCTCGTCCCTTGAATGAACGGGCGAATTTTTATCGGCGCAGGCTGTGAATGCAGCGCACACGATAAACGCAGCGGTGGTTATCATAAGTATTCTTCTTAATGCTTTCATTTTTCATTTTCCTTTCTAAAAAAGCGTTTTTAAAAATCTTCATTTATTATATCACCTTTCCCCCGATATGTCAACTTTTTATAAAAAAATCTTTGCGGCTGTTGACATTCCCTTATTTGTCTGTTATAATTAATATAAAGGAATAACGGGAATGATGCTCTCCCGGTGCTTATTTTACGGCACGAACCGCCTTTTGCGCTGATGACTTCTGTGTTTTTACAGGGAAGCTGTCGGCTTTTTTTATTGCTTTTTAAAGGAGATAGAATTTTATGCTTTTTAGTTTTGCGCTTATCTTTCTGTGCGGTCTTGCGCTTGGCAGGCTGTTTGCAAAGATACATTTTCCGCCGCTTTTCGGAATGTTGCTTGCAGGAATTATTTTAGGTCCGAATTTACTCGGACTTATCGACGGCTCGGTGCTTGAAATTTCGCCGCAGCTTAGAAAAATTGCGCTTATAATAATCCTCACAAGAGCCGGGCTTAACCTCGACCCCGACTCGCTGAAAAAGGTCGGCAGACCTGCGGCGCTTATGTGCTTTCTTCCTGCCTGCTGCGAAATCTGCGCAACGGTTATAATTGCGCCGTTTCTGTTTGACGTATCGCTTATCGAAGCCGCACTGCTCGGTTCGGTGCTTGCCGCCGTTTCGCCTGCGGTAGTCGTGCCGAGAATGCTGCGGCTTATCGAAACGAAGCGAGGAACTAAGCACGGCATACCCCAGCTTATCATGGCAGGCGCATCGGTCGACGATATTTTCGTTATCGTGCTTTTTTCCTCGTTTACGCAGCTTGCCTCGGGCGGAGATTTTTCTGCGGCGGGGTATCTGAGGATACCGACTTCGATACTTTTAGGCTTGCCGTCGGGACTTATTATCGGCATTATTCTTACAAAGCTGTTTGAGAAATTCAAGCCGGGCGACAATCTTAAAGTTATCATCACAATAAGCGTTTCGTTCCTGCTCGTTACGCTCGAGGACGCAGCCGACGGAATTATCGGCTTTTCGGGACTGCTTGCGATAATGGGCATGGGCGCAGCGATGGCTCGGAAAGCTCCCGAAATGGCGAAAAAAGTTTCGGCAAAGTATTCGTCGCTGTGGGCTGCCGCCGAAATTCTGCTGTTCGTGCTTGTCGGCGCAGCGGTCGACATAGGCTATGCGGCAGACTTCGGAATAAAAGCTGTGATACTCCTCTTCTCCGTGCTTATATTCAGAATGGCAGGCGTTGCGCTTTGCGTGGTGAAGACAAGTCTTTCGGCAAAGGAGCGGCTTTTCTGTATGCTTGCCTACACCCCGAAAGCGACCGTTCAGGCGGCTATCGGCTCGATACCTCTTTCGATGGGTCTGCCCTGCGGAAACCTCGTGCTTACCGCCGCCGTGCTTGCTATCCTCATTACTGCGCCGCTCGGTGCGTTTGCGATGGATATTACCTGCGAAAGAATGCTTGAACAAAACTGAGATAAAGAAATGGACTGCCGTAAAAACTGCGGCAGTCCATATTTTTGCTGTTTAGTTTACAGGTTTGTGCACAAATCAAAGATTTGTGTACCCCATAAGGCTCTCGTCGACTTCCCTTGCGACATCTCTGCCCTCACGGATTGCTCTTACGACAAGCGACTGTCCGATATGCATATCGCCGCAGACGAACACGTTTTCAACGTTTGTTGCGTGCGCTCCCTCGGCTGTCGCAACGTTGCCCCTTGCGGTCTTTTCGACGCCGAAAGCCTCGGTGACGTAGTTCTGTGCGCCTAAGAAGCCTGCCGCAATAAGCGCAAGCTCGACCTCGACGGTGTATTCCGAGCCTTCGACTTCTTTCATCATCATTCTGCCCGTCTTTTCGTCCTTAACGGGTGAAAGTTTGACAAGCACCGCACCCCTGAGCGCGCCCTTTTCGTCCTTTATGAACTCCTTGACAGTCGTCTGATAAACTCTCGGGTCTTTTCCGAACAGTCCGATAGCCTCCTCCTGACCGTAATCGGTCTTGCACACTCTCGGCCACTGCGGCCACGGGTTGTTCTCGGCTCTCGTATCGGGAAGCTTCGGCATCATTTCAAGCTGCAAAACGCTTCTTGCGCCGTGTCTTATGCTCGTGCCTACGCAGTCGTTGCCCGTGTCGCCGCCGCCTATTACCATTACGTTTTTGCCCCTTGCGGATATATATGTTCCCTCGGTAAGTCCGTTGTCGAGCAGAGCCTTTGTCGTCGACTTCAGGAAATCGACAGCAAAGCAGACCCCGTCGGCGTCTCTTCCGGGAACGCTTATATCCCTCGGCTGTGATGCGCCGCAGGCAAGGATAACTCTGTCGTATTCTGCGAGAATATCGGAAGCCTTAACGGTATTTCCGACGTCCGCCTCGGTCACAAACTCGATACCCTCCTGCTGCATTATGTCAAGACGGCGGTAGATTATATCCTTTTCAAGCTTCATGTTCGGGATACCGTACATAAGCAGTCCGCCGATACGGTCGCTGCGCTCGAAAACGGTAACGCTGTGTCCCCGCTGATTGAGCTGGTCGGCGGCTGCAAGTCCAGAAGGACCCGAACCGATAACGGCTATCTTCTTGCCCGTTCTCACCTTCGGTATCTCTGCGTGGGCTAACCCCTCGGAATATGCGTTTTCAACAACGGCATATTCGTTCGCCTTTACGGTAACAGCGTCGCCGTTTGCTCCGCAGGTGCAAGCCTTTTCGCAAAGCGCAGGACACACCCTCGAAGTAAATTCGGGGAAATTGTTCGTTATTCTAAGTCTGTGATACGCCTGCTCCCATGCGCCCTTATAGATAAGGTCGTTCCATTCGGGGATAAGGTTGTTGAGCGGACAGCCCGACATCATTCCGCCTATCATCATTCCTGCCTGACAGAACGGAACGCCGCACTCCATGCAGCGTGCGCCCTGCTTTCTGCGCTCCTCCTTTGAAAGAGGCGTGTGGAATTCGTCGAAATTCTTTATGCGCTCTTCAACCGAAAGCGCCTCCTCGTCCTCTCGCTTATAGTCCATAAATCCTGTTGGCTTTCCCATCCTGCACTCCTCCTCACTTATCGCTTACCATCTGATAGAACGCTTCTATCTGCGCCTGATCGCTCGAAAGACCCTTTTCCTCAAGCGAAACGATAGCGGCTGTTATCTTCTTATAATCATGCGGAATTATTCTCTTGAACTTAGGCAGATATTCCTCGAAGTTTTCAAGAATATGCTTTGCCTTCTGCGAACCGGTCGCTTCTGCGTGTTCCTCGATAAGTCCTTTAAGCTCGATTATGTCATACTTCTCCTTGACCTCCGAGAAAAGAACCATTTCCTTGTTGAGCTTTGTATAAAGATCTCTGTCCTCGTCAAGAACATAGGCAACACCGCCCGACATACCTGCGGCGAAGTTCTTTCCCGTCTTGCCGATAACGACAACACGTCCGCCCGTCATGTATTCGCAGCCGTGGTCTCCCACGCCCTCGACTACTGCGACTGCGCCCGAGTTTCTTACGCAGAATCTCTCGCCCGCAACGCCGTTGATGAACGCCTTTCCGCTCGTTGCGCCGTAAAGGGCAACGTTTCCGATTATGATATTTTCCTCAGCCTTAAAGCGTGAACCCTTAGGCGGATAAACTATCAGCTTGCCGCCCGAAAGTCCCTTGCCGAAATAGTCGTTTGAATCGCCCGAAAGCTCGAGAGTAAGACCCTTCGGGATAAATGCGCCGAAGCTCTGTCCGCCCGAACCCGAACATTTTATTACATAGGTGTCGTCGTCAAGCTTGTCGTCGTGCTTCTTTGTTATCTCCGAACCGAACATCGTTCCGAACGAGCGGTCGGTGTTCTTGACCTCGACCGAGAGCTTTTTCTTCTGTCCCTTTGCAAGCGCTCTTCCAAGTTCTTTGAGCACGATCTTTTCATCAAGCGTTTTCTCAAGCTGGAAGTCGAAAAGCGACTTGTTTTCGTATTCGACCTTTTCCGAAGCGAAATCTGCATTCAGAATGTTCGACAGGTCGACCTCGGCAGCCGTGCCGGTAAGTCCGTCCTTGCGCTTTATCAGGTCGATTCTTCCAACAAGCTCGTCGACCGTTCTCACGCCGAGCTTCGACATATATTCTCTAAGCTCCTGAGCAACGAAGGTCATGAAGTTTACGACAAATTCAGGCTTGCCCATAAATCTCTTTCTGAGTTCGGGGTTCTGGGTAGCAACGCCGAACGGACAGGTATCAAGGTTGCACACTCTCATCATCACGCAGCCGAGCGTTATCAGCGGAGCGGTAGCAAAGCCGAATTCCTCTGCGCCGAGGATAGCCGCAATCGCAACGTCACGACCCGTCATAAGCTTTCCGTCCGTTTCGATAACGACCTTGTTTCTCAGACCGTTCATGATAAGCGTCTGGTGAGCCTCGGCAAGTCCGAGTTCCCACGGAAGTCCTGCGTTATATATCGAATTTCTCGGAGCGGCGCCCGTTCCGCCGTCGTAGCCCGAAATGAGTATACAGCCTGCGCCTGCCTTTGCAACGCCTGCCGCAACCGTTCCGACGCCGCATTCCGAAACGAGCTTAACGGAAATTCTTGCGTCCTTGTTTGCGTTCTTTAAGTCGTAGATAAGCTGCGCCAAGTCCTCGATAGAGTAAATATCGTGGTGAGGCGGCGGCGAGATAAGCGAAACGCCCGGAGTCGAATGTCTTGTTTTTGCTATCCAGGGATAAACCTTTTTGCCCGGAAGATGACCGCCCTCGCCCGGCTTTGCGCCCTGAGCCATTTTTATCTGAATTTCCTGCGCAGAGGTGAGGTATCTCGAAGTAACGCCGAAACGTCCCGAAGCTACCTGCTTTATCGCCGAGCATCTGTCGTTTTCAGTGCCCTTTGTAAGAAGTCTTTCAAGGCTTTCGCCGCCCTCGCCCGAGTTGGACTTGCCGTGAAGCTTGTTCATTGCAAGAGCGAGAGTTTCGTGAGCCTCCTGCGAGATAGAGCCGTATGACATTGCGCCCGTCTTGAAACGCTTAACTATCGACTCAACGCTTTCCACCTCGTCGAGAGGTATAGGCTCGTCGGCGTAGTTGAAGTCAAGCAGACCTCTTATGTTCATCGGGTCCATTTCATCTGTAATAAGGTGGGAATATTTCTTGAAAAGCTGATAATCTCCCGTTCTTGAAGCCTGCTGGAGAAGATAGATCGTCTGCGGATTGTAAAGATGCTCCTCCTTGCCGCTTCTGTATTTGTGGCTTCCTCTTGAAACGATCTGGCTGTCCGTGCCAAGACCGAGCGGATCGAACGCTTCGGAATGAAGTGCGTCGACGCTGTTTTCAATATCCTTTATAGTAATTCCGCCGATACGGCTTACCGTACCCGTGAAGTACTTGTCGATGACCTCACGGCTTATTCCGACCGCCTCGAATATCTGCGAACCCTGATATGACTGGATAGTTGAGATACCCATTTTTGAAGCTATCTTTACAATTCCGTGCAGCACTGCCGAATTATAGTCCTCAACGGCTGCGTAGTAATCCTTGTCAAGCAGGTCGTCGCCGATAAGCTCGTGGATAGTTTCCTGCGCAAGATAGGGGTTAATCGCCGACGCACCGTAGCCTAACAGAGTTGCAAAATGATGAACCTCTCTCGGCTCGCCGCTTTCGAGGATCATCGCAAGTGAAGTTCTTCTCTTTGTTACAACAAGGTGCTGATGAAGAGCCGACACTGCAAGCAGCGAAGGGATAGCAAGGTGGTTTTCGTCAACTCCTCTGTCGGAGAGGATTATGATATTTGCGCCCTCGTTGTAAGCCTTGTCAGCCTCGATAAACAGTCTGTTGACCGCCTTTGAAAGTCTTGTATTCTTATAATAAAGTATCGGGATAACTGCGACCTTAAAGCCGGGAATGTGCATATTCTTTATCTTTAAGATGTCGGTCGAGGTAAGTATCGGGTTGTGTATCTTCATTACCTTGCAGTTTTCCGGCTTCTCTTCAAGTATATTTCCGTCCTCGCCGATATATACGGTCGTTGAGGTAACTATCTCCTCACGGATAGCGTCGATAGGCGGATTTGTTACCTGCGCAAACAGCTGCTTGAAGTAGTTGAAAAGCGGCTGCGGCTGATTTGAAAGCACGGGAAGCGCACTGTCAGTACCCATTGCGGCGATAGACTCGCTGCCGTTTTTCGCCATAGGAAGAATAGAGGTCATTATCTCCTCGTAGGTATAGCCGAACGCCTTTTGCAGACGCTGTCTGTCCTCGTAGGAATGTTCCTCAACCTTTGCGTTTGGTATTTTAAGGTCTTTCAGGCAGACAAGATTTGAGTCGAGCCATTCGCCGTAAGGCTGCTTTGAAGCGTAATAATTTTTAAGCTCGTCGTCGCCGATAAGCTTGCCCTTTACCGTGTCGACAAGAAGCATCTTGCCGGGGCGGAGTCTTTCCTTAACGACAATTCTTTCGGGGTCGATAGGAAGTGCGCCGACCTCGGACGAAAGGATAAGGCAGCCGTCGTCTGTGATATAATATCTCGACGGACGAAGACCGTTTCGGTCAAGCACTGCGCCCATTATATCGCCGTCGGAGAAGAGTATCGAAGCAGGACCGTCCCAAGGCTCCATCATTGTTGCATAATACTGGTAGAAGTCCTTTTTCGCCTGCGGCATAGTTCCGTTGTTATCCCACGGTTCGGGAATTGTTATCATGACCGCAAGGGGCAGATCCATACCGCTCATAACGAGGAATTCAAGCGTGTTGTCGAGCATTGCGGAGTCTGATCCTTCGGTGTTGACAACGGGAATTACCTTGTCAAGATCGCCCTTTAAATGCTCCGACTTCATCGTTTCCTCACGGGCAAGCATCTTGTCCGCATTTCCTCTTATCGTGTTTATCTCGCCGTTATGCACCATCATTCTGTTCGGATGCGCACGCTGCCAGCTCGGGTTCGTGTTGGTCGAAAATCTTGAATGTACCATTGCGATAGCCGACTCATAATCGGGATCCTGTAAATCGAGGAAGAAGTTTCTTAAATCTCCGACAAGGAACATTCCCTTATATACTATAGTTCTGCTCGAAAGCGAAACGACGTAGGTATCCTCGTTCGACTGCTCGAAAACCCGTCTTGCAACGTAAAGCTTGCGGTCAAAGTCGATGCCCTTCTTTACGCCGACAGGACGCTTGATAAAGCACTGCATGATCGCAGGCATACACTCTACCGCCCTGTGTCCTAAAACCTCGGGGCGTGAAGGAACTTTTCTCCAGCCTAAAATCTGAAGTCCCTCCTTCTCCGCAATTATCTCAAACATTTTCTTTGCCTGATTTCTTGCAAGCTCGTTCTGCGGGAAGAAGAACATTCCGACAGCGTAATCCCTTTCGGAATTAAGCGTTATGCCAAGATCCTCCTTAGCCGCCTTTTTAAAGAACTTGTGCGAGATCTGGAGAAGTATTCCAACGCCGTCGCCCGTTTTACCCTCTGCGTCCTTACCGGCTCTGTGTTCAAGGGTCTCGACAATAGTAAGAGCGTTAACGACCGTGTCGTGCGACTTTACACCCTTAATGTTTACGACAGCTCCGATACCGCAGTTATCATGTTCAAACCTCGGTGAGTAAAGACCTTTTTCCGTCCTGTTTACCTCTGTCTGTACCATCTGTAATCACCCTTTCCTGCCGTATGCCCATCCCATCGGTCATTTTCGGCAACAATTTTTATGTGCTTTAAGTGCTATAATAGATATGCGCCTTTTCTCAGAAAAAGACAGAGCGACCCTTACGAAAAAGTAAGAGTCGCCCTTGACTACGCTGTATTTAATTATCTATTGCCTGATTATTATATCACACTTCACCGCAAATTGCAAGATTTAGCTTTTAATCTTTCATGAATTATTTGTTAACAGATTGTAAAACAGCATTTTACCCCGAAATTGCGTGCCTTTTTGAACTGTTTTTGTGCAGCTTTTATCCTACTTTTCACCGCATTTCAACTCCTGCATGAATTTTCACAAGCGGTTTCCTGCAAAAATCACTGACCCTTGAAAATCGGGGCGTAATGTGATATAATTAATAAAATGACTATTTCGGAAAGGGGGCGGCTAAGCATGAAGAAGATCGCCGTCGGTATTCTTGCGGACGTTGACGCAGGAAAAACCACGCTTTCGGAGGCGCTTTTGTTTTCTTCGGGAGCGCTGAGAAAAAAAGGAAGAGTTGACAGCGGCGACGCTTTTCTCGACACTCACGAGCTTGAAAAGCAAAGGGGCATAACTATCTTCTCAAAACAGGCGGTTTTCAGCTTCGGCGACACCCGTTTTACGCTTATCGACACCCCCGGACACGCCGATTTTACCGCCGAAACGGAACGGACGCTCTCGGCGCTCGACTATGCGATACTTCTCGTAAGCGCACCCGACGGCGTTGCAGGACACACCGAAACGCTCTGGCGGCTGCTGTCAAAACGTGGTATACCGACCTTTATTTTTGTGAACAAGACGGATATGCAGGGCATTGACCGAAGCGAGGTTTTTGAGGATATTCAGAACAAGCTTTCGCCAAACGCCGTCGATTTTTCCGCCCCGACGCCTGAGCGTGACGAAGCCGCCGCAATGTGCGATGAAACGCTGCTCGAGATTTTTGACGAAAACGGCTCTCTTACCGACGAGGAGCTTGCCTATGCCGTAAGCCGCCGAACGCTTATCCCCTGTTTTTTCGGCTCGGCTCTTCACTCGCAGGGGGTCGAGGAATTTATAGGCTCGCTCGACCGCCTTACGCTTGCTCCGCAGTTTTCGTCGGAGTTTTCAGCGCAGGTTTTCAAGATCGAGCGTGACGGTGCAGGCAAGCGGCTTACCTGTTTAAAGCTGACGGGCGGCGAACTTAAAGTAAGGGACAGCGTTGTTTACACCTCAAAGGACGGTGTTTTATGTGAAGAAAAGATAAGCGGAATAAGGATATACAGCGGCGGTAAATTTACCGCAGTAAACAGCGTGAGCGCAGGCGACGTCTGCTCGGTCACGGGGCTTGGCTCGACCTATTCGGGACAGGGGCTTGGCGGACAGCAGGACGACAGCGGCGATAGCGCCGAGCCTGTCATGACCTACGCCGTTATTCCGCCGAAGGGCTGCGACAGCTTTACGCTGCTTGAAAAGCTAAAAGAATTGCATGAGGAGGACCCGAAGCTCTCGCTTTCCTACGACGAGCGGCATGACGAGATAACCGTTTCGCTTATGGGCAGGATACAGACAGAGGTGTTAAAGTGCCTAATAAAACAGCGTTTCGGGCTTGACGTCGAGTTCGGCGGAGGACGTATTCTTTACCGTGAGAGCATTGAAGATACGGTCGAGGGCGTTGGGCATTTTGAACCGCTCAGGCATTATGCCGAGGTTCATGTTATCCTTTCGCCTTTGCCAAGCGGCAGCGGAATACTGTTCGACAGTGCGCTGAGCGAGGATATCCTCGACCGCAGCTGGCAGAATCTTATTATTTCATGCCTTAAAGCCAAGCGGCATATAGGAGTGCTTACAGGCTCGCCGATAACTGATATGAAAATCACGCTGACGGCAGGAAGAGCGCACCCCAAGCATACCGAGGGCGGCGATTTCAGAGAGGCTTCATATCGGGCGGTAAGGCACGGGCTTATGAAGGCAAAAAGCGTTCTGCTCGAGCCTTATTATTCCTTTAAGCTCACCGTTCCTGCTGCGCAGACGGGCAGGGCGATAAACGATATAAGGCAGATGAACGGCAGCTTTAGCGCGCCCGAATCGGCAGGCGAAATGTCGCTTATCTGCGGCGAAGCGCCCGTTTCGCTTATGCGTGATTATGCCGCCGAGGTCGCCTCGTACACAAAAGGCAGGGGCAGGATTTCCCTTTCGCCGGGCGGATACAAGCCTTGTCATAACTGCGAGGAGATTATCGCAAATGCCGCCTATTCGCCCGAATCCGACCTTGAAAACACTCCCGATTCGGTTTTCTGCTCGCACGGTTCGAGCTTTACGGTAAGCTGGCAAGAAACGGAAAATTATATGCACCTTGAGCCGACGCTCGTTAAGAAAAAGACGGTCGTGAACGCAAGGCAGCGCAATTTTTCGATCAGCGAGGACGAGCTTGAAAGCATTATGCAGAAGATCGCTCCGAAAAAGGAGCAGAAGCCGAAGTCCGACGGCGAGCGCATAAACGAGCGGATAAACAAAACCGCCGAATTCAAGCAAAAGCCCGAGACACGTCCGAGGCTGCTTATCGTCGACGGCTATAACATCGTGTTTGCGTGGGAGGAGCTGCGTGAGCTTGCGGCGGTCAACATCGACTCGGCGTGCGGCAGGCTTGCGGATATTCTGAGCAATTACGCAGGCTATAAACAGCGGCGGCTTATGCTCGTTTTCGACGCTTACAAAACTCCTGCCGTGACTCCGCACAAAATAAAAGCCGAGGCGATAGACGTTATCTATACAGCCTCGGGACAGACGAGCGACGCTTTTATCGAAAGCTTTTGCAGCGAAAACCGAAAAAAATTCCGCATAAAAGTTGCGACGAACGACGGGCTTGTTCAGCTTTCCGTTATGCGTGCAGGCGCGCTCAGAATGACGGCGAACGAGCTTAAAAAGGACGTTGAAGCCGTAAACGAACGGATAAGGGAGATAATCAAGAATAATAACACATAAACACAAAAAGCCGTATCACGCAAAATGCATGATACGGTTTTTCTTCATTCCGAAACTGCGAGCGTTCCCTCGTCCGTAAAGTTTATCGTCTTGTCGCATATTCCGAGAGCAGCCGGGCGGTGGGTAACTATTATTACCGTCTTGTCGGTCATGCTGCGGAGATTTTCAAGCAGCCGCTTTTCTGTCGATTCGTCAAGCGCACTTGTCGACTCGTCAAGCAGCAGTATCGGATGCTCCGAAAAGACCGCCCTTGCTATCGCAATGCGCTGAGTCTGACCCTCCGAAAGACCCACTCCCCTTTCGCCGAGCATTGAATCAACGCCCTTTTCAAGCTCGTTTACAAACCCATCGGCGCAGGCGATTTTAAGCGCACGGCTTATCCTTTCGTCGTCGTTCATTGCCGATGGTTCGGAAAAGGCGACTATCTCCCTTATTTTTCCTGCCATAAGCCGATTACCCTGAGGAACATAGGCGAAAAGTCTCCGCCACTCGCTCGTAAGCGGCTGTTTTCCGCCTGAGATTATGTACCTCTCGCCGCTGTCGGGCGGATAAAGGCACATTATAAGCTTGAACAGCGTCGATTTTCCGCAGCCCGACCTGCCCGTAAGTGCGGCATATTCGCCCTTTTTGATTTCAAAGGTGATATTTTTAAGAGCAGCTTTTTCAGCGCAGCCCTCTGAATCTGTTGAAGCGTATGCAAACGAAGCGTTTTCAAATCCTATCGACTCAAATTCGTTCTGATAGCGGCGGTTTATCTCCTCGCCCGACATTACTCCGTTCGGACAGTCGTCGTCAAAATTCTCCGCCTCCATAAGCCGTTCGGCGCTTGCGGTCATTGCGTAAAATTTCGGAAGATAGCCCGAAAGGCTCGCAAAGGGCGACTGTATCTGAGCGATAAGCTGTAAAACCGCCATAAGCGTGCCGCAGGTTATCGTGTTTTTCATTATGCCATATCCGCAGTATGCCGCCCCGATAAGATACATTGCGTTCATCACGACCGAAAATCCCGTGCTGCAAAAATTTGAAAAATCCGCACGTTTAAGCCTTGCGATGCGGTGTTCGGACATTTTAAAAGCCGCCTGTTTCTCCGTCTGCTTTTCGGCGGCGAAGCAGCGGACGATCTCGGGACTGCCGAGGCTTTCCTGTAAATGCACACGAAGCTCGCCGTCCTTTTCCTGAATATTCTTATGAAGCTGCTTTAACTTTTTTCTGAACGAATAGGTGAAAACGAGCGCCGCCGCAGCGCACGGGATAAGAAAAAACGTGAACTTCGGCTCGATCGCTATCATCATAACGAGCGCAGCTATCAGCCTTAGCGACATTCCTGCGGCGTCGGGGATTATTCCGGAAAAGCCGTTTGCCGCCACGACCGTGTCGTTCGTAAGGCGGTTTATCCACTCGCCCGAATGGACGGCGGAAACCTGCGAAAAGTCCTTGCCAAGCAGATTTGAAAAGAGTCTTTCTTTTAAAATATTTTCATATGTCGAGCGTGAGGACTCCGAAAGCCGACGCTGCGCCGCATGAAGCGAGATCTGAATAAGACAGACCGCCGCAAGCGCCGCCGTGTTCCGCCAGAAAAGCCCCGTTTCACCCGAAACTGCGCTGTCGATAACGTTTTTAAGGATAAGCGCAAAAACCACGCTGCTTACGCCGATTACCGACTGGATAGCGGTCAGAACTGCGATATACGCTTTCTTTTTCCCGAAAACCGAGCAAAGCCATTTTACCGCATTTTTCTTATCGCCTTTAAAAACCGCCATTTTGCGCCCCCCTTTTTTAAGATACTATAATTATATCATATCTCCCGACTTTCCGCAAGTGTAATATTTAAAGAATAAAAAAACGGCTGCGCACAAACACAGCCGTTTATATATTAAGTTATCCGCAGCTTTTTCGATATTACTGAATATCGTTATCGTCAAACGGGTCTCCGCACTCAGGGCAGAACTTGGGCGGATTCTTGGGGTCTTTGGGCTCCCAGCCGCACTTGTCGCACTTGTAGAGAGGAGCGTCCGCAGGCTTCTTTGCGCCGCACTGAGGACAGAACTTGCCCTTGTTAACAGCTCCGCACGAGCAGGTCCAGCCGTCTGCCGCAGGAGCAGGCTGAGGCTTTCCACATTCGATACAGAATTTTCCTGTATTCTGTGCGCCGCAGGAACAGGTCCATGTATCTGCCGCCGGCTTGGGCGCAGGCTTTGGCTTTCCGCAGCCCTGACAGAACTTTCCTGTATTTGTTTCGCCGCACTCGCAGGTCCAGCTGTCTGCCGAAGGTGCTGCCTGTGCAGGTGCGGGTGCAGGAGCTGCCTGCTGAGGCTGCTGATTATACATTGCCTGCTGATTCATCATCATATTCTGCTGCATCTGCTGATTATACATAGTCGGATCCATAGGCTGACCCATCATTCCGCCGCCTGCCATGCCCATGCCCATAAAGCCTGTCATAGCGCCTGCGGAGTTGCCTGCAGCGGTCTCTCTTGCCTTGTTGATAGACATTCTGTCCATAGCGTAAAGCATCGAGGGGTCGCTTCCTGCGGTTCTTGCCTCCTGGAACTTTGCGATTCTTGCCTTCGACTCGTCGTCAACGTTAAGCTCTATGGAAATTTTTTCGACCGAAATTCCCTTAACTGCCCACAGTTCGTTGAGAACCTGTTTCATTTCATCTTCCAGAACCTCCGGATAACCGATCAGCTGGTCGTAGGGGATCCTCTTAGCTGAGATTCTTGAAAGACTGATACCAAACTTCGGCTTCATATCAGTCTTTAACTGGTTGATAAATGTAAAACCGTCTCCGTCGCTTCTGATAAACGGCTTTGAGATATCGTGGATACAGTTCTCATAGAATGCGCCGGGGTCAAATATCTTGATCTCAAATTCGCCGTGACCCTGAGCGTTGATTGTGATGTTCATTTCTCCGTCACGGTAAGGCACCTTTCCGAAGCCGATCTTGTTGCCCGACAGAGGCTTTAAGTTGATGTAAACAAGACGCATTGTGTGCGTTGCCTGTCCGCCTGCGGTAAATCTGTTTCCGATGTCCTTTATCGAGGGCATAAGATCCTTAAATCCGCTTCCGAGAATTGAAGGAGCGGTCGAGGAATCATACTTGTAGTGACCTGCGCCGTCGTTGTCGAGCGCAACTACCATATCCCATACCTTGCCGTCTTCAACTAAAAGAGCTGCCTGACCTACGGCAACGTCGAAGGTCGAACCGCTTGAAATGTAGTCCGCAGTTCCTTTGTTCTGCGCCTTTCCCCTTAAAACTCTCGTTGCGGGGATACACATTGTGTCGTTGCTCATTCCGTCGCAGCGGAAATACTCGACTACCTGATCGGCAAGGTTAGAGCCTACTGCCGATGTAAACATCTTAATTAAACCCATAAATTACAGATCCTTTCCTAAATTGTTTTTATTTTGTATCATCTTAGTTTGATGATATTGTTTACCTTCCATGTTCTTTCGACCGAAGCCTGAACCGAAGCGCCGCAGTATTCGCAGACCTTTGCGCCGACGGTGCTTATCTCCGCTCCGCAGTGTG
>JBJERC010000074.1:0-4528 GCA_051882075.1 Oscillospiraceae bacterium | reverse complement strand
CCGCAGTATTCGCAGACCTTTGCGCCGACGGTGCTTATCTCCGCTCCGCAGTGTGAGCAGACAAGGCTTGCGTTTTCGCCGTTGTCGCCCTCGGCAAGATAGTAGATATACTTTACTTCGTAAACATACTGCGTCATAAGCTTGCCCTGAAACTGATACTGAACGGCGGCCTGAAAGGTTATAACTGCTTCGTCGCTGCGCTTGCGGTAATCTGATATTACCACCCTGTGAACTTTGGAGTTTGAATAGACCTTCGACTCGTTCATAAGAACAGATTCAAGCTCGTTTATAAATGCGTCGGTGCATTTGTCCTCTATCTGCGCCGTTCCCGTTCTTTCGCTTAAAATGACAAAATACTTTGAAAGAACGCTCGTTACTATCTGCCTTGCGGCTTCAATGTCAAATTCGGGGAAATCACGCAGTATCTTCGGTCTTACGATAGATTCCGTACCCGTGAGCGTTCTCGGGGTATATGCCGTTTCCTCGGTCGCCTGTTCAATCTGCTCGAGCAGACTTTTGGCACGGCTTAGCTTTCCCTTTAAAAATTTCGTGACCGAGACCGCCATTGCAATACCGAACGCTGCGCCGCACACCACAAGGATTATTACAATTATCGTTCCTATCTTCATGCCGACCTCACATCATACCGAGAAACATTCCGAGAAGACTTCCGGCAATTCCGCCGAGCAAGGAATAGACCACAAGCTTCACCTTGTCTATCGGAAGATTTCCGATAAACTTTCCGGTCTGACCGTTCATCGCAAAGAAATATTTCTTATCCTTATATGTCGTATAAAGCAGCCATGTCGGGAGCAGAGCGTATTCGGTCTTTTTTACATTGACGTTATTATGGTATTCCCTTAATTCAAGCTCGTCGTAGAAGCAGGATTTTTTCAGCTCGTCGAGAGTTGAGTTAACGATACGCTCCTTCGCTCTTGCATAGCACTTTTCCTTGTCCTCGTCAAATCTTTCCGCAAGGAAACCCGAAAGATAAGCCGTGTTGAACGGAACGAGCTTATTGTAATCGTAAGGCTCGATAGAGTCCATAGCGTCGTCCTCGGTCTTTGAGGAAGCGTCGACGGGAACCTTGTCAAAATTTACCGTTCCGTCACGCATAACGTGGAAGATTTTTTTCTCGGTATATCTGTAATCTCCCTTGCGGTAGGTCTTTTTGTTTATGCCCCTAAATTCCGCATTACCGTCGCACTTTCCCGAATAGAGCCAGAACGGGATATAAACGCCCTGCATTTTATCAACGACCCTGTCGCAGTCGAAATCCTTCGGAGTAAGCGGCTTTTTGCTGAACTCCTTAAACGATTCCATGACCTTTTTCTTTTCAACAGCGAACGGGATAACGTAATCGGGCTTGAAGTCGTTGATTACCTGTTCGCCCATAATAACGGCGTTTCCGCAGTAAACGCAGATAGTCGCCGCTGTCGAGCGGTCGGTGATTATTTCCGCTCCGCAGTGTGAGCAGGTGTATTTTACAAGGTCGCTTCCAACCGTTCCGTCGGTCGATTTCGTATATTCGCCCTCTTCTATCTCCTCGTGAGTTTCGACATTCTTTTCGTCGACCTCCGAGCCTTGTCCGCTCTCCTGAAGCTGCTCGAGCGTACAGCTTTCGCCGCAGTATTCGCACTCGAAGCAGTTTTTGCTCGCCACCCAGAACAGCTCGGCGCCGCAGGTGGGACACTTATATGTAATATTAGCAGCCATTATCTGTTACCTCTCTGTCAGTTCACCTTTGTCTTGGTCGTTTCGGTCTTAACGTAAACGTCCGCTCTGTCGTGAAGCTCGAGCGTTCCCTTTACATACTTATCCGCCTTTGTTGCTTTCGACTTTGTCTTGCTCATCGAAACAAGGACAAGTCCCGTTAAAACTGCGCCTGCCGGAAAACCTATCACAGCGTAGGTCGGGTCGCCGCTGTCTGCCGAAGCGATAAGCGGAGTGAAGACCGCCGAGTTCGCAATAAGCATAAAGCCTGCCTGTCGTAGAATCTTTCTGAACATATTCATCAACTTCTTTCCTGAATAGTCGTATGTTAACTTTTATGGCAAACGGTCTTCAGACCGCCGTCTTTTATAATCGCCATATTTTTTCATATATTGACACAATAATTATAACATTTTATGAATACCTTGTCAATAGTTTATGTGCCAAAATGAATAAAATTTATTTCGATTACAAACGGTTTTTGTTCGGATTTGCCGAAAAGTTTTACGCCGCATTTACCTGATCTTTATATATAGATATGCCGATACAAAAAGCGGAATGCACGTTTTTTCGCACATTCCGCCAAAAATTTTACTCCGCATTTTCTGAAAATTCCGCCCTTACCGCAACTCTGCTGTAACCGCTCCATGTGCAGGTAAACAGCGTGATGTCCCAGTAGTCGTCGCCCACAAACAGCGAATCGCCGTCCTCGCCGCTTATCAGCTCGGTGTTCACGACCTTATAGCTTCTCTGCTGACCGCTAAGCGATGTATAGATTATCTCGTCGCCGACCGTCAGCTTGTCGAGGTCTGCGAAAAACGAGCTGTAATTGTGTGCGGCAATGATAAGGTCGCCGCTTGCCGCATGACCCGAATATCTGCACGGCGCTATCGCAAGATTAGGATAGCTCCAGTCACGCAAGACCGGCAGCTCGACATTTACTTTCGGCACCGTTATCATTCCGATATACCACTCGCCGTCAAGCTCGACCGCCTTTTCCTCTTCCTCTTCGGCAGGAATATCGGCTGTCGGCTTGCCCGTCCCGTCCGCCGTCGGCTGTTCCTCGGGAGCGGAATACTGTGCGGCGGCTATCTCCTTTTTTATCTCGACAAGCGCCGACTCTGCCTTCTGCGCCGCCCTTTTATCCTCAGCGCTGTTGTAAACAATAAGGGACAATGCTGCGATAAGCAGCAATGCCCCAACAGCGATAAATATTATTCCTCGCTTACTTTTTTTCATCTGTCATTCTCTTTCTTCGAGCAGACACGCACGCCGAGCACGATCATCACAAGTCCGATAAGTGCAAGCACGGGTACAGGCCACCAAAGCTGTCCTGTCTGCGGAGGCTTGGACGACGGCTGCGAGCTGTTGTCGATCGCCGAGCTTGTGTCAAATCCCGAACCTGTGCCCCCGCTTTCGGGCTGCGAAGAGCTGTCGTCGGGAACATCGTAGGTATTTGTGATGACAAAATCCGTCTTTTCCGCAGGATCGTCAAAACCGTAGGTCACAAGGTAATTTTCGGGAGCGTCGACCTCGGCTACTCTCCATTCGCTGTCTGCAAGACCCTCCCAGCTGTACGACCAGCCGTTATCCTCGCTGAGCGTAACGCTTTCATAAAGCGCATCGTCGCAGTAGATCTCAACAGTTACCGACTCAGGCTTGCCCTTAGGGTCGTTCTCTGTGTTTTCCCACGCCTTTTCGACCGAAAACTCGGTCTCAACGGGCTGAGGTATATCCTGTGCGGTAAATTTCGGGAAAGCGGTTATCTCAAGCTCAATATCTCTCACCTCGAGAATTGCGGGCGAGGGGGTGTAGACCGTATTTCCGATAGTTATCGGGTCGGCTGAAATAAGGTAGAGTCCTAAACCGAGCGGTCTGAAATCCGCAAGTCCGTTTTCGTCGGTAACGGCGGTCACAAGCGGCTCGATACCGTCAACGGCGGCGTAATTTTCAAGAGTTACCGCTGCCTGCGAAATAGCGGAGGCTGAAATATCCTCGAGTGAAACGGGGTAATCGGCAAAATCACCCGTCAGAACAAATTCGCCGTAGGGCGTGCGCTCGCCCACCTTGTACAAATTCCATTCAAGCGACGCAACCGCAGCCTCTTCCTTGGTACAAATAAGCGTGATCGAACCCTCTGCGCTTTCTTCTGCGGCGGCGGGAATAAGCCCCGAGATCATTGTGACTATTAGCCCGAACACGCACAAAAGCGCACCGAAAAGCTTTGAGCTTTTTACAGGCATTCAAATCAACCTCCTTTATGGATATCGTTCTCTGCGCTGTCGGCAGGAACATTTTTTTCTTTATCATTATCATTGTTTTCTTCAAAAACCGAAAGCGGATCGCTGTGGGGGAAGACCCTTTTCCTTTTGAGCCTTGCGCTAAGCGTCCACCAGATAAGCAGCAAAAGCACAAGCGGCGCGGCGACAAACGGCACGACCGCAAGCGAATCTATCTGAACCGCTTCGGCTGTTATTTTCGGTTTTTGCGCCGCCGCAGCTTCGGGCAGCGTTTCTATCCTCTTTGCTCTTACAAGCAGTCTGTGACTGTTTATTCCGTAGGGCGTGCAGGTCGTAAGCGTAAGGTAATCCTTTTCGGGCATTATCGAAAGCTTTTCGGTATCGCCCGGCAGCACGATGAAGATCTCCTCGACCTCGTATGTATAAACGTCCTTCAGAACCGTAACGGTAAACTCGTCGCCCTCGACAAGCAGATTAAGGTCGCTGAAAAGCTTTGCGGACGGAAGACCTCTGTGCGCAGAAATGACTGCGTGGGTAGTTTCGCCGCCGACGGGCAGCGAGCTTCCCTGCATATG
>JBJERC010000073.1:0-6280 GCA_051882075.1 Oscillospiraceae bacterium | reverse complement strand
CGGGCAGAACTCACCGCTGCGGAGTATGCAAGGGAACAGTCAAAAATTCAGTCGGCGCAGGAGATTCGATGGTCGCAGGATTTACGGCTGGAATAGAAAACGGAGATTACGAATACGCTTTAAAGCTCGGAACTGCCGCAGGAGGAGCAACCGCATTTTCCGACGGACTTGCGACTAAGGAAGAAATAACAGAGCTTGTGAAAACGCTCTGAAATAAAAAAGATAGGGAGGAATAATAATGAGAATAGTAGACTTGTTGAAGAATGACAGCATTCTTCTCGGCGGCTCTCCGAAGTCCAAGAGCGAGGCTATTGATATGCTCGTGGAGCTTCAGGTCAAGGGCGGAAATATTGCTGATAAGGAGGAATACAAAAGAGGTATTCTTGCCCGTGAGGAAAAAGGCTCAACTGCTGTCGGCGAAGGAATCGCTATTCCTCACGCAAAGAGCGAGTCAGTAAAAGCACCATCTCTTGCGGCAATGACAGTTCCCGGGGGAGTTGACTATGAAGCGCTTGATGACGAACCTTCAAATCTGCTGTTTATGATAGCTGCTCCAAATGACGGCGACGTTCACCTTGAGGTGCTGTCCAGACTGATGACTATTCTGATGGACGAGGATTTCCGTGAGAGGCTGCTTAACGCAAAGGACAAAGAACAATTCATAAAGGTCATCGACGATATGGAAAAAGAGAAATACCCCGATGAACCTAGAGAGGAAGTAAAGTCGGCAGATGGATATAAGGTGCTTGCAGTTACCGCTTGTCCGACAGGCATAGCTCACACATATATGGCTGCGGAGGCGTTGGAAAAGGCAGGCAAAAAGCTCGGCATTTCGATAAAGGTCGAAACGAACGGCTCGGGCGGCGCAAAGAATATTCTTACAGACGAGGAGATCGCAAACTGCGACGGTATAATCGTTGCGGCTGACAAGTCGGTTGCTATGGCTCGTTTTGACGGTAAAAAGGTGATACGCACAAAAGTTTCCGACGGCATAAAGATACCCGAGGAGCTGATAAACCGTATCGAGTCGGGCGACGCTCCCGTTTATCACCCCGAGGGCGGAGCGGAAAGCAGCTCGTCTTCATCGGGCAATGATGAAAGCTTCGGAAGAAAGCTTTATAAGCACCTTATGAACGGCGTTTCAAATATGCTGCCCTTTACGGTAGCAGGCGGAATTTTCATCGCCCTTGCGTTCCTTATCGACTCTCTCGGAGGCGCACCGCAGGACAGCAGTTTCGGTACGCATCTTGCGGCTGCGGCATGGTTCAAGACAATCGGCGGCTATGCATTCAGCTTTATGATACCGATTCTTGCAGGCTATATCGGAAAGAGTATCGCAGACAGACCCGGACTTCTGGTTGGTATGGCAGGCGGCGCAATGGCGGTTTCGGGCGCAACATTTGCAGCCCCGGGCGGTGATGTTCCGTCAGGCTTCTTAGGCGCTCTGCTGGCAGGCTTTTTAGGCGGATTTCTTATGCTTATGCTGGAAAAGGCTTGCGACAAAATGCCCAAGGCGCTGAACGGCATCAAGCCGGTGCTTATCTATCCTCTTGGCGGTCTTGGCATAGTAGCGATAATGATGTGCGCTGTCAATCCGATAATGGGTATACTAAACGAGGGACTTGCCAATTTCCTTACTAATATGGGCGGCACAAGTAAAATTCTTCTCGGATGCATACTCGGCGCAATGATGTCTATAGATATGGGTGGTCCTTTCAATAAGGCGGCTTACGTTTTCGGCACGGCTGCTATCGCTTCCGAAAACTTTGACATAATGGCTGCAGTTATGATAGGCGGTATGGTACCTCCTATTGCTATCGCTCTGGCAACCACGTTCTTCAAGAACAAGTTTACAGAAGACGAACGCAAAAACGGCCCTGTAAACTACATTATGGGACTGAGCTTTATTACTGAGGGAGCCATTCCTTACGCTGCTGCCGATCCTGTAAGAGTTATTCCTGCTTGTATGATAGGCGCAGCAACAGCAGGCGGTCTTTCGATGGCATTCGGCTGCACGCTCCGCGCACCTCACGGCGGAATCTTCGTTTTCCCCGTTGTAGGAAATCCCGTTCAGTATGTTCTGGCGCTTGTTATAGGTTCGGTAGTCGGAATGCTTATGCTTGGACTGCTCAAAAAGAAAGTAAACACAAAGTAATACAGATTTTATCAGGAGGTAATCATTATGGCATCAAAGGTAGTAACAGTAGTAAACGCAGAGGGTATGCATATGCGTCCCGCAGGAATTATCGCTAAGGCAGTAAAGGCTCACCCCGACAGCGAGGTTATTATGAAAGCAAACGGCAAGGAGATAAAGGCAAAGGCAGTTATGCAGATAATGGCGGCAGGTATTAAGAAGGGTACTGATGTTGAGCTTGTTGTTACAGGCGGCGACGAGCAGACTATGCTTGACGAGTTAGTAAAAATGTTCGAGGACGGTTTCGGTGAATAATTTCGTATGATATCAATGCGGCAGCGGCAAGTCTGCTGCCGCATAAAATTTTCGGGAGGTGTTTTAAAGTGACCACATTCAAAGGCAAGGGCGTTTACGGTGCAATAGCTTTAGGACGGATTTCTGTTTTCAAAAGAAAGGAAGCGTCTGTAAAGAGAACCCATATAGATGATATCCAAGCGGAAAAAGCAAGAGTTGAGGCCGCAAAGGAAAAAGCTACAGCACAGCTTCAGGAGATACACAGCAAGGCGCTCAAAGAAGTGGGCGAGGCTAACGCACAGATATTCGAGATACATATGATGATGATAGAGGACGATGATTACAACGAGTCTATATCAAGCATCATCGAAACACAGTCGGTAAACGCCGAATATGCTGTTGCGGTGACGGCGGATAATTTTGCGGAGATGTTCGCTTCTATGGACGACGCATATATGCAGGCTCGTTCGGCAGATGTCAAGGATATTTCAAATCGCATAATAAACTGTCTTTCCGAAGATGAGGGCGAAAAAGCAGCTTCCATTGAAAAAGTCGTTATCTGTGCAGACGATCTTGCTCCAAGCGAAACTGTTTTACTGGACAAGGACAAGGTACTTGCTTTTGTAACAGCATTCGGCTCATCAAATTCTCATACCGCTATACTTGCAAGAAATATGAATATCCCGGCAATAATCGGCGTGGGAGAAGATTTTCTGAAGGCTGTCAGAAGTGGGGACTTTGTAGCTATTGACGGTTATACCGGCGAGATATTTGTAGATCCCGATGATGATACTAAGTCACGGCTTGAAAAGAAACGCAGCGAGGGCGAAGAGAAAAAGCGTCTTCTTCAGGAACTCAAGGGCAAGGAGAATATCACTCGTGACGGCAAAAAGATCAACATTTACGCTAATATAGGCAGTGTTGACAATATCGGTGCGGCGCTTGCCAACGACGCAGGCGGCATAGGTCTTTTCAGAAGCGAATTCCTTTATCTTGAAAGCAGCGATTATCCTACCGAGGAGCAGCAGTTTGCTGCATACAAAAAGGTGCTTGAAAGCATGGCGGGCAAAAAGGTAATCATACGCACCTTAGACATCGGCGCAGACAAGCAGGTTGACTATTTCAACCTTGAAAAAGAGGAAAATCCGGCTCTGGGGCTTCGTGCGATAAGGCTTTGTCTTACAAGACCGGAAGTTTTCAAAACTCAGCTTCGTGCGCTGTACCGTGCATCGGCTTACGGCAATCTGGGTATAATGTTCCCGATGATAACAAGCGTTTCGGAGCTTGAAAGGATACTCTCGCTCTGTGAAGAGGTCAAAAATGAGCTTAAAGCCGATGGGGTGGCAATATCGGATAAAACAGAGTTGGGAATCATGATAGAAACTCCTGCAGCGGCTATTATAAGCGACAGGCTTGCACCAATGGTGGATTTTTTCAGCGTAGGTACAAACGACCTTACCCAGTATACTCTCGCCTGCGACAGACAGAATGCCGCTGTTGAACAATTTGTTGACACTCACCACGAGGCTGTTCTGCGGCTTATTGAAATGTCTGCTAAAAACGCTCATGAACATGGAGCGTGGATAGGCATCTGCGGAGAGCTTGCGGCAGATACAGAGCTTACCGAGACTTTTCTGCGCATGGGGATCGACGAGCTTTCTGTTTCGCCAACATTCGTATTGAAGGTCAGGGACGCAGTGAGACGATGTGACCTTTCTAAGTAAAAAATTATTGACCCGACGGTAGTTTTCTTACTGTCGGGTCATCTGCAAGGAGCGATAATATGGATATAAAATATCTTTCTCTTCTCGCACAGAAGTTTCCTACCATTGACAGCACTGCAAGCGAGATTGTCAACCTTTCTGCAATACGAAGCCTGCCTAAAGGCACGGAATATTTTTTCAGCGACATACACGGCGAATATGAAGCGTTTCTGCATATGCTCAAAAGCGCTTCGGGTATGATAAAAAACAAAATTGATTTAACTCTGGGCAAGACAGTTTCCGGCGCCGAGCGTGAAGCGCTTGCGCATCTTATATACTATCCCGATAAGCAGATGAAGAAATTGCTTGCACAGGGCGAGCAGTCCTATGAGTGGCGCAGACTTACTATCTATCGACTGATCCTTGTCTGTGAGGCGGTATCTGCCAAGTACACTCGTTCCCGGGTACGAAAAAGTATACCTAAGGATATGGTGTATATCCTTGATGAACTGCTGAATGTTACCGACGATGTGGTAAAGGAATACTATTATGACGAAATAATAACTACCATACTTGACACAGGAATAGCAGACCGTTTTATCAAGACCCTCTGCGAACTTATACAGTCGCTTGCTATAGATAATCTGCACATAATAGGAGATATTTATGACAGAGGTCCCAGAGCAGACATAATCATGGACGAGCTGATGAAAATCCATAATGTAGATATTCAATGGGGAAACCATGATATTTCATGGATGGGTGCTGCATCGGGGAACTGGGCTCTTATTGCAAATGTTATCCGCATTTCAATGCGATACAATAATTTTGATGTGCTTGAGGATGGCTACGGACTTAATCTTAGGGCTTTGGCGGTATTTGCAAGCGAGACCTACAAAAATGACGATTGCGCATTGTTTATGCCTCAGACCCTTGACGATAACATATATGATCCGGTAGACGCCGGACTGGTTGCTAAAATGCATAAGGCTATAACTGTTATTCAGCTGAAACTGGAAGGGCAGCTTATAGAACGTCATCCTGAATGGGAAATGTCTGAACGTGACATTTTCCGCAAGGTGGATTTTGAAAACGGTACGGTCACGTTGGACGGCAAGACCCATAAATTGCTGGACACAAATTTCCCTACTGTCTGCCGGAATTGCCCGCTTTCGCTTACGGATAAGGAAACCGAGCTAATGACAGTTATCGCCAACTCATTTATGCACAGCGAGCATCTGAATGCGCATATGCGTTTTTTATATTCGAAAGGCTCTATGTACAAGACCATAAACGGAAACCTTCTGTTTCATGGCTGTATACCGCTTGATGAAAACGGAAAGCTTCAAAGCCTGAATATTGCCGGTGAGCAATATTCGGGCAAGGCTATGCTCGACAAGCTGGATGAGATCGCAAACAAGGCATATTTTATGCAGCCGTGCGAGGAGAAAAACTATGCCGCCGACTATCTATGGTATCTGTGGAGCGGAGCACGCTCTCCCCTTTACGGAAAAGATAAAATGACATTCTTTGAGCGTTATTTCCTTGAAGACAAATCGCTGCATAAAGAGAACCACAATGCTTACTACCATTTTTCCGGAAAGACAGACGTATGCGGAAGGATTCTTGAAATGTTTGGTCTTGATCCCGTGAACGGACACATAATCAACGGTCATGTGCCTGTCAAAATCAAAAACGGAGAAAGCCCGGTAAAGGCCGACGGCAAACTATTCGTAATAGATGGCGGTATCTCTAAAGCATATCAGAAAGCAACGGGCATTGCAGGCTATACGCTGATCTATGATTCACACAGTCTCAATCTTGCGGAACACAAACCGTATATTGCAGGCGAGAGTGAGCATACCCCGGAAATACATCTGGTCGAAAAGCTTGAACGGCGTGCTAATATTTCCGATACTGACAAAGGATATGAGCTGCTTTCACAGATAAATGATCTGCGTGAGCTGCTTGACGCTTATCGTTCAGGTGATATCAAGGAAGGCGGAAAAACTTTTTAGAATGACATTATTATAGTTTTATAGTTGTAATTTGAGGAAAGAGGTTTATATGGAACAGAACAAATTGAATTGGGCAGTTATCGGCTGCGGAGTTATTGCAAACGAAATGGCTCAGGCGCTTATGAAAATGG
>JBJERC010000072.1:0-31449 GCA_051882075.1 Oscillospiraceae bacterium | reverse complement strand
GAATATCCCGAAGAGGAATACGCCGAGGAGGAATATCCGGAGGAAGAATACGACGAGCAGACTGAGACTGCCGCAGAGGATTATGACGCAAAGCGCACCTTTATGATAACGGCTATCATCACGATCGGAATACTTATCGTTATTATTGCCGCTGTAAGCGTTGGATATAAGCTTTTTGGCACGTCCGACGACAGCTCGCAGGCGCCCGTTAATACAAGCGGAGTTGCGGTAAACGCTCCCGTTTCAGACAATAACAACGCAGTTGCCGACACGAGCACACAGCCTGACGAATATGTTCCGCAGGTAACAGACGACACAGTTTCGGAAGCTCCTTCCGATATTGCAGACAGCACGATCGTCGACCCCGTTACCGACACAAGCTCTGTGGTTGATTCCGCTGCGGACAGCGCAGTTGATTCATCGGCTGACAGCACGGCAGATTCGACAGCAGACAGTACGGCAGATTCTCAGTCGGACGATTCGGCTCTTACGCCTAACGGTTCGTATTTCTCGTGGGACGAAGCAATGGGAATTATGGACAATTATGTAAATACATACGGCGGTACATACAGCTATAACAGCGGTACGGACGGAGTTGAAATGCTGTTCGATTACTATGACGCAGACGGAAACTATTCGCTTATCAGAGTAGACCTGCTTACAGGTGCGACCTCGGCGGTTTAATGATTTTGGCGGATAACCGCCGCTTTAACAAAAGACAAGACTTACGGATAACAAAGATATTCTCGGAGGAACAAGATGGAAACCAAGATCTGTCCGCGCTGCGGAAAAGCCGTTCCCGTTGACGCAATATCCTGCAAGCACTGCGGAAGACTTCTGTTTTCGCAGGAGGCGGATATGGAGACCGTTAACGACGGTTTTGAAAACGACGCTTATTACGACGGCGAAATGTATTATGACGGCATCGACAGCGACGGCGATGAGGTGGAATATCTTGTCGACCCTACGCAAAACGGCGTGAACGAATATAAAAACCGCGTCCGTGATTATAACGACGACGAGGAGGACGAAAACGACGAGGAAGCCTTTGCGGCTGACGACGCTTATTCGTCGGGAAGATACAGAACGATAGTCGTAGTGTCGCTTTCGCTTATATTCCTGCTGCTTATCGTGCTTATTATAATTCTGTTCTTTATCAAGGACAACGACGTTTCGGATTTTGACAAAAAGGACGGTGCGTCGGCAAGCAGAGTATATACAACGACCGTCGCTCCGTCACAGCCTGACGATGAACAGCCCGACAGCGAACCTACTGAGGAGTCGGAGGATGAAAGCTCGCAGGAGTCTGAGGATAGCGAGGAAGAGGATTCGGAGGACGAGGACGAGGACAGCGAGGAGGACGAAGAGGAGGAGGACGATTCTTCGGAGGACGAGGGCAATTTGCCTAATAATTACATACCCGAAACCACCACCACTACGACCACTCAGCCGCAGACTCAGCCGACAACTCAGCCCACGACCCAGCCGACTCAGACCGAGCCGAGCGAAACTCAGCCGTCTGAAACCGAGCCTGTCGTGACCGAGCCGCCTGTCACCGAGACCGACCCCATTCTGACCGATCCGCCGATAACTCTGCCGGAGGATCCCGAGCTTTGATTTAAATAAGAATTAATTATCCCCCGAACTGAAACTTAGCAGGTCGGGGGATGAATTTTTTATTGAGGAGCGGCGGACTTGGGAGAAAACTTCGCTCTATTTTGTATGCTGTTTACAAAAATTTTACACGCTTTAGACAAAATTCGTAATAAATTAATTGAAAATCAGTGTGGTTTATGGTAAAATTAAGGTATATTGATTTGAGAGGGGAAATTAATATGAAAAAATCAAGGAAAGGTTTTACTCTTGTTGAGCTTGTGGTCGTTATTGCGATAATCGGCGTGCTTGCGGCGATACTTGTGCCGAGCATCTTGACTTTTGTTCAGAAAGCCCGGCTTAGATCGGCAAACGCAAACGCAAAGACCGCCTATAATGCGGTGGCTGAATATGTTACTCGGGCGACGATAGAGGGCAAGGGACTTTCAGAGGCTCTTTCTGACTTTGCTATGGGCGATACGCCTAACGGACTTGACTGCACGACCGAACCGTCGTCTGAAGCTGATAAGGTGATATACGACGCTCTTTCAAACAACGGAAGTGCGGCGGGAACAGTGTGGGTTCTCGGCGCAGGAGCAGGAACAGGTCATGTTGACGTTATCATTAACGGCAAGGAATCTTTTGCAGTACAGTGGGCGCAGACCGACAGAACTTCAAATCTTTGGGGACAGTATCCTAATCCAATTTCTTGGGACGAATATAAAACCAATATAAAAGGTCAGAACAAGCACCCGGGCGCATACAGAACTACATGGGCATGACGCCGGCTGCGGATTTTGTGACAAAAAAGAAATTTTTACGCATTTTTCAGCTTTTCCTCTTGCATTTGTGCCGGATTTGTTGTATAATAAATTACAGCAAGTATGAAAAGGGAATGATCAAATGGCAAAAAAGAAACGCAAGGGCGGTCTGCGTGTTGATATTATTGGGATCGTGTCGCTTCTGATACTTCTGATCACATTTTTTGCCTATATGCTCAATACCTCGCTGGAGGACGTTCTGGCGAAGGAAAAGGGCGAGGGCGTTATCATCACCCACACCGAATCTGAATAACCGACTGCGGCGGAGCGTCGAAGGGCGTTCCGCTTTCTTTTTTTGCGGTCATATATTTTTCATATAGGTCTTATTGATTTTTTATATAGGCGAAAGGTGTAAAGTAAAACTGCTTTATACATGAAACGTATGCCTTTTCCGGAAATAACATACATATTTACGAAAAGATTTAAATGTACAGAAAATTGTACAGTTATCCGCTCGAAGAATTCACCTTCGGGTCAATCCTTCGCAATAACAAAGGGAATATCTATCAAGCAAAAATGCTTTACCGGGCGCTTTTCAAAACTGCTCCGAAAACTGTCGAAAATCACTTGTTAATTAGTTAAACAGAGGTTGTGCAAGCTGTACAAAAAAAGGTGAATTCTATTGTCTAAAACAGCACTTGACTTTGAGACGAAAATACTATATACTTGAATACAGTGAGTTTTCGCCACCATATGTAGTGGTCGGAACGACGAAAAGCTATGACTTTTACTATATAAATACAGTAATAATTTGCAAACGGAGGAAGCGGAAAAATGATAATCAAGATCCAGAAGCGTGACGGAAGAAACGTTACCTTTAACATTGAAAAGATCGCAAACGCTATATTCAAGGCTGCGCAGTCGGTCGGCGGAACGAACTATGAGGAGGCTTTGCAGCTTGCAGGCAAGGTCGGAGATATGCTGATGGAGAAGAACCTCAACAACCCGACTGTCGAGGAAATTCAGGACTGCGTTGAAAAGGTGCTTATCGAGGAGGGACACGCCTCAACCGCAAAGTCTTACATTCTTTACCGCTCGGAGAGAACGAGAGCGAGAGAGATGAACACAAGGCTTATGAAGGTCTATGAGGATCTTACCTTCAAGTCGGCAAAGGACAACGACCTAAAGCGTGAAAATGCTAATATCGACGGCGACACCGCAATGGGTACGATGCTCAAGTACGGTTCTGTCGGCGCAAAGGAATTCTACGAGATGTATGTTTTAGACCCCGCTCACGCAAAGGCGCACTCGGAGGGTTATATCCACATTCACGACCTTGATTTCTATACGCTTACCACGACCTGCACCCAGATCGACCTCACAAAGCTGTTCAACAAGGGCTTTTCGACAGGTCACGGATTTTTGAGAACGCCTAACGATATTTCGAGCTATGCTGCGCTCGCCTGCATCGCTATCCAGTCTAACCAGAACGACCAGCACGGCGGACAGTCGATACCGAAGTTCGATTACGACATGGCTGAGGGCGTAAGAAAGACTTTTGCCCACAGATACAGGGATAATATCCACCGTTCGCTTGCTCTGCTTGCAAACCTTTCGGACTCTCTTGAAATTTCAAAGAAGATAGCGGAGAAGATCGAAAAGGATCTCGGCGTAGGCCCGACGCTTGCTAACGACAATGGATATATGGAAGCTGAAAGGGAATATCTGCTTGCATTCACCGACGCAAAGACCGCAGCGAAGATACAGCAGTTTGCATACAAGACCTCCGTTAAGGAGACCGACAGGGCGACCTATCAGGCAATGGAGGCTCTTATCCACAACCTCAACACGATGAATTCAAGAGCGGGTGCGCAGACTCCGTTCTCGTCGATAAATTACGGCACGGACACCTCTATCGAGGGCAGAATGGTTATAAAGAACGTTCTGCTTGCGCAGGAGGCAGGTCTCGGAAACGGCGAAACGCCTATCTTCCCGATACATATTTTCAAGGTCAAGGAGGGCGTTAACTACAATCCGACCGACCCCAACTACGACCTGTTCAAGCTTGCCTGTCGTGTTTCGGCAAAGCGTCTTTTCCCGAACTTCTCGTTTATCGACGCACCGTTCAATCTCCAGTATTACAAGGAGGGCGACCCCGATACCGAGATAGCTTACATGGGCTGCCGTACACGAGTTATCGGCAACTATTACGACCCGACAAGAGAGATCGTAACGGGAAGAGGAAACCTTTCGTTCACGACGATAAATCTCCCGAGACTGGGAATTCTTGCGGACGGCAATATCGGAACATTCTTCGACAAGCTTGACGAGTATATGGATCTTTGTATTGCTCAGCTTATGCACCGTTTCAGGATACAGTCGCAGAAGAAGGTCAAGAACTATCCCTTCCTTATGGGTCAGGGTATCTGGATAGACAGCGAAAAGCTTTCTGTTGACGACACCGTTGGCGAGGTGTTAAAGCACGGTACGCTTTCGGTCGGCTTTATCGGTCTTGCCGAGTGCCTTGTGGCGCTTACCGGCAAGCATCACGGCGAATCGGAGGAATCGAGAGCTTTGGGTCTTGAGATAATAACGCATATGCGTGAGAGAATGGAGGAGGAGACCAAGCGCACGGGGCTTAATTTCTCGCTCCTTGCGACTCCTGCCGAGGGTCTTTCGGGACGTTTCGTAAAGCTTGACGCAAAGAAGTTCGGCAAGATCCCGGGAATTACCGACAGGGATTATTATACCAATTCCTTCCACGTTCCCGTTTACTACCCCATCAGCGCATTTGAGAAGATAAGCATTGAAGCGCCCTATCATGCGCTCACGAATGCAGGACATATAAGCTATATCGAGCTTGACGGCGACCCGATGGGCAACCTTGCGGCGTTTGAAAAGGTCGTTCGCTTTATGAAAGAACAGGGTATCGGCTACGGCTCGATAAACCACCCTGTCGACCGTGACCCAATCTGCGGCTACACGGGAATAATCGGCGACAAATGTCCCAAGTGCGGAAGAAGCGAGGCGGAACACAAGCAGTTCGCTCATCAGCGCATGAAGAGGATAACCTGCTGCGGCGAATAATTTCGGCAAAAAATAGCAAACTGAATATTAAACAGCTGCTGCGTAACTGCGGCAGCTTGTTTTTTCATAGAAAAGAGGGAAAGAAATGGAGCTTAAAATTGCAGGGCTCGTCAACGATTCGATAGTCGACGGGCCGGGAATGAGATTTAGTGTGTTCGTTCAGGGCTGTCCGCATCACTGCGAGGGCTGTCACAATCCGGAAACGTGGGATTTTAAGGGCGGAAGGCTTGAAATGACCGACAGCATATGCGAAAAAATAAGCAGCAATCCGATACTTGACGGCGTTACCTTTTCGGGCGGCGAGCCGTTCTGTCAGTGCGCTGCGCTTTGCGAGCTTGCGGATAAGATAAAGGAGATTGACGGCGGCAGGCTCAATATTATGGCTTATACGGGCTTTGAGTTTGAATATCTTATTAAACATTCGACCGAGGAAAACTGTTATTTGAAGCTGCTCGAGCGGCTCGATTACCTTGTCGACGGACGGTTTGAGCTTGACAAAAAAAGCTACGACCTTAAATTCATGGGCAGCTCGAACCAGCGTTTTCTCGACGTGAAAAAATCGCTTTCGGAGGGCAGGGCAGTCGCCGCTGTCGACCCTTGGGACGAAATCTCTATAAAATTAATATGAAATAATGATATCGTAAATTTTTTCAAATCCGCTTGAATACAGGCGGATTTTGTGTTATAATAATATGGTATTAATTGCTTTTTGCGGACGGGAGGCGGCGGTTTGGCTGAGAGGAAAATTGAGATAAGCATCGACGAGGCTGTGCGGTATATGGGTTACAAGCAGCAGCCGAATGAAAACGAAATGAAGATGATAAAAGAATGTCGGGATATGCTGCTGCGTGAGATAAAGCCTGCGTGGGTCTACCGTGCGTTTGATATGGAAAAATGCGGCGAGGGGATAAGGCTTTCGGGTACGCAGATAATTCTCACGGGCGAGGATATAAAGTGGCAGCTTGACGGCTGCGAAAGGTGCGTGCTTTTGTGTGCGACCGTTTCGGTAAAGGCGGACGAGCTTATAAGGCGCAGAGAGTCTGAGGATATTGCGCTCGGGTTTATGACCGACTGCCTTGCGAGTGCGGCGGTCGAGAGCGTGTGCAACGCAGCCGAGGACGAGCTTGCGGCAAGGCTTGAGGGGAAATATCTTACATGGCGGTTTTCACCCGGCTACGGCGACCTTCCGCTTGAGATACAGCCGCAGATAATAAACGTTTTGAATGCCGAAAAGCGAGCAGGCGTAAGCTGCACCGATTCGCTGCTGCTTCTGCCGAGAAAATCGGTCACGGCGATAATAGGGATTTCGGATAAACCGATAGAAAAGGGCAGGCGTGGCTGCGCTGTATGCAGCATGGCGAAAACTTGTCAGTTCAGAAAAAGGGGGACTCATTGTGGAGCTTAAAAATCTTTTGAGTGAGAAGGAATTTGTGTTTTTGGACGGAGCTATGGGAACTATGCTTCAGGCGGCAGGACTTGCCGCAGGCGAAAATCCCGAGCTTTTAAACCTTACACACCCTCAGCTTATCGAGGATATAAATTTAAAATACATTGAAGCAGGTTCGGATATTTTCTACTGCAACACATTCGGCGCAAACAGGAAAAAGCTCGAATCGACGGGCAAAAGCGTTGACGAGATAATCTCTGCTGCCGTATCTATTGCAAACGGGGCAAAGGCGAAGGCTTCGAGGAAGGCTTACTGCGCTCTTGATATAGGCCCTATCGGACAGCTGCTCGAGCCGAACGGAACGCTTACCTTCGACGAGGCTTACGACATTTTTAAGGAAATGGTCGAGGCAGGAAAAAACGCAGACGTTATCGTTATCGAAACTATGACCGACCTGCTTGAAGCAAAGGCGGCGCTGCTTGCGGCAAAGGAGAATTCCGACCTGCCTGTGCTTGTTACAATGTCGTTTGAGGAGAATATGCGGACGTTTACAGGCTGCTGCGTTGAGTCTATGGCGATGACTCTTTCGGGTCTCGGCGCAGACGCTATTGGCATAAACTGTTCGCTCGGGCCGAGAGAGTTAAGACCGATAGTTGAAAAGCTGTGCGGCTGCACAAATCTGCCGGTCGTAATAAAGCCGAACGCAGGTCTGCCCGATCCGCTTACGAACGAATACAACGTTTTGCCCGACGAGTTCTCGCAGCTGCTTTGCGACATGATACCGCTCGGAATAAAGATAGTCGGCGGCTGCTGCGGAACAAGCCCCGATTATATAAAGGCTACGGTCGAACGCTTTAACGGCAAAAAGTGCATGGCTGTTACAAAAACGCTGCCGTCGGCGGTTTGCAGCGCAAGCAATGCCGTTATAATCGACGGACCGAGGATAATCGGCGAGCGCATTAACCCGACGGGCAAAAAGCGTTTCAAGCAGGCTTTGCAGGAGCACGATCTCGGATATATCTGCAATCAGGCGGTCGAGCAGATAGGCGCAGGTGCGGAAATACTTGACGTGAACGTAGGTCTGCCGGGAATTGATGAAAAGGAAATGATGGTAAGCGCAGTCAAGGCGGTGCAGGGCATCTGCGACACGCCCTTGCAGATTGATTCCTCGATACCCGAGGTGCTTGACGCAGCGCTCAGAGTTTATAACGGAAAGCCGATAATAAATTCCGTAAACGGCGAGGATAAGTCGTTAAACGCCGTGCTGCCGCTTGTTAAAAAATACGGTGCGGCGGTCGTCGGACTTTGCCTTGACGAGAACGGCATACCGAAAACGGTCGAGGGCAGGGTGAAAATTGCCGAAAAGATATGCAAAAAAGCGGACGAATACGGCATACCGAGAAGCGATATTTATATCGACTGTCTTGTGCTGACCTGTTCGGCGGAGCAGGAGGCGGCTTTGCAGACGATAAACGCTTTGCAGATAGTCAAGGAAAAGCTCGGCGTGCGCACGGTTCTCGGCGTGTCGAATATAAGCTTCGGTCTGCCTGCGAGAGAGATCGTAAACAGAACGTTTCTTACAATGGCGCTTACAAAGGGTCTTGACCTGCCGATAATGAACCCGAATATCGACTCGATGACTTCGGCGGTGAGGGCGTACAGGCTTCTTGCGAATATCGACAGGAACGCTAAGGAGTTTATTGAAAATTACGGCGGCGAACAGCCTGCCGTACAGACCGCCGCAAAGAAAGAGGATATGACGCTTTCTTACGCTATCTCACACGGCTTGAAGCAGGAGGCGGCGGCGATAACCGAAAGGCTGCTTGAAACTAAGGACGCTATGGATATAGTAAACGAAATTCTTATCCCCGAGCTTGACAGAACGGGAGCGGAGTTTGAGAGCGGAAAGATATTCCTGCCGCAGCTTATTCTTGCGGCGGGGGTCGCTCAGGCTTGCTTTGAGGTGATAAAGCGCCGTCTTTCGCAAAACGGCGGCGGCGGAGTTTCAAAGGGAAAGATAGTTCTCTGCACGGTAAAGGGCGACATTCACGATATAGGAAAGAATATTGTAAAGGTGCTGCTTGAAAATTATGGGTATACCGTTATCGATCTCGGAAAGGACGTCGAGCCGATGAAGGTGGTCGAGGCGGCAAAGGAGCATAACGTAAAGCTTGTCGGTCTTTCGGCGCTTATGACGACTACCCTAAAGGGCATGGAGGACACGATAAAGCTGTTAAGAGAACACCACGACTGTAAGATAGTGGTCGGCGGAGCGGTGTTAACGCCCGATTACGCCGAAAAGATAGGTGCGGATTATTACGCAAAGGACGCAAAGCAGTCGTGCGATATTGCAAAGATAGTTTTCGGTGAATAAATAATTTTGCAAGGTTGAATAAAGGTCAAAAATGCACTCAATAATGTAGTCAGACTTAACATTTAAGGAGTGCATTGACATGAACAGAAGCAAAAGTAAAAATATAAAAACGGCGGTGTGCGCCGGATTTTTAGCGGCGGTTTTGCTTACGGCTGCGGCGGAGAGAAACACGGCGGAGAGTGCGCCAAAAAATCAGATGTTTCTCTTTTCGCAGTTTTGCAGCTCTGCGGCGGCGGATAAAAGCGGAAATGACAAGGAAAATGACGGAGAAATAACCTATTCGTTCAAGCTTGTTGAAATGTTTGAAAAGCTGTTCGGATAGAAGATTACTGGTATGAAGATAAAGGTGATTTTTACAGGCGGCACGATTGGCAGCAGGTCTGACGGAGAATATATCGGTCTTGGCGGTGCGCCGTATGTGCTTATCGAACGTTGGCGGAAGACTCACGGCGGCGTGGATTTTGAGTGCGCCGAGCCTTACAGCATTTTGAGCGAGGAGCTTACGGCGGAGAATTTGGCGGCGCTTGCGAGGTGCGTCAGAGAGCAGACAGACGGCGCAGACGCAGTTATTATCACTCACGGCACCGATACGCTCGTTTACACGGCGGCTTATCTCGGGTTTATGTTTTACGACACGAAGATTCCGATAGTGCTTGTGTCGTCGGGGTATCCGCTTGACGACGAACGTGCGAACGGTCATGAAAATTTTGCGGCGGCGGTGGAGTTTGCAAAAACGGCTGTCGGCGGAGTTTTCGCCGTGTGGACGGCTGACGGCGAAGCGAGGGTGCATCTCGGCGTAAGAATGTTAATTCAGCAGCCTTACAGCGACATGATAGAAAGCGTCGGCGGAGCGGGTTTTGCTCTCGGCAGTAAGATAAGCGGCGGCAGCGGCTGTTTTTGCGGCAGGGAAATAATCACCCCGACGGGACTTAGGAAAATCATGCGGCTTGACTGCTGTCCGGAAATGTATTATCCTGCGATTTCCTGCGATATTTCGGCGGTACTTTTAAAAAGCTATCATTCGGGCACGATGTGCGCAGACAGTCGGCTTGAAGCGTTTGTGATTTCGGCAAAGGAAAAGGGCGTGCCCGTTTTTCTTATCGGCGCAAACGGCAGAGAGTCGGATTACGAAACGGTGAAAAAATACCGCTCGCTCGGAATAATTCCGCTTGCGGCTTCATCGCCCGATGCAGTTTATATAAAGCTCGGACTTGCGGCGACTTATGGGCTTGACCTTGTGGAAACTGCTCTTTCGGACTGCGGCGGCGAAACGGTTTCGCTGTGAATTTTTCGTTCGGCGGACGAATATAATAAACAAATGAAAACGAAAGGAATTGACGGCAATGGATCTGATTGAGCTTTTAAAGGTGGTAATTCTCGGAATTGTCGAGGGCGTGACCGAATGGCTGCCTGTCAGCAGCACGGGGCATCTTATTCTTGTAGACGAATTTATGAAGCTGAAAGCGAGCGAGGACTTCAAGGAAATGTTCGACGTCGTTATACAGCTTGGAGCAATAATGGCGGTCGTAGTAATTTACTGGAAGCAGATTTTTCCGTTCGGCAAAAAGAACAACGCAAAGCCGCTTAGTGAAAGCGGAGTCGGCGCATACATAAAGACGGACATTTTCAGTATGTGGTTCAAGGTGCTTGCCGCCTGCCTGCCTGCCGCAGTTATCGGACTGCTTTTCGACGACATTTTCAATGCGCTGTTTTTCAACTGGCAGACCGTTTCCGTCATGCTTATCCTGTTCGGTATCATCTTTATCGTTATCGAAAAGAAGAACAAGGGCAAAACGGCTAAGATAAACTCTATCCCCGAAATTACATACAAAACCGCTCTGCTTATCGGCGTGTTCCAGCTTATTGCCGCAATTTTCCCCGGCACTTCACGCTCGGGCGCAACTATCGTCGGCGGACTTCTTCTCGGCGTTTCGAGAGTTGCGGCGGCTGAGTTTACCTTCTTCCTTGCAATTCCCGTAATGTTCGGCGCAAGCCTTTTAAAGCTCGTAAAGTTCGGCTTTGACTTCACGACCCCTGAGCTTACCATGCTCATCGTCGGAATGGCGGTTGCCTTTGTCGTTTCGCTCATCGTGATAAAATTCCTCATGGGCTACATAAAAAAGCACGATTTTACCGTGTTCGGCTGGTACAGAATAATCTTAGGCGAGCTTGTGATACTCTACTTTGCGATTGCAGGTTTTTTGGCGTAAAAATAAAAGGGGCTGTTGCTTGTGTGTGATAGCCCCTTATAGTCGTTTATATAAGGAGGTCATATCAATGGCAAAAAGAATTTTGGCATTAGCCTTGGCAGGTATTATGATTCTTTCAACGGGGTGTGGGTTATCAAGCGGTACGAAGGATAGACTTTTTGGGGATTCAAATGTAACAGACATAGTTAGGAGTGCTGTAAAAAGCGGTAATTATGAACTGCTTGATGAGTATTTTGAGGCTGGCAAAATCAGTCAGGATCTATTAAACGACTGCCTTAATACAGCAGTGTATGCAGATGATCCATACGAAAGTATAGTATACTTATTGGAAAAAGGCGCTGATCCAAATAATGATAATATAATTTGGGATTTAGCATTTAATGCCCGAATTGAAGCAATGCGTGGTCTGCTTACAAGCGATGATGTGGATCTCACCAAAAAAAACGAGGTGGGTCATGACGCATTATATATGGCACTTGAGAATGAGGGCGGCGGTTCAGAATACGATAATTATCAGGTTACTAAATTATTGGTTGAAGCGGGTGCAGAACCGTATCCCGAATTGTTTGCAAACACTAAAGAGCATGAATTACAAAGTCCGTATGAACAACTATTAGCCAGCCCATATTCCAGTAAATTTCTGCTGGAAAAATTATTGGAAGCAGGTAAAGAAAGCGGTTTGCCTAAAGCCTGTGAATTAGCTATTTTAGGAGAATCGGCAGAAGCTGTTGAAGAATGTTCAAAAAATCAGAATGATTATAACGAAGATGATGTAACATTGCTTACAACATTTTTAGCATATTGGGGTACACCGGAGCAATGTGAAACCGTATGTAAGATTTACAATACACACATTAAGGGCGGTATGCTTCAAAGAGTAGTTCAAACAAATAACGGTGATATGCTTGATTACATTGTAACGACAAACGATATAGATTTAACCGATGAATTTGAAGCGGGACTTTTGCAGAGAGCTGCAAATTTTGATAATTATGAAGCCTGTAAATATTTATGCGATAATAATGTGTATATGGTAGTAAATGACGTAGGATATGCAAGTCCATTATTTCAATTGAAAACCGCTGCTATAGACAATAATTTAGAACTTTTTAAACTACTGTATGATTACGCAAACAGCCGTGGAGCAAATATAACCGAAGAATATCTGGCGGACTCGCTTATGACTTCATTATCATATGATACTAAGGATATTATAGATTTTCTATCCGCAGAGGGATATACTTTTTCCGCAATTGATATTTCAAATTCAGATTTGGAAAGTGTTAAATATTTTGAAAAAAGCGGAAAGGTTTTGAATGGTATAGATTTAATTAATGCTGTTAAAGGCGAAGATGTTGAGGTAGTAAAATATCTTCTTGATAAGAATATTGATGTAAATACTGCAGTAGGTGAATATGAATCCACACTTCTAGGTACTGCACTGTCTGGAAAGAATGAAATTTTAAAACTTCTTATAGAAAACGGTGCGGATATACCGGAAAATATCCTTGAAAAAGCAGTATGTTCCAGTAAGAAAAATGTTAAACTTTTAATAGACAACGGTGCGAAGACCGATTTGAAATTTGATATGATAAAATCTAAATTCGGCGGTTTCAAAAGCGGCGATTACGACCTTAAAGATTATTGGGAATCGTACGGCAGAGATGATCTGATCGAACTGCTGTAAATGAAAGCTTACGACCTAAACCACTTCCCCGGTCTGATATTCAGTACAGAATTTGTAGTAAATAGGGTTAAGAATTTAAGAGCGAGTTGAGAGACTACATAAAAAGGACTGCTTTCGTGCAGTCCTTTTGTGTTATATCCTACCAATTTATCAGCTCAACAGGCGTCGGATCCTCGTTTACCGTCACCGACTCAACCTTTCCGCTTCTCATTTTAACGACCCTGTCAGCCATGCCGCAAAGCGCGGAGTTGTGCGTTACGATAACGACCGTCATTCCCGTTTCACGACAGGTGCTTTCAAGCAGCTTAAGAATCGCCTTGCCCGTGTTGTAGTCGAGCGCACCCGTCGGCTCGTCGCAAAGAAGAATTTTCGGCTTTTTCGCAAGCGCACGGGCGATCGCAACTCTCTGCTGTTCGCCGCCCGAAAGCTGCGCAGGGAAGCTGTTCACTCTGTCGCTTAACCCGACCTGAGTGAGAATTTCGTCGGCGCTTATACAGTCTGAACATATCTGCGTTGAAAGCTCGACATTTTCGGCGGCGGTCAGGTTCGGGATAAGATTGTAAAACTGGAAAACAAACCCTATATCATGCCTGCGGTAGGCGGTGCGCTGCTTTTCGTTGTGGCTTGAAATGTCCTTGCCGTCAAGCGTAAGGCTGCCGCCCGTCATGACGTCCATTCCGCCTAAAATGTTAAGCAGAGTGGTCTTTCCTGCGCCCGATTCGCCGACGATAACGCAGATCTCGCCCTTGCCGATAGAAAAGCTAACGCCGCAAAGCGCATTTATGCTCACCTCGCCGACTTGAAATGTTCGGCTTACATTCTCAAATTTAATAAAATCTTCCATATCATTCACCTCCGAGCGCCCTGTCCGCACGCTTTACCGCACTAATAAAATCCATGACCTTTTTTTCACTCTTTCCGCCGCCGCTGCGCTCAACGCCCGAGCTTACGTCAACGCCGTCGGGTCTTACTGCGGCAATCGCAGCGCCGACGTTTTCAGCCGAAAGACCGCCTGCGAGTATGCGCATTTTGCCGTCGTTTTTAAGCGTGGAGAGCGACCCCCAGTCGAACGTTTTTCCGCTGCCGGGTTCTGCTGCGTCGAAAACATAGCCTGCCGTCTTTTCAAGCGCGGAGCATTTTTCAAATTCGCACATATTTGAAACGTTAAAGGCTCGTAAGATCGGTATGTTGCAGCAGTCGTAAGCGTCCGCAAAAAGCTCGCCGTGTATCTGAATGAAGTCAAATCCTGCGCTGCATATCTCGCTTACCTGTTCGGCGGTAGGCGAAACGACGACGGCAACGCTTTTTATGCCGTCAAGCTTTGAGATAAGCCGCTTTGCCGTGTTTATATCAAGGTTTCTGCGGCTTTTTGGAAAGAAAAGCACAAAGCCTGCAAGGTCGGGTCTTGCCCTGTTAATAAGCTCTATATCCTCGTCAGTCGTTAATCCGCAAATTTTGATTTTTGTCATCTGCGCCCGTTCTCCCTTCGGTAAAATTTCCGTTTGATTTGATTATACAATAATAAGCACGTTTTGTCAATCGGTCAATCGGAAAAATGCACTTGACATCTGACACATGATATTGTATAATGAATATATCGACAACTCAACTTTTTGAAAATAAGAAGGATTGATAAGTATGAAAATGAAAATGCTCGCCGCTCTGGCAGCCGCTTCGCTCCTCTCCGTTCAGGCGGTCAATGCGTCGGCTGATTACGGCTATTACGACGACGGTTACAGCGATAACGGCTATTATGACAACGGCTACTACGATAACGGTTATTATGATAACGGCTATTACGACGACGGCTACGTCTATGACGATAATACATATACCGATGATAACACATACGCCGACGATAATTACAACGACTCGGCGGAGGATTACAGCGGCGACAACACGCTCGACGATTCCTCGTCGAAAAATCCTGCGGAGAATAATCCGGCTACGATAACTCTTGAGCCGACTAAAATAACCGACCAGAAATTCTCGGCAATGCTCAAGATAAAAACAAAGTCGGCGATAACAGCGGCAGACCTTACGATAACCTATAACCCCGAGGTCTTAAAGCTTACGGGAAATAAGATAAACGAAAAAACCGAGGGTACCGCCGTTGCCGCCGAAACGGAAAAGGGAATTTTCCAGTATCAGTTTGCAAGCACTTCGGGCAGCGAATGGGAAGAGGAATATATCACTCTCGATTTTGAGATAATCGACCCGCTCGAGCGTTCGACCGTTCTTTATATCAACGTAAACTCGCTGCTCAACACCTCAAATCAGGAAATAACCTGCGTTGCAAACGGCACGGTAATTCAGATAGAGGGTGCGGTTTCGGTCGACGCTTCTATGGACGAGTCGATGTTTACCGAGCTTCGTGTGGCAAAAAGCAGCTCGGTGCTGACCTTCGGTTCGCTCGGACTTAAAGACGTCAAGGCGGTTACTGTCGAGGACGGCGAGCTTGCTGCGGCGACCGAAAGCGGAATTATGACGATGGCGTGCGGAATTACGAACATGACGGTTGAATTTACCGACGGCACGTTCAAATATTACAGGCTTGTTATTTCCGAACCTACGGCTGCGGAAACTGCGCCTGTTGAAACTCAGGTGGTCGTTATCGACGGCAAGGAGACCGTGATACAGCAGGTTTCTCCGCAGACGACACCTCAGGGCGGCGTTACCAAGACCGAAACTAAGAGCAGCAAAAAGGTGAAGTATTTTATAATTTACGTTGTTGTGCTTGCTGCGATCGTTGCGCTGTTTGTCGAGGGCTTTGTAATTCTCGGAAATCCCTATTCAAAAACCGCTGCGATTCTTAAAAATCGCCGCAAAAACAAGGCTGACGAGGGCGGCTTTGAGGAGGACGATATGTTCCCCGAAAGCTCTGAGGCTTACGGCGAGACCGATGATGAAGAGTATGACGAGTCGGAAGAATACGAAGAATCGGAAGAATACGACGAATCGGAGGAAACCGCCGAAGAAGCTGACGGCGGATATGAAGACGAGTCTGACGGACAGGAAGAAACGGAAGACACGGAGGAAGTGACCGAATAAATAAAAAATGCGTTATGCTAAATCGGCATGACGCATTTTCTTTTGGGATAAAAAGGCGGCTGCACGTTTTTTCATGTAGCCGTTTTTTATGCGGTATTATTTAGTTTTCTTTTGCGCTCTTGATTTTCTTCTGAATGAAATCGGTGTTGAACAAAAGCAGAAGTCCGAGTATTCCTGCGATGGTAAAGCCTGCCGCACCTGTTTCGGGGTTTGAGTCGGAGGCGGTCGAGGACGCTTCATTAACTATCTGCTCGACCTGCTGTGCGCTGTCGCTGCCCTTGACCTGTTCGGCTGCGCCGTCTGTCGTGCTGCTGTTGTCAGAGCTGCTGTCTGAGCCTTGCTCAACGTCTGCTGTTCCTGCCGAGGCTGCATTTTCGCCCTCGTTTACCTCGATGAATGTGTCCTCAGCCGAGCCGATTTCGCTGTCGGAAGGCTCTTCGGTTTCGCTGTCCTCGTCTGCGGAGTTTTCTTCATCGGTCGAAGGCTGTTCGTCTGCGCTGTCCGAAGGCTGCTCGTCTGCAATATACGAATCGTCTGCGGAGCTGTCCGTTATCTCGTCGGGAACGCTGTCGGCAGGCTGCTGCGGCTCGTAATCGTCGTAAATCTCGCCGTCCGAGCTGTCCTCGTCTTCGTAATAGTCCTCGTCCTCAGGCTCGTAAATATCGTCGTCGGGAATTATTTCGCTGTCCGCAGGAGTTACCGAGATCGAATTGATATAAAAATCGCTGTTGTTTCTCTGATAGTAAAGCTGAACGGAGATGTCGCCGTAAACGTCGTCAAGGTCAACGTCCTCGGCTGTCCAGACCTCCTCTGAGCCGTCCTCTATCTCGCCGCCGTAAATTATCCAGCCGTCAGATGTGAGCATTCCTATGCCGCCCTGTGTGCTGCCGTCCGACGAAACGCTTACGCTTATGTCTACGCTGCCGTCAACCTCGTCGATATAATCATACGGCGAAAAGCTGTACTGAACGGGTTCTTCGTTGTTGTAATCCTCGTCGCCCTGCGAGTAGTGGAAAACAGCTTCGGTCGGCTCGGTATTTTTATTATCGGTTTCGGGCAGTTCCTCGGGAATTTCGGGAACTACCGGAATTTCCGGAATATAGTTATCCGGCAGATCAGGTTCGGTAACGATCTCCTCATCGTCCTTCGGAGGCTCGGTCTGAACAGGCTCATCCGTCTCAGGCTCAGAATCTTCGGGAGCTTCCGTTTCGGGAACGGTCGTCTGCGGCGGCGTGGTGGTCGTTTCCTCCGCCGGACCGTCGACAACGAACGGGTCGTAAGGTCCGAATGCACGGAAATCAACGTTTACAAAATTCTCTCCCTCTGTCGCAACAAGCGTTGTAACGTCCGTCCAGAAGCTTATATCGCCGTGATAGCCGTCCTTTACCGTAAAGCTGAAATCTCCGAGCGTGACGTTTTTGTTAACGTTGCCGCCCGAAAGGTTTGCGCCGACAATTCTGATAACGCCGTCCTGCGCCTCAAAATTCGTAACGACCGCAAACTCGCCGGCAGCGGTATATCCGCCGTCCGACGGAATATTGAGGTTTACAGCCTCGGTGTCATAATGAAGATCGATCGTAAAGCCTGACGCACCAACATCGTCGGGCTGATATCCTAATGTAATATTAAATGTTTCACCGCTTTGAGCGCTGCTCTGGCTGCTCGAAAGGGTTATTTCATTCCTCTGCGCTGCGTTAACGGCTGTCACCGTTGAAGCGAGCGTTACGACAGCAGTCGTAATTGACAGAGCGGTTTTCGGAAAACGCATTTTCATACTCATACCTCTATTCTCTCCAAAATATTTACAAAAAGCGCAGGCTTGTCAGGTCGGCGCACGGTTTTCGGTCGTCGCAGCCTGATAAAACGGGTTTATCAGGCTTTGCTCCGATCATAATTACACAAGTCCGAAGGCAGTCAGCGTTTCTGACCTTAATTCATATTTTGTACACATTCTTATTTTTTATCTATCGGTACAATAAAACGAACAGGTTACGCAAATATTACATTCGGTATTAGGAATTATACCATTTTTCACACAGTTAGTCAACATAAGAAAATGTAGAATTTATGCCGTGAAATTTAGCTATTTTGCTATTTTTAAATCTTTTGACTATATGTAGTCGGGATATATGACAAAACACCACAATATTTATTGTTACCATTCTGTAATATTTGCGATTTTTGTGGATTTTGGCTAAATGTAAATTTTTTATTAACAAAAACAGCTTGACAAGCCGAAGGTTTTACAGTATAATATGATTAGAAAAATGTCGTTTGAGTACATATTATGGGACATTTAAACTGCGGAGGTGTGTCGGTTTTGGCAAAAATCAACTTTAAGGGAATATTGTCGAGGGCGGCTGCTTTTGCGGCTGCGGCGGCGCTTTCGGCGTCTGTATTCAGCTTTTCGGCGGCTGCCGACCGAAGCGGAGTTTGCACGGCTTCGGCGCTCAACGTGCGCTCGGGCGCAGGAACTGAGAACGCACGGGTAGGAATGATCTACGAGGACGAAAGCGTGACGGTGCTTGCGACCGTTTACGATTCAAACGGCTCGGCTTGGTATAAGATACAATATTATAATGCGTCGGGTACGCTCGTCACGGGGTATGCAAGCGCCGCGTATATCGAGCTTGGCGAAGAGATCGCCGATAATAGCGGCTCGGACAGCGGCTCGTCTGAAAATGTGAGCGACTCGGATTTTGAAGCGCAGATGAAAAAACAGGGCTTTCCCGAAAGCTATAAGCCATTTTTGCGGCAGCTTCACGAGGAGCATCCCAAGTGGGTGTTCACGGCGCAGAAAACGGGTCTTGACTGGAACGACGTGCTTAGAGAGGAATGTGTTGTCGGACGAAATCTCGTTCATGGCTCGGCGCTCAGCTCGTGGAAATCCTGCGAAAAGGGTGCATATGACGTAAACAGCGGAACGTGGTACGGTCTTGACGGAACGTGGGTGGCGGCTTCAAAGGAAATAATTGCCTATTACCTCGACCCGAGAAACTTTATTACTGAGGACTACATATTCATGTTTGAAAATCAGTCGTATAATGCGGATATACATAAGATAGAGGGCGTAAGGGCGATACTTGACGGAACGTTCATGTCGGGAGATTTTACCGCACCTGACACATGGCAGACCTATAATTACGCCCAGACGTTTATGGACGCAGCGGCTGAATCGGGCGTTTCTCCCTATCACCTCGCCTCACGCTGCCGCAACGAACAGGGCGTTTACGGCGCACCTCAGTCGCTCGGTACAGTTCCGGGATATGAGAATTACTTCAACTTTTTTGATATTCAGGCATATTATACCGCAGATATGACGGCAGGACAAATGGGCTGCCGCTTTGCAAAAACCTATAACCCGACCTATCTGCTGCCGTGGACAAATCAGTATAAGTCGATAGTCGGCGGCGCAATTTATCTCGGAAACGGCTATATCAACAAAAAACAGGACACCCTTTATCTTCAGAAGTTCGACGTGTTGGACGGCGGAAACGGGCTTTATTATCACCAGTATATGACCTGCGTTTTCGGTCAGGCGAACGAGGCGAGGGAGATGCGAAACGCTTATTCCGACGAGGTCATCGCCTCTGCGCTCGAGTTCAAGATACCTGTTTACGAGAATATGCCCGAAAAGCTATGCCCCAAGCCTACAAGCTACGGCGACAACAATAATCTTTTAAAAAGCCTTACGGTAACGGGCGGCTCTTATTCGCCTGATTTTGACCGCTATACAAACGAATATTCCATGACCGTCGAGGAGTCGGTCTCCTCGGTAACTATCGCAGCCGTGCCTTACAGCTATCAGGCAAAGCTTGACGGAACGGGGAAGATAAATCTCGATTACGGCGAAAATATAATCAGCGTAAACGTAACGGCGGCGAGCGGAGTTGTCCGCACATATACTATTAAAATCACCCGAAAGGGAAGCGGCGGACTCTTAAAGGGCGACGTCAACGGCGACGGCAGTATCGACGTGAGGGACGCTCTTTCGGTGCTTAATTTTGCGGCAGGAAAGACAACGCTTAAAGCTTCGGAAAAGAAGCGAGCTGACGTTGACGGCAGCGGCTCGGTCGACGTTCTTGATGCTGTAAAAATAATGCAGTATGCCTCGGGCAAAATCAGCAAGTTTTGATATTTTTCAATGGTCGTTGTGAAATGTAATTAATTGTTAACGAATAATGCTCGGTCTTTTTGTGAGATTTAAGAAAAAACTTCGCAAATTAAAAAAATTTTTCTAAAAACATTGACATTTAATTCTGTTTGGTGTATAATGTATTTATATAAAATTCATATAGAAAGGTGAAATGAATTATGAAGAAGATGTTTAAGACTATCGCTGCTTCTGTTTCGGCGTTTGTTATCGCTGCTTCAATGGCAATTTCCGCTTCGGCTGCTGATTCTACAGCTGCTGATGTTGTTTCTGCCGCAAAGGCTGCCGGCGTTCCTTCAAACCACGTTGCAGAGCTTAAGAATTACCTTGATTCTCATGCATCAAAGTTTTCAGCGGCTGATTATGACTATATGATCAAACAGCTTTCTGATACAGGAGCTACTTATGTTCAGCCTGCTGCTGACAAGCTTTACGGAGAGGGAACTGATCTTTCGTCGCTTTCAGACCTCGAACTCAAGAAGGTATTCAAGGAAATGGGCGAGGCTAACAGAAAGGCGATCGCTGACGCCTGCGTTGCAACCGGCGCTCACTTCGGCGTTACCATCAAGGTTGACGAGCTTACAAGCAAGGACTGGTCTGTTCAGGTAATTGACGAAAACGGTAACACCAATATTTCGACAGACACAAACGGCAAGCCGCTTTCGACCGGTGCAAACGGCGTTTCGGCTGTTGAGATCGCAGCTATCCTTACGCTTGCTCTCAGCGCATACGGCATCACTTTCGTAGTTAAGAAGAACAGAGAGTGCTGATCGCCATGGTTGGAAAGGAAAGCAAGGCTTCCTTATCTGACGCAAACAAGCAAAAAAAATCTAAGGGGACGTCGGCAGCTGTAATGGTGCTGACGCCTCTTTTAGTTTTAACGCTTTGTTTGTCGCTGATAACGCTGGTAAGCTATAAGAAATTTGTGGCGGTGCAAGCCTATGCCGCCTTTGCGTTCAACGAAAACGCTCATCTGAAAAATCCGTCTGCGGATAATAAGTACAGAAACGCCGACGCACTTCCGATGAAGGAGATAGCCGAGGTCGCCGTACCTCAGCCCGAACCCGAGGCGGAGCCTGTCGTTGAAAAGCACGAGATAATTTATCCCTATTACGGCGACAAGTATGCCGAGATAACGATAAGCAATGAAAATGTCGGCGTGAAAAAGCAGCCTGTTTACTGGGGAGATTCCGACGACCTGCTTGCGGCAGGTGTTGTTCAGTCGAACTATTCCGCCTATATCGGCGCAACGGGAAGGGTAGTGCTTGCCGCGCATAACCACACCTTTTTCCGCTGGCTGCCGAATATCCTGATCGGCGATAAGGTGACGCTTAAAACGGAGTATGGAAAATTCGTTTACGAGGTAACGGAAACGACGGTGCTGCCCGATACCGACACCTCGCTTATCTTCTACGACGTTACCGCCGATCCGCCTATCGACGACCTTATTCTTTACACCTGCTGGAATAACGGCTATATGGGGCTTTCGGACGAACGCTTTTACGTTATCTGCAAGGTCGTAAGCAAGGAATTTTATAATTAAGGGGGTAATTTTTTGAGTAAGAAAAAGCTTCACAATTACCTGCCAAACCTTATTATTTCCCTGCCGCTGACATTTGTGCTGATGGGGCTTTCGATGCTTTTGATAATAAGCAGCGTTCTGCTTGATCCTAAGACCTACACGAACAGTATGCACAAGGTCGGTGTTGAGGATATTGCTTTTGAGGAAATTATGACCTACTGCGACAGGCAGTACGGCTATACGGGAGTTGAACCCGAAACGCTCAAAAAGTCAATCTCAAAAGAGGAAGTTTCCTCGGCGGTTTACGGCTATGTCGAGGACACGTTTGAGTATATCTGCGGCAGAAGGGACGAGCTGCCTGAGTTTGAGATGAGCTTTGAGCTGCTTGAAAAGAATGTTTCCGACGATTACGTTCGCTGGGCTGATGAAGAGGGCGTTGAGTTTACGCAGGAGCTTGAGGATATAAAGCAGAACACGATAAAAAATGCCGAGCAGGCTATCGAATCGGATCTTGACGTAATGCTGCTAAGCTATATCAACAAGCCAAACGGAATTTCGACGAAGATAAGAAACTCGGTCGTTATCGTAAAAAAGGCGCAGATAATCCTTGCGGCGGCGGCTATTGTGCTGCTCGGGATAATGGCGGCTGTCAACCGAAAGCGTATCGGCGGTATGCTCTACTGGATCGGTGTTTCGCTTTTCAGCTCGTCGATGCTTATTATGGTGCCTTGCCTGATACTAAAGTTCACGAAGTATTATGACGGACTTGCTATCGGCAGCGACTCGGTTTACAAAGCGCTCACAAGGTCGATGTACGGCGCAACCGACAGCGTGATAAAATTTTCCGCAATAACGCTTGCGGCGGCGGCTGTTTTCATGATACTGTTCGCAGTTACGCTTAACATAAAGCCGAAGAAAAAGAGTGCGGCTGAAAACTGATAACAAAACAGAGCAGACTTCACAAGGAGGTCTGCTCTGTTTTTGTTTATACATAATGGGAGGAAAATTGAAAATTTTGATTTACTTTTCCGACTGCTTCTTGTTATCACGAAGCATGAGTATAAGGAACACAAGACCGATAACAAAGCTCGGTATCGAGATGATAAGATTTTCTGCAATAGTCGGCGAAAAATCTTTAGGCAGACCGCTTACGAAAAGCTGTCCTATGCTGTTTGCGCCGAAATTATTTGCAGCGTGCATGATAGCCGCAGGATAAATAGAGCCGGTCTTTTTCGTGACCCACATAAGCCCCATGCCTAAGAATGTGCAGGAAATGCACATAGCAAGAATACCGAGATAGGGATAGCCGAAATAGTCCGTGCCGAAGTTGTGTCCGACTACCGTAAGCTCTGCGTGCCAAAGTCCCCAGATTATACCGCCGACTATAACAGTGCCTGTCGTGCCGAGAAGCGGCTCCATTTTCTGATTCATATATCCACGCCAGCCGAATTCCTCACCGAAGGTGTTGAAAGCCATAAGCGGAATTACAGAAAGCGTAAGCAGAATGTTTCCTGTTATCTGCATACCGTTCATGCCTTTGCCTGCGTCGGAAAAATCTGCGTTTCCGAACACGAGCGTTGTGAAAATACCTCCGGCGATCGCCGCAGCGACTACCGAAAAAATTGCGATAAGGTAGTATTTTATATTTCCCTTTAAGTTCAGGTGAAGCATACTGTCATGCCAGCCCTCGTGGGTGATGATTCGGGTGATGACGTTTGCAAGTGCAGGTCCGAAGAGTACGATAAGAGCAGAAAAAGGCATTTTGTAGGTCTCAAACCATTCGTGATAGCCGACAGTACAGTTGAGTATAATTGCAGGTATCCACGAAATGCCGAATGCGAGCAGGAGAAAGATAACAAGCCTTTTTGCCTCAAGCTTTTTATTTGTCATACTCGTTCACTCCCTTCATGAAGATCTTGCAGGACAGCTTGTAGGACAGAATATATGCTCCGACGGAGAGGATGGGGAATATTCCGGTCAGCAGCGTTGTAAGGTCGCCGTGGTCGCCTGTCATGAAGCCCGACAGCCATGCGAACACCTTATCCTGAACCGCCGTGGGAATAATCGAGAAGATAACTATTGCTAAGATCGCAAGGCAAAGTATTATGATAACGTTTATGATAGCGCCTCTCTTTTCGCCGAAACGAAGCATCATCGGAATTGAAAAGGAATTCTGAAAAATAAGCACAAAGAAAATCATGATAAGTATTCCCGTAAAGCTTAATATCTCTTCCCCGAAAGCAAACCAGCGTATCGTTGCGGTAAGAGTGTCGGCAATATAGCTTGATACGAAAAATAGTCCGCACATAGCAAATGAAAGTACATATTTTGTGTACAGAAACTTATTTATACCATTAGGCGCACAAGCTATAAAATATGCCCAGAGCTTTTTGTCGTCGCCGTGAAAAACGCTCAGAAGCAGGCTGCTTGTGACAAGAAACCCGACAGCGATAGCGACGATACGGAACACGGTCGAAGTAAGCGTTCTTAATATCCAGCCGTCGCCGCCGTATTCATTGCTTAACGACACTATAGCAAGACAGCAGGTTATGAAAACAAGTATAAAAAACGGAAGGGAAATTACTGCGCAGATACTTCTTTTATTCTGTTTTAGTTCCTTGTAAAGAAAGCCGACAGGCTCGCTGTGCGGCGAAGCAAGGTCTGTCGTTTTTTCAACCTTGATATCTGCTTTATTTACCCTTGCCCTTATCCCTGCGCCGCCCGGATATGCAAACTGTGTGTGATACTTAATAACGGCAAAATAAACTGCGAAAAGAACAATGGTAAGCGGTATAAGCCAAAGCAGCATTTTGCCTGACAGCTTTGAGATAAAATCGAAAGACAAAGGTTCGTCGCTGTCTGAATCGAGCAGAGCCGCAAAATCAAAGCCGGTGCATTTAAGTACCACTGCGGCGATACATACTTCGGAAAATATAGCGGTCAGGCTGCCTTTATCCTGTAATTTCTTGTATTCATCGGTGTTTCTTGAACGAAGTACAAAACAATCGACGATGATTTTTGCAAGCAGCAGAGAGTCAAGAAGAATAAACTGTATGATAACATAATCTATCATAAATGGCGTGCCTGCGATACTGTTGACGATGACAACGCAGACCATGCCGAGCAGTATGGATATGCCGAGCGAACTAATTAAGCGTATGATCTTTACCGCCGCACGCTCGGAAGCCGTTACGGGCAGTGCATAGGAGTAATTGTTCCAGCCGCTGTTAAGGTCGCTTTTGAAGGCGTTGTCCCCTGCAAAAACTATCGTTGAATAGAGCATGATAAGCAGAGAAAACATCTGTGCAAACGAACTTGCCGAAACTTCAATTCCCGACTCTTCGGAGAATAAGTCTGTAAAGAAAAACGTTCCGATTATTATAAAAGCGTAAAATGCAAGCAAGACCAAAAATCCCGTTATATACTGCTTCTTACATATTTTAAATTCACGAAAGACAAGCGAGCGTAATTTTTTCATGACGTCCACTCCTTTTCGTCCTTGTGGACATAGTAAAGCATAATGTCGTCAAGGCTTGCAGGGTCGATCATAGCGCCGCTGTATTTATAAGACGCAGATTTCCTGTCGCAGAGCATTACCTCCGCACCGAAGGAATTCATACGAACGCTTACGATATCCTCGGGGGCAATGTACTGAATTTCCGATTTGTCGCATTTGAGTATACCGTGAGATTCGAGAATATCGTCTTTATATCCCGTGATAAGCAGGTTTCCCTTGTCGATAAAGGTCACGCTGTCCGCAATTTTTTCGAGGTCGGAGGTAATGTGCGAGGACATAAGTATCGAGCGTTCGCCGTCCTGAAGATACTCCATAAAAATGTGGAGAATTTCATCTCGCACAACAGGATCAAGACCCGTTGTCGCCTCGTCCATTACAAGCAGCTCGGCGTTGTGAGAAAGGGCGCAGGCTATCTGAAGCTTCATTTTCATACCCTTTGAAAACTCGCCGATCTTCTTTTTTATCGGAAGTCCAAGACGGTCTAAATACTGAGAATAAACGGCGTTGTCCCACTGCGGATAAATTCCCTCGAATATGCGAGCCATATCCTTTGCGGTGAAAACGTCGTGGAAGGGAAGCTCGTCGAAAACGACGGAGATCCGCTGTTTTATCTCCTGTTCGTTTTTAAGATGATCGAGACCGAGCAGCTTTATTTCTCCCTCGTCGATGCTAATAATGTTGAGCAGGCTTCGTATCGTTGTGGTTTTGCCTGCGCCGTTCTGACCGATAAAGCCCATTATCGAGCCTTTCGGCACATTGAAGCTTATGTTATTAAGCGTAAAGCCGCTGTATTTTTTTGTAACGCCTGAAATTTCTATCGCATTTTCATATGCAGCCATTATCATTCTCCTCCGTTTACAAGGTCGAGCAATTCGTGAAGCTCCTGTATTGTGATACCTGCTTTTCGTGCCTTATCGCCTGCCTCCATAAGCAAGGCTTCGATCTGTTTTAACTGTTCTTCTCGGAACAGCTCTAAATTCTGTGCTTTTACGAACGAGCCTTTTCCCGTAAACGACTCAATAAAGCCGTCACGCTCAAGCTGTTCGTAAGCACGCTTTGTCGTCATAAAGCTGATGTGAAGTTCAACGGCAAGATTTCGCATAGACGGGAGCATTTCCCCCTCTTTCAGCTTGCCCTCGAGTATCAGCGACTTGATCTGGTTTACGATCTGAAGATAGATCGCTTCGCCGTTTGCGTTGCTGATGTTGATATTCATTTTAGTGTACACTCCTTGGGAAAAACTTACAAGCCTTCCGGACGGCTGTGTAAGTATAAATTGTATAACCTCTATGTATACAATTATATCACTTGTGTTACAGTTTGTCAATAGGTTTTCGACAAATAAATTAAAAAAAATAAGTCGCCGTACAGTTTTTAGTACGGCGGCAAGGATCATTGCTTTTTTCGGCGGAATGTGATATAATGAATTTACATAAATTTAACGGAGGAAATAAAAATGTTTGAAAAATTATCACCTGAATCAGAAAAAATTTTAGCCGAGCGTTTCGGCAGCGACAGCCTTATTTCGCTTGCGACGAGCGTTAACAACACCCCCTATGTGCGAAACGTGAACGCATTTTATGAGGACGGAGCGTTTTATGTTCTTACCTACGCTTTATCGGATAAGATGAAGCAGATCGCTAAAAACCCGGTCGTTGCAATATCGGGTGAATGGTTCACCGCACACGGAATGGGCGTTGATCTCGGAAGTTTTTCAAGTGTCGGAAATAAAACTATTGCCGAAAAAATGCGCTTAGTTTTTTCGCAATGGATCGACAACGAACATAATGACCTTGAGGATAAAAACACGATAATTCTTAAAATAGAGCTTACAGATGGAATACTTATGTCTCACGGAACACGGTATGAGATCGACTTTACTATGTGAGTCGGGAGGTGAGCTTTCAGAGAAAAAAGTCTGAAATTGCAAAAGCACAATTTCAGACTTTGATATTTAATTGCATTTATAGTATAAACCTTCTTATTCTATTCCCGAACCTATCAGATCAGATATTTCCTGCATATCCGGCATGACCTTCAATGCGCCCTTTCTTGTTGTGATAAGCGAAGCTCCTGCATTTGCAAAGCGCAAAAGTTCAGTCAGTCTGGTTTCATCAAGGGAGTCAATATCATGTTCGAGAACAAAGCTTAACGCACAGCCGAAGAAGGTATCTCCTGCGCCTGTTTTTTCAACAGTTTTCACATCATATACAGGCGCTTTTGCCATTGCGGAACGGGTATAAGCGCAGCTTCCGTCGCCGCCGAGAGTTATTAATATAAGCCTGATATTCTTATACTTTTCCATAAGCTGCTGCGCCGCTTTGTCGTAGTCGGAATGACCAAGAAGAAATTCGATCTCGTTATCCGATATTTTCAGAATGTTGCATTTTGAAAGTCCGTACTCTATTTCAGTTTTCGCATCATCAAGGCTTTTCCACAGCGGCTCACGAAGATTGGGGTCAAACGACAGCAACGCTCCGCTTTCTATTGCCGTATCTATGGCAAATCTTGTAGCTTCACGAACGCCCTCATGTGTCGAGGAGAGCGTTCCGAAGTGGAATATTTTTGAATTTCTTATCATATCGGTATTTACTTCAACCTTTGTCAGCATCATATCTGCACCCGGATTGCGTATAAAGCTAAACTCTCTTTCGCCGCCTGCAAACGTATGAACAAAAGCAAGAGTAGTCGGAACATTTTTATCTGTAACAAGTCCGTCGGTGCAAATGCCGACGCTTTTTACGGCGTCAGAAAGCTGCCTGCCGAACATATCGCCGCCGACCTTACCGATAAAAGCGGTTTTATTTCCGAGCCTTGAAAGCATAGCAAGAACGTTGCAGGGTGCACCGCCGGGATTAGCTTCAAACACAGGGTTTCCCTGTGCGCTTATTCCGTTTTCGGTGAAATCTATCAGCAGTTCACCCAGTGCTGTAACATCAAGTTTTTTCATATAAGCTCACCTCGTTAAATCGTATTGTCATAGTTTTTTACTTTTCATAAGTATACAGAGAATAGTCTGCGCCTGTTATTTCATCAGACAATCCATACACAACGCTGCTGAGAACATACTCGCCGCCGTTTACAAATACTTCTATAAGATTGCCGTCAACATATATCTCAAGGTCATGACCCTCACGGATAACCGGAGTTTCCGCAGTAAGCCTGAAATTATCCTTGCCTACAAATACAGCCGAGCGGTCGGTAAAAATCCTGTCCTGCTCACGCTTTATGATATATCCGCCGATATTGATACTTTCGCCGTTTTGCAGCGAAGTTTTCACCATAAATACGGAGCTGTCAGCCTGCTGCGGCGAAGTGATTTTTCTCGCAAAGCTGTTTCTTATATTGGGGTGTGGTCTGAAATATATGCGATCATTTTTCACCTCGACAATTCTCGGAATACACATCATTCCGTTCCATTTGCCGTTTACGGTTTCGGGCATTCTTGCCCATGCAATGATAACACGGTTTCCGTCCTTGTCGGTGGTACTCTGGGGAGCGTAAAGGTCAAGTCCGCAGTCGAAAAGCTGATAGTTTTCGGAAAGCTCCATTTCTCCTGTGCTTTCGTCGAACGAAGAAAACATACATACAGTCGCAGAATCGTATTCCTTTCCGTCCTTGTAAAAGCCCATCGGCGAAAATACGGTTATACCTGCGCCGTTAACTTCAAAATAATCAGGACATTCCCACATCCAGCCTAAGTTTTCTTTTTCTGCATAATTAAGATAGCTCCAGTTTTCAAGGTCGTTACTCTTATAGAACAGAAGCCGTCCTTTAGAATCGACCGTACTGCCTAAGACCATATACCAAGCATCTTTTCCGCGCCACACCTTCGGGTCACGGGTATGCTTCCTGTTTCCGACAGATTCCTCATCTATCGGCGGTATAATGGTCTTCTTATCCGAAACGTTATCAAACGTAATGCCGTCTTCGGAGGTTATCATAAGCTGTGCCGAAATAAAGTTATCATTAAGACAAAGGTTTATGTTTTCGGGGTCTTCCTCTGTATAATTTACACCCGTGTAATACACATACATTTTGCCGCCGTGTTCTACTGCGCTGCCCGAAAAGCATCCGCTGCGGTCGTCGGTTTTTGTCGGGTAAAGGGCAATGCCCTTATGCTCCCATGTAACAAGGTCTTGGCTTACTGCGTGCCCCCAGTGCATTCTGCCCCACTGCGCAGAGTAGGGAAAGCACTGATAAAACAAGTGATACTGACCCTTGTACCATATGAAACCGTTGGGGTCGTTTATCCAGCAACCCGGCGCTTTTAAATGAATTTTCTGCATAACGTCCTCCCATTAAAAAATACTCTGTTCCGTCTGTTTGTCAAAGAAATGAATTCTTGATGGAATAAACACGAATTCAATCTCGTCGCCTGCCTCGCTTATTTCATATTTTGATACTCTTGCAACCGAAGCCGTTCCTCCGAAATCAAAGTACAGATTATTTTCATTTCCCATAACTTCAACGCTGTCTACTGTCGCAGTCATCTTGTTATCTTTGTAAAGATCGAGGTTCTGCGGATCAAGCTTTATATCCTCGCCTCTGATGCCGAGGATCATTTCGCCCTGCCTGCCGCCAAGCTTTGATATAACGGGATCGGGAAGTCTGATACTGTTTCCGTTTTCAAATGTAACGGTATCTCCCTTGACATTAACATTATAGAAATTCATCTGCGGTGAACCGATAAAGCCTGCCACAAATTTATTTGCAGGGTGGTCATACAGTTCCATAGGCTTGCCCACCTGCTGAATAACGCCGTCTTTCATTATGACAATGCGGTCTGCCATGGTCATTGCTTCAACCTGGTCGTGTGTAACGTAAATCGTTGTACTGCCAAGCTGACGGTGCAGCTTGCTTATCTCGCTTCTCATGCTGACACGCAGTTTTGCGTCAAGATTTGAAAGAGGCTCGTCCATAAGGAAAAGCTTCTGATTTTTAACAATAGCACGTCCGAGCGCAACTCTCTGTCTCTGACCGCCGGAAAGATTCTTAGGCTTTCTGTATCTGTATTCGGAAAGTCCGAGAATGTCGATCGCCCAGTCGACCTTTTTCTTTATCTCATCGTCAGGAACTTTCATATTCTTAAGACCGTATGAAATATTCTTCTCTACCGTCATGTGAGGATAAAGAGCATAGTTCTGAAATACCATCGAGATTCCTCTGTCCCTCGGCAGAACCGTATTCATACGTTTTCCGTCAATGCAGAAATCTCCGCTTGTTATCTCCTCAAAGCCTGCTATCATTCGGAGTGTTGTGGACTTGCCGCAGCCGGAAGGTCCTACGAATGCAATAAATTCGCCCTCTTCTATTGAAAGATTGAAATCTGTTACAGAATTTTTTTCAGCGCCTGCATACTTTTTGCAGACATTTTTCAGTTCGATAAAACTCATATTTTAGCCCTCCTTAGAACCTGTTGAAACTACACCCTCCACGATCTGTTTGGAGAAAAGTGAGTATATGATAATAACCGGAATTGTAATAAGCGTTATAACCGCAAGAGTCTGTCCCATTGTGGTGTTATCGTTTGAAGTAATGGAATTAAGACCGATCTGTGCAGTCAGAAGATCGCTTGATGTGAATACAAGCGACGGCCAGAGGTAATCGTTCCATACATTTAAGAAAGTGAAAACGCTTACTGTTGCAACAACCGTCTTTGACATCGGAAGAACCATAGTGAAAAAGTATTTCACAGGGCTGCAATGGTCAAGCTGTGCAGCTTCCCACACATCATCGGGAAGACTTACGAAAACCTGTCTGAAAAGGAAAATATTAAAGGGATTTACTATCATCGGAAGAACATATCCGAATACGGTATTAAGAAGTCCCATTTTTGAAACAAACATGAAGTTTATCGTTATGATAGTTTCTGTGGGAATTATCATAAGCATCATGATTATTGCGAGCCATCTGTCACGGAACGGGAATTTGATCTTAGCAAGAGCGTAACCTGCAAGTCCGTTTACTATTACTCCCGAAACGATAAGTATTGCGGCATAAAATAAGGTGTTGAGCATATAGCGTATAAAGCTTGTGTTAAAGAGAATTGCTTTGTAGTTATCGAAAAATCCCTTTCCCGGAACAGGAGGAATAAATGCGCTTGC
>JBJERC010000071.1:2170-32004 GCA_051882075.1 Oscillospiraceae bacterium | reverse complement strand
CAGCAATGCCGATTCTGACAATCCCACCGAGATAAGCAGACGCCGCTCCTAAAAACAGAATGAACACATATCATTTTGGAGCACAATGATATGTGTTCATATGAATTTTTGCAGATACGAAAGCTTATATACGACGAATTTTTCACCGACGAAAACGGCGAAAGGATAGAATATTACATATGACGAGGGAGGCGAAATTGATGAGCAGGGTGCTGATAACCGGCGGAACAAAGGGCATCGGTCTTGCGGCGGCAAGGAAATTTCTTGACGACGGCGACGAGGTCATAATCGTTTCGAGAAGCGGAGAATGTGAGCTTGCGTCCGATGAAAGAGTGAGGATAATAAAGTGCGATCTTTCCGACAGGGCGGCGATAAAGTGTCTCCCGACGGAGACGGAAAAGTACGGAAATATCGACATTCTTGTAAATAATGCAGGAGTACTTCGCGGATTGCCTTTTGACAGCTACGGCGAGGAGGAAACGGACAGAGTTATAAATCTTAATCTTATCGCCCCCGTAAGCCTTGCTGTCTATTTCGGAAAAAAGATGGCGGAAAACGGCGGCGGAAGGATAGTAAACGTAGCTTCGCAGGCGTCGGTCGCCGGAAATCCCGATATATGGTACGGCATGACAAAGGCGGCTCTTGTTAATTTTACAAAGAGTATGGCAGGTCATTTAGGCAAAAAAGGCGTTGTGATAAACGCAGTTTCGCCCGGACCTGTTGACACCGAAATGGTAAGCGGTTCGCCCTACGGCGAACGTTTTGAAAAGATTCGCAGACGAACCTATCTGGGACGTTTTGCGAAAACGGAGGAAATTGCTCAGATGATCTACATTCTGGCAAAGCTTACGCCGGAATACTACAACGGCGAAAATGTAATAATCAACAACGGTGCGTTAGGACTTGAAATGTCGTAATTTTTTGCGCACGTTGACTTTAACTTTTAAGGAGAGAAATATCATGAAAATAAAAAGAATTTTATCTGCGGCGGTCGCTTTAGCTCTTGGAACAACTATTTTCACCGGCTGCGGCTCGGGTGATTCGGAAAGCGGAAAAAAAGGTAAAGACGGTTCGGAAAGCGGAAAGGCGACAGTGCTCAACATTGCAATTCAGCCGTCCGCTTCGTTCATACCTCTTTACATAGCTCGTGAAAAGGGCTGGATAGAGGAGGCACTCAAAGATCAGGGCGTTACCGTAAACTGGAACGATTTTGAGAGCGGCCCTCCGATGAACGAATCGCTTGCGGCAGGGGAGTCAGACATCGGAGTTGTGGGCGACGTTCCCGTAGTATCAGCCATTGCCGCCGGACAGGATAACGAGATAATCGCAATAGCGTCGCACGCTCCCGAGTCGTACGGAGTTGTCGTTGCCGCAGATTCGGATATAAACACAGCAGCCGATCTGAAAGGAAAAACGCTTGCCACGACAATAGGCTCGACATCTCACGAGCATCTCGATATGCTGCTTGAAGCGAACGGCATAGATATAAATACCGAGGTACAGCTTGTTAACATCTCGACCGGCGACGCAGCTACGGTGCTTTCAAATCACGAAGCGGACGCAGTTGCGCTCTGGGAGCCGAACATAACAAGACTTGTGGACAGCGGAACGGCGAAGCTTATCGCAACGGGAAACGACTGCGGACTTCTCGGAATAAACCCGATCGTTGCAAGAGCGGATTATGCGGAGAACAACAAGGAGATCATTAAGGTATTTATCGAGCAGTATGCAAGAGCGATAAAGGAAGTTGATAATCTCGACGAGGAGACTCTCGCAAAGGTTGCGGAGGATCTCTCGCTCACGCCGGAGCAGATCGTTAGTCTCAGACCGAAATATGATTATGTTTTAAGAGTGACCGACGAGGATGCGCCCAATCTCCAGAAGACGATACAGTTCCTTGTTAAGATCGGAAATCTCGAAGAAGAGTACGACATCAAAGATTACATAAAGAGCGAATACACCGAAAACGCTGATATTTCTCAGTATCTTGACTGAGGAGGACGAGTGTTCGGATAAAAAGAACCCCTGTGATCAAGCTTTTGCTTTTGTTCACAGGGGTTGCGTTATTTCAGAAACCTGAAATTTCAATTTTTTCTCGAAGGCTTTACGTTAACATCGGGCTTGATACTGCCCTCGATTTTGCCGTGCGTTTTCTCAAATTCTTCAATGTTCTGACGGATAAGCACAAGGATATGACTGTTCACTGAACGTCCTTCATAGTCGGCTACATATCCGATCTTGTCGAGCATTTCTTCCTCGATCCTTATTGATACGCTTTTGATTGCCATAATACCGATCCTTTCATTTTAAACATATTATATGTTTATTTTACAATGAAAATGTGGTATAATGGGTATTGTAGATATACTGTATATCTATAATATTTTCAAAGGCGGTAGTAATATGAAAGTTGCAGTAATAGGTTCAAGAGGATTGAAGGTGCGTGATCTGGGAATGTATCTCCCCAAAGACACTGCGGAAATCGTGTCGGGCGGTGCGAAAGGAATTGACAGCTGTGCGAGGGAGTATGCTCTTTCCCACGGAATCAAGCTGACGGAGTTTCTCCCCGAATACGATAAATACGGCAGGAGCGCACCGCTGAAAAGGAATATCACCATTATCGAATATGCGGACGTTGTGCTTGCGTTCTGGGACGGAAAATCTCACGGCACGAAGTTTGTGATCGACAACTGCAAGCGTATGAACGTTCCCGTTCGTGTGATCATGCCTACGGGCTTATAAGGAGTTGGTGCATTAAATAGAAACACCCTGCGATAACGCAGGGTGTTGTTTTGTAAATAAAACCGAAAAAACACATACGCTTTGTCAGACATTCAGGCTCGTTTGGTTAAGTTCAATTTAAGAGTACCCTATTTTTTCATAACGCTGACAAGCATATGAGTTGCCTCGTCCATCGTTTCGACAAGCATATCAAGCCTTTCCGGCGGTATCTCAGAACACTTTTCTCCGATCAGCGAACCCCGGTCAAGCATTCGCATAAGAGTATCCTCGCCCTTCTGCGAAAGACTTAAATTTACCGTGCGCTCGTCGGTCTTGGAACGTGTGCGTTCGATAAGTCCGTCCTTCTCGAGCTTCTTGCAAAGCGCAGATACGTTCGACTGGGTCATATTGAGAAGACTGCTAAGAGCGCCGACCGAGATAGAGCCTTCGGATTTAAGCATAAAGAGAGTCATGGTCTGCATACTCGTCAGACCCTCCGCTTTGCAAAGACCGTCTATCACTTTCATGAGCGAATATTTAAAATCGCAAAAGGATTTGCACAGCTTGGTCAGATAGTCTGCCGTAAGCATCATTATCACCGTCTTTACTTTGTTTTTTTATATTATAACATATCCTGTTTGTTTTTTCAAGTGATAATTTTTTGCCGTTATGCCAGCCCTTTTTCCTCGATAAAGTCGTAAAGACATCTCTTTCCGAGCCGTCTGCATTTTGCACGATAGTTAAAGAGTATTACGGTAAGAACTGAGAATACCGCAAGGATAACGCCCATTACGATACAGCAGGGGAGAATGCTTCCCTTGCCTGCGATAGCAGTCCTGAATGCGTCGACGGTGTAGGTGAACGGCACAAGGTAGTGTATCTTGCCGACAAAACCGCCCGAAATTTCTACAGGATAGGTTCCCGCTGCGCCTGCAAGCTGTACTACCATGAATATCAGCATAAGGAACGAACCGACTTTGCCAAGTGCGACGTTCATAAAGTACTGAATGGACATGAATGCGATAGACGCAAGGCAGGCGACGATTATTGTCTTGCCCCAGCTTGCAGGCTCGAATCCGCAGGCAAAGTGAAGCACTAAAAGCATAAGTACCGCCATTACCTGAGTTAGCGCATGAAGCACAGTAGCCTTTGAAAGCCACCAGCTTACACCCGACGTTATCTCGCCGTGCGACTCCATAAGCGGATACATGATACAGAACGCAAGAGTTCCTACCCAAAGACCTACCGACATCATGTACGGCGCCATTCCGTGACCGTTGTCTGCAACCTGCGTATACTCCTGCTTAGTGGTCTCAACGGGCGACGAGAACATATCGTAGGTCTGTTCGTTTGTTTTTATATTTTTTATCTCCTCGGCTCCTCCGGAAAGTCCGCTTTTGAGCGTATCTGCTCCGTCGAAAGCGTCTGAAAGACCGCTGCCCAGGGTTTCGCTTCCTGCTTCAAGCTTCTGCGCACCGTCGGAGATCTTCTCTGCGCCCTCGTTGAGTGCGGACGCTCCGTTTTTAAGCTCGGCGCTGTTTTCGTCAAGCGTTTTTGCTCCGCTGTAAAGGCTGCCTGTTCCGTCGGTAAGCGTCTTTACACCCTTTGTAAGTGCGCCGGAAAGCTCTCCCACACCGCTGTCAAGCTCGGCCGCACCGCTTACGAGCGCCGAAGAATTTGCGTTTATTTTTCCAAGACCTGAGTTAAGGCTGCTTACACCGTCGGTATAGGTCTTTGTTCCCTCACAAAGCGACGCCGCACCGCCCGAAAGGGTCTTGAGTCCGCCGTTTATCTCGCCCATTCCCTGAATAAGTCCCATATCCTCTGCGGTTTTTCCCTGTCGGTCAAGCGCATTCTGAATAGTTTCAAGACCGCCTTCGAGATTGACTATCGTGGTCTTTGCAGCAGGCAGAACCTGATCTGCGCCTGCTTTCAGCTGCGAAACGGACGTTTTAAGCTCGTCAATGCTGCCGCCCATTGTGCTTAAAGAGGAAAGCCCGGCGGCTGCGCTGTTCATGCTCTCGAGCTGAACGCCTATATCGGAAACGTTCGACGCACAGGAGGAGACCTCGCCGCAGAGCGAAAGATAATCCGCATCGCTTAAAAGCTCGGGATATGCTGATGCCAACGAGGTAAGGTATCCCTGCATATTTGCAAGGTTCGATCCTGCAGACTGAGCGTCAGAGCCTATTGCCGCCGCAGGAACGGTTATACCCTGCGCCGCCGACGAAAGATCGGGCAGCTGCATTTCGCTTACCGCCTTGTCGAGCTTTTTGATTCCGCCGTGAAGAGTGTCGCAGCCCTCGGTCAGAGCGTCTATCTGCGCTTTGTTTTCAGCCGACAGGCTCTCGCCAAGACTCTGCGACATCAGGTTCAGACCGTCAAGTACTGCGCCGCTTGCCGTGTAAAGCTGCTGCGAGCCGGACGAGATCTGCTGTGCGCCCTCGTTGAGAGAGCTGCTGTTTTTGTTCAGCTTCTTTGCGCCCTTTGCCGCCTCCGAAACGCCGTCGGTGTAGGAATCTACACCATTTTTTAGTTCAGAAGAGCCGCTTTTGAGCTTTGAAACTCCCTTTGATGCCGAGCTTGAAAGCGTTTTTGCGCCGTCGTCAAGCTGCTTTGCGCCGTCCTTGACCTTTGCGACTCCGTCGGTGTATTCCTTTACGCCGTCAGAAAGCTGCTGAGATCCTTCGACAAAAGTAAGCGAGCTTTCGGCTAAGGTTTTCAGATTATCGGTGATCTCGCCGTTTCCGTCCGAAAGCTTTCCAAGACCGTCTTCAAGCTCGCCGCTGCCCTCAGCCGCCGAGTCGAGCGAATCGCCTATTCCCGAAAGCTGTTCAAAAACCGTCTCGGAATAGGTCTTTGTTATCTGCTCGGAAATACCCGACTGTATCCTTGAAAGCGCAGTGTCGCTAAGCTTGCTTGCAATGTAGTTTTTGCCGGGATTTGTCTTGTAGGAAAGCTCCATTTTCTTCGGCTCGTCGTCAAGCAGTGTCGCCGCATTCGCCGAGAAATCCTCCGGAATAGTCACCGTCATATAGTATGTGCCGTTTTCAAGTCCCTCCTGCGCCGTTTGTGCGTCGACGAAGTTAAATTGAAGCTCGCCGCTTTCACGCAGGTTTTCTACCAGTTCGTTTCCTACATCAAGAGTAACGCCATTGTATTCAACTGCGGCGTCTTCGTTTACCACCGCTACCGGCAGCTTATCAAGATTTCCGTACGGATCCCACATCGACGCTAAGAAAAGCCCTGCATAAATTGTAGGTATCATTATGATCGCAATAAGAACCACGATCATAAGCGGATTCTTGATAATTGATCTCCATTCATTTTTGATCATCATCATTCTTCCTTTCTCTCTTCCAATTTTTATGTTTCATAATATATATGAAGTATATATATTATATTCTATATTATTTATGCTGTCAATACTTTTTGAACACTTTTGGATTTTTGTCCAAAAGCGTTTTTACAGAAAGGAGAGAAAGATAAACCCCTGTGATAAAAGCTTTTGCTTTTGATCACAGGGGTTGCGGTATTGCAGTTTCTTACATATTTGATTTAGTCCGGTGAACTCTATATATCTTTCACTAAAATTTCAGCATATTTCATTGACATTACATTCAAATGATGATATAATATAAGTGTAAGATAAACGCATACACTTATATTATATTTTGGAGGTGCTTTTATGGCTAATAATCAGGTTTTAGTTCAGTTTCGTGTAGATGGTGACTTAAAAAATGAGGTAAGTGAGATTTACAATGCACTCGGCATGGATCTTCCAACTGCTTTCAGAATGTTTATGGTAAGAAGCAAAATGGTTCGAGGAATCCCTTTTGAAACAACTCTTCCCGAAAATAAGGTTACAAGAGCGGAAGGTCTTGCGGCATTTGAAGAATTAAGACAACAGGCTGCTGATGTTCCTGAAATGACGCTTGATGAAATTAATTCTGAAATTTCAGATGTAAGAAAGAACAGGAGATAAAAATGCAGATATACGCTGTAGTTGATACCAATGTAATTGTTTCAGCTCTTATAACAAAAAATCCGCAATCTCCGCCGTATCTTGTACTGCGAGAAATGCTTGATGGAAGAATTGTTCCGTTATTTCATGCTGACATCATTGAAGAATACAGAGAAGTTTTGAGCAGAGCTAAATTTCATCTCAAAGACGAAACGATTCAAAAGGTGATAAACTCTATTATTTCAAATGGTGTTGAAGTAAATCCAACACCAACAGGTGAAATCTTAGTTGATATGGACGATCTTGTTTTCTACGAAGTCGCAATGGAAAAGCGTGATGATGACGCTTATCTTGTAACAGGTAATCAAAAGCATTATCCTGTAAAAGATTTTATTGTCACTCCATCTGAAATGCTGAATATTCTGAACGAATCCGAATAAATCAACCATAAAAAAATATCTTATGGAGAAAAAGCTATGATCATATTAATTACAGGTGCGTCGCATACGGGAAAGACCGCACTTGCTCAAAAGCTGCTTGAGCGATATAAGATCCCGTATTTGTCGATAGACCATTTGAAAATGGGTCTGATCCGCAGCGGATATACTGAGCTTACGCCCGAAAACGATTATGAACTTACGGATTATCTTTGGCCTGTTGTCCGTGAAATGATCAAGACCGCCATAGAGAACAAGCAGGATCTTATTGTTGAGGGCTGTTATATTCCGTTTGACTGGGAAAAGGATTTTGAAGAAGAATATCTTCAGCATATAAAATACTACTGCCTTGTAATGAGCGAGGACTATATAAGAAATCATTTTGCCGACATAAAAAAATATGCCTGCGTCATAGAAAACCGTTTAGATGACGAAGGGTGTACTATGGAAAGCGTTTTAAAAGATAATAAACAATTTTTTGAGCTTGCGAGGGAGTATAATGTGAATTATCTGCTTATTGATGATAAGTATGAGAGTCTAAGCATCGATTTATAATGACGGCTTTCCGTGTCAGATTAGTCACTTTAGATTTTCAGATGTGAGGACATATTCCATCTGCACGTCAAACGGCTCGTTTTCGGCGATCTCACGGTTTATCTCGATCGCGTCAACACAGCCGAGTTTGCGGTATGCCGCCTGACTTTCCTTTGACGAATGTGCGGAAATATATAGCTTTTTCGCACCTAAAAGGGAAGCCTCTCGGCATATTTCGCCAAAAAGCCGCTTGCCTATGCCCATTCTGCGAAAAGGCTGCGAAACCTGTAGAAGCTCAAGCTCAGAATACTGCCCCTCGCTTCCGAACAGGCGGTGTGAAATAACCGCAAATCCCACGATACGGTCGTTCAAAAATGCGCCGTATGCCGTCCGCTGCGAACCAAGGTGGTCGCATATCGAGGCGGCGATCTCTCTGCGTTTATTAAGATCCCAGTCCTCAATAAATTCATTGGCGACTAATTTCCATTCCCCGTCAATAAGCCGCCAGCATTCCTTTATCTCCTGATATCTGATAAAATCATCAAGAGAGTTTACGCTGAAATTTTCATCTGTCAGCTTTACATATTCAATATTGTTCATAAATACCTTCTTTCAAAAATAAAAAGTGTTCTCAAAAAATCGGGAAGACACATATCTTATATAGGTATTATAGCAAATACATTTGCGGATGTCAAGGATACAGACGATCCGCATTTTTTATTTATGGGGAATGTCCGCAGCTGTAACGCAGAAATCCCTCCTTTGCAGGAGCAATATCCTTATTTCTTTTTCATAACGCTCATGTATGCAGGTCTGATTATCTTATCGGTGCATACTATCTCCTCTATGCGGTGTGCGCTCCAGCCGACTATCCTTGCGACCGCAAATATCGCAGTGTAAAGCTCCTTCGGTATTCCGAGCATATCATAAACAAAGCCGCTGTAAAAGTCGACGTTCGGGCAGACTCCCGTTCGGTTATGCTTTCTGTTCATGATGACCTGAGGAGCGAGCCGCTCAACCTGCTCGTAAAGACAAAATTCGTCGGTTCTGTTCTTTTCTGCGGCAAGCTGCTTTACATAGCCTTTAAGCACCCTTTCTCTCGGGTCTGAGATCGTGTAGACAGCGTGTCCCATTCCATATATAAGTCCTTTGCGGTCGAAGGTTTCCTTGTCAAGTATCTTCTCAAGGTAGGAAACAAGCTCTTCATCGTCCGAAGCGTCTTTTATATTTTCCGAGATATCCGCCATCATATCCATAACTTTTATGTTTGCACCGCCGTGCTTAGGACCTTTAAGCGAACACATTGCCGCTGCTATTGTCGAATAAGTGTCCGAACCTGACGATGTAACTACTCTTGTGGTAAAGGTCGAATTGTTTCCGCCGCCATGCTCCATATGAAGTATCAGAGCCGTATCAAGCACCTTTGCTTCGGTCTTTGTATACTTCTTGTCGGGGCGGAGCATCGTAAGTATATTTTCGGCAGGCGACAGCTCAGGCTTTGGATAGTGGATAAACATACTTTCAAGATTCTGATAGTGGTTATATGCATTGTACGCATATACTGCGAGCGCAGGGAACTGACTTATCAGCTGAAGACACTGACGGATATTATTATCAAGAGAAGTCTTTTTAAGGTCTTTATCGTAAGAAGCAAGCGTAAGTATACTTCTTGTCATTGTATTCATAATGTCGTCGGTCGGCGCTTTCATTATAACGTCCCGGGTAAAGTTTGTCGGAAGCGCCTTAAGCACGCCTATTGCAGAGCGGAATTCTTCAAATTGTTTTTCGTCAGGCAATTCGCCAGCAAGCAGAAGATATGCCGCTTTTTCATATCCCATTTCATCGATGCCAAGCATTCCGATAAGGTCTTCGACACGATAGCCTCTGTACCACAGCTCTCCGTCGCAGGGCTTTTTCGCACCGTTTCCGACCTCGTATGACTTTATAAGCGAGATATTTGTAAGACCTGTAAGAACGCCGTTTCCCTTTTCGTCGCGAAGTCCCTGATTGATGTCGTATTCGTCGTAAAGTCTGCGGTCGATAAAATCGTTTTTGCGGCATGAAAATTCAAGCTCGCTCATATATTCATTCATCTGTTTCATTGTTATCCTCCATCTGCTCAAGCTCCGTTCTCATAACCGAATCAAATTCTTTCATCAGCTGAAGAAGCGAAACTATTTTTTCCTTTCCTAATTTCTGAAGTATTCTTGAATAAAATGCCCTGAGCTTGCCGTCGGTCTCGTCAAAGACCTTCATTCCGTGCTCGGTAATCGTGACGTAGGTTCCGTCCTTTCCGTTGCCGTCGTGATCCCATTTTACAAGATTTTTCCCGTTCATTTCTCTTATAAGCTTTGAGGTCTTTCTTATGGGAAGATCAAGCTTTTCGGAGATCTCGCAAAGATATATCTTATCCGAATATATCGAGTCCTTTTCTTTCTGCTCGCACATATAATGAAGAACAATATATTCTGCGATATTTATATTGCGGAACATAAATTTTGCGTCGTCCCTTGAAAGCAGATATCTTCGGTAGGTTATCTCGTGTGCTATCTCCTTCAAAGGTTCCTTGTTTTCTGTCATTCTTATCGTCCTTTCGTTAATTTAATTTTATACTGTTTGTTTTCAAACTATAAGAGTTAGAATATGAGCACTTTTGCAAATATACTCTATGACATAAAGTGCTCGATATTTTTACATATTTTATGAAAGATCTGCTTGAAGGAGTCTATCTCTTCATCGCTGAGTCCATAATACAATTCATTTTTTATGTCCTTCCAGATGTTCTCAATATCCGCTGCGACCTCCTTACCCTTGTCGGTAAGGCTGAAATGCATATATCTGCGGTCGTTTTTATCCTGAACCGAATTGATATAGCCTTTTTCGTTCAAACCGTAAATCGTAGCGGAGATATGCCCCTTGTTTGCATTGAGAAATTCTGAAATATTTACAAGCGAATCGTCCTCTCTGCATATTGAAAGATAGTATATGACCTCAAATTCAGCCCTTTTCATATCATAATGTTTTCTGAGCATTGCGAATTTAGCGTCGGAGTATTTTCTGAATTCGCCGCCTTTAAGCACGACCTCTATCGGCTTTTGTACCACTTTTTCACCTGCTTTCGTTGGATATTTTTAAATTAAACAGTTTGTTTTGAAACTATTATACAGCAAAGCTATTAACTTGTCAAGAGTTATCTGAAAATTTTCACAATCTCGTAATATGTTTAGTACGCTTAGCAATGCTATCCATACCTCTTTACCAGCTCCTGCGCCAAAGACGCTGCTTTGTCCCGAAGCGTGAACGGGCGGATTATCTCTATTCTGTCGGGAGCCGTCATTGCAAGATCGATTATGCCTTTTTCGCTTGACGTTACTCTTATCTCGTCATGTTTTTCGTCAATATGCCTTACAAACTCAAAGCCGCCGCCGAAATGATCGTGTATCAGCGTGTAATAATCTGCGTCGACCATAAGCGTTACTGTAATCGGGTCGCCGTATGTCATGTTCGGGTGCTTTAGCATGAATTCGTGGGAGTTTGTGTTCTGAAACTCACGCATATCGTTTATCAGTCGGCAGGGCTTATCGGTGATATGTATGCCGCTCATAAGATCTACACGGTAAATGCTGACTTCTTCGCTGTATTGTCCGTCATGACTTATATGACTGCATAGCATATACCGCCTTCCGCCGTAGATAGCGACATAATACGGAGCGGCTGTATATAACCTCGCTTTGCCGCTGTCCGATTTTCTCGGAATGATCTCGCCGTTCATATCATAACCGCCGAAATGATAGGTTATCTGTCTGCCTGCGTATATCGCTTCCATTATCAATTCCGTGTTCTTTATCGCAGCTTCCGTATCGTCGACCGAAAACAAGGATACTCCTGCTGCGTTGTTGATGTTTATGCGAGGATATTCGCTTTTTAGCTTTTTATACAGCTTTTTCTTCTGCTCGATCGAAAGAGTATCCGTCAGCTTTATGCCGTCGATCATTCCCTGTATCTCTGCGGCTTCGATACGGGGATTGTAGTATATCCTCGTCAATCTTTCGGGAATACCCTTTTCCCAACCGTTGTATCTGATGATGAATTCATCACGGTTGTCGGCTGTCAGCTCCTTTGGGTTTATTTCTGAAATAAGCCCTCGCAGCGTCTGAGCTAAGGTTTTTGAATTGCATGAATATTTTGTGTCCTCGTCCTTTGAAAGCAGCTCCATAATCTGTTGCTGCGTGAGCCGGTTATTACTGTCGGAATATCTTCTGAGAACTGTAAGCACCTTGAACATTCTGAGAGAATTTGAAGCCTCGGTGCGCTGCGCTTTGCCTATATCGGGGCGCTCTCCCTTTTTCCATTTCGGCATAACGATTTCTCCCTTCCGCAAGCCCGCTTATCTTAAACGTACGGCATTACCGTTTTTTCACCGCTCGCCGTGACCTCGTAATACTTCTGCCTGTCGGTATCGACTTTAAGCACGTTTACAATTCCGCTGAATTTTGTGTGTGCGTCGATGTAGTAATGCGACGCACCGTCAAAGTAAATGCCGTTAAAATCAGGATCATGAGCGAGCGACGAGGTCGGAACATGACCTGCAACGATCTTGTAGTCCTCATAGAAATGCCCCGTTTCTGCCGGAAATTTTCCCGTGAAGATATAATCCATCGTACCAAGCTCCCAGTACTCCTGCGCCTCCTCGTCTACGCCTGCGTGGACAAAGATAGTCTTTCCGTCCTTATAATAACGGGGCAGACCTCTCATCCATTTTATGTACTCACGGTCGTTTTCTTCGGGGCATATCCGTCAAGCTCACACTCTCCTTCGCAGACCCATTCCTCGTGGTTGCCCATAAGTGCGATGACCTTATCTCTGCCGTACTCCTTTTGAAGACCTGTTATCCTGTCAAGAACGCCTCTGTCCTCGCCGCCGCCGTGGACATAATCGCCCATAAGCATAAGAACAGCGTTCGGTTCATCAAGGTGAGGGAGCACAAGCTCCAGCGCATTGTTAAAGGCTGACAGGCAGCCGTGAATATCGCTCATGCAGTAATATATCATTTTTCCTCCGTTTCTTCAAGCCGTAAATTGTAAGATTTTAACGCTATTATATCATTAATCAGCCTCATTGTCAAGCAGTACGGAAAAGCCTGCCTTTTATGCATTTATACCCGATCTCGCCGAACTCGCTAAGCTCGGGATCGCTGCGGTTGTAAACGAAAGCAGGAACGATACCGTCGTACTTTTCTGTGGCGCAGTCCATCATATCACGTTCGTAGTCCCATTCCGCTTTGTTGCCGGAAACATAAAGCACGGTATCGGGAAAGGCGATCGCAAACGGAAGCAGGGAGAAATCACCGCTTATCTTATTGTTTAAAAATATCCCGAAAAGCTCTTTTGCATAATCTCCCGAAAACCTTTGTTTAAGATATACACTGTGGTCTATCTTCTCTCCGGTCATAAGATACAGCCGTTTGTCGGCTTCTTTTTTCTGTTCCTCCAAATCTGCGGCGATAAAATCCTTGTACTCCGTAATCGGCTCGTCACCCCAGATGATTTTTTTCTTATCGTATTTAAAGCCGTTCGGCATAACATAGAATATCAGCTTGTCGGCTCTGTATCTGAACCGTTCCACCTCAAAAAGCGCGCGTTCTCTTGTCGGGTAAATACCATTGTGCATACAAACTCTGTCGTAGTGATAACCGCTGTTTCGGTCATATACTTTTACCTGCCATTTTTGAGCCGTGCTGTCGGGATAAGCGCTGTAGTCATCGTAAACCGAAATCCTCTTATCGCCCTCCATTACAAAGATTTCCGTACCCCGTTTTGTCTTGTCAAAAGAGGGTAGATTTTCCGAAAAGAACTTCATACTTGCCATAAGTTACCGCCTTTCTGTCGTCAAGGTCAAAAATTTTCATCGTTTTAGAGCATAGCTCTATTATACACTTTTCTTTCTGTAGAAAAACGGATGTAGCGGTAAAGGTTCGATTTTTTTTCGAACATTTTTTAAATCTTCGGCAAATGCAAGATTTTTACACGAAAAAGAAAAGCAGGCGTGTAAAACTGCACGTCTGCTTTAGTCGTAGAATCATAAGCTGTAGGTTCTTGTTAACAAAAAACTTACAATGAAATAAACCCTTTTCCTCCCAAAATCCTTCATTATATACAGGAAGAAAAACTAAACCTCAGGTAGAACAAAAGATTTTCATAATAAAAAACAGGGGTCGTTTCTTGCGTCCCCTGTTTCAATCTGCATATGAAACAGTTTTATAGTCCGTCTAAAGCAAACTTTTGTGCTTGACTGCTATGTAAGAATTAAATTTTATCTGCTTGATAAACCGGAAGTTATCAACCCAAATTCTTTTCCGCAATAATAATCGACTCCTCATTTTCGCCTATCATTTCGACAGATATTTTATCGATAACCGCCTTAAATCTGCATTTAATATCTTTTATATCTTCATATGCCTTGTTTAATTTCTCGGCATCTGCCAATTTACCTACGGTCATATGCGGTATATATTGAAGTCCCGAATCGCACTCCCGAAACTCGTTGCAATATAATATGTCATGAATGTACGAAATATGGTCTGCTCCTTTGCATATATTCAGGAACAGATAATTGCCGAACCGGTTTTCACACTTGCTGAAACCTTGTAATTCTATATCAAAAGGCTCTATCCCGTTCAATCTCATATCCAGAATATGCTGCAATTCGTCATTGCTCATTTCAATACTAAACGGAAAAACAACTGTAATATGAGGTCTGACCAATTCAGCCAAGGGGTCATATTTTGCCCGTATATTATCAATCACTTCCATATTTTCAAAATCGGGAAATATCATTATAGTTCTCTGATCCAAAAATGCACACCTCAGATTCCGGTTTATTGAGCAGAAACCCTGCTCGTCTGAACCTATCAAAAAAAGACCCAAAGTATATAGGGGGAGTTCTTCGCAATGGGTCATATAAATTGTACGATATGAAAAAAACGTCATCCTATGATTTATTTTTATGAACCGTTTAGTAAGTGAAATCATAATTTACTCAAGGCGGTCTATGTACAGAAGTTACTACCCATTCTCCTGAATCGTCTTTTTCAATAGTACACCTTGCTAAAATATTATGGGCACCAGAAATACTTTCATTATTTTCATCAAACCGGTACAGTGAATAATTTATCCATACGCTGCCTTTGTTTCTGTGAATCACTGCTTTTCTCAATGAAATATCAACTTCTGTACGGGAAGGCTTTTTATAGTTATCCCAATAATAGTATATAGAGAGAGCGTCAGTTTCCGGCGCATCTTCTTCGCTTCCTGTATATTCCATGCAAGCTCTTGCCCGATCAACTATCTCTTCGCCGATTTTCTTTTCTTTATCTGTTTGTATACTGTAAAGCTCATAGTAATCTTTTCCAAAATAACTTATCCTATAATTCATTGGCATATCAAATCCGTCGGGAAATACTACTATCCTTAAATGTAAATATGCACTAAGCGCGATCAGAATTACAATAATTATCACATACTTTAATATGGTTTTATAATTAATTTTTGATTTCATATACGCTCCTTAATCATACCGATTATTATTAGACAGTAGTTGTTCTTTTACGATATACCCTGTTAAGTTCGTTATCAAGAGCCTTTTCAAAGCCTTTGTAGTCTTTGTTTTCAAGAAGCCCTTTGATACCTGCAACTATTTCATTATCGACATATCCATTATATCACATCTCATTACCATTTACAAGTACTCGTTTTGCGCCCTCAAAAGATTTTTGTATCTTTTACGGCGGAAAATTACGACTATAAATTTATGTTAAAACGAGCGGTAAAACAACAAATCCCCGAGCATTAGACAGATACCTATACAGAAGTTATGCCCCGAAGCAGATACAATTGCTTCGGGGCATCATGTTTTTATTCGGTTAATAAGATAAATCAGAATTTTAAAAAATGAATTACTACAATGAAAAGAATAAATAGTCCTGCAAATAAAGAAATATAGGCGGTATGTTTATTTTTATTCCAATTTTCTGCTGCTTGTATGAACATCAGAACAGATAATCCCGGAATATATATGTTATCTGCATTTTCTAAAATTCCAACTAATTGTAAGACACCAAGAATCACAATCATAATAGATACGGTAACTCCGGCGATCCATAGTGCTTTCATAAGCAATGATTTTTCTTTCCATAATTCCTTCATTTTAACACCACCTGTTAAATTCCGATTTATATTAGTAATTATATCATAACGCCGCCCTATTGTCAACAAAAAACGCCATAGTACTTCTGACTTTAGATCAGAAATACTATGGCTTAAATGCTTCTGTATCGGTGTTATCATTTAACCCTTTGGTTATTTTCATGTCGTGCAGCGACTTATTCACCGCAATAAACCTTTATTGCCCGACAGACAAATTCCGCCGTACCCTTGCCGCCTGCATTGTCGATATTTTCGGTAAATTCTCCGCCTGCGGCATACATACCTCCGAGCGAGAGAAGTATCTTATCGGAGCAGGTGTAATAGTTTTCAGTAATAAAATCTTGAAGCTTTTTAACCTGAGCCTGAACCTTTTCGCAGTCGCAGGGAAGACTGAGCATTTCTCCGAACTCGACAAAGATCTCCATCAGACCTCCGCCGAGCGCCTGCTCCTCCTGCTTTGAACGCCCTTTTGATTTTTCCTCGTATTCATGATACTCCGCCGTATCGCCCCACGACTCTTTCGCACGGGCTGCATATTCGTCGATCTTGCTTGTGTCGAACGCTTTAAAATCCATTTTTATCACTCCTGAAGTTTTTATTCCACGGGCAAGCTCGATCAGATTTTCTATATGCTCCTTCTTGAGCGTAAGCAATTCGATCTGCTGCTCCAGCGCCTTTTCTCTGTCAAAGCCTGGGCTGCCGACTATTTCTTTAATGTCCTTCAGCGGAAATTCCAGCTCGCGAAACAGTAATATCTGCTGAAGCTTCTCTAAAGCCTTGTCGTCATAAAGCCTGTATCCCGACTCTGTATATTTCGTCGGCGGCAAAAGCCCGATCTTGTCGTAATACTGCAATGTGCGTATACTCACACCCGTAAGTCTGCTTACTTCTTTTACTGTCATCATGATCTATTCACCTCGTGTTGATCTTATTATATACTATGACGTAACGTAATGGTCAAGGCTTACTTGAAGATATTTTGTAAATGTTTTGTGAATATTTTTGCTGAACTCGGTGCGTTATTTTTTACGCAGACCTTGAAATCCGCCGCAAAATGCGGTATTATTAATATAGTTTTTCAATCTGAAGTTTTTTTACGTCTTTTCCTAAAAAATTTTTTGAAAAATCCTGTAACGTTTCTCGTCTTGCGTTGTCTAATAAGTGAACGGGAAAATCATGATATATACCGCTGAGAAAGGAGAGTGCGAAAGTGTGGGAATGCTAAAAAATAAAGATAAAGAAAAAAGCCGGACTGCGATAGACGAGAATATACTTTGCGCAGAGTACGAATCCGTCTACCGCTACGCACTTTCGCTCTGCCGCAGCGAAACGGAAGCGCAGGATATAACGCAGGAAACCTTCTTAAAGGCAATGAAGTCGGCGGACAGATTTGAGGGCGAAAGCGGTCTTTATACATGGCTTTGCGCAATCGCAAAAAATCTCTGGATAAACCGATGCAAAAAGCTGAGCCGTGAATGTTCGCCCGAGGGCTGGGAGGAAACTGTTGCCGACGGCGGTGTATCTATTGAAGAACGTGCCGCCGACCGTGACAGCGCTCTGAACATTCACCGTATACTGCACGGACTGGGAGAACCGTATAAAGAGGTTTTCTCGCTTCGGGTGTTCGGACAGCTTGCGTTTTCCGATATTGCTTCGCTGTTTGGCAAAACGGAGAGCTGGGCACGGGTAACATATCACCGTGCACGGAAAATGATAATCGAACAGATGAGAAAGGAAGGATCGCTATGACGGACAGGACAGGCAGAACGGACGACAGAAATATAAAGTTAAGCTGTGGGATAGTAAGGGATCTACTGCCGCTTTATCACGATAAGGTGGTAAGCGAAGAAACCGAATCGGCGGTAAGCCGTCATCTGAAAGGCTGTGCGGAATGTTCGGCGGAGTATGAAACGCTTTGCGCCGAACTGCCGCAGGACGGCTCTGAGGCTGAAAAGAAAGGCATAAAAGAACGCTTTTCCGCTATGATGAAAAAGGTAAAACACAAGGGTCTTATAAAAGGCATTGTGATAGCGGCGGCGGCGGCAGCTGTGCTTGGCGGAGCGTGGTATTTCCTCACCGAAGTGCCTATGGTCGAAGTGCCTGCCGAGGATATCGAGGTCGCAAGGGTATACAGGTACGATTACGGGAATAAGAAAGGCGAAAAGGGATTTTTCGTATATTATAAAGTGCCGGTAAAATATTTCTCCGGACCTCAGCACGGAGCTGTGAACTTTAGCGAAGACGGAGATCTTGAAATATCGCTCAAAACGCCGATAATCACCTACAATAGAACGGACGATGACGAGACAAAGAAATACGAGGACATATGGACGATCCCCGATCCGCACGACGCCGTTACCGTTTCAATGAACGGAAAGAAGATATGGAACGCCGAAGAAAACGGTGCGGAGGACGTGCCGGGCTATGTTGAGGCATATCATGATTTCGAGTGGGAGTGCGAGGACGGCTTTTCATGGAGCGTGGACAACGACACCTTTACGGCATATTACGGCGACGGAACAATGAAAACGTGGGATATTGACGGAAACGTTATCTACGAGGGAAAGATCAGAACTGATGAATAAAAACTGCGACCAAGGGTTTTACTCTTGGTCGTTTTTGCTTTTGCGGAAAGTGTTAAGCCTTCAAAAAATTCTTAAAGTCGCCAAAATGTAACGGGAAGATATTGACAGAGAATTATCTTATATGATATAATTTATTTAGGGTTTGTGAACGTGAAATTTTACAGTATCGCAGGAGATATTTGAATACAAAGAGAAGCTGAAAGCAGGGTGAACGAATGGAGCATAACACGCCGCAGAAGATAAAACTGCTTAAAATCTGGGAGATACTTAATCAAAAGACCGACCCCGAGCATCAGATGACGACGCAGGAGCTTATTGACGAGCTGGGGAAATACGGCATTTTTGCAGAAAGACGTTCGATATACCGTGATATTGAAACGCTTGCGTTAAACGGGTACGAGGTGCAAAGAGGGCGGTCGTGGCATGAGAATACCTATTATGTGAAGAACCGCACATTTGATATTTCCGAAATAAAAATAGTCATGGACGCCGTACAGAGCGCCGCTTTTATTCCAAAAGATAAAACCGAGGTGCTGCTTGGCAAGCTCGCAAATTTAAGCGGAAGCTTCCATGCGGAGCTTTTAAAGCGCAACACCGTGCATTTTGCTACGGTCAAGTACAAAAATGATAATATATACGAAAATGCCGGGCTTGTTGAAAGTGCAATGGAGAAAAAACAAAAAATATCTTTTGTTTACTTTCATCTTAATGAACACGGCGAAAAGATCTACACTCACGATGGAAAGCGTTATATTGAAGAACCTCTCGGAGTTGTATTTGAAAATTCAAACTATTATCTTCTCTGCTATCACACAGAGCCTGTCTATATAAACAACGTTAAGGTTTTTCGCATGGACAGGATAGAGGATCTTACTGTGATTGAAGATGAAATATGCTCCGAGGCATTGGCTGCGCTCAAAAAGCTCGGCGCTTATCGTTTGCAGGCAATTAAAATGTACGGCGGTGAAAGCCGGGAGGTCACGTTTAAGTTTTCGCCCGAACTTATAGAGGTCGTATTTGACAAATTCGGACACGATATAGTTATACGGCGAAAGGGTGACGTCTGCAAGGCAACGGTGAGGGTGCAGATAAGTCCTACCCTCTGGGGCTGGATGCTCCAGTTCCCGACAAAGATGAAGATCGATAAGCCTGAGGATCTGAAAGAAAAGTATGCCGAGTGGGTAAGGTCGGCGATGGAGTCAATGGGGGGATAATATGAACATAGCAGGAGAAAATCCGGAATTTATTGCACATATCTCGGAAGACGAGACAAGACGGCAAACGGTTGAGGAGCATATTTTTGAAACGGCAAGGCTTTGCGGAGAATACGGTAAGGAGCTTGGCGTTGAAAATTTATGTTATCTGTGCGGTCTGCTTCATGACGTCGGCAAGCTCAACAATGATTTTAATGGTTATATTTCACGGAAAAACAAGATTAAAAGAGGAGAGATCGACCACGCATATGCAGGTGCGAAATACCTCTGTGAATTTGCTTCGGATAAACCAAAAATAAAAGAAGCTGTCAGGCTTGTTTCAAGAGTAATAATCTCGCACCATGGTCTGCACGATTGGGTGGATAAAGAAGGAAACGATTATTTTGAAAAGAGAATTTCTAATGATGAAAGATATGAAGAGATAAAGGCGAATACTCAAAAAATTATCGGGGCGCAGGTGCTTGAAGAATGTATCAACAAAGCGGCAGATGAATATTTTTGTATCGGAAAGAAGATCGCCGAATTGGCAGATAAACATGAAAAAGAGGTAAGAAAAACCGCTCTGGCATTTTATATGGGTATGCTTGAAAGATTGTTACAGTCAATTCTGATAGACGCCGACAGATGCGATACGGCGGCGTTTATGGCTGATAACAGCGAGCTTGAAATAAAATGCGACACTTTTAAATTATGGCGGTCGATGGATGAGAAAATCGAGAAGAAATGCGCTGAGTTCAGAAAACTTGAAGACGCTGTGTCAAAGCGTAGAATGAGCATTTCCGACAGGTGCTTAAAATTTGCGGATAACGAGGTCGGTGCGTGCAGGCTTATTGTTCCGACAGGCGGAGGAAAAACCATGTCGAGCCTGCGCTTTGCGGTCAGATATGCTCTTAAAAATAATAAGAAGAAAATAATTTACGCTGCGCCTTTTATGTCCATTCTTGAACAGAACAGCGACGTTATAAAAGAGTTTGTCGACAAAGATGAATATTTCACCGAAAACTATTCCAACGCACTCGCAAAAGCCGACAGCGCAGAAGAACTTGATAACCTTGAACTGAGATGCGAAAGGCTTGATTCGCCCGTAATTGCAGCAACATTCGTTCAGTTTCTCAATTCGATATTCTCAGGAAAAACCACAGACGTAAGGCATTTTCATCGTCTTGTTGATTCGGTCATTATCGTAGACGAGGTGCAGTCGATGCCGGTAAACTGCGTATACTTATTCGATCTTGCAGTTAATTTTCTGACAAAAATATGCGGCTGTACGGTAGTTTTATGTACGGCGACTCAGCCGAGTCTTGACGATCTGAAATATCCGGTATTTCTTGACGAGAATTCAAGTATGAGCGGTAATTTCAGCGAAGATTTTGAAGCGTTCAAACGAACGGAAATAAACCCTGTAATAAAAGACGGCGGCTACACATTTGATACCGCCGCAGAATTCTGCATGGAAAAATACAAAGACAATAACAGTTTGCTTGTCGTAGTTAATACGAAAAAGGCGGCGTCGGAAATTTTCGGCAGAATTTCGCAGCTGAATGAGGAACTGCCGAAAGATTCAAAAGCAGAGGTCATTCATTTGAGTACGAATATGTGTCCGCAGCACAGGCGTGATATGATAGCGTATATTAAAAACGGTATAAGCAATAAAAAGAGGATAATTTGTATTTCAACACAGCTTATTGAAGCAGGCGTTGATGTGTCGTTTGACTGCGTAATACGTTCGTTATCTGGACTTGATAATATAGCTCAGGCGGCAGGAAGATGCAACCGAAACGGTGAAAGAGAAATTTCAGATGTTTTTGTTATCAATATCAGTGAAGAGAGCTTAACAAAACTTCCCGAGATAGAAAGAAGGGCTAAAATAGGGCGAGCGGTTTTTGACCACTTTGAAGGCGACCTGCTGGGGAACGAAACAGTTTCAGCGTATTTTAAGAAGTTTTACGGCGAAGAAGAGAATAGCCTGTCTTACCCGATAAAGAAAGAATATACAAGCATATTGGAGCTGCTTTCAACTAATGACCGTCGTGCAGGAAAAAACAGAAAACCTTTCTATACTAATCAAGGCTTTGCTACTGCCGGAAATAATTTCAAGGTGATTGAGGAGTTAGGTGAAAAAAGGGAAGTTATCGTTCCGTATAATGATGAAGCGAAAGAGCTTATATGCAAATTAGGAAGCGATATACCTATCGGGGATTTTCGGCTTGTTCTGAGAAAATCGCAGAAATATATGGTAAGCGCATATAATTATCACTTGCTTGAAAAGAACGGAGCGCTTATATACCATGAAAAATACGGACTGTATAGCCTTAATGAGAGTTTCTATTCCGAAAAGCTCGGAGTAGTTTACGACGGATTGTCGGCAAGTCATTCTGTGTGTATGTATTGAACAGAATATTTATTAATGCGGTGATATGACAAAAAATGCCCTGCAGGAGTGATCTGCAGGGCAAGCCGTAGGGGATTGGGATAATATAATTAAAATAATTTCAATCCACGCCTTTAGCGATTGCTTGGCGACATTTATAGTATACATAAAACACATTGAGAAAATGTGAAGTATTTGTAAATTGTATAGCAGGCTCTTGACAAATGGAGAACCATATAATATAATTTAAATAGAAAAAAGAAAGCGAGGTGAAGACAGTGGAGAATTTTTTTCTTGAAGATGTTAAAAGCATCAAAAAATACAGAAACACTGTTGAATTTCAGATCACAGCCGATTATGCGATGTTTTCAGATGTAATAACACGTGCATCAGGCGAAAAGTCCAGTTATGACCTGCCGACTTACGAGGCGCTCAAAGGGATTTTACACAGCGTGTACTATAAGCCTACTATTATCTGGTATATCGACGCCGTGCGTGTTATGAACCCGATTCGTCATGTCAGAAAGGGGATTAGACCTCTCAAATACGGCGGAGGAAACGATCTGGTCTATCATAATTATCTGTGCGACGTGTGGTATCAGGTGAGGGCGCATTTCGAGTGGAATACCAACAGACCCGAACTGGAATGTGACAGGTCAGAACACAAGCACCACAACATTGCAAAACGCATGATCGAACGTGGCGGCAGACGTGATACCTTTGCGGGAACAAGAGAGTGCGCCTGCGAGGTAAGTCCTTGTGTTTTCGGCGAGGGCGAGGGAGCGTTCGATAATACGGGAGAGATTAATTTTGGTTATTGCTACTGCGGTATCACATATCCCGATGAAGCCTTGAATGAAAACGACAAGGGAATGCTTACTGTAAGATTTTCCGATGTTGTTATGAAAAACGGCATAATCGAGTTTATGCGTCCGGAGGATTTTCCTGAAAATCAGAAAAGGCATATAAGACCGATGAAAATGAAGAAATTCGGCAAGGAGCTTAACAACTTTACGGGGCTTGACGAGTTTACGGGAGGTGAGGATATTGAGCTGGGAAAATGAAATTTACAGCATTTATGACAAGATGATCGGACAAGCGAAAGGGCAGGATATGCTTCCTGTTTCACATTCTACCGCCAATGCGCAGATCGAGATAACAATTAACGAACACGGCGAAATGAAGTCCGCTTCAATAGTGGACAAGGAACAGTCTGAAACGATAATTCCCGTAACTAAGGACTCTGTTGCGAAAACAAGCGGAATATGCGCTCACCCCCTTGCTGACAAGCTGATATATGTTGCAGGAGATTATAAGGATCTTGTCGAATGTTCCGCAAAGGATAAGGCGGCGGAAAAATTTGACGCATATATCACTCAGCTTAAAGACTGGGCGGAAAGCGATTCGGCGGCGGCAGGAGTAAAGGCTGTTTATAATTATATGAAACAAGGCAGGCTTATAGCAGATCTTGTGATAATGGGCGCATTGCAGCTTGATGAGAAAACGGGAAAGCTTGATAAAAAAATAAAGCTAAACGGTATCGATCAAACGGATGCCTTTGTGCGTTTTCGTATTGAGTATGACGATTTTAGCAAGAATTCGGAGACATGGAAAGATGCAGAAATGTATCAGAGCTTTATTGATTACGATAGCATTGATGATTCTGACAGTCAGCTTTGTTATGCAACGGGAAGAATTCTTCCGGCAACATACAAGCACCCGTCTAAAATCAGAAACGCAGGCGATAAAGGAAAACTTATCGGTTCAAATGATGAGAGCGGTTTTACTTATCGCGGAAGATTTGAGAATAAGGAACAGGCATTAAGCGTAAGCTACGATTTTTCTCAGAAATTTCACAATGCGCTTAAATGGCTCGTCAGAAATCAGGGAATGACCTTTCATAAGTATTATGATGAAAAGAACGATAAGGTCGTGTCGCTCAGATCGAATGTTGACGGAATGACGCTTGTCTGCTGGGCAAGCTCCCTTGAACCCGTTCCCGACATTGCCGCTCAGGACGCAGGCTTGTTTGGCTTTGACGATGAAGAGTATGAATATGACAGTATGCCGCAGTATAATGAGAAGATCAATAAACTGCTTTTTGGCAGAGAAAACGGGAAATCCGAGGGGATCAATAACGATAAGATCATGATTATGGCTCTCGATTCCGCTACAACGGGCAGGCTGTCGGTTTCGTTCTATTCGGAGCTTGCAAGATCTGATTTTCTTAAAAACGCAGAAAACTGGCATAACGATACAAGCTGGTACACTTATATCAACAAGAAAGTAAAGTACGGAATAAGCTCGTTCAGTATTCTTGAGATCATTAAAAACGCTTTCGGAACAGAAAAATCGGGCGGTATTGACTGCGATGGAAAGGTGCTCAGGGAGAATGTGCTGAGGCTTATCCCTTGTATAACGGAGGGGCGTAAAATTCCTCACGATATTGTTAATGCGCTCGTGAGAAAAGCCTCAAAGCCGTTGGGCTATGAAGAACAATTCAATCACGCAAAGGTCGTAAATACAGCCTGCGGAATGATAAGAAAACAATATAAAGAGAAAGGAATTGAAGTAGGTATGGGACTTGATGAAAACTGCACTGACAGAAATTATCTTTACGGACGGCTTCTTGCAGTTGCCGAAAAGGCGGAGCTTGACACTTACAGCGACGAGGAAAAGAAGTCGAGAGTGCCTAACGCAAGACGTTACTGGGAAAAGTTTGTACAGTCTCCGTATACGACATGGGAGAGGATATATGAAAAACTTAATCCCTATTTACAGAAGCTGGGCAACAGCAATCGCTATGATATTTTGATAAATAAAGATATCAAGGAAAAATTCACTATTGAAAGCTATAGCGACAACAGCCGGCTTTCGCCGCTTTATCTGCTGGGCTACAGTCATCAGATGAACGATTTTTATAAAAAGAAAAACGAAACAACAACTAACGAGGAGGACTAAAAAATGAGCGTACTTGAAAACAAAATAGACTTTATGGCAATCGTAACAGCGCAGAACGCAAATCCCAACGGCGATCCGCTTGACGGAAACAGACCGAGAGAGACCTTTGACGGCAAGGGTGAAATTTCAGATGTTTGCATAAAGAGAAAGATCAGAAACCGTCTTCAGGATATGGGCGAAAGGGTCTTCGTTCAGTCAGACGACCGCTGCGACGACGGTGCAGACAGTCTGCGTGCAAGAGCGGAAGGCTGCGAGGCGATAAAAAAGGTCAAGAACGGAAAGAACACAAATAAAGACGAATTCGCTGCGGCAGCTTGTCAGGAATGGATAGATGTAAGAAGCTTCGGTCAGGTATTTGCATTTAAGGGCGATGAAGTTTCCGTAGGCGTAAGAGGACCTGTTTCAATTCAGCAGGCTGTGAGCGTTTCGCCTGTCGATATAGTAAGTATGCAGATAACAAAAAGCGTAAACGGTGAAAGCGGAAAGAACTCGAAAGCCTCGGACACAATGGGAACAAAGCATCGTATCGAATTCGGATTGTATGTAATTAAGGGCAGCATCAACTGCCAGCTTGCAGAGAAAACAGGCTTTTCCGACGAGGACGCCGAGAAGATCAAAGAGGCGGTCAAAACGCTTTTTGAAAATGACTGCTCTTCCGCAAGACCCGAGGGAAGTATGGAGGTATGCCGTCTGTACTGGTTCAAGCACGAAAGCAAATATCCGAAAACGTCATCGGCAAAGGTTTTCCGCTCGCTTAAGATCACGCTTAAAGAGGGTGTAAACAAGCCTTCATCGTTTGATGATTACGATATTTATCTTGAAGAGATACCCGACTGCGTAAAGCCGGAAGTATATGATATGGTATAAAAATGTACAGCGAAGACGACTATCTGATGATATCGGGTTTACAGCATTACAGCTTTTGTCCGAGACAATGGGCGCTTATACACCTTGAACAGCAGTGGGAGGATAACCTGCGTACTGTTGACGGAGAAATTCTTCACGAAAAGGCGCACGATGAAAGCTTTAACGAAAAGAGAAGAGGAATTATAATAACAAGAGCAATGCCGGTTTCATCGGCATTGCTTGGTTTAAGCGGAGAGTGTGATATAGTTGAATTTCACCCCGATAAAAACGGCGTTTCGCTTTACGGGGGAGAACAGAAGTATATTTGCGTACCTGTCGAATATAAAAGAGGCTCGCCTAAAACAGACGACTCTGATATTTTACAGCTTACGGCGCAGGCAATGTGTCTTGAGGAAATGCTTTGCTGTGAAATAAAATACGGATATATTTTTTACGGTCAGACAAAAAGGCGTGAAAAAGTATTTTTTGAAAATGACCTGAGAGAAAAGGTAGAGGAATATACTGAACAGATGCACAAATTATTTGAAAGACGGCATACTCCGAAGGTCAAAAGGAGAAAAGCTTGTAATGCCTGTTCAATTAAAAATATCTGTTTGCCCGAAATTATGCAGAACAGAAGTGCGGCGGAATATTTAAAAGAAATGACAGAAACTTGAAAGGCTGAAACTTAAAACATGAAAAATCTTCTTAACACGTTGTATATCACTTCTCCTGACAGATACCTGTCGCTTGACGGAGAAAATGTTGTTATAAATTACGAGCAGGAAGCGGTGGGCAGAGTACCTCTTCACAACCTGGAACGAATAATGTCATTCGGATATACAGGCGCAAGTCCTGCGCTTATGGGAAAATGCGCCGAAGAAGGAATCGAGCTTGTATTTATGAAACAGACCGGACAATTTCTCGCAAGAGTAGAGGGCAGAATAAGCGGAAATGTACTGCTGAGAAGAGAACAGTACAGGATAGCTGACGATGCGGAAAAAAGTCTTGCGATTGCAAAAATAATGATTGCCGGAAAAATCTATAACGGAAAGCAGTCGGTCGAAAGGACGCTCAGAGATCATAGTCTTAGAATAGATACGGAAAAGTTCAGACATAAAAGCGAGTTTCTTGGTTCCTCGGTGAAAAATGCTATGAACGCAAACACTGCCGATGAACTCAGGGGTATAGAGGGCGAAGCGGCTTCTGTTTATTTCAGCGTGTTTGATGACATGATATTACAGCAAAAGGAAGATTTTGTTTTTAAAGGAAGAAACAAACGTCCGCCAAAGGATAATGTAAACGCAATGCTTTCATTTGCTTATTCTCTTGCAACGGGTATGTGCAGTTCGGGACTTGAATCGGTAGGTCTTGATCCGTATGTAGGATTTTTTCACACTGACCGACCGGGAAGATGTTCACTTGCGCTTGACCTTGTAGAAGAATTCCGTGTGCCTTTGTGCGACAGATTTGTTCTTAGTCTGATAAATAAAAAGATAATAACAGGTAAAGATTTTGTTCATCGTGAGGACGGTGCAGTTCTTTTAACAGATGACGGACGAAGAACGTTTATAAAAGCCTGGCAGAACAGAAAAGACGACATTATTACGCACCCATTTCTGAATGAAAAAATGAAATGGGGACTTCTGCCGTATGTCCAGGCATTGTTGCTGGCAAGGCACATAAGGGGAGATTTAGAAATGTATCCTGTTTTTATGTGGAAGTGATGAAATGCTGATACTTATCACATATGATGTAAATACGGAAAATCCAGATGGAAGAAGAAGGCTCAGAAAAGTAGCAAAAGAGTGCGTCAATTATGGAACAAGAGTTCAGAACAGCGTGTTTGAATGTGTGCTTGACGCCGGAGAATGCAGGAAACTTGTTCATATTCTCACAAAAATAATTGACGAAAGCAAGGACAGTTTGCGAATTTACTATTTAGGAAAAAAGGAAACTGCCCGGATTGAAGTATATGGCTGTAAAAAGCCGATAGACGTTACTGAACCGCTGATTTTCTAAATGCGAATGTATAGTGAACATGAAAATACAAGGAGATTCGCAGACGAAAAAGACTATATTTTATGTTATAATTGTTAACAATGGATTAACTGTAATATCCAGTTGTTAGCATATTGTGCAAACCGTCGATTTATTCTCAGGATTGGGTTTAAGAATTGTTCGGTTTTGCGGTCGCCCTCTTTGCGGAGGGCGTGGATTGAAATAAGTACGGTTTTACCCTTGATTGATAAGATGATTGTCGCCCTCTTTGCGGAGGGCGTGGATTGAAATCCTTATCGTCATAAATGTTTAACTTCATTGTCTGTCGCCCTCTTTGCGGAGGGCGTGGATTGAAATTTGTATAATTTACACGCTCCAAAACTGGAGCGTGTGTCGCCCTCTTTGCGGAGGGCGTGGATTGAAATAACCATAATTCTTGTAATTTCGCTTTCGAAAAGAGGGTCGCCCTCTTTGCGGAGGGCGTGGATTGAAATACCCTCTGCCGGTAAATATTGCTTTGCCATTGCTGTCGCCCTCTTTGCGGAGGGCGTGGATTGAAATCATTTCCCCGATTATCTCCGCTCGATCTGCTCCGTCGCCCTCTTTGCGGAGGGCGTGGATTGAAATAAAAACCGCGTTGACGGCTTTTTCTTGCGTTTCGGTCGCCCTCTTTGCGGAGGGCGTGGATTGAAATAATAAGCTCCTGCTTACGGGCAAGAAGTCTTGCCGTCGCCCTCTTTGCGGAGGGCGTGGATTGAAATTTTTTCCATACCAAAATCTATGCCAATGCGCCCGTCGCCCTCTTTGCGGAGGGCGTGGATTGAAATTTCTCGCTGTAAATCGGTTCGCATTTTGCGTTTATCGTCGCCCTCTTTGCGGAGGGCGTGGATTGAAATATATTGTTCTTTTGTGTAGTCGCCAGTGAGTATGTCGCCCTCTTTGCGGAGGGCGTGGATTGAAATAGTTCGCGTCAATGCTGGAGGACGCGGAGTGCTTGGTCGCCCTCTTTGCGGAGGGCGTGGATTGAAATACAATATAAGTGTATACTTATATACATAAGGTAAAGGTCGCCCTCTTTGCGGAGGGCGTGGATTGAAATGATTTTTGAAAACTCCACGCCCTCCGCCGCTATGTCGCCCTCTTTGCGGAGGGCGTGGATTGAAATGTCTTGCTACTTCGTCAAGCCAGCCCGTGTTTTTCGTCGCCCTCTTTGCGGAGGGCGTGGATTGAAATGTCTGTGTCGGGTATCTTAATAATTAGTCCGTCCGTCGCCCTCTTTGCGGAGGGCGTGGATTGAAATTAAAAAACCGGTGCAAACGCTTTTTTCTGTAACGTCGCCCTCTTTGCGGAGGGCGTGGATTGAAATTTTACTTGTTCCACAATCAGCCTTTAACGTTACAAGGTCGCCCTCTTTGCGGAGGGCGTGGATTGAAATATTTCGTGCGTTTCGTCCACGATCGCAAAATCAAGTCGCCCTCTTTGCGGAGGGCGTGGATTGAAATCTTGTTAAACTTGTTAAAATCAATTGCCATTTTAGGTCGCCCTCTTTGCGGAGGGCGTGGATTGAAATTCGACCGTAAGACCTTCGAGCGGCAGGTCGGCATGTCGCCCTCTTTGCGGAGGGCGTGGATTGAAATAACTCCGGCGACGGTTGTTTTCAATGGTTCGGAAGTCGCCCTCTTTGCGGAGGGCGTGGATTGAAATAACCCTCCGTTGATATGTAAAATTACCCGGTGGGGGTCGCCCTCTTTGCGGAGGGCGTGGATTGAAATTCAATGCTTACTCCGTTTTTTAAAGCGATTGTAGTCGCCCTCTTTGCGGAGGGCGTGGATTGAAATTATTAATCACGTCTGCGTCTGCGACGGGGTTTTGCTGTCGCCCTCTTTGCGGAGGGCGTGGATTGAAATGCCTGTGCTAAAGTCGGTCTTTGTAATTGTAACTGTCGCCCTCTTTGCGGAGGGCGTGGATTGAAATCAACCATTCCGATAAGTCCGTC
>JBJERC010000071.1:0-2070 GCA_051882075.1 Oscillospiraceae bacterium | reverse complement strand
GTACTTATTATAACACACTTGAGTCGCCCTCTTTGCGGAGGGCGTGGATTGAAATGCCTTTACCCTATCCGCCGCACCCTGCTTTTCCTCGTCGCCCTCTTTGCGGAGGGCGTGGATTGAAATAGCGCTTTTAATTGGGACGACGAACTTAATGCTGACGTCGCCCTCTTTGCGGAGGGCGTGGATTGAAATTCGACATGGGGCTTGGAAAAACGGCGATAACGCTTGTCGCCCTCTTTGCGGAGGGCGTGGATTGAAATCTCTCTTTGCAAAGCATAGTCCGCAGTAAAATAAGTCGCCCTCTTTGCGGAGGGCGTGGATTGAAATAAAAATCGGCATACATGAAGCACCCAATTCGTCGTCGCCCTCTTTGCGGAGGGCGTGGATTGAAATGAGCCTTGCCTTTTGCTTGTCAGACGGCGGAGCGCGTCGCCCTCTTTGCGGAGGGCGTGGATTGAAATATAAAGCCCGATGTGTTGCTTACCCAAGAGGGCGTCGCCCTCTTTGCGGAGGGCGTGGATTGAAATTTCGCAGTTATCAATATCTAAAAAGTCCAAAGGGTCGCCCTCTTTGCGGAGGGCGTGGATTGAAATAATCTGATTTAGCGGAAAACTTTTTGCCTAAAAGTCGCCCTCTTTGCGGAGGGCGTGGATTGAAATGATATCCCGTCCTGAGTTTCGCCGAGGTCTAACAGTCGCCCTCTTTGCGGAGGGCGTGGATTGAAATTACAAAATTTATAATTTCTATTGATTTATACTAGTCGCCCTCTTTGCGGAGGGCGTGGATTGAAATTTAATTATACCAATTTAATTATCATTAAAACATACGTCGCCCTCTTTGCGGAGGGCGTGGATTGAAATGGGACTTGCTCAGGCGGTGGGTGTCGCCTGTGCGTCGCCCTCTTTGCGGAGGGCGTGGATTGAAATATAAACGTAGCCGTTTCCGTAGCCAAAGTCTTCAAGTCGCCCTCTTTGCGGAGGGCGTGGATTGAAATAGAAAGCAAAGGCGAGTATAACGACAGCGGCGAATGTCGCCCTCTTTGCGGAGGGCGTGGATTGAAATAACAGTACAAACCTTGATTTTTCGGGAATGTCAGGTCGCCCTCTTTGCGGAGGGCGTGGATTGAAATTGAATAACACAAACAAGTGTATAACGGAATTACGTCGCCCTCTTTGCGGAGGGCGTGGATTGAAATGATAAAGACTATTGACGGTAAACCTGTCACCGACAAGTCGCCCTCTTTGCGGAGGGCGTGGATTGAAATAAGTTTCGTCGGACGAAAGATTGAAAGAAAACATGTCGCCCTCTTTGCGGAGGGCGTGGATTGAAATAAAAAATACCGCCGTGGGTATATAATGGGTGTAGAGTCGCCCTCTTTGCGGAGGGCGTGGATTGAAATCTTTATTATCCTTTGTAATAAACGAATAGTTATGTCGCCCTCTTTGCGGAGGGCGTGGATTGAAATGACTTTTATTTTTTCCTCGATTACGGGCATACGAGTCGCCCTCTTTGCGGAGGGCGTGGATTGAAATCAACAAGTCGGAGGATATCGCAGAAGTAAGAGCGGTCGCCCTCTTTGCGGAGGGCGTGGATTGAAATGTTTTCACCCGGTATAAGCGTTAACCAGCTTGAAGTCGCCCTCTTTGCGGAGGGCGTGGATTGAAATTCGACGATCAATTTAAATCCCAAGGTTTAAACCCCGTCGCCCTCTTTGCGGAGGGCGTGGATTGAAATATGTCCCCCCGGTCGGGGGTAGCCGTAACGCCGAGGTCGCCCTCTTTGCGGAGGGCGTGGATTGAAATGCTTTCTGATCTGCGATCCTTCCGACCGCCGTGCGTCGCCCTCTTTGCGGAGGGCGTGGATTGAAATTAATATTTGTTGTGTTATATGATATTCTCCGACCGTCGCCCTCTTTGCGGAGGGCGTGGATTGAAATACAACTTTGTCAACCATATTCCGGAAACCCTCGAGTCGCCCTCTTTGCGGAGGGCGTGGATTGAAATAAAGTGCAGGATTTACAAAAGAGGAGTCCCGGCGTCGCCCTCTTTGCGGAGGGCGTGGATTGAAATC
>JBJERC010000070.1:0-33881 GCA_051882075.1 Oscillospiraceae bacterium | reverse complement strand
AAAGTTCAAATCTGACATTTCGAAGGCGGTTATATGACAACAGTGCTATACGGAGTATAAAGCTGTGCAAAGCCCTTATTTTCGGGGGTTTATGGGGGATTTTTGCGGGGTGGGGTGATAAAGTCGGGAGGATTTCCGGGTGGGAAAGGGGTCAAAAGTTTTGTTTTTTATTATTTGCGCTAATGTATTTTACATTATCAAAAAAATATGATATAATAAACACATACGCCTTGCAAGCATTTTTGCTTCATGGTATAATAAAATTATATTTCAAAAAGGAGTGCAAGGCGTTAATGAGAATTGCAATTTGCGATGACGATAATACTCAGGTCAAAGCATTGAAAAATCTGCTGTATAGCCGAAACGACAGAATACTGATAGACGAATACAATAGCGGAGAGCAGTTTCTTTTTGAATATGAAGATAATCCCTGCGACCTGCTTTTGCTTGATATCGAAATGGACGGTATAAACGGCATGGAGCTTGCAAAAAAGCTTCGAAGTAAAGGCGATATGCTGCCGATAATTTTCATAACAGGCTTTTCTGAATATATGAGCGACGGCTATGATGTCGAGGCGCTGCATTATCTGCTTAAACCGGTTGACAGCCAAAAACTGTTTTCTGTACTCGATAAATATTTAAGCAAAAAGCAGAATAAATCGCTTGGCATAATTGTAAAAACTGCCGAGGCAACAACACATATTTCTTTTGACGACATAATTTATATTGAAGCGCAGGGAAGAAAAACGCTTGTAAAACTAATAAGTGCAGATACGCTTGAATGTGAAAACGGTATCGGTTATCTGTCGGACAAGCTTTCCGACAGCTTTGTTCGCTGCCACCGCTCATATATCGTAAATCTGCGGTATGTGCGGAGTATCGGCAAGACGGAAATTGCTCTTGACAGCGGAGAGAGTTTACCGCTTTCACGGCGGCTTTATAAAGAGATTAACGATAGATTTATCGGATTTTATACGAGGTGAAAACTATGGAAGAATTAGTATTAATGACAAAGGATGATATTGAAACTTGTCGGAAAATATATTTTGATGCATTTGGATATTCGGCAAATGGGGTTTGTTCTATACTTTCCGAGATATATAGTTTTGAAGAATATTTTTTTCAATGCATAGACGATAATGATAAATATGCATATTGCATTAAAAATAACTTAGAAACGGTCGGGTTTATTACAGCTTGGAATCAACCGTCCATTTTAGATGAGAGTATAACTTATATAGATATTGTAGCAGTTGCGCCTTTGTATCAAAAGCAGGGCTTTGGAACAAGAATGATGAGTCTGTTTATTGAACACGTTGGAAAAGACAGAATGTTTTCACTTCAAACAAACAGAAAAAAGCCGGCTTATAAAATGTATAAAAAACTCGGATTTATCGATGATGAAAATACTGTAACTATGGTAAAATCCCAAGCTATAGACCAATTGCAAGCTGAAAACGAAGAGTTGATGGAAAAATGCAAAAATCTGATAAAAGAAATCGAAACAACCAATAAACTATAGTTGCAAAGGAAACAAAATGAAATTAGCAATAGTATTTTTAATTATTCTATCAGCAGTCGTAATGATTGTCCTGCTGATCTTTTTTATCCGCCGCACCCTTTACAACATGATAGACCGCCGGATAGAACGCTTCCAGAGCGAGCTTATCGAAAAGCAGGTGCGTGAGATTCAGAATATGTACCGTCAAGTGCGTGGCTGGAGGCATGATTACCGCAACCATATCAATAATATGAAGATACAGCTTTCCGAGGGAAATTATGATAAGCTGTCTGGCTATCTGAACGAGCTTGCTGACGACCTCGATACCGTTGATACCGTAATAAAGACGGGAAATGTCATGGCGGACGCAATTTTAAACAGCAAGCTCGGCGTTGCTCAAAAGCTGAATGTTCGGCTTAACGTCAAGGCCGCTGTTCCCGATGATCTCCCCATGAGCGATGTGGAGCTATGCTCTGTGCTGGGAAATATGCTTGACAATGCAGTTGAAGCCTGCGGCGCTCTTCCCGAAGAAGAGCGGTTCATGCGTGTCTATATCGGCAAGCTGAAAGGACAGCTTTATCTCTCGGTGCAAAACTCCGCAGGAAAAGTCCGCAAGGAAAAAGGAACGTATCTCTCCACCAAAGAGGGCGAACACGGATACGGTCTGTTCCGCATTGACAGGGTTGCAAAGAAATACGGCGGTTACGTCAACAGGCAGAATGAGGAGGGCGTTTTTGCTGCCGAGATAATGATACCGCTGAGGTAAATTTACCATTCGTGAAATATATGAACCGTTCGTGCAGAGATCCACACAAACGGTTCTTTTTGTGATATGCTGTATGGGAAGGAAGTGAGAATATGAAGCGTGTTAAGATCGCAAAATATACTAAGGAAAAACGCAAAAAGGTCTGGGATAATTACAATAAGGAACAGGCTAAGATAAAGTACAAGACGGGCGAGAATATGAGATATATTCTTTCGGAGCTTTGGAAAAGTCAGCCTGTTATGTTTTTGCTGCTTATCGTGGAACTGATTTCGGCTGTGGCGAACTCGCTGTTCGGAACGTTTACAAGCAAGTATGTCGTCGAACTTGCGCTGGGTACTTCGGCGAGAACAAGGCTTGCGGCTATATGCCTGCTGCTTATCGCAGGCGAGCGTATGTCAAAATACATATGGAACGAAACAACCGATTATCAAGGTTATGTTGGCCTTTACAAATTTCTTTGCCATATGAAGCGGAAAATTATCCGCAAGAATATGTCGACCGATTACGAAAACAACGAAAGCTGTGACAAAAGCGACGCTTTGAAAAAAGCTGAAACAGGCTCAGATTATATCACATGGAAGACCATAAATACCATAGAATATTTTTTGATGGCGGTATTGCAGGTAATAGCGTACGGCTCTATCCTGTCTTTGCTTGATCCGATAATGCTGCTTATCGTCGGCGTGCCTGCTATCGCAAGCTATTACATTGAGCGGCACAAAATGAAGTGGATATGGAATATGGCAGACAATTGGCAGAAATACGACAGGGAGCTTGACTATATCCACCACGCAGGAGGCAGTTTTTCTACCGCAAAGGACGTTCGTGTTTACGGTATGGACAGGTGGTTTAATAAGCTGTTTACAAGGTCGTTCGACAACCGCCTTAACTGGTACGAACAGCAGGACGAATGGTCTTTCAGACACGATCTTGCCCGTGTACTGATGGTATATTTATCAAATTTCGCCGCTTATGCCTATGTGATCTATATGGTGGTTCAAGGTAATATAGGTGCAGGAGACTTTGTACTTTATTTTGGTTCTATTTCTGAATTCAGCTCTGCTGTCAGAGATGTTTTCGATAAATATTCGGGATTTAAATGGCTGTCGAATAACATTTCATATTCAAGAGAATACCTCGATATAAAAGACAAGACCAACCGCGGCAAGGGCGAAAAGCTGCCGTCGGGCGAATGTGAGATAGAGTTCAGAAACGTAAGCTACACATACAGTGGTTCTGAAAACCCGACTATACATAATATTTCTTTCACTTTGCACAAGGGCGAACGGCTTGCGCTGGTGGGACTTAACGGAGCGGGCAAAACAACGCTGATAAAGCTTATGTCTGGGCTGTATAATCCCACGGAGGGCGAAATTCTTCTCAACGGCAAGCCTGTGAACAGCTACAACAGAGATGAATATTTTTCCCTTTTCGGTGCGGTATTTCAGGACATTTCGGTATTGCCCGTTACGATTGCGGAAAATGTTGCAGGGGCGGATATTGAAAATATCGACATGGACAGAGTTTATGATTGTCTGAAAAAGGCAGGATTATATGATAAGGTTATGAGCCTGCCCGAAAAGGAAAACACACGGCTTGTGAAATCCGTTTTTGAGAATGCGACAGAGTTTTCGGGCGGACAGACGCAGAAGCTTGCTTTGGCAAGAGCGCTGTATAAAGGCGGGTCTGTTTTGCTTCTTGACGAGCCGACAGCCGCTTTAGATCCAATAGCAGAGCAGGAAATGTATCTTAATTATGCGGACTTTTCAACGGGAAAATCAAGCGTGTTCATTTCACACAGGCTTGCCTCCACACGCTTCTGCGACAGGATAATAATGATAGAAAACGGCGCTATTATCGAAGAAGGCACACACGCCGAACTTATGGAGCAGTGTGGAAAGTACGCAGAACTTTTTGAACTTCAAAGCTCGTATTACAACGACAAGGAGGTGCAGTCAGATGAATAACAATAATGAAAAAACCTTGACGGCAAAGGAAAAACACTTAATAATACAGCGAACGCTGAAAACTGTAAACGCCGCAGATAAGGGCGTTATTGCAAGGGATACAATAGCCTACTGCGTTGACCTTTCGGGGAAGTTTATTTCTATTTATTTGTCAGCTCTGGTTATTGACGGAATAGCTCAGGCTAAGCCTGTTGGAACCCTGCTGCTATATGCGGCGATAGCTGTAGGTATTCAGGCTTTGCTTTCCATAATTAAGAGATTTTTGCGCAGGCGCAGGGAGTCGCATTTATTTGCAGAAAAATCAAATATGCAAAAGAACCTTTGGCAGAAGGTTATGACTATGGATTATGTTCACCTTGAAAGCACCGACACGCAGAACAGGTTTTCAAACGCACAGCGTCAGCCCGATAACGGCAACGCAGGTATCAGTGCAGCCTGCAACTATTTTATGCGAACGATCGGCGGCATTTTTCTTGTGATAACGGGAGTTATTCTTATTGTTCCCACAGCCTTCAGAGAGCCGACGGCAACTACAGGGTTTATGGGCTTTATCCAGTCTATTTGGGGATTTGTCACAGTAGCGGTCATAGCGGCGATTCTGGAGCTTATAAAATCGCTGGTGATAAATCCGAAAGCGATACTCGGTTTTGAGGAGATACATAACGATAAAAACATAATTGCGGCAGACCGTGCCGATGATTTTTTTAATAAATATGTGCTGAACAATTATCGCAACGGCAAAGAGATAAGAATGTATTCACAGCAGAGCCTTATCGAAAAAGAGCTTGACAAGGCACAGAAAACGAATCTTGACGGCTGGTTCAAGGGCTATAAAAAAGCAATGCTGCCGAATTTTATTTTTCAGCTTGTGCACATTCTTACAGAGGTGCTGATGTACGGCTTTGCAGTGATGAGAGCGGCAAGCGGAATGCTCTCGCCGGGCGAGGTTATTGCTTTTGCGCTCTATTTTGAACAGATTTCGGCAGGCGTTTCGGAAATCTCCGACTGTTTCGGGCTGCTGAAAATAACGCCGACATTCTGCAAGCTGTATTTCGACTTTCTCGACATTCCCGATGAAAAATACAAGGGCACTATCCCCACCGAAAAACGCGACGACAACGAGTACGAATTTGAATTTAAGCACGTTTATTTCAAATATCCCGACAGCGAGGAATATGTGCTTAAAGACATAAATCTGAAATGGCGTATCGGCGAGAAAATGGCGCTTGTGGGCAAGAACGGCTGCGGAAAATCCACGCTGATAAAGCTGCTCTGCCGGCTGTACGACCCCACCGAGGGAGAAATAACCCTCAATGGAATTGATATAAAAAAGTACAAGTACGAGGATTATATGGCGCTGTTTTCGGTTGTATTTCAGGACAGCAAGCTGTTTTCGTTCAGCCTTGCGGAGAATGTTGCCGCCGATACCGATTACGACAGCGAGCGAGTGACCGACTGCGTTATCCGAGCAGGGCTTGGCGAGCGGCTCAACACTATGGAGAACGGCATTGAAACCTGTCTTTACAAGGATTTCGACGAGCAGGGAGTAGAAATTTCGGGCGGAGAAGCGCAGAAGCTATGTCTTGCAAGAGCGATATACAAAGGCTCGCCTTTCATCGTCCTTGACGAGCCGACAGCGGCGCTTGACCCCATTTCCGAGCATGATATTTACACGAAATTCAACGGAATCGTGGGCACAAGAACGGCTATTTATATATCTCACCGACTTTCCTCCTGCCGCTTCTGCGACGAGATAACCGTAATGGATAACGGACGGATCGTTGAACGTGGAACGCACGACGGTCTGATCGCTGAGGATAAAATTTATGCAGCCTTGTGGGCGGCTCAGGCGGAATACTATAAGGATACTGCCGGGGAGCTGTTTGCTTGACCGTCAACAACTATCACCACGAACGGCAGGCATACAAGGAATTTTCAGATATTCATAGCGTCCATTGCCGTAATATATTCGAGAGTAGGTACAAAAACATTACCGTGATTCGTCCCCGAAAACAGCTTTTCACCGTCCTTGTATGCGAAAAGCTGTGCGATAGGGAACTTCTGCCAAGCGCCGTTATCGAGGGGCTGTGTAGAGAAAACAATGCCGCAGTCCTCCTGCTTGTAAAAGAGAGTATTCTTCATATTTTTATGTACATACAGAATCTCTCCGTCAAATATTATCATATTCAGCTTGTTTCTCGGAGAAAGATCTGTCACAAGGCTGTCGATTATCTCAAACCTTCGCCGTGCGTTCAGCTCTCTGCCGTTTTGGGAGATCGCATTATTCATCTCGTCAAGCAGATAAAGAAACACACGCTCTGAGTCGGTGTCGCCGATCTGCGTGTTCATATACGGTATCAGCTTTTTACTCGAATAAATCGTGCCATTGTGAATTAATGTCCAGCGTCTGCCCGAAATATCCTCGCCGCTGAAAGGGTGACAGTTTTCATTTTTGACCGAGCCTACCGTTGCAAGACGTATATGTGCAAGCATATTTTTCTGCGGCTCAGTTTCTTCGATAACGCTTGAGTTTATCTCGCTTTTTACGGCGCAGACTCCCTCTTTTATAATTTCCGTCCTGCCGTTCTCCTCACGCATCAGCCCCCAGCCGTGAGGGTGCTTAACGCTGTGGCTGTAAAACTCCCTCAGATATTCTCTCACGTCCGCTCTCCTGCTTGATGTAAACCCCAAAAGCTCGCACATTGTTATCACCCCCTGCCTTTTCGGATAGCTTTAAAATATCTCTCTGATAGTCTATTGTAATTCTGTTTTTAACTTTTTCGCAGAGCCTTTCGCTGTGAATTTTATCATTTTCATATTCAATAACTTTTTTCGCAGCCTCAAAGTCCGCAAAGAAATCTGCCATATCGCAAAGAATAAGTTCCGCCGCCCGATAAATCGCAACGCCGTCGATTTTTATGTTTTCCGCATTAAACGCAGCGGCTGCCTTGTGATTTTTTATTGCCTGTTCCTGAAGCTTTACCGTGAAGTCAAGATCCTCCTGCGCACTCAGATAAACGAGCAGAAGATGCGCAAACCTAAGATCTGTAATGTTTATCCCGAGCGGTTCAAGCGGATCAAGGTCAAACATACGCAGTTCGATGTGGTCTGCGCCGTTTTGCCGCAGCGCTTCAAGACTGTTCTCGCCTTTCGGTTTAAGCCTTACGGGAAGATACAGTTCGCCTGCGGAAAACAGCACGCCTTTGTCAATGTACCGCTGAATACCTGCAATATAGCTTTCAAGACTTGAAAAATCAAGCTGCGGAACAAACTGGTTCCAGTATCCACGCTCACCGCTGCGCATTGATGAATAACCGTCAAATCCAATACCCGTGCTGTTATCCTCGTCAAATGACTTGTCGTAAACCGGACTTGCGGCTGTTAAGAAAACTAACAGCCAGCTGTATCTGCTTGCCTGTTTAAGCAGTCTTAAATAAAAATCGTTTTTAAAATCCTCATAGCTTTCGGCGAGTCCGCTTTTATCATGCAGTTCATGAAGATATTCTTCCGAAAATGAAAAGTTAAAATGAAGCCCCGAATAGAGCATAAGCCGCTTGCCGTATCTGTGTTCAAGATTTTTCCGATAGCTTGATTTTGCGGACAATTTGCCCTCAAACAGAGCGACGGGTATCTCGTCCTCGCTTTCGATATGCGGCGGATTGCTGTAAAGCCACAGCGTTTCGTTCTGCCGTGAAAGGACTTCTCTTGCTTTTGCGTCAAGCCGTTCAAGCTCCGTTACAGCCTCGTCAATGCTGCGGCATACGGGCGTGACAATTTCAAGCTGATTTTCGCAGAAATCACGGGTGAGATGCTCGTCTTCAAAAGGGTGGGGAGTCTGTGCAAGTCTTCCGTTTTTGTCCACTCGCAGCGTTTCTCTTTCCAGTCCGAACCGCCCGTCAAGCATATGTGAATTATGCAAATGCCCTCACCCTCTCCGTTTTTCTTTCAAGCGCCGCATACTCCGAAATTATTTTCTCTATCGGCTTGCCGTTTTCAATTTCCTCAAGCATTTGTTTTGCCGGACTGATAAGATTTTCCGCACGCAAATACAGCGGTTCTAAAAAGATCATTTCACCGAATCCACGCCGAACAAGTCCGTCCTTTGCAAGTTTGAGAATACGGAAGATAAGATCTTTAAGCTCCGACTTATCCACAAATTCCGGCAGATCGCGTTTTGAGAACAGCTCACGCAGCTGTGCGGCATTTAAGCCTTTGTGATAAATAACCGTGTTATTTTCAAAAAGTTCTGTAAGCTCGTGGAGATTTTCCATAAGTCCTGCATGGAAAGCCGCCGAGCTCATTATCTCGCTGACAGGCTGTGTGCATACGCTGCGAAATTCGACGGTTCCACGGTAGGTCAGATCCTCGAATTTAAAAGAACGCAGATTTTTAAGGTCGCCGATCTCAGGTTTGAAAGAAATCTCACAGTATTGCTGACCGTCGAAATATTCGCCTGTTATCTGTTCTGCGGAAAAATAATCACGAAGAGGAACAGGCGCAAAATTAATGTATTTTCCCTCACGCTCTGCACAGTACATACTCATCGAGGCGATATATTTCACGACCTCGTCCGTGCTTTTAAACTCCGTTTCGTATGCGCCGACATTATGCGGATTAAGACCGTGCAGGCTGTTTTGCCAGAAATAGTCACGGTTTATAAGATGATCGGGACGTTTATCCCAATAGGAATTTCCAAACAGCACCGCCTTTATCGGTTCAAGCTTTGAGAACGTACTCAGCACCTCGGCAATGTCACGCTCTTCCACGTCAAGCTGAACCTGCGAGGCACAGGAAAACATTCCGAAATTGGGAACGTCGTGAAACTCCATAGCGTTTTCATATTTTATGTAAGACGAGAGATGTCTGTACAGCATTCTGTACCGCTCGCTGTGTACAGGCTCGTATCGGTTGACGGCATGATTCGGGTTGACGCCCATGCCTGTCAGCGTATAGCCGTACTTTGCGAGGAAAGTCTGTATGAAGCTGTAATACTTCACAAATCTCATGTACAGGATACGCAGATTTTCCTCCGTGCCAAAAGACAGCTCCAGTGTATTATAGCTGCAATCGAAGGAAATTCCATCGCAGTTATCGCTCGATACCGCACAGTAAATATTGCCATCTTCGTCAAGGCTCAACTGTGAAAAATCAAAATTTGACACAAACTCGTTTGTAAGAGCGTGGACAATTTCAAAGTCGACCGCTTTACCCGAAAGGTTGACTATCGGAAATTCAAATTCCAATCCCACATATTTTTTGCGCTTGCGTCGGGTCGGAATTATATACTTTTGCTCTATTGCGTTTAGCAATTCTTCTTCCGTTATATGCGTCATAGCTGAAAACTCCTTAAATAGTTTTTATGCGGTCGAAAAATAAACGGCACACAAACTGACAATACAGCTATGTGTGCCGCTGTCTTATCACTCTGAAAAAAGCGGAGTGGAATAATACCTGTCGCCGCTGTCCGGCAAAAGCGCTACGATCGTTTTGCCGATGTTCTCGGGCTGTTTTGCAAGCTCTAAAGCCGCATGAAGCGCCGCACCCGAAGAAATTCCCACAAGCAAGCCCTCGCTCTTTGCGATAAGCTTTGCAGCCGAAAATGCGTTTTCGTTGGAAACCTTTATTATCTTGTCATATATGCTCGTATTGAGCGTATCGGGTACAAACCCTGCGCCTATTCCCTGAATTTTATGAGGCCCCGCCTTGCCCTCCGACAGAACAGGAGAGCTTTCCGGTTCGACAGCCACAACCTCAATATCGGGGTTCTGAGACTTAAGATATTCGCCGACTCCGGTTATAGTTCCGCCCGTGCCTACGCCTGCAACGAAAATGTCAACCTTACCGTCCGTGTCGTTCCATATCTCAGGACCTGTGGTCTTTCTGTGCGCCTCGGGGTTGGCAGGATTTACAAACTGTCCGGGGATAAAGCTGTTTTCGTATTCCTTAGCAAGCTCGTCCGCCTTGGCTATCGCACCCTTCATTCCCTTTGCGCCGTCAGTGAGTACAATTTCCGCACCGTAGGCTTTAAGAATATTTCTGCGCTCAACGCTCATTGTTTCGGGCATTGTAAGAATTACACGATACCCCTTTGCCGCAGCGATCGCCGCAAGTCCGATACCCGTGTTGCCCGATGTCGGCTCGATGATGACCGTGTCCTTATTCAGCAGACCTTTGGACTCTGCATCCTCAAGCATCGACTTTGCGATCCTGTCCTTAACGCTTCCTGCGGGATTTAAGTATTCGAGCTTGACGAGTATCTTAGCCTTCAAGCCCTGATTTTCCTCAATATTTACCACCTCAACAAGCGGCGTATTGCCGATAAGCTCCGTTGTACCTTTGTAAACCTTTGACATGATTTTTTCCTCCCTTTAAACATTTTTTAAGTGTGTTATCTATGCTTACATTTTTTTAAGTACGGAAATGCTCCAACGGTCTTATGAGATAGCGTGCCGCAAGCATAGGTTTAAATTTTACACGATAAAATGTATTTATCTTACAAATTCTGTTCAACTCATATCATACCATTTTTGTATGAATTGTATTTATATTATATGACATTTAATTCCGTTTGTCAATACTTTTTTGAAAATTTATGTAATTTTTAAGATAACAGACCGATTTGCGCATTTGAATTTATATAAAGAAATCACATATGCACACCCAAAAGATGACCTTTCGTTAAATTGTATAGGAAGGTCTTGTTAATACCAGCTTTTTACAAAAAGAAGCAAGCGCCAACCAAACCCAGCCGATAAATAAAAAAATGCCGAGGTTTTGCGCCTCAGCATTGAATCTATGCAGCCATCAGTCTTATTGTACGTTACCGCATTGTTAATTCATTCATATTTGATGTTATTTTAACAGTGAAATTCATTGAAATCAAGCTATATAATGCTCACCAGTTTTTTACAAAGCATTACAAGGTCATATCGTATCCCCTTGCGGCTATACCAATCCCTGCTGTCCCACTCCTCCTGTGAAACATCATCTCCGCCGTAGATCAGTGCGCCGTAATCAAAATCTCTGAACTGTGCAACGGCAATACAGCCTGCCTGTTCCATTTCTACGATCTTTGCGCCCTCTTCTTTTCTCCGAGCGATCCTATCAGCGGTTTCACGAAAAATTGCGTCAGTTGTCCACGTTAAACCACGAATGTAGGAAATAGAATTTTCCTCAAGATACTTTATTATTTTTTCTGTGACTTCAGTTTTGGTGTAGATATACCTTGAAGGTTCTATGTAGTGGTAGGAAAATCCTTCGTCCCTTATTGCGCCGTCAACTACAAGCAGCTGTCCCACTTCAATATTCTTGTCAAGCACTCCGCCGCCACCGCAGAACATTACCTTGGTGATACCCATAACATTAAACAGATCAAGATTTCCACCGCAGGAGGGACAGCCTACATATCCGAGAGTTATCAGAATATCAGTATCAGTAAAGCGATATATCGTGACAGGATTCTCGCCGCAGATAATTCTTTCAAGCGTTATCTTTCCCTCGTCTTTCAGCTTGTCCATAACTTCGGGGAAAAAAGTGATAATCAATTTGTTGGTTTCAAATGGCTTATCCACAAAGGAAACAGGATTTAATTTTGCGATATTGCTGTCATCAAACTCCAATATCGGGTATTTGTTTTCAGCTATCATCATACTCACCTTTCCTCTATCAATTTCGATTCGATTTATTGCTTATTCTCAGAAAACAGAACAATATTAATCATTTTTCAGCAAAGCTAACGTTCGTTTTCCGAAATCATTATACCACACTTGTTATCTCTTGTCAAGAAAAACTGCTGAATAGTCCTGCATTTTTATTTCGCTCTTGACAAAACAATAATAATAAAATATAATATAGTAAGAAAACGCACGTTAGCTCACATAAGGAGAAATATATCATGGAAAAAATACCGACCAAAGACAAGATACTCGATTCGGCACTTACCCTTTTTGCCGAAAAAGGCTACGACGGCGTGGGAGTTGACCTTATTGCAGAAAATGCAGGGATAAAGGGTCCGTCGCTATATAAGCATTTCAAGGGCAAGGAGGATATACTCGACTCGCTTATCGAAAAGGTGGAGGGGTACTATCAGGACAATTTCGGCTCGGTTTTAAGTCCCGGAGAAATACCCTGCTCAATGGACGAGCTTATTACTCTGTCGCTAAAAAGAATAGAGTTTACCCTCTGCGACCCTATGATAAAAAAAGTCAGAAGAATGCTTACTATGGAGCAGTTCAGAAATCATCGCATTGCGCTTCTTACTACAAAGTACAACATCGACAGCGTACAGGGAATATATCATAAGATATTTCAGACGATGATGGATAACGGAATTATGAGAAAAAACGACCCCGAAATGCTTTCGATGTCCTTTACAGCGCCCATATCGCTCCTTATCCAGATGTGTGACAGAGAGCCTGAACGGGAACAAGAGGCTATGGAGCGTATTGAAGATTATTTCCGTTTTTTTGCGGAGGAATATGCGGTTTAACGGAAATATGTGAGCCGCTATATAAGTATATCTGCACTGCAAAATTTAAACTGCATACTTAAAAATCGTAATTGTTTTGGAGGGACTGACATGAACACACTATATACCGACAAACTCGTTCTCCGTCCGTTTAAGAAGAAAGATGCTGAAGCTATGTATAAAAACTGGACCTATGATGAACGTGTTGCACGATATTGCCGCTGGCATCCGCATACAAGTATTGAAATAACCGAAGAATATCTGAAAATGTGCCTTGGCGCAGAATATTGTTGGGCTATTACACTAAAAGATACCGATGAACCGATAGGCTGCGTCGATTTGGTTGGCATTAATAGTGTTGGTGTACCTGAAATAGGTTATGTGCTGTCATATGACTATTGGGGAAACGGGATAATGACCGAAGCGGTCAAAGCAGTGATCGACGAGCTGTTTCAATGCGGATTTGATAGAATTGGTGCGTGTCATTGCATTGATAATCCTGCTTCGGGCAAGGTTATGAAAAAATGCGGAATGGTCTATGTAAGAAATTGTATGGCACAGAAAAAATTCGGTTCAGATGAACAATGCGAAGTAATGTGTTATGAAATTAGTCGGTAGATCCGAAACCGATGAGGTGAGTAATATGGATTATATTGAGATAGAATCAGAACGCTTGATATTCAGAAAATATAAAACAGAGGACTTTGATGTCTTTTATGATATGCTTAGTGATATTGAAAATATGAAATATCGTTCCGGTGAGCCAAAGAGTGCGGATGAAGTTCGGGGATATATTGATTGGGGAATAAAATGCGCAGAACAAACACCTTGCATAAACTACCGTTATGCTGTTGTATTAAAAGAAACAGGTCAGTTGATAGGCTCCTGCGAATTAGCTTATACCGACAAAGACCCGTCAGAGCTGGCTTGGGAATTGCATCGGAATTACTGGCGCAAGGGTTACGGAACCGAAATTGGAAGAGCTCTTTTGAAGCTGGGCTTTGAAACGTTAGAACTTCGGAGGATAATCGCAGATTGTAATACCTTAAACAAAGGCTCTTATGGCATAATGGAGAAAATCGGAATGAGGAGAGAAGCGCATTATGTAAAATGTTACAGAGGAAACAGCGCTTTAAACCATGAATGGTGCGATAAATATCAATATGCAATTTTAAGAGATGAATATTTTAAATCCGATGACAAATAACTTTCAAGTCATTTTATAAGGAGATAAAAAATGAAAAAACTAAAACTTGTTGCATTGCCATGTATATGCGCAGATGTTTTTGACGGAACAGATATTATCAGACCCGGTGGAGAAGCATTGAATTTTGCTGCTCACGCATCAAAGTTCAATGAGATAGACGTTACACTTCTTGGAATTGTCGGCAAGGACAAATACGCAGAAGCGGTTATGAGATCAATTGACGGTCTGAATATCGACAAGAGTCATATCAGAATAGATGAACGGTATCCGACAGCAAACAACAGGACTTACCTTACCGCCAACGGCGACCGGTATTACAAAGAAGATTCGTGGGACGGCAGGATACTTGACAATATAATACTGAATGATACAGAAATAAATATCATAGCGGCTGCCGATGTTGTTTTTATTCATTTTTGGGCGTCGTGTTTTGCGCAAGTCATTGAATTAAAGAAAAAATACGGTTTCAGGCTTGCGGTAGATTTTGATGTGTACAGAGATTTCGATGATATGAAACGGTATGCTCATTTTGTTGACTTTTTTATGATAAGCGGTTCCGAAGATTTACTTCCCCACTTTGAAGAAATGTCAAACTGCTTTGACGGATTATTCAATATGACCCTTGCAGAACAAGGCAGCGTTACTTATTGCAAAGGTAAGGAATATCGTGTATCGGCTGTAAAGGCTGAAAATATTGTTGACACTACCGGCTGCGGTGACAGCTATCATGCAGGCTTTGTCTGCTCATATATGCTTGAAAAGGATATAATAAAGGCAATGAATATAGGCTCGGAAATTGCTGCTGAAACGTTATCACATTATGGCGGGTTTTAAGATAGTGCTGTAAATCGTAATTCAGTATGAATAAGTTTGAAACCGCCGTATAGTCAGGTTAAAACCGGAGAAATGGAAAAAGTGTTAATGAAGATCAATGTCATAAATACATATAAAGAAATCAGAAAATACATTGAGCGAATAAAGAATGCAATATGCTTGAAACGCTTGATACTGATTCTTTGGAAAAGGAATTTGAACGGAGTATTTTGAAAGATTGAATGTCTGGGCTGAGGAAAAGAAGGTTACACGTTTAGTGTTAACTGTAATTTGTGAAAATGAAGTTGCGATACACTTGTATACAAATAGATGGAATTATACGAAAATCAGTTTTTGTCGACGGAAAGTATTTGGATGAATACTATATGGATAGGATAAGATAAATTCCAATTTGTCGGGGAAATAAACAGATTGAAAAACCGGAATTTGACGAGGTGCTATATGAACGAGAGAATAAGAATTAACGAAGAACGGATTTCGACGAAGGAATATATAGAGTTTCTGAAAAGAACAGATTTAGGCTCGCAATATCCCAAAGAACGTTTTGAGGAGAGAATACAAAAACTTGTTAAAACTGTATCGATCAGTCTTGTTGCACGAAATGAAAACGGCATAATTGTCGGCGTTTTGTTTGGATTAACCGATTATGCCTATTGGCTCTATATCACGGATTTAGGTGTTGACAGATTGTATACAGGGCAAGGTATTGGCAGATGTTTGGTTAAAACTGCACACGAGAAAGCCGGTGGTGAAAAGGATATTGCAGTGTATCTGATTGCAAATGAGAATGCAATTACGTTCTATGAGAGAATAGGAATGAAAAAAGCAGAAGATGTAATGCAGTATAATCATACTGAGTGGACTGAATTTGTGGTAGAGTAATACAACTTCTCATTTATCGAACAGATAAACAAATTGACATATCGGAATTTGGCGGGGTGTCCCCGCTGGCAATCCGGCTGAATGAGCCATGTTTGCGAGAGCTGTCACATACGGGCAGGGTGCCCGATAAATCAGAATATGTACCGGAGAAACGGAGAAAATGACAATGAAGATCAATGTCATAAATACATATAAAGAGATAAGAAAATACATTGAGCGAATAAAGAATGGCGAATCTCCCGATGTTTGTTGGGAAGAGGAAGTGATCTCTTCTTATTGGGAAAGACTGTGCTGTTATGCGCCGATTGACCTCAGCTTCCGAGTGACAATGATGATATATGCGTGAACAGCAAGCAAAACGGCGTTGTCGGAACATCGTTATTCGGCAATATCATGATACAGGTCAATCCTTTGATACAAGGATATGAAGCTTGGATAAGGTACGTTTTTGCTCACGAATATCATCATACAGTATGGGGCAACTACCGGTTCATGCTCCACGGGGGCGAACTTCAGAATAAATTCATAGATTCTCTTGTAATTGACGGCGAGGCAGACAGCTTTGCGCTGCAATTATATCCGGAGCTAAAGCCCGAATTATTTAGTGCTAAAATCATTTGAGAGCATTGGTCAGAATACCCGGCAAATCTGAATAAGCAGGTCAGAAAACTGATCAAAGAATTATGAAACGGAGTGCTTTTATGAAAATATATCTGTCTGAACTTAATAACGAGAATTGGCTTGAAGCTGCAAATCTTTCTGTTTCGGAGCAGCAAAAGGAGATATTTCCTATACCAAATATCTATTGGGTCGGAATAAGCCGATATGAAGAACACACTACCCTCTATGCAATAATGCTTGATGAAACGATCATCGGATTGATAGGTCTTGGCTATGATGAGGACGGTGTATCGGGTTTTATAAATCCGATAATGATAGACGCAAGGTATCAGGGAAATCATTATGGTGAAAATGCAATGAATCTTGCTATTGAAATTCTTCAAAGAGAATATCAAGTTACAAAGATAAATATTGGACATCGGAAAACCAATATCAACGCAGCAAAGCTCTACGAAAAGCTTGGTTTCAAAATCGTCAGCGAAGACGAACAGGATCATTTCCGGACAAAAGTCCTGTGATTTACGATTTTCCGCTATATCAAGCTTTGGTGCGTTTATCAACAAAATCCCCCCTTAGTCATAATAACAAGGGGGGATTTATTGTGTCAATAGGACATAAAATTTAAATTCAGATACTTCTTCATATTCTTTATTCGCAGGCGATATAGATATCCATGCTTTCGCCGCTCGTTTCAAAGCAAGGGATAATTCCGTCCCAAACGTGCTTCAAGCCGTTTATTTTCATATACTCGTCAATGGTTTTGTAGCCGTTGGGAATAGTAACAAAGGGATTATCAAAGGGACTTTCAATATGTACAGCGGCATAGCTCTGAGCCTTCTGCTCCCTGACCTCAAGACCGTCGGGAGTGAGATCCGCAGGCAACATCCATGCAGCTGTGTATCCATGCATTTTGTACACGTTTATCTGCTCCTGAGAAAGATACGGAAAATCCCAGCCAATAATTTTGGGATCCTGATCACCGTTGTCCTTAGCGATTTTAGTTATTTTGTCAAGTGCGTCACTCTCCGGATCGGCGCTTATGACGGTGTAGATCACATATCGAAACGCCGGTACAGTTTCTACTCTCAGATTTGAGTACATCTCATCGTAAGCGTTCAGTTCTTCCCTAAAAAGATTATCCAGAGTGCAATTAAACAGACTGCACAGGGCTATTGCCTTATCGATCTCAGGTTTACACTCGTCGCTTTCCCACTTTGAGACGGTCTGACGTGATACATCAAGTTTTTCGGCGATGGCCTCCTGAGTCATATTCCGGTTAAGTCTGCGTAAATACTGAAGATTTTTTCCAAAGCTCATATTTGTTCTCCTTTCAAGTCGGTATTATTGCTCCACGGGGTTAAGACTTGCCAAAAGACGAAGCCGAAAAGGCAAAATATCAAGGCGCAAATCGAAGGCATACTGGCGTATGTCGAGATTTGCAACGCAGAGATTTTGACTTTGCGGCGAGTATTGCCGGCAAGGTTTATTTGGGGGAGCAATATAAGCTTACAAACAAAGTATATCATAGCTTCCGCATTTTTTCAACCACTGTAAGCTTGACTTTTTATTATTTTACGCAACCTGAGGTTGACAGCAGGAAGCAAAGATTTATTGTATAGATCAATGGACGATTTAAGATAAGGCTTTCTGACAGGAACTGTATTGTGCAAGTTAAAATCATGGCGTCAAATACGCTGTGACGCTCACAGCGTCCGGCAATGCTGAACGCAGATATGCCGAAAATACGCAGTTTCAGAGCATGGCTTGTGAATATTCTCAGCAGTTGCATCATATGGTCAGAATACGACCTGGCAAGAAAAATAGGGGTTGCAACGTCGGAATAGTGCGTGAAATCGGAATATCAAGGCAGTGGATATGCAAAAGCAATGATTGATTTTCTTGTCAAAGAGTACGCAGGCGAATTTTCCATTCTACAAGTCGGCACGGGTGATAGCCCCTTAACTATGCCTTTTTATAAAAAGTGCGGTTTTGTCCATTCACACAGCATTATGATCTACCTGCAAAGACTTTTATAACTAAAATTTCAGATGTCAACTTGCGAATTCTGGGGAAAAATTTTTTAAGCATCAGGTTTGAGATGAACAGCTAATTCAACGGAATGTTCAGCGTTTTTATTGAACCGGATGACGAATCGGAAATTGCATAACAGACAGCAAAGGGGCTTGCCCCGTTATTCAACGTGGCAAGGGGTTTGCATAGCCAACCCACCGTTCAGCGGGGGACATCTTGCCCAAGTTATAACAATGAATCAACCAGAATTAAAACTATCAAAGTCACATAAAGCAATAAATCCGTTAAAAAATCTATACTGATTTTACTTTTCATATAAATCAGTCGCTCCTGAGTGCAATAACAGGATCTTTCTTTGCCGCTTTCTTCGCCGGCAGCAGACCTCCGACAAGAGTAATAGCTATGCTGATCGCAATCAGTATAATTGAAGAAACCATCGGCAGCTGAGCTGTGAGTCCTGTTATTCCCGACAGCCGCTCTATTATGGAGTTTATTGGTATCAACAGCAACAGTGATATTCCGATACCGATAAGTCCCGAGCAGCAGCCGATGATGAAGGTTTCAGCGTTGAACACCTGAGATATATTACGCTTGGACGCACCGAGAGCTCGTAAAATTCCGATTTCTTTCGTTCTCTCCATGACGGAAATGTGAGTGATAATACCTATCATTATACAGGAAACTACAAGCGAAATTGCAACAAAAGCAATAAGCACATAAGATATACCGTCAATGATCGTGGTAACGGACGCCGTAAGCATAGCCACATAATCCGTGTAAGTGATCTGATCGTTCTCGTCAGCAGTTTCGTTGTAATCTGAGATGCACTCGGCAATAGCGTCCTTGTCCTCAAAGCTGTCAGCGTATATGCTTATTGAAGCCGGAGCGTCATAGCTGACCTTACCGAAGCTCTCCATATTTTCCTCGTAGGTTGCCCCTGCAATATATTCATCATATAAAGAAATGAGAATATCCTCATCCGGATCCTTTTCAAGCCATTGGTCAAGAGCGGCTGCCATTGCACTTTCGTCCGTATTCATACCGCCGACATTTTCAGTATTCTTGCTTTTCTGAGAAGCATTCTCCTCAGAAAACGTCTCAGCTTCGGATATATCCTTTGTATCAGTCTGCTGTGCAGCTTTGACCGTTTCAGTACCCTGTGAGCTGTAATAGCTGATCATCTTATAAAGAGACGCCTTTTCTGAAACTCCCATTGCTCCTATGTATTCCTTTGCGGCGGCAATCTTTGTTTCATCGTCGGGCGCTTCAAACTTCATACCATTGAGCACATTGATCTCGGGAGACTCCTCCTGCGCTTTTATAACAGCGCTTTCGTCCGTATGTATTATCATGTAGTCGGTCAGCTTGGAGGTATAAGCGACAGCAGTTGAAATATCAGCGTTATCAGAATCTTTGCTCGGTCGGACGACGCCTGTTATTTTAAGCTTGACCGCATTTGTAAGCAGCTGTTGTTCATATAATGCGTTTTCACCTATATATTCAAATGTGCCATTGTCATTTTCAACATAATGGTCGCAGGCGGGAACAAGATAAAATGTATGACCGCACACGTTCTCATAATTGAAAATGATCTCATCCGCTTCTTCTCCGTTTTCAATTTGCTCTTGGGCAGCCTTATATTGCTCTGCGGTTATCAGACCCAACTGATAAAGCGTTCCGGCTGAGATCCCGTTTTGTTCATTAAGTACTAAAATTACTTCGTCATAATTCTCCGGCCAGCTGCCAAATAAAATATCATAGCTGTCGGTTACTACCTGACTGACGGACGAGCCGTCAGCGCCTGACATAAGCTCGGAGAAGTTTTCCGCTCCGAAAGACGAATTGCCTCCAAGCACAGCTGACATGATCCCCTTTTTGTTACCTGGGCTTCTGTTCTCCCCGTTTCCGGAAGAAGAAATCTCTTCGGTATCTGCATCGCTGTCGATCAATGCCCCGTCATCATCGTAGGAATATACACTGAAATTAACGTCGTAAGCATATACTATTCCGTTTTCGCCAAGATACTGATGAATATCGCTGTCAGGGTCGTCAAGGTATTTTTTGAATTCGGTAAGATCGTTTTCTACGATATTTGAGGTCATCATCTCGCTTGCTTCAAGCTCGCTGTAGTCGGCGTAAATTGCTGAAAGCTCTTTATTCTCGCCTGAGCCTTTTCCACGCCTTTCGTTTACTATTTCCCTGCGTTGACCCATAACGCTTGTAAGATCAACAGTTTCGGAACTTATCGTAAGCGGATAAGAGGTCATAGTCTCCTTCTGTACATCGGAAATATAGGCGCTCATTCCTGTAGAAAGCGCAAGGATCAAGGCTATTCCTATTATTCCGATACTGCCTGCAAAAGAAGTCAGTATGGTTCGTCCCTTTTTGGTTCGCAGGTTATTAAAGCTCAGAGAAAGAGCGGTGAAAAATGACATAGAGACTTTCTTTTTGCTTTTCTTTTTCAAATCACTCTCTTCAAAATCACTTTCAGACTCTTCTGTGTAGGGCATAGAGTCGCTTACGATCTCTCCGTCAAGCAGCCTTACTATTCTGGTTGAGTATTTCTCGGCAAGCTCCGGATTATGAGTGACCATAATGACCAGCTTATCCTTAGCGATCTCTTTCAGCAGCTCCATGATCTGCACGCTGGTCTCGGAATCAAGCGCACCTGTGGGCTCGTCTGCAAGCAGAATATCCGGATTGTTGATAAGCGCACGCGCTATTGCCACACGCTGCATCTGACCGCCCGACATCTGATTGGGCTTTTTATGGATATGGTCTCCAAGACCTACCTTTTCAAGCACCTCGATAGCACGTTTTCGCCGCTCTTTCTTTGAAACTCCGGCGAGCGTCAAAGCCATTTCTACATTCGCAAGAACGCTCTGGTGCGGGATAAGGTTATAGCTCTGGAATACGAAGCCTATAGAACTGTTTCGGTAAAAATCCCAATCGGCGTCCTTGTATTTCTTAGTGGAGACTCCGTTAATTATTAGATCTCCGTCAGTATAGCGGTCAAGTCCTCCGATAATGTTTAGCATAGTGGTTTTTCCCGAACCGCTCTGCCCGAGAACAGAAACAAACTCATTCCGACGAAAGTTGATGCTTACGCCTTTCAAGGCTGTTTGTTTCAAGTCGCCTGCTTCATAGGTCTTTACTATATTTTTAAGTTGCAGCATTTTATTACCTCCTACTCTTGTACCGTTATTGTACCACGACAAAGTAAACTCTTGGACAAGCCAAAATAAACTCAGAATAAACTGAAAAAAATATTTTAGTTTACACAAACGTATATTTTTATGGTATAATAAACACAAACACCTTTTTTTCGCAAGGTGAAGGGGCTGCCGCCCGGTTTATATGACGGCTTTGCAAAAATACCCTTGCAAGCCGGGCATTTTTGCTTCATGGTATAATAATCTCATAAGGAGCTGATAATTATGTTCAACATTCTGGTAGTTGAGGACAATGCCGATATGCGTGAGCTTTTCTGCACCGTTCTTTCCGACAGCGGCTATAATGCTGTTGCCGCAGCAGACGGCAAGGAAGCTCTTGACATTATGGAGGAAAAATATATAGATCTAATTGTAGCAGACATTATGATGCCGAATATGGACGGCTGCGAACTGACAAGGTCCCTGCGGGATTCGGGATACGATCTGCCGATACTGATGGTCACTGCAAAGGATCAGTTTGAAGATATGCAGTACGGTTTTCGTTCAGGCGCAGACGATTATATGATAAAGCCTGTTAATGTCAGAGAGCTTGTTCTTCGTGTGGAGGCTTTGCTGAGGAGAGCGAAGATCTCAAGTGAAAAGAAGATCACAGTCGGTTCTACGACGCTTAATTACGATGCGCTTACCGTGACTTTGCACGGCAAAGAAACCATTCTTCCTCAGAAAGAATTCTATCTGCTGTACAAACTGCTTTCATATCCTAACAAAATATTTACCCGTCAGCAGCTTATGGACGAGATATGGGGAATGTTCTCCGATACTGACGAACGAACCGTAAACACGCATATCAACCGGCTGCGTGACAGATTTGCGGACTGCAATGACTTTGAAATTATAACAGTCAGAGGACTTGGCTATAAGGCGGTGAAAAAAGCGTGAGCAGATCAAATCGCAGATGTCATTCGCGGCTGTGGATATATTTTACCGGCGTAGTCTTCGGTACTATCACGGTGGGATTTATTCTGACTACGGCAGTGTGGTTTATATTGTACAAGCTGGGCGTAATTTTTTTTGAGCCTAAAGGGCGGCATATTCCTTTGCTGATTTTTGCATTCGGAAGCCTTGCGATAGGATCGATGATCGCACTTCTTGTGGGAAAGCTTATCATAAAACCTATTCAAAATATCAGCAACGCTTTTGACGAACTTTCAAAGGGGAATTTTTCGATAAAAATATCCGAAGATCAGAAATTGCAAGAGATACGCGATATGGCAAAGCATTTCAACGAAATGACTTTCGATCTATCGCATATTGAAACGCTGCGAAGTGATTTTGTAGTCAATGTCTCACATGAATTCAAAACCCCGATCGCAGCTATTGAGGGATATGCCACATTGCTGGAAAACCCGTCGTTAACTAAAGAAAATCATGACAGATATGTTGAAAAGATTCTGGATAATTCACGGCGGCTGTCAAACCTGTCAAGCGATATACTGACTCTTTCCAAGCTTGAAAATCAGGAAACGATACCGAATCAAAAATTCTATCGTCTTGACGAGCAGCTGCGAAGACTGATACTTTCTCTGGAAAACAAATGGACAGAAAAAAACATCGGATTTAACATCGATCTTCCGAACGTAAAATTTTACGGCAACGAACAGATGCTTGACAGAGTGTGGCTGAACATACTTGATAATGCGATCAAACATTCTCCCGACGGCGCAACGGTGACAGTTGAAATATCCGAGTCTGAATATGAGGTATCAGTTTCGATCTCTGACTGCGGTGAAGGAATGAGCGAGGACGTTCAAAAGCATATTTTTGAAAAATTCTATCAGGCTGACAGCTCAAGAAAATCCGAAGGCAACGGACTGGGATTGGCGCTGGCAAAACGTATCACGGATCTGTGCAAGGGCGAGATCTCGGTTGAAAGCAGTATTGGCAGCGGAAGCAAGTTTATCGTATCTCTTCCCATAACACAAAAATTTTCATAGGCTCTGAAAGTTTATGTTGAGTTGTCATTTGTGTGATATTATATTTATACAAAATAAATTTTTTTGGAGGGATTAAAATGGTACTTTATTTCAGCGGCACCGGCAACAGCAGACACGCCGCAAAAGTCATTGCAAAAGCGTCCGGCGATGAGATGATTTCCATAAACGACAGATTGAAATTTCACGACTATTCGCCTGTTCATTCGGACAAAGCGTTTGTTTTTGTAGGTCCGGTTTATGGGGGAAGATTTCCCCGCGTAATGGAAAAATACATAGAGACGGTTACATTCACGGGAAGCAAAAATGCATATTTCGCAGCGACCTGTGCGCAGACGCCGTGGAATACCGTAAAGTATGTCAATAGGCTTTGCGAACAGAAGAACTTTTCTATGATGGGCTTTAATTCGGTTGTAATGCCTCAGGGATATATTGCAGGCGGAGGAACACAGCCCAAGAACGTAAGCGACGAAATTCTTTCCAAAGCAGAGCCTGTAATTCAGAAAATCGCCAATAACATTGCATCAGGCAAAAACTTGAAACTCAAAATCCGGGCAGCGGCGTTATGTCCGACTTACTCAATCCTGTCATGTATTCTTTCATGATAAGCGCCAAGAAATTCTACGTCAGCGACAAATGCAGCGGCTGCGGCAAATGCGCCGAAAGATGTCCGCTGAATAATATTAAGACAGCCGGCGGAAAGCCTGTTTGGGGAAACGACTGCACACACTGTATGGCTTGCATTGCAGGCTGTCCCAATGAGGCGATTGAGTATGGCAAGAAAACTATCGGTAAGCCAAGATATTTTCTTGATGAGGAATAAGGCGCAGAGAATATAACAATTAAAATGCCGCTCTTCCCTTGTTGCCTGTCCACTTAAAGATGATCGGGAACAGACCGGCGCCGATAATTCGACAAATGGCTTTATTTCCCTATACCGTGATATACTCGTTAGCTATACGAATATGAAAAACGACCAAAGAAGGAATTCTTTGGTCGTTTTTTCGTTCCAAAGGTTAAAGCAGCGTTTTTTATATGCTTAGCCTGTTGCGATTGCGCCACTCTCTTGGCGATATACCATATATATTTTTAAAAGCTCTTGAAAAATGCAGTTGATTTTCATAGCCGACCGCCTGACCTATATCTCTTATTGAAAGCTGTGTCAGTTTGAGGAACTCTGTAGCTTTTACCATGCGATAGTTCAAAAGAAATTCCTGCGGAGTTTTTCCTACGGCTTCTTTGAATATCTTTCCAAAATAGGTGCGGTTAAGTCCGCATACCTTGGCAATGTCTTCTACCGAAATGTCATTCTGAAAATTGTGCTCAATGTAGGCAAGAGCCTCGTGAATGTAAAAATCACGCAGCTGACTTCCTTGATTTAGCTTTATTGAAGCGGATGACCGTGCGAGATAGTCCAAGAATAAATAGAGATGCCCTATCAGATGAAAAGGCGAGGACTCGCTGTTATGTACGATATAAAGCATTTCTTTCATCATTTCTTCTCTTAGATTTTTTGACTTTGCACGGTAAATGGGAGATTCCTGCGTCAGCCCCGCCACTTCGAGGATCGACTTTACACGAAGTCCGTCAAATTCGATCCACACATATTCCCAGGGCATTTCTTTATCAGCATAATAGGTCGTTATCTGATCGGGGAAGATCATAAAGCCCTGCATACTTTTGACAGAGTATGTCCGGGTATTGCCCTGACTGTCGTTCGCCATAAGCACGCCTGTTCCGGATATTACATAATGAAACAGAAAATGGTTTCTCGCTACGGGACCGAATGAGTGTGCAGGTTTGCACTGTTCCCACCCGAACTGGTACAAACCAAGGTCGACGAAGTTTTCGTTGGGAAATACCGAAAAAATAAGATCACGCATAGATTTTGCCTCCCACTATAGAATTTTTGTACAATTACCGAGAATGTCTGTTATAATTTTTCGGTAGAATTGTCCGAATCTATATAAGATTATAACACAAAATATATCATTTTGCAAGATAATATGCATATTTACCGTTTAAAATTGCAAAATGGTATAAAACAGCTTGAATCGTGCCATTTACAAATGGAAAATTGGTATGTTATAATTATAGCAGAAAATAACCGAACGAATTTGATCTTAGAAGGAGGAGAAAAAATGAATAAAAGCAAACCTGTTAGACTGGCTGTTCTGAGCGCTTTTGTACTTTCAACAATTTCTTCAAGCGGATGCGCTCTGAGTGGAGCTGATGATGGAGTTGTAGAAATTACACTTCTTCAGTACAAGCCCGAAGCTGTAGGGGCGTTTGAAAAAATCGAGGAACGCTTTAATGCAACACACGATGACATACGTCTTAAAATTGAATCTCCCAACGAGGCAATGACGGTTCTGAAAACCCGCCTTATTAAGGAGGATTATCCCGATATCGTTGGAATCGGCGGAGATATCAATTACTCAAATTTCCTTGACGCTGAACTCTTTATGGATATTTCAGATTTTGAGGGAGTATCGGACATCAAGCCGGCTTATATGCAGATCGAGAAGGATCTTGAGTTTGTACCGCAGGACGGAGTTTATGCTCTGCCTTATGTTGCAAACTGCGCAGGAATACTCTACAACAGGGATATGTTTGAGGAAAATGGTTGGGAGATTCCCGAAACGTGGTCAGAATTCACCGAACTTTGCGATACCATCAAGCAAACAGACGTTTATCCGCTTTATCTCGGATATAAGGACACATGGACCTGCCTTGCGCCGTGGAATGCGCTCGCTGTAGGACTTGCCCCCGCAGATGTATGTACCCGGGTAAACGCCGGAAAAACCACGTTTGAAAATGAATACGCCGAGGTCGCTGAAAAGATCAAGGTACTGCTTAATTACGCAGAGCCTAACCCTTATGCATACAGCTACAACGACGCCTGCACGGCTTTCGCTAAGGGGGAATCAGCAATGTATCCTATCGGCAGCTATGCAGTACCGCAGATACTGTCAGTTAATCCGGACATGAATATTGACTCCTTTACTTTCCCTGCAAATGAAGACGAAAGTGACAACGTATTAAATTCAGGAGTTGATTTACAGTTTTCTGTCATGAAGGAATGTGAGAATAAAGAGGCTGCATACGAAGTTTTAAGATTTCTTTATGATGATGAGACCATTCAGATTTATCTGGACTACCAGAACGCTGTTCCATGCAAGCAGGGGGATTTTGAACTCCCCTCCATGCTTGACGGTATGAAGTCTTATATCGAAGCAGACAGAATGTCGGATTACCACGATCACCATTATCCAAGTGAAATGAGTGTTGACGCTATGATACAGACTTATCTTATGGACGAAAGTAATGACGCTGCTGAAACGTTTCTCAAGCGTTTCGACAAGGACTGGAAACGTTACAACAGAGATCTGATCGAAAAAGTCCGGAAATATGAGGAGGGATTAAAATGACGAAATCAACCACTGCCACGGCGACGAAACCAACCAATGCTGCAACGGGGACTGATCCAGCCAATGCATCGGCTAAGATGAAAAAGCCTATGTCAAAACGTATGAAGACCTATATCATAATGGTACTGCCTGCGTTGATACTGTTTGTGGCTTTCAATACCATCCCTTTGATAACAGGAGCATATTACAGCCTTACAAACTATCGTGGTTACGGTACATACGAATTTGTAGGTCTTCGAAACTTCGTGGATCTGTTTCAGGACGCAAGAGTTGGAAGGTCCTATCTGTTCACATTCAAATATGCAATATGCGGTACTGTGCTGGTCAACGTCATTTCCCTTTTGCTTGCTATGGCGCTTAACAGCAAGATCAAATTTAAAAGCACCCTCAGAGGACTTTATTTCCTGCCGAACATTCTTGGCGGTCTGGTAGTCGGATATATTTTCAGCTTCTTGTTTACATACATTATTCCTGCTGCCGCAAACTCTTTGGGAATCGACTTCCTGCAAAACAGTATTCTCGCAAGCGAGAAATGGGCTTGGGTCGGCGTACTTATCGTAGGCGTATGGCAGACCGTAGCTATGAACACGATTATCTACATATCGGGTCTTCAGACTATACCTGCCGATATTTATGAAGCAAGTTCTATCGACGGAGCAGGCAAGATGTACACTTTCAGAAAGCTCACCCTGCCGCTGCTTATCCCGTTTATTTCAACAAATCTCATTTTAAGTACAAAGAATATGCTTATGGTATTCGATCAGATCATGTCTTTGACAAAGGGCGGTCCTGCGCAGAGTACAGAGTCTATCTCGTACCTCATCTACCGCAACGGTATGGACGGCGGACAGTTCGGATTCCAGAGCGCAAACGCAGTAGTTTTCTTTATACTGATAGTAACTATTTCGGTAATTCAGATGAGAATTACAGGTAAAAAGGAGGAACAGTTATGAGCGAACGACTTAAGAGAAATTATGTTCCCGAAGAGATAGTTATCCGCAAAAAGACCGCTGACGAGATCAGAGACGACAAGGATATGCGCACCAACAAGTTCCTTACCGTTCTGCTGATAATCGGCTGTATCACGGTATTATTCCCCCTCTATATGACGATCGTTATCGCGCTGAAATCGCCGTCTGAAATGACGAACGATATCTACGGCGCACTTAGTCTTCCGCAGACTTTCAGCCTTGACAACTTCAAAGAGGCGATGAGAGTTACTGATTTCTGGCACTCTCTCGCAAACAGCGTGATTATCACAGGCATAACGATTGTTCTGTCACTGGTGATACATTCAATGGCAGGCTATGCGATAGGCAGGACAATGGCAAAGCATAAGGGCTTTAAGTTCATTTATTTCTATATCGTAAGCGGAATGTTCGTACCCTTTGCTATCCTTATGATGCCTCTCGTAAAACAGACGGCAAGACTCGGTATCGACAATATGTTCGGAGTAATAATTCTTTACGTTGTATTCTATATGCCGATGAATGTAATGCTTTATTCCGGATATCTTAAAAATGTTCCACTCGCTATGGAAGAAGCTGCCGATATTGACGGAGCTTCCGCTTGGAAAACATATTGGACAATTATATTCCCGATGATGAAGCCGATGCACGCAACGGTCGCAGTTCTTACCGCTTTAGGTACATGGAACGACGTTATGACTCCGCTTGTTATCATGTCCGGTTCGGAAAATACTACCCTGCCCCTTGCACAGCTTAATTTCCAGACGCAGTTCGGTACAAACTATAACCTTGCGTTTGCTTCATACTTGCTCTCGCTTATACCGATCCTTATATTCTATCTGATTTGCCAGAAACAGATCATAGGCGGTATCGCAAACGGTGCAGTAAAGGGCTAGCAAACAATTATATTCCACCCATTTTGGTATCTGTGGTTTTGTTCCGCAGATACCAAACTAATAAAGAGAGGTTTTTGATATGAATTTACAGAATAAAATTATGCTCATAACCTATGCGGACAGTATGGGAAAAAATCTGAAAGAGCTTCATGAAGTACTGAATAAAAACTATAAGGACGCTGTAGGCGGCGTGCATATTCTCCCGTTTTTCCCATCGTCAGCAGACCGGGGATTTGCTCCTATGCGTTATGACAAGGTTGACGAGACATTCGGTGATTTTTCAGATGTTGAAGCAATCGGAAAGGACTACTACCTGATGTTTGACTTTATGATCAATCATATTTCCGCAAGTTCGGAATATTTTCAGGATTTTCTAAAAAACAAGGAAGATTCGGAGTATAAAGACCTTTTTATTCGCTACAGCAAATTCTGGGGCGGCGAACCTACGCAGGAGCAGATAGACAAGATCTACAAGAGAAAGCCCCGTGCGCCGTATATCGAGGCTGAATTTGCCGATGGTTCTAAAGAAAAGATATGGTGCACATTCTGTGAGGAGCAGATAGACCTTGACGTTACGACAGATAAGACAAAAGACTTTATCCGCCGTACTCTGAAAGATATGTGCAGCCACGGCGCCGCAGTTATTCGTCTTGATGCTTTCGCATATGCGGTAAAGAAAGCTGACACCGGCTGTTTCTTTATAGAACCGGACATCTGGGAGCTGCTTTACGATATCGAAAAGATAGTGAAAGAGGAAAATGCTGAGATACTGCCGGAGATCCACGAGCATTATACCATTCCCATGAAAATTGCGGACAAGGGTTTCTGGATATATGACTTTGCACTGCCGGTGCTTACACTTCATGCGCTTTACAATCACACCGGAAAGTATCTCAAAGACTGGTTTGAAAAATGCCCCATGAAACAGTTTACAACACTTGATACCCATGACGGTATCGGCATAGTTGACGTAAAGGACCTGCTTCCCGACGAGGAGATCGACGCTGTAAAGGAACAGATGTACAGTCAGGGCGCAAACGTAAAGAAAATTTACAGCTCCGCGGCATACAACAATCTTGATATTTATCAGGTAAATACCACATACTACTCTGCTCTTGGCAACAATGACGACGCATATCTAATGGCAAGAGCGATACAGTTTTTTGCGCCCGGCATACCGCAGGTGTATTATGTAGGAATGCTTGCAGGTTCAAATGATATTGAACTTATGGAACGCACTAAAAACGGACGTGACATAAACCGTCACTATTATACTGCGGAAGAAGTGGAGAAAGAACAGGAACGTTCTGTAGTCAAAAAACTCAAAGAGCTTATGGTTCTGAGAAATACTCATCCGGCATTTTCGCTTGACGGCACGATAGAGGTCGAAGCGGTCGGAGATATGCTTGTGATCACAAGAAAGTACGGTACGGACAGCATTACATTGAAGGCAAATCTTTCTACCTATCAGTTTGAGATAAAATAAAAACGAGGTGTTCCTATGGCAATCAGAATAAATGAAAAAACCGGTCTGTTTCAGATAATGACCAAAAATACAGAGTACCAGATGAAAACCGATAAATACGGCGTGCTAAAACATCTGTGGTATGGCGAAAAAACCGGGTGTGATATGGAATATCTGCTGAATTACCCCGACGTCGGCTTTTCGGGCAACATCTATGACGCAGGAAACGACCGCACATACTCGCTCGATACTCTTCCTCTGGAATACTCCTGCGAGGGAGTTGGCGATTACAGAATACCTGCCGTCGCCGTCATTCATTCAGACGGCAGCAGCGCACTTGATCTGCGATATAAGAGCTGCCGTGTGAGCAAGGGAAAATACAGCTTAAAAGGACTTCCTGCCGTATATGCCAACGAAAACGAAGCGGATACGCTTGAGATCATTTTAAAGGATAGCTGCTCCGATATTGAAGTAACATTAAGGTATGGCGTGATCGAGGAGCTTGATGTCATCACAAGAAGTGTTTGCATCACAAACAACGGAGCTTCATCTGTGATACTTACAAAAGCCGCAAGCCTTTGTCTTGATATTCCCCACGGAAACTGGGAGTGGATACATTTTCACGGCAGGCATACAATGGAGCGAGTTGCAGAACGTCTTCCGCTTAATCATGGAATACAGGAAAGCTCAAGCACAAGAGGCACTTCAAGTCACCAGCAGAATCCGTCCGTTCTGCTTTGTTCCCCCGACTGTACAGAAACTTCGGGCAGCTGTATCGGTGCGGCTCTTATGTACAGCGGCAGCTTTCAGACAAAAATACAGCTTGACCAGTTAGATCAGGTACGCCTTGTTATGGGCATTCATCCGGATATGTTCAGATGGGAGCTTAAACCGTCTGACACCTTTGATACACCGGAAGTAATACTTTCATACAGCGGCAGCGGCATGGAAACTTTGTCCCATAATTTCCACAGGGTTATCCGTGAACACGTTTGCAGAGGCAAATATAAACTGGCTGAACGTCCGGTTCTGATAAACAACTGGGAAGCTACTTATTTCGATTTTAACGAAGAAAAGATACTAAAAATCGCAGAGCAGGCAGTTGGACTTGGAGTCGATCTGCTTGTGCTGGACGATGGCTGGTTCGGCAAAAGAGATGACGACTGCTCAGGACTCGGCGACTGGTTTGTAAACGAGGAAAAACTGCATGGCGGACTGGGTAATCTTGCTGAAAAGATAAATGCAATGGGCATGAAATTCGGCTTGTGGTTTGAACCGGAAATGGTTTCTGAAGACAGCAAGCTTTATCGTGAACACCCCGAATGGGCTATAAAAATACCGTCAAGAAATCCTGTCAGAAGCCGTTATCAGCTGGTGCTGGATATGACTAATCTGGAGGTTTTGGAATATCTTTTTGATACAATAAGCAAGGTTTTAAACAGCGCAGATATTTCCTATGTAAAATGGGATATGAACCGCAGCATCTGCGACTGGTACACACCATGTCTTTCATCGGGTAATCAGGGAGAAATGCCCCACCGATATGTGCTTGGATTATACGAGCTGCTCGAACGTCTGACTTCCACCTTTCCTGAAATACTCTTTGAGGGCTGCAGCGGCGGTGGCGGACGCTTTGACGCAGGTATGCTTTACTACTGTCCGCAGATATGGTGCAGTGATGACACAGACGCTTATGAGCGCACAAAAATACAGTACGGCACATCATTTTTCTATCCGGTGTCAGCAATGGGTTCTCATGTTTCAGCTGTACCTAATCACCAGACCGGAAGAGTAACTCCGATTGAAACAAGAGCGGTTACTGCTATGGCAGGAAGCTTTGGTTATGAACTTGACCTTAATACTCTGTCTGAATCAGAAAAACAAGATGTAAAAAAACAGATCGTTCGCTTTAGAAAAGACGGTCCGCTGATTCACAATGGCTTATACTACAGGCTCAGCGATCCTATGACAAACAAATTTGCTGTGTGGGAGTATGTTTCGGAAAATAGTAAGGAAGTGCTTGTACACGGTGTTATTTTCCATACAGAACCGAATCACACACAGTATCATATCAGACTGCGTGGACTTCTGCCGGATATTAATTATCGTCTTGCAGAAAACGGCAGTATTTACAGCGGAGCCGCACTTATGAACGGAGGAATTTTACTTCCCAAGTCATGGGGAGATTATGCACCGATTGAAATGCATTTTATTGCCGAAAACTAACAGAAGACACCTTATGAAATATCAGGATTTAAAAGAACAGCTTGACAATGGCAATGACGCTGCCAACCACAAAGGCAGAGGGCACAGCAACTTGATAATTGAATCCCACGCAGGAGGAGCAGGAGCGTACCAAGTTTGGAAATACGTCCTTAGGTCAAATAATGCTTTCTGACAGGAACAGTACTGTTGTGAGTAGAAAAACAGTAATTGCGATACCCTCTGTGTCACATCGCAATACCTTGTAGCTGAGAAGATACTCTCTCATTTCCTTAACGCCGTCCTTGTCAAGTCCGTTGAAAGGCTCGTCAAGAATAAGAATCTTCGGGTTTTCCATGATAGCCTGAGCAAACCCTAAGCACTGACAGATAACGATATGGTGTTTGCGTTCAATACCGATTTAAGTATCGATTACATAGCTAAGAACCACGGAATTTAGTTTTTTCTTAACCAATTATACAACTCATATATTATTTTTTAAAAACATCAAACGCATCTTCGTTTTCAAGACTCCATTTATATTTTGTCCCAATGATCTTTGTTCCTTTAAATCTAATAGTAATGGTTTTTCCTTTATAATCTGCCGTTATGATGCAATATATATTCCTGTCCTGATATTTGTATATTTGGGGATTGCCATGGACGGTAAGGGAAAGGGTTTGACTGTCATATCCTGCAGATTCAGCACATTTGAAGGTCTCATCAACAAAAGTTAATTCATATTTTTCATAAATCTGTTTTTCAAAATATGAGCCAAATATCTTATGATCCATCTGTGGTGATGGTATTTTTGCAAATAGAAAAAGTGTCATACTGAGCAGTATTATCGCCAAGACTGAAAATGATATTACTCTTTTCTTCATAATGCCTCCACATATATTTATATTAATGCTGTTGTATTTTTTATAAATAAAGGCTTTAGAGTTTTTACGACTTTTTTATCACTATTTTTAATTTCATAAGAGGCTGTACTACTATAACCTATTGGATCATAATTTCCTGTAGACGCATTATCACCATACATCTTTTTATAGTCGACTACTGTCTTAATTGCTATATATGGCTTGTAATAATTTCCTTTATTTGTAAAGCTGTTGGTTGAATTCTTATAATCGTATAACTTTGTTTTTGTGTTTAACTTTCCCTCAGTAAGCACATACTTCCATGATGTCTTATCACAACTGTAGCCAAATTCCCATCTGCCTTTATACTTCACCCATGTATATTTCATTGTGGTATTTAAGCAAACATCCGACAATCGAAGAAACTTTGAACTATCCGTATATAGATCATGTGGTGACGGCGTACGAGAAAATAGTGATTTTACTGCCGTCCCTAAAGTTTTACCAGCTATAGGATGACCAGATGCTGTTAATAAAGACTCAAAACCCTTACCAAATAATGTTGAAACCGCTCCGTACAGAAATGAAGAAAGAAATATTTTTACGATAGTGCGAA
>JBJERC010000069.1:0-7061 GCA_051882075.1 Oscillospiraceae bacterium | reverse complement strand
CCGACAAGGTGTGCAGAACGCAGGACTGCGAAGTAAGCGTTTTACTCCCCGACAACATTATCGATGCACACCTTGCCTTTGAGTTCAAGGGTCTCGGCGGAGGACTTAAAGCAGAAGTCAAGGACGGAAAGATAAGCGGCGTTATCTCAGCAGACGGCTATGTTTCCGATGAAAACAGCTTTGTTGTAAAAATAATCGTTGAAATGGGCGACGGCTATGTTCTGACGGAAAGCAAGACTGTCGAGATACAGAACGAACATTCAGGCGGCAAGGCGACCTGCACGAAAAAGGCGGTCTGCGAGGTCTGCGGCGAAGAATACGGCGAGCTCGACAGCACCAACCACGACCTTGAACACGTTCCCGCAAAGGCTGCGACTACCTCCGAAACGGGTAACAAGGAATACTGGCGCTGCAAGAACTGCGGAAAATACTTCTCCGACAAGGACGGCAAGAACGAGATAACGCTCAAGGACGTTGAGATTTCAAAGCTCACTCCCGAAAGCAAGCCGCAGAACACTTCTTCTACTTCAACTGCGGTAAAATCCGACGAATCCCCAAGCACGGGCGGCAGCGTCGGCACGGCGATCATGCTCGTAAGCGGCGTAACGATTCTCGCAGCATGGGCTTGCGGAAAAAGGAAAAAAGCTCAGACAAAATAACCTGTAACAAGCAAATTCCTCAAATTTCATAATCGGCATTTCAAGGGCGGTGACGGCGAAAAGCTGTCGCCGCTCTTGTTTTTTAAGAGCGGCGGCATTTTCTGTCTTAAATTTAAATTAACGGAACAAGGAACACCCTGCTTAGCGTCCCCGTTCTGACTGCGCTGTTTATTGTGAAAACGTACCTTTGCAATGTTACCGACAGATACTGTTTAGTCGATTTAGGAAGAAGCCCCCGGCGGTCTAAGCTGTCCGCAGCATTTTTAAGACAGCTTAAAATTTCTCCGTCCGAACTGTCACAAAAAACAGAATACAGCCTGTCAATATCTTTTTCGGACAGGTCAAGCTTACGGGGATCGCGGTCAACAAGCGCAAGACCCAAAGCGGACAGCGTCACATATTCAAAAAGGTTCATCGGAATATTCCCGTAATCCTCCGTGAGACCGCATAACAGACGGTGAATATCCTGCGGACGAAACTGCACGCAAAATGCGTTTTCCGCTTCGATACAGCGAAGATACTGCTCAATAAACTCGATCCCGTCCGCCTGCGGTCTGCCTGCAAAAACAGGATAATCGGCTGTTATATGTATCTCGTGCGCAGAAAACTGAGGACGATACAATTTAAAAAAGCCGCCTATCCCGTCAACTACTGTCGGGCGGTAGAAAACATTCGGCGTTTCAAATAAATTGCCGGAAATGTGGTTATGAAGAATACGTGCGAATGTAACTTTGCGGCGGACTGTTTGTATTCCGCTTTCAAAAACCGCCCCCATCCCCTCCGACTTTATCAGCTCAACCGCCTGCTCGGGCGAACGGCAGGTCTTTAATTTTACGCTTATAACGAACAGTATCGAGGTCAGCATATCCTCGGCTTTTTCGGTCGGAACAGAGCTGCTTTCGCCGCCGCACCATTTGTCGCATTGTTCGGCAAGTATCGAAAGCAGGTCGGCTTGTATCCTTGAAAAATCTTTATCCGACAATAATTTACAGGACAACGCCTGCCCGATAAGCGACTCTGCGTAATGCCGAGGGTCTAACCTTTTTTCGTCTATCGGGTGCAGGGTGTCAATAGCTTCTCCCATCTCTTTCCTCCTTCAGATCAAATGTATCAAACCTTCCGCCGCAGTGGATATGCTCTGCAAGCTGCATTGATTTTTTTATCAGCAGCTCCATCGACCCTTGACAGCAGCCGTTAAAAGCCGTTTTGATAAATCCGATAAGTTCGTTATCCGAAACCTTGTCCCATGTGTTATTCTTTAAGTCGTAAAACAGCCCGATCAGTTCATGCAGGGTGTCCTCATATATTTCCTGCGTAATATACGGAGAATCGCAAACCGCCGTTATCAGCTTATCAACAACCCCGCCGCCAAACTCGACCCGTTTATTTTCCCTAAGCGCCTCCGAACAGGTCTGCGCCAAAGCTAAAGCCTGACATTCCGTAAGGCAAAGTCCGTATTTTTGCGTTTGCTCATTGCAAAGAAGTATTCTATCCGCCGCCTGTCTTTCGGCAAGCGCAGAGTTCATCGAAAAAAGCGCAAGGCTTGTGTGATTATTTTCCATAGCTTTCCTTTCTGTACTTTTCTCATATCCGCTCGATAAGAATGGAATTGATTATCTGCTTAAAACCGTATTCCAGAAATTCATCTTCCGTGACGGAGAGCTGACCGCATATAAACTTCCCTTTTGTATCGGCAAGTTTCAATAAAGCGGTAATGCCCGACCACAAAACATAAACGGTAAGCTTAGGAACAACTTCTTTCCGCACGCTTTTGCTTTCCTTTCCGTTCTCGATAAACGCCGAAAGTATCGTATTTATCTCATTTCCCAAAAGCAGAATACTCCTTACAGTTTCGGAAGTTTCTGATAATTCAATACTTTCGGAATCTGCACTGTTTACGCTGTCAGCCGAATGGGGATAATTTCTTTGATATGCCGTCATCGCCGCACATATCGCCTTATATTTCCCGACAAAATCATCATTGTTGTTTACTGCATTTTCAATATCGGCTTTTAAAGTCTGCAAGCCCTTTTCGATGATATGGTGAAGAATATCCTCCTTGTTTTCAAAGTATGCATAAATTGTGCGGCGGCTGTATTCAGACGCTTTTGAAATATCATCTATCGTTGTCTGAACAAACCCTTTTTCAGAAAAGAGCTTTTCGGCAGCCTTCATTATCCGCTCCCTGTGCAACGCTGCGACCGCGTCTTTTTTATTTTCTCTGCTCATACTATACCTCCGTTATATAAAATATACTGTAAGTATACTTTATACTTATAGTATACAGTATACCATATTCCCGTGAAAAAGTCAATACGGATAATAGGAAAAGCTATTGTGCGGCATTTTTTCATTCTATATTGCTTTTTGGGGGTGAATATGATATAATGACCTTATCTACAAAGCATAACCTGTTTATTAAATGAATGTATAGTTTTATGCAGACCATACAGGTTATGTTAGTCAATTTGAAGAGAGCGAGAAATATCAAAACCGTAATTTAATGGTATAAGGAGATGTCACTATGAGAAAGCATTGTGAAATGATAAAAAGGCAAACTGTTGCAAATTATATAAATCTTGAAACCGCCATTAAGACCTATAACAGAAACGCTCTTGTGTGCGGTTCTCCGGCATGGAGATATGTATACCATACCATTCATTCGGCTGATAAATGGTTTTTTGATCCTTATATCTATGAAGAACCGGACTTTCACCAAGAAGGTATGGATAATCCCGATAACCCCTGCAATATTACACTTAGCGACGAACAGCTTTTACAATATTTGTATGAAGTCAGAGATAAAACTCTCAACTATATAGATACACTCAACGATGAAATGCTATACGAAAATCCCGAAAACTGTGACTATACACGCCTTGAGCTTATATTAATGCAGTTTCGGCATATTTCTTTTCATACAGGATTAATTAACGGACAGACAATTGAAATAACAGGAAAATTTCCTGCATATGTTGGTCCGAATACACTTTATAGATTAAATAACGGTTTATATGACGAATAGAAGACAAATCAAAACGAGGTACACTACATGAAACGAGAATTAGGTATTTCAAGGTGCGGACTTGCCTGCTGTCTTTGCGCCGAAAATGAAAACTGCGCAGGCTGTCATTCGGATTCCTGCACGGGAAAAGACTGGTGCGAAAACAGAAAGTGCTGCATGGAAAAAGGCATTTCGCATTGCTGTGAATGCGAAAATACCGACTGCCGGAAGGGGTTGCTCAGCAAAGTTAAGCCGTTTGGATTTACCGCTTTTGCGAGAAAACACGGCGAACAAAAGCTGCTCGATTGCCTTGAACGCAACGAGAAAAACGGTGTTGTCTATCACCGTTCGGGGATAGTAGGAGATTACGATGATTTTGAGAGCGTGGAAGATTTGCTTAGATTTATTGAAACGAGAGAGTGAATAAAAATGACGAATGATTTTTCCGAAATCACAAAGCTTCTATGGAATAAGATCGGAACACATGGCGTAATGACGTTGTCCACCTGCGCTGATAACAGAGTTACCTCACGTTCGATGAGCGTGGTCGTGATCGACGGAAAATTTTACTGCCAGACCAATGAAAACTATTTGAAATACAAGCAGATCTCAAAAAATCCGAATGTCGCACTCTGCTTTGATAATTTTTCCGTCGAAGGCGTTTGCCGCAATATCGGAAAGCCTTTGGAACATGATTTTTTCATTTCCGCTATGAAAGCAAGCTTTGCAAATGCCGTGGAAAGGTGGTCGGCGCTTCCGTCGGAATGTGTTCTTGAAATTACGCCGAAGCTTATCTATTCCTGGGTTTACGAGGATAATAAGCCTTTCATGGAATATTGGGATCTCGACAGCATGACTTACCGAAAGGAGCGGCAATAATGGACAAACTTGACTACAAAAAAGAATACAAGAACTTGTATCAGCCGAAAGACAAAGCCTAAAAGAAAAATATCAAGGCTGGGATCTTAGGCATACTGTCATATTTCAAGAGTAAGAACACATTATATTAACACGAGCAGATTGACTTTTTCAGAATAGAATGATATAATATAAAGGATCGATAACTGCCCGGAAATTCCTAATTTTTCGGGTACGTTTCATAATTAGATTTTTGGAGATGTAAATATGCTTTTTTTGAGATGGATCTGTGTGTTATTTGCGGCATTTATTGCAGGAAAGCTTATCGCAAAGTTAAAAATGCCTTCGATACTCGGCTGGCTTATTGTCGGTATGATATTAGGACCTCACGCTGTTGGTGTTATGCCTCAGGTGGTTATCGAGTCGCAATGGTATAAGCTTATAATCACATGGATGCAGTGTGCCTTCGGAATAATGCTCGGCACGGAACTTATTTGGAAGAAAATTAAAAGCTACGGAAAAGCGCTTATAGCAACGACGCTTGCGCAGTCGCTCGGAACATTTTTATTTGTATCGCTGGTTTTCGGCGTTGTTTTTTATTTTACGGGAGTACCTGTTTATCTTGCGTTTGCCTTTGGCGGAATTGCGCTTGCGACCGCTCCTGCCCCTGCTTTATCTATCGTGCAGGAGTTTAAGACCTCAGGACCGGTTACGGACACTCTGATACCTATGGCGGTGTTGGACGATATCGTAGGTATTGCCGTATTCTTTACAGTAAATTCATTTATTGCACGCTCTGTTTCGGGCGGAACGCTTCCGCTTTATATGATCCCCGTTATGATCTTTCTTCCTATTATAATCGGCGCAGTTGTCGGATTTTTTACGGGAATAATTCTACAGAAGATCTCGGGGAAATCAGGTACGCTTACGGCGCTGTTAGTCGGTGTTACCCTTACAGCCGCTGTCGGACTTATCCTTAACAAAACGGTATTCACAAATATTGCTCTGAATTATATGCTTATGGGCGTTGCGTTCTCCGCCGTATTTGCAAATATGCTTTCGGAGGAAAAACTGGGCGAAGCTGTGAACCTGTTTCACCCCGTTCTTGCTGTCAGCCTGTTAGCTGCGATCGTCGACCTCGGAGCGCCTTTGGATTACCACCTTATCCTCGGCGCAGGTCTGTATACGTTTATATACATCGTATCTCGTATTTGCGGAAAATACGGCGGCGCAAGGCTCGGAGCGAAGCTTACCAAAATGCCGGTCACTGTACAGAAATATCTCGGACTTACCCTGCTTCCACATTCGGGCGTTTCGCTCGTATTCACGGGAATTATCAGCTCCGTGCTTGCGGCGTCAGAGCCTAAACTTGCTGTGATAGTAACAGGCACGATAGCGGCTGCTGCGGTCATTAACGAGATCATCGCAGTAATTGCCGCAAAAAAAGGCTTTGAGCTTGCAGGAGAAATACAGAATAAGTGATCGGGCATTTATAAAAATAAGTAACGCATAACAAAAAGCCGACCGACGCAACTGTTTTTCTGCTTGAATTATCTGTGCGGATATGGTATAATGGTTTTGGAAATAGGTTGGGATAAACTGCCCGACAAATCGGAATTTGGAGGGACGTTGCATGAAGACATCAAATAAATTAAATATTATTTTTAGGTTCATCGCTATACTCTTTTCATTTTGTTGTCTTATCATTCAAACTTTTAAAATAAATAATTTTAGTGGGGCATGGTACTTTACTGCGTCAACTATTGTTTATTCAATTGGAATTATTCTGGGAGTAGTTTTTCTAATAATGTACTTGTTTCTTTTTAGAAAATATAAAATTAAGTATGGTATTTCATATTTAATTATGATTATTATTCTGCTCCCTTTTTTAATCTATGGTTCTTTAAATTACTATAGAGATTTATATATTGGAAAAATAGAATTGAAAACAGAAATATATAAAATTCCTAATGAAAGTTATTATGAAGATTATCCTGACAGACCTAAAAGAATTGAACTATCCTATCCCGGTTGTTCTACGCTTACAATTAATGACGAAACGTATTTTGACCTTATCAAGAACAATCCATGCGACCAGACACGAATAGTATATGATGCGGTATATGATGAAACAACATATCCCCATATACATCATATTATCATCAAATTCTATGAAAACACCGGAATTTTGGATAGTGTCCAAATAGTATATGATGAAAACTAATTCTGATTTATCTGCCCTTCAAATTCCCATTTATCGAACAATTCACTCATCGCAGCACTCATAACGGGTGCTGTGATTTTCTTTTCAAAAATATCGGTAAACAAAAAATCCGAACCCTTTTTAAGAGTTCGGATTATTATTTGGCTCCCCCAGTTGGACTCGAACCAACGACCCTGCGGTTAACAGCCGCATGCTCTACCGACTGAGCTATAGAGGAATAGAGCAAAAGAGAAAGGATAAACCTTCCTCTTTTGTTAAGTTATGTCGGCGACTACCTATTTTCCCAGCCCGTCACCAGGCAAGTATTTTCGGCGTA
>JBJERC010000068.1:0-7091 GCA_051882075.1 Oscillospiraceae bacterium | reverse complement strand
TTTTTTCGGGATTTTTTTAATTTTTTTTGGGGGTGGGGGTGATAAAGTCGGGAGACAAATAAGCAAACTATGAACTAAGAGGAACAGTCGAATTGGCTGTTCCTTTTTTAACTATTAATTTTTTTGTGAAATATTTCTGGTATTCTCCGGTGTGAATATTTTTTTCTGTCGAGTGATTGATTATTTGTTCGGATTGTGGTATAATTATTTAACATTACGTTTGAAGACGGTGAAATTATGATTCGGATAGCAATTGTTGATGATGAGGAAAATGTGCTTGATATTTTAAAGTGCAAAATCTCAGAAATCCTTGATGAAATGGATGCAGAGGCAGATCTTTTTTGCTGTCAAATCGGAGATGCACTTATCAGACTGCATAATGAAATGGACTTTAACATTATTTTTCTTGATTTAGAAATGCCTCAATCAGACGGACTTGAAACAGCAAAAGCTATTCGTAATGACGATCCTAACGTGGTATTGGTTTTTGTAACAAACCGAGAAGATTTAGTGTTCAATGCATTTCAATACAATGCAATTGCTTTTGTGCGGAAAAAGCGTCTTGATAAGGAACTGGCAGAAGCGGTGGAGCAAGCATACCGTAAAGCTATAGCAAAACTCTCCGTACATTTTTTAAAAACCGAAAACGGTGATATTTGTTTCAAATCAGATGAAATACTCTATTTTTCATCTCAGGGGCATAACGTTTGGCTTCATCACAAAAGCGGGAAATCTTACAGAGTATTTTACACTCTTGAGCAGTTAGAAAATATCGTATCTTCCGAAAGCTTTGTAAGATGTCATTCCGGTATACTTGTAAATTGCGGCTATATTTTTTCGATCGATAAAGAGAATGTGATATTAACTAACGGCGAGGCGGTTGCTCTTAGCCGGCATCGTAAGAAGAAAGTAAAAGAAGTATTGCAAAAATATCTGAGGAGTTTGTGATAATGGAATTATTCTATCAAGGCTGTGAAATCGCAGCAACTACGGTGGAAACGCTGATTTTACTGGAATTTATGAGCAAACTTCTTGGCTGTAGGTTTGAAAGGATAGGTCGGATAGTATCATTTGTCGTTTCATTTGTTATTATCAATGGTTATATGATCTTTGTGGGTTCTATTTCTCCGCAATATGCTGCAATGTCGGATATTATTGTGCTGGGATTATATATGATATATGCCCTGTGTACAACAAAAAGTAGTATTATCTACAAAATCATCACTCCGGCGCTGTGTATTACGGCAATTATTCTGATAAACATGATCGTTTATTCCGTAGTTTCATTTACTTTTCATATAAAACCCGGTGATCTGATCGTTGAGCAGAGTACTTTCAGAGCTGCTTCGCTTTTTGTTACAAAATTTGCATTTTTCTTAATTACCCGAATAGCCTTGAAGATAGCAAAACCTCGTACTATAATACTGAATACAAAGGAGTTAGCAGCTGTATCCTCAATTTTTTTGATCACGGTTATTTTAAGCGCTTTTTCTATTGAACTTCAATATTCAGGTGAACTTATGAATACAAACAAATTTACAGTTGCTTTCCCGGTTTGTATTGCAGCGATCAATACCGTAAATTTTATTTTGCTCACAATAATCGCTAAGAAAAATCAAGAGGTCATGCAGCAGGCAATGATGAGGGTACAATTTGAAGAACAGAAGAAAATGTATGATTCCATAAGTACGGTATATCGTGATTTACAGGTTTTGCAGCATGATCTTAAAAACGAGCTTTTATGTGTGCAGAATTACATAGAACAGGATCAGAAGCAAAAAGCAGTCCGGTATATTGAGAAACTTACCGACACAAAGCTTAGCATATTTCATGAATATGTGAAAACAGGCTCCGAGCTTCTTGACGGAATAATAAATATGAAGCTTAATTATGCAAGAGAACACGGGATCGATATATGCTGTAATATCGGTCTGAGCTTAGAAGGTTATAATGAGAACGACATTATGATACTTTTTTCCAATGCCATAGACAATGCTATCGAGGCGTCTGTAAAGCAAACAAAAAAGCAGATCGTTATTACTATGGAGAACAAACGAAATTATTTGTGTATTACAATAGCAAATGCAATAGATTCTTCCGTGCTTAAAAACAATGCAGAGCTTTCCACAACTAAAGATGATAAGAGGCTGCACGGCTTTGGAACGCAGTCTATGCAGAATATTATAGAGCAGTATGACGGAATGATAGACTACTATGAAAAAAACGGAATGTTTATCGTGGATATGATGGTGAAGCATAGCGGCTAAACTACCAAATAAGAAGAAAAGCATACCAAATACGCAAAAATCATTGACTATATATTTTATTCAGGCTATTATATTCATAAGAACAGACGGTTCATATGAAGATAATAGCTATTTTGTTTTTTGGGGAGTATAGGTATGAAAACAAATATTTTTTTGATATATAGGTATTGGAAAGCCAACAAAATACAATTTGCCAAGATGATAGCTTCGATAGTCATTCTTGTGGTTCTTATCATAGTTTCAATTCTGACAGAACGTACAGAATGCCGGCGTGCTTTTGAAAATATGCTGTACGGAAAAGGCGCAGCAAGCTATACCTATACCGATCTGACGGACGAAATATTCAGCGAAATGCAGGCAGATGAGCTTGTCGAAATGATCGGACGCACTGCTGTTTGCGGAAAGCTCGGAAATGAGTATCAGCAGTATACTTATGGTGCATATATAGACCGCTCCGCAGAAGAACTTGAATATCTTAAGCTTGCCGCAGGCAGATTTCCCTCTGCTTCGGGAGAAGTGACTTTATATGATTATATCCTTGAGGATATGTTCTTCACAACAGAACCAACCTCATATATCGGAAAGGAAATAACGCTGTCACAATTTGATTTCGGGGCAGGTAATGCCACAGGCGAGCTTGTGGGCGAGCTTACTCTTAAAGTGGTGGGTGTTATCTGTACAGATGAATTAAGAGAACAAAAGGAATACGGCTCAGGCTGGATAGGACATACAGATTTTTCCGTTAAATCTATGCCTGTGATTTATCTGTTTTCGGGTGATTGCAATATTACAGATAAAACACGCACTTATACATTGGTAAGACTTTATAACGATGATATTCTGACAAAGGAACAAAATGATATATCCTATAAATTCCTGATAAAGTATAATGAAAAGTATAAAATTGCGCCGTCGGGCAGAGAGGGAATAAGATCTGCGGCAGAATCGGTAGCGGATTTTGCTGTCGGCAGTGAGGATATTCAGACGCAGATATATCAGTCCGACACAATGACGGTGATAAAATATTTCAGCGTTATCGCCATTGCGGTATCAGCAATTTCGCTGTTTGGTATTCTCTTTTCGGTAATGCCCGTACGAATGAGATCCCTTGGTCTGATCCGTAAAATAGGCTGTTCAAAGAGCAGAGTCGCAGCAATAATCCTTACGGAGTGGCTTTTCCTTTTGATATGCGGAATAGCTGTCGGTCTTATAGCAGGAATTGCGTTGTATGAGCTTGTGTTATGGGTTCAGGATCGCTTTATGGGGCTTTCGCCGCTTCGCGGATATACTGCAGAATGGGCGGTTCTTCAGGTTACGGACGATCCGTTTATATCTGCCGTTCTTTGTTCGGTCTGTATGTTCGCACTTGGATATGCGGTTTATTTTATCCGATTCTTAGGCAAGAAAAAGGATAAACGCAAAAGCGGAAAGGTACGCTCTTTGAGCCGCATTTTGCTAAAGCTGTCGGGAAATACGTTTGCAGGCGTAATGCAGGTGTTATCACTTGCATTGGTACTGTTTGCTGCAATTATGTGCTATTCTTATTACACCATTGACGGAAAAGGCGGAGGATATTTTACCGACAGCGAGCTTAACGGTGATGCGTATTATAACTATGCAAATGTAAATATGCGGGATTGCAAAACGGATATTTGTATCTATTCAGCAGGAGGCGGTGGTTTGTTTGGTTTGTCGGTAGTTGAGGATCAGGGTCTGCCTGCTGATACAGTAAATAAAATATCTCAGATAGATGGTGTTCATAGTATACAAAGTTATGTTGTGAATACTGCTTTCAATCTGTTCTACCCAAAAGCTTCAAAGGAGGTTCCGGCGAAAATATCACAGTTTTATGCGGAGCTTTTAAAGGACGCAGATGAGATTTTGTATCCCGATGAACGTAATTATTACAACATACCCGCTGTATTCGGAAATCAAACAGCTATGGACAGATTATCCGATTATGTAACAGACGGTGAAATAGGTACTTATAAAAACGGTCTCACAATGGTATTTTATGAGCGTGACGGAATTTCGCTTTATCCGTATAATATCGGAGACAGGGTGAATTCAATAGCGCTTGACGGCAGCCTTGATCATCAGGGTCACGATATGGAGTTTATTATTGAAGCTATTGCCGTGATTCCCGAAACTGCAAAAGAAAATGCTCCAATAACATATTCTGCATTTGATTCTGGCAATGGTCTGACATTTGCCGCACCGCAGGAAACGGCAGTTTTCCTTGAAACATACAAGGAGAAGTATAATAATGCGTATATCTCTCTTGACGAGGATGCGGATATTAATTCTGTAACTTCGCAGATACAAAGACTGCTTGATTCTTCTATGAAAGTGAAGCTTCAAACAATTAACGAGTGTGATGAAGCATACAGAAGCAGCTATATCGCAAGATTCGCGAGTGTGATCGTTTTGTTTGTCATATTGGTTCTTATGGCAGTTATCGGGTATCACAGCATGATCTCTATGAGATTGCAGATAAGCAAGCAGAAAATAGCCGTGCTGCGCGCAATAGGCTTATCCAAAAGAAGATGGAATAAGACGTTTTTACTGCAAAACATTTTTAATACGCTTGTTTCGTGTACGATCGGAACAGTATTAGTTTATATCTTTCGATTTCTGATAAGCTCAAAATACGATCAGGCACTAAAAAGCTTCGGCTATCCCGAAAGCGACCTGTTCGGAGCGTCGGCGGAGGTTTACAAGCTGGTAAATGATCTTAACAGCACCTATTTGTTTGAATATGAAATACAAAATGCTCCAGTTATTCTGCCGCTGATAGTATTAAGTCTGTCGCTTGTTATATTGTCTGCCGTTATATCCTGTGTTTTGCTTAACGGCAATAAGAATGAAAGTATTATTTCGCAGCTCAGTCAACGCACAAAGGAGTGATTTAATGATATATGTAAAAGACTTGGTCAAAACATACGGGAACGGAGAAAATGCTGTTTATGCACTGCGAAGCTGCAATATTTCATTTAGTGAAGAGCAATTTACAGCAATAGTCGGAACGTCGGGAAGCGGTAAATCGACCCTGCTTCATTTACTCGGAGGATTGGATACACCGACCGGCGGCGAGGTGTTTTACGATGATATTTCTATCCTGAAGCTGAATGACCTAAAGCTGTCAGAATTCCGCAGGCAGAACATTGGATTTGTATTTCAGTTTTTCGAGTTAGTGCCTGAGCTTACCGCAAAGGAAAATATTCTCCTGCCGTTAATGCTTGATAATAAAAAAGTGGATAAGGCATATTTCAGACAGCTTGCCGGAACACTTGGTATATCGGAAAGGCTTTCTCATTATCCCTCGCAGCTTTCAGGCGGACAACAGCAGCGTGTGGCAATAGCAAGGGCGCTCATAAACAAGCCAAAGGTTCTTCTTTGCGATGAACCTACGGGTAATCTTGATGAAAAGTCAAGCAAAGAAGTGATAAGCTTGCTGAAAAGTCTGCAAACCAAATACAGACAAACAATAATTATGGTAACTCACGATATGAATATAGCGCATTGCGCAGATAGTATCGTGCGTATTGACGACGGCAATATATTACTTTAGTTTTTTTGTTTTGTAAAAATTAATCCAAAAAATATTTACGATATATGACTTATTTTGTCGAAATATCTATTGACTAACCGAGGCTTTAGTGATAGAATTATTTAGGTTGGGCTTTTTCACCCGGCTATCACAACTGTTCGTGCGAACGCACTTAAAATAAATCAATTCTATTATTTGGAGGCATGGTAATAATGGCGTCGGGTATTTTGGCGATGATCATTTTTGCGGCAATGTTCGTGCTTATCGTTATCGATAAGATCGAGCGTCACATTGTAACTCTTGCCTGCGGTCTGCTGACTCTCGTTTTCGTTTTCGGAGTTGCAATGCATGACGGTCAGGCGGTACTGAACACACTTAATTTCAAGAGCATAGCGACTGTTGATTTCTGGTATCAGGCAGGCGAGGCTCACGAGGAGTCGAGCGGCATAAACTGGGCGACGATAATCTTCATCGCAGGAATGATGATAATGGTCGAGGGAATGGCAAAGGCAGGTTTCTTCCGCTGGCTTTGCATGAAGATAGCAAAGCTTGTAAGATTCAAGCCTATTCCGATTTTTGTAACATTCATGATACTTTCGGCTGTGCTTGCAATGTTTATCGACAGCATTACCGTTATCCTTTTCCTTGCGGCAGTCACGATCGAGCTTGCACAAATGCTCAAATTCAACCCCGTTCCCGTTATACTCACCGAAATATTCTGCGCAAACCTCGGCGGTTCGGCAACAATGTGCGGCGACCCTCCGAACATTATAATCGGCACGTCGCTCGGCTATTCTTTTGCAGACTTCGTTACAAACACGGGTCTTATCGCAGGCATTTCGCTTATCGTTGTGGTAATTTACTTCTTCCTTACAGTAAGAAAGGACGTTATTCCTGCCGACAGGAACGAAGCCGATATAAAGGTCGACACCGAGATAGTTATCGAAAACAAGGTAAGCTTTATCGTAAGCTGCGTTATCTTCCTTGCGGCTATCATTATGCTTGTAACACACGCAATGACGGGTCTTACCGTTGCGTTTATCGGCGTTACCGTCGCAGCCGCTACGCTTATCGCAGCAGGAAAGGACATTCCCGAGCTGCTCAAAAAGGTGGACTACAAAACGCTGCTTTTCTTTATCGGGCTTTTCATCGTTGTAGGCGGTCTTGAGGAAACGGGCATTCTTGAAGTTCTCGCCGACTTTATCGAGAGGATCACGGGCGGAAACGCAATGATAATGATCGCAGTTATCCTCTGGCTTTCGGCTGTCGCAAGC
>JBJERC010000067.1:0-34296 GCA_051882075.1 Oscillospiraceae bacterium | reverse complement strand
TTTGATGGATTCCGAAATGATTTTGAGGGTTATTGGTGAAAATTGATTTCCGTGGCTTTTGTTGCTTTCTGATTGACACGGAAGTGATAATGTGCTATAATCAAATTGCAGGCTTTTCAATGCTTTTTTGACAGTTTGCCATATTATGTACACATTTGAGGGATATAATGTAAATGTGGGTCTTTTTTGGGAAGTTTTTGGAGGTGCGTTTTTATTTTCGGATATGTTAAGGCGTACCGCCCTTATCTGAGAGTGTGCGAGCTTGATCTGTATAAGGGCGTTTACTGCGGACTTTGCAAGGCTATGAGCCAAAGCAGCGGAGCGGTTTCTACCCTTACGCTGAGCTACGATTTTGTGTTCTTAACGCTCGTACAGCTTGGCATCAACGGGGCGCAGCTGACGGCGCAAAGAAAAAGATGCCCCGTTCACCCGATAAAAAAGACCCCCTGCGTAAGCTGTATTTCAGAGAAAAGCGGCGAGTTTGAATATTCCGCCGACGCTTCGGTGATACTTACTTATCATAAGCTGAAGGACGATCTTACGGATAAGGGAATAAAAAGCAGGCTTGTTGCTGCGGCGCTGCTGCCGTTTTATGTAAAGCCTTATCGTCAGGCGAAATGCCGCAGGAAAAATTTAGCGCAGGCTGTCGAGGAGGCTATGAAGCGGCAAAAGTCGCTCGAGCGTAAAAGAAAGCGTTCGCTTGACAGAGCCGCAGAACCGACCGCCGCAATGATGAGGGCGGTTTTCAGAGAAACAGGCGGCTGCGACCCTGAGCTTCGGGAGCTGCTCGGCGAATTCGGCTATATGCTCGGAAGATATGTGTATATCTGCGACGCTCTTGACGACATACATGACGACTATGCAAAGGGCAATTACAATCCGCTTATCAAAAAGTCGATGACAGGTGGCTTTAAAAGAACGCTTGAAAGGCAAGACGCCGAAAGGGCGGCGGAGTTTGCGCAGCAGAGCGTTTTTCTCACGCTCGGCAGGCTTTCGGATATTTATGCTCGGATAGATTTCGGGAAAATGCAGCCGATGATCGACAATATCGTGTATCTCGGACTTAAAGATACGTTTATGCAGATCAAGAAAAAGACTATGAAAAAATACGAAGAAAAAAGAAAGGCGAAATGACAGATGACCGATCCTTACAGAGTGCTCGGAGTTTCGGCGAGCGCTGATGATGATGAGATAAAGTCGGCTTATAAAAAGCTTGTAAAAAAATATCACCCCGACCGCTATCAGGACGAGGAGATGGCGAAGCTTGCGAACGAAAAGATGACCGAGATAAACGCCGCCTACGATAAGATAATGGACGACAGGAAAAACGGAATTTCCTCGGGCTACGGCTATTCGGGCACGGCGCAGAACCAGAGCAGAAGATACAGCCGTGAAAGCTATGAAAACCCCGGAAGGGGCGCAAATATCGACCTTTCTCACGTTCGCTCTATGATTAATTCGGGAAATTTCAGTCATGCGGATATTTTGCTCAATTCGGTAGGCGAGCAGTACAGAAACGCAGAATGGAATTTTCTTAAAGGCGTGGTTTATTATAACAAAGGCTGGATGAACGAGGCTTATGCGTATGTTGCAAAGGCGACGCAGATGGATCCTGCAAATCAGGAATATCTTCAGCTGCTTCAGCAGATGAACTATCAGCGCAGCGGATATATGACGGGCAAAGGAAGATACAGCTCGGGCAATACCGCAAACGACACCTGCAACTGTATGAGCGATCTTTGTCTTGCCGACTGCTGCTGCGAGATGATGGGCGGAGACCTTATACCATGCTGCTGAGGGACGAAAAAAAGACCGCAGGCAAGGCGTTCTGCGTGGCGCTCGGAGGGATAATAACGGCGCTTGTCGTGCTGCTTATGTTCTGCGCCACGATGTTTCCTATGCTCGATTATGCGATACCTGCATACGCAGGCTTTCTTATGGTTATCGTCATCGAGGAGGCGGGCAGCAAATGGGCGCTGCTGACATACTGCGCCTGCGCCGTGCTTTGTCCGCTTACAACGCCCGATTATCAGGCAAATCTTCTGTTCATACTGTTTATGGGGTATTATCCGATACTCTATGTGTATCTTGAGAGGATAACGATAACAAGGCTTAAAACGCTGCTTAAATTTTTAGTTTTCAATACGGCGATAATTGTTTACGCAATGCTGTTTCAGTACATATTCACGTCGGTCGATCTGTTAGAGGGCATGGAAGCGTTCGGCAAATGGGCGGCGCCTGCTATGCTTGTGATGTGCAATGTGTTCTTTGTTATTTACGACAGGCTGTTAGGACAGCTTATCGAGCTTTATACAAGGTGGTTTCGCAAAAGAATTCTGACAAAAAAGTAAAATCGACAGAGTAAAAATTATATAGAAAAAGGATCTGTTGGGACATGGAAAAGGACAGAAAACTGCTTTTCGGGTCGGAGGCAACTCCCGAAAGGCGTGCAAAGATCGAGAGTATAAAAAGGATCATGAGGGTCGTCGGGGCGGTGATAATTCTCGCCGCTTTTGCAGGAATGGTCTATCTGCTTTACCCTATACTGAAAGGCTTCGGCAGCGACGGCTGGCTCGAGGGGGTCGAGCAGAGAATAAGCGAATACAGCGGTATCGAGGGGATATTCGTTTTCCTCATGATACAGGCGATGCAGGTCATTGTTGCGGTAATACCTGCGGTCCAGGTGGTCGGCGGCGTTCTTTACGGCTGGTTCTTCGGGGCTTTGCTTTCCTTCGGCGGAATAATTATCGGAACGCTGTTCGTGTGGCTGCTTGTTAAAAAGATCGGTGCGCCGCTTGTCGAGGCTGTCGTGAGCGAGAAAAATCTTAAAAAATTCAGCTTTATCGAAAACGAGCGCAAGGTGCTTTCGCTGCTTATGCTGCTTTATCTTATTCCTGCGATACCTAAGGACGTTATAACCTATCTTGTGCCGCTTACGAAGATCAAGATGAAGGACTTTTTCTTTTACGTTCTGCCGTGGAGGATACCGGCAATTCTGCTTTCGACGATCTTCGGCAGCAATGTTACAAAGGGAAATTATGGCGCGGCTGTCGTTATCGTGTGCATTATCATTGTTGTTGTGATAGCAGGCGTTGCCTGTCGTGGAAAAATACTTGACAGACGAGAAGAACGTGATGTTACTAATAGTGACAAATGAACAAAACATCTAAAATGTCGGCTTATGATTTGTAAACTTTCACAAAATTGAAAAAATCGAAAAAAATAGCTTGACATAAAAAGTGTGTTGTGATATAATATAATACGTTGAGTGAGGGCGAGGCTCTTAAACAACGTAATATGCGGGTGTAGTTCAATGGTAGAACTCCAGCCTTCCAAGCTGGCCACGTGAGTTCGATTCTCATCACCCGCTCCACAAAATTACCGCTCTTCGTGGCGGCAGTTTTTTTCTATCGGCGTTTGCCGGCGGATATGGTGGGTATAGCGTAGCTGGTTAACGCGTCAGTTTGTGGCACTGAAGACCAAGAGTTCGAATCTCTTTACCCACCCTTATTTAACACATATTGGCGAACGGCTGCTCAGTTGCCGCCGTGAAGATCGGACCTAAAATTCGTTTTGTGCCTTTTGTGTTAATTTATGCACCTTTAGCTCAGCTGGATAGAGCAACTGCCTTCTAAGCAGTAGGCCAATGGTTCGAGTCCATTAAGGTGCGCTCGATACGACCGTGAGTTTTCACGGTCTTTTTTTGTATCATGTGTACGGAGCTGTACGAGGTGAGATTTATGAAATGTGCGGTTAAAAAAACGCTTGCCGTGCTTCTGGCGGCGCTTTTGTGCGGATGCGGCAGCGGTGATGTTGAGAAGGAGAGTAATGATAGCATGGAGAGTAATGTATCGGCTGTAACAGAGAGCGAGGCAAAGCCTGAAAGAAAGGTCATTGAGTATGACCCCGACAAGCCTGTTATTGCGCTGACTTTCGACGACGGTCCTAACACGACGATAACGCCGAGGGTGCTTGACAGACTTGAACAATATAACGCAGCGGCGACCTTTTTCCTTATCGGCAGCAACATAAACGACGAGTCGGCGGAGGTCGCAAAGAGGGCGTATTACATGGGCTGCGATATTGAAAATCATTCGTTTTCGCACCCTGCGATGACCGACCTTTCGGTTGACGAGATAAACGAGCAGATAAGCAAGACCGACGAGCTTATTTACGGGATAACGGGCGAGTATCCTAAGTTTTTCAGACCGCCGTATATAGCCGTCAATGATACCATGTTCGAGAATATCGACAAGGTGTTCATCTGCGGATACGGGGTAGAGGATTATAATGCGAATGTGACGGCGCAGCAGCGTGCTGACGGCGTTTTAAAGCAGGCGAAGGACGGAGCGATAATCCTGCTGCACGACATGGAGAACAACTATCAGACGGTCGAGGCGCTCGATACGATAATTCCTGCGCTTATCGGCGAGGGTTATCAGCTTGTGACCGTATCGCAGCTTTTTGAGGCAAAGGGGATAGACCTCGAAAACGGAGGAAAGATACTTTTCAGCTATGCAGAACAGACTTCGATGTACGGCTGAAATAATAGCGAAAAATGCAGAGCGTTTAAAGCGTTCTGCATTTTTTTATTTCTTGTAAAGAATAATCTTGAAAATATTGCAAATAATATTCACAGCCGCAGTCAGACGGCACAAGACTCAACTGCCGATTGCTGATTGCCGACGGCAATTGATTGCTGATGCATTTGATTGCTGATGCAATCTTTTAAAAAAAGAAAGGAATTGATTTTTTATGAAAAAGATCACAGCTTTACTTCTCTCGGTTTTTGCAGCCGCAGCAATGCTCACGGGCTGCTCGGGAAATGACGGAGACGTTTCTTCAAACAATGACAATTCCGAAAGAAACGAAAGCTTTTCAAGAGTAACGACAACGGCTGCGACCGACAGAAAGGACTCGAGCGTAAAAGACAGCAGAAACGACAGCTCTTCAAGACATGATACGATAAGAGAGGATATCGACTCGGCAGGTGATACCGTAGCTTCAAAGGCTGACGATATCGGCGACGACGTTGCCGACGGGATCGACGGCGGACTTGACGCAGCCGAAAGCATTGTCGACGACATTCTTCGTTAATTCCGGGTATATCCATTTTGAGATCGTGCGGCGGTTCGGTGCGTTAATGCAGATGAAACGCCGCCTTTTATTTTGCGGCTTGCAGGGCGGCGGAATATGTTGTGTATCAAATGTTAATGAATTGTAAAAAGATACGGCAAAGGGCGGTTTATCACTATACAAATTCAGAAAAAAATGTTATAATAATAAAAGACGCAATACCGCAAATTTATTTTTGACGGGCTGCATTTATTATGTTATTTCTGTCCGGAAAAAGCTTTTCGGACTATCTGAATTGGAGGAGCATTATGAAACTGCTTGTTATTGTTGATTATCAGAATGATTTTGTAACCGGATCTTTAGGTTTTGAGGGCGCACAGCTGCTCGACAGAAAGATCGCGCATAAGATCCGCGACTACCGCAAGGAAGGCGGAGAGATAATCTATACAATGGACACTCATCAGGAGGATTACCTTACCACTCAGGAGGGAAGAAAGCTTCCCGTTGAGCATTGCATAGAGGATACTCAGGGACACAGACTTTACGGCTTTACCGCAAAGGAGCGCACCGATAAGGATAAGGTATTCTATAAGGACACCTTCGGTTCGCTCGAGCTTGCAGACTATCTCAAATTCAAGAGCTATGAGTCGGTCGAGCTTGTCGGACTTGTTTCAAATATGTGCGTTCTCGCAAACGCCGTTATGGTGAAGTCTGCGCTGCCCGATACCGAGGTCATCGTTAATACCGAATACACCGCTTCGGCTGACAAGGAGCTTGAGGCAAAGGCTTTCGACGTTATGGAGGGCTTGCAGATAACTGTTGTCCGCCCCGAAGCCTGATCTGACAAAGTAATGATCTGCCGTCCTTACGGGTCGGAAGCTTGAGAAAGGGGTCTGTCTTTTATGGATAAATTTAACTACACCATGCTCTGCGATTATTATGAGCTTACAATGGGCAACGGTTATTTTATGAGCGGAATGAGCGACAAGATAACCTATTTCGACCTCTTTTACCGCCAGAATCCCGATAACGGCGGCTTTGCGATATGCTGCGGACTTTCGCAGGCTATCGACTATATAAAAAATCTGCATTTTTCCGACGAGGACATAGAGTTTCTGCGCTCGAAAAATACGTTTTCGGAAAAGTTCCTCGAATATCTTAAAACATTTAGGTTTACAGGCGATATTTACGCCGTTCCCGAGGGTACGGTCGTGTTCCCGAACGAGCCGCTTATGATAGTAAAAGCGCCTGCGATAGAAGCGCAGCTTGTCGAAACATATCTTCTGCTGATGATAAATCATCAGTCGCTTATCGCAACAAAGGCTAACAGGATAGTGCGCGCTTCGCAGGGAAGAGCCGTTTCGGAGTTCGGTTCAAGACGAGCGCACGGCGCAGACGCAGCTATTTTCGGCGCAAGAGCCGCAGGAATAGGCGGCTGTGCGGCGACCGCCTGTACGATAACCGATCAGAAATTCGGCTTTCCTGCAACGGGTACTATGGCACATTCGTGGATACAGATGTTTGACGACGAATACGAAGCGTTCAAGACCTACTGCGAGTGCTATCCCGACAACGTTACGCTGCTTGTCGATACCTATAACGTGCTTGAAAGCGGAATACCTAATGCGATAAGAGCGTTCAACAGCGTGCTTAAACCTAAGGGATACAGACCGAAAGGTGTGCGGCTCGATTCGGGGGATATAACCTATCTTTCAAAGAAAACGAGAGAAATGCTCGACGCCGCAGGATACCCCGATTGTAAGATAGTCGCTTCAAATTCGCTCGACGAGTATATCATCAGAGATATGATTTTCCAAGGTGCAAAGGTCGACCTTTTCGGAGTCGGCGAGAGGCTTATTACATCAAAGTCGAACCCCGTTTTCGGCGGAGTTTACAAGCTTTGCGCAGTTGAGGAAAACGGAAGGGTCGTGCCGAAAATCAAGATCTCGGAGAATGTCGCAAAGGTTACTACGCCGCACTATAAGAAGCTTTACCGTCTTTACGACAGAACGACGGGAAAGGCGATAGCCGATCAGCTTTGCGTTTACGACGAGGTTATAAACGACGAAAGAGATCTTGTTATTTTCGACCCCGACTATACATGGAAAAAGAAAACCGTTAAGAATTTCTACGCCAAGGAGCTGCTTGTTCCGATCTTTATAAACGGCGAGCTTGTTTATGACGAGCCTGAATATAAGGATATCTGCAAATACTGCGCCGAGCAGGTCGACACGCTTTGGGACGAGATAAAGCGGTTTGAAAATCCGCACAAATATTATGTCGATCTTTCAAAGAAGCTGTGGAGCATTAAAAATCAGCTGCTTGCCGAAAAGCTCTGAACTGTATTTGATTTTTGTAATTTATGAAAAAAATAAGGGGCGGCAAGACAGCCGCCCTTTTTGAAAACAGGGTAATAAAAAATTAATGCAAGGGCATTATTAAAAGGAAAAAAATTAATGCATGGGCATTTTAAAAGGATAAAAAATTAATGCATGGGCATTAAATAAAGGCAAAAAATTAATGCATGGGCATTAAATAAAGGCAAAAAATTAATGCCCACTACTACGTAATCGGCATTTTGGTAATGAGCATTAATTTTCTATAGAATTATGAAAGGGATTTGGAAAAATCTTGATTTATCACCGGCATTGATCAAAGTTCAGAAAAATGGATCTGAAATCAAACAGCGCTGTGCATTGATTTTAAGAGGGGGGAGAGATACGTTCTTCTGAACTCTGATCAATACCGGCTTTGCCGAAGCCCTGTTCCGACAGGTCTTTTTCTTCGACAACCATATAATAACATTCCTATGTGAACCGAATATGAATTATCGGGCTGTTTTTTGCCCGATTTTAAAAATATATTTTATTTTACAAAAACTTAATAAAACGTTAATAAAACGAAAGGAGAAGCTATGTTTTCAATTTTAGTTGCAGAGGACGATAACAACCTGCGTAGGCTTATGTGTGCGGCTCTTAAACAGAACGGATATATGCCTTATCCTGCCAACGACGGAGCGGACGCTCTTGACGTCATGGAAAAGGTTTCTATCGACCTTATAATTTCCGACATAATGATGCCGAATATGGACGGCTATGAGCTTACAAGGCAGATAAGGGCGGCAGGCATGGAAACTCCCGTGCTGATGATAACCGCAAAGGAGTCATTCGCCGACAAGCAGAAGGGTTTCATGGTCGGCACGGACGATTATATGGTTAAGCCGATAAATATCGACGAGATGATACTTAGGGTAGGGGCGCTGCTGAGGCGCGCGAAAATGGCGTCGGATCATTCGCTGACGGTCGGAAGCTGTACGCTTAATTACGACGCACTTTCGGTAACGTTTGAGGGCAAGCCGAGCGAAACGATACCTAACAAGGAGTTTATGCTTCTGTTCAAGCTGCTTTCCTATCCGCAGCAGATTTTCACTCGCCGCCAGCTTCTCGACGAGCTGTGGGGACTTGAATCGGAGGTCGACGAAAGAACGGTCGACGTTCATATCAAGCGGTTAAGAGAAAGATATTCGCCAAACGACGATTTCGATATCGTTACGGTGAGGGGTCTGGGCTATAAGGCGGTAAGAAAAAAATAAAAAGCGAAAGTCATGGGGTGCTTGATATGAAAATGAGTTTACAGTTCAAAATGGCGCTGATGTTCTTCTTCGTAATGTTCGTTTCGTCTATAATCTCGATATGTGCGCTGCTGCTTATTTTAAGATCGGTGCTTGCCGTCGATAACAAAAGTCAGATAACTATGATAGTCGAATCTATGCGAAGCATTGCGTCGATGGAGGAATTTGCCGACAGCGGAATTGATGAGATAGCCTCGATATGCAACCCCGGAGTTGCCGAGATAGAAAAGCTTGACAAAAGCAGTGCGGAATATTACAGAGTCAAGATCGACGCCGCCGAGCATAACTGTTATGTCGAAACGAGCGGTCTGATACCTAACTCCATAGGCTATGCCGTAATAAACGACACATACATAAAAATAACGCCTTCCAGCAAGGAGAATATTTACTCGGTCGTTTTCTTTATCATAACCATCACGATGATAGTGTGTATCATAATCGGTTCGGTCATAACCGTTTTCACAAGCAAGGGTCTGTTAAAACCGCTGAGAAGCTTAAACGCCGCCACAACAATGGTCGCAAGGGGAAATTTCAACGTAAGCGTGTCGGAGTCGAAGGATCCGGAATTTGCGACGCTTGTTAATAACTTCAACAAGATGACCGCCGAGCTTTCGGGCATCGAAACTTTAAGAGGCGATTTTATAAGCAACGTTTCTCACGAATTCAAAACGCCGCTTTCTTCGATACAGGGCTTTGCGAAGCTTTTGCAGGACGAAACGCTCTCGCCGCAGGAAAGACGGGAATATACACAGATAATAATAAGCGAAACGGGAAGGCTCTCAAAGCTTACGAGCGATATTCTAAAGCTCTCAAAGCTTGAAAATCAGAACACAATCGTCAATAAAAAGCGTTTTTCGCTCGACGAGCAGATAAGAAAAATACTGCTTGTGCTCGAGCCTGAATGGGCGAAAAAGAATATCGAGCTTGATATAGAGCTTGACGACGTATTTTATTTCGGCAACGAGGAGCTAATGGCGCAGATATGGCAGAACGTTATAAACAATGCGATAAAATTCACGCCCGAAAACGGACATATCGGCGTAAGGCTTTTCAGAACGGAAACGAATATCAGCATTAAAATTTCAGACGACGGGCCGCAGATTCCGCCCGAGATCGCAAATCATATTTTCGATAAATTCTATCAGGGCGACAATTCGAGAAAAACCGAGGGCAACGGTCTTGGTCTTGCGCTCGTGCGGAGGATAGTCGACCTTTGCGGCGGAAAGATAAGCGTTGAAAATCTTTACGAGGGCGGCGTCTGCTTTAATATAGAGCTTCCGTATGCGATCTCCGACATGAGATGATTGTAAACAATTTGTAAAAAATCTCAAATCTACTCTTGACATAATTAAAAACGTGTGATATAATTTTATAGTCGCAAACAGCGAATATATGCGGCACGAATGTTTTATAAATGATTACTGCATAGAACTACTGTCTGAACATAAATTGATGGGCTTCTATGAGTTCATAATTTTAGTTTGGAAGGAGGAGCTTTATAATGAGAGAAGGAATTCATCCCGTTTACGAGGAAACTACCATTACCTGTGCTTGCGGCAACGTTATCAAGACACGTTCGACCAAGAAGGATATCAAGGTAGAAATCTGTTCAAAGTGCCATCCGTTCTACACCGGAAAGCAGAAGCTTGTTGATACCGGCGGACGCGTTGACAGATTCAAGAAGAGATTCAACCTCGACTAAGACAAAAATTTATAGGGTGGCAAGAACTTGCCGCCCTTTTTTTTCACATAATTTTTAGGCAGATTTTGTCGAATTATCACGAAAGGGGAGTATACTGTATAAATATGTCTGAAAGCTACAGAACAATTTCTCAAACGGCTGAGGACTTTCTCGAGGAGAAAAAGTCGAAATTCATCGCCCGTATCGCTCCCGTTCGGACGGAGGAAGAGGCGGTCGGGTTTATAAATTCGGTCAAGGCGGCAAACCGAAAGGCAAGGCACAACGTTTACGCCTATATCCTGCGTGAGGGAAATATTTCACGCTACAGCGACGACGGCGAACCGCAGGGAACGGGAGGCGTGCCCGTGCTCGAGGTCATTAAAAAAGAGGGGCTTACCGACGTCTGCGTTGTCGTTACGAGATATTTCGGCGGAATACTTCTCGGCACGGGAGGACTTGCGAGGGCATATTCGGGCGCCTGTAAGCTCGCCGTCGAAAGCGCCGATATTATGGAGATGCACAGCTGCTCGAAGATCACCCTTCGCTGCGATTACACCTTTTACGGCAGGATCTCCCAGCTTTTGCCGCAGTTTGAGGTTAAAACAATTTCGGAGGATTTCGCCGAGGCGGTCAGCTTAACGACGCTTGTTAAGTCGGAGCTTGCCGATAAGTTTAAGGAAAAGCTGATAAATGCCGCAAACGGTAAAATTGATATAGAAGAAGTTACAAATTTAACAGAGAATTTTGCTTGATATTTGTGCAGGCGTACGAAATATCAAAAAATTACAAAATAAATAGAGGGAATTTTGAAGCGAATTTTGTATAATAATATGTAAGAAGTTTTTTTCTACAGTTTTTCACGGAGGTGTTCTGATGCTGCCGAGAGAAGTTTATGAACAGTTTGAGCTTTCGTTTCTTTGTCCCCTCGCCTGTCCCAGCACCGCAACGAAGGGAAGGGAACGTCCTGCGGAAAAATGCAGTCTGAGAACGGAATTTCAGCGTGACAGGGATAAGATAATCCACTGCAATTCTTTCAGAAGACTAAAGCTAAAAACGCAGGTCTTTTTAAGTCCCTCGGGCGATCATTACAGAACAAGGCTTACCCACACGCTCGAGGTCGGGCAGATCGCAAGAACTATCGCAAGAGCAATGCGGCTGAATGAAGATCTTGCCGAGGCTATCGCTATGGGTCACGATTTAGGTCACACACCGTTCGGTCACGCTGGCGAACGTGCGCTCGACAAACTTAACCCCGGCGGCTTCAAGCATTACGAGCAGGGCGTTCGTGTCGTGCGGTTTATCGAGAATAACGGCAAGGGTCTGAACCTTACCTATGAGGTTCGTGACGGCATTTTAAAGCACACGAATATGCTCGCCGAAACGAAAGAGGGAATAGCCGTGAGGTATGCCGACGTTATCGCATATTTAAATCACGACATTGACGACGCAATTAGAGCCGATATTTTAAGCGAGGAGGATATTCCCTCGGAAATAACCGACGTTCTCGGTCACTCAAAGTCCGAGAGGATAACGACGCTCGTAACCGACCTTATAAACAACGGCGCAGAGCGTATGGAGCTTTCCGCCGGGATCGACAAGGCTTATAGGGATCTTAAAACGTTTATGTTTGAAAGCGTTTACCGCAACCCGACCTGTAAATCGGAGGAGGTAAAGACCTATTCGATGCTCGACGGGCTTTACAGCTATTATTTTACGCATATCGAAAAGCTTCCCGACGTTTACCGCAGGCTTGCCGACGAGTTCGGAAAGGAAACCGCCGTGTGCGACTACATAGCCGGAATGTCGGACAAATACGCCGCCGACAGATTCGTTGAGATATATGTTCCTGCTTCGTGGAACGTAAGATAAGGCGTAACGCAAAGACTAAGGAGAGTAGATAAATGGCATTTCCCGTTGAGTTTTTAGAAAGGCTTAAAGAGGCAAACCCGATAGCCGAGGTGATGGGCGAATATGTAAGTACCAGGCGTTCGGGAAGAGATTACGTCTGCCTCTGCCCGTTTCATAATGAGAAAACTCCGTCATGCTACATACATCCCGACCGTGAATTTTTCCACTGCTTCGGCTGCGGCGCAGGCGGCGATGTTATTACCTTTACAATGAAATATCACAACCTCGATTATCTCGAGGCGGTAAAGCTTCTCGCCGAGAGGGGCAATGTTGAGATGCCGCTCGACAGCTATAATTCAAGGGAGCGTGTAAGCGGCGATGTCAAGAAAAGGCTTTACGAGATGAACAAGGACGCCGCAAGGTTCTTTTACAGACAGCTTTCAACGCCCGAGGGCAGGGTGTGCGTCAATTACCTTATGAACACAAGAGGTCTTTCGGCGGCGACGATAAAACGCTACGGAATGGGCTTTGCGCCGAACAGCTGGACGGCGCTCAAAACGCACATGATGTCGCTCGGCTATTCGGAAGACGAGCTTATAAAAGGCGGACTTATCTCCTCGGCGAAAAACAACACAAAACGCACCTTCGACTTTTTCGTTAACCGTGCAATGTTCCCGTTTATCGACCTTTCGGGGCATATTTTAGGCTTCGGCGGAAGAACGCTCGGCGACGATAAGCGAAAATATGTCAATTCCCGTGACAGTGCGGTTTATAACAAAAATAAATTCCTCTTTTCGATGAATATTGCGAAAAACGAGGCGGTAAAGTGCGGAAAGGTGCTGCTTTGCGAGGGTAACCTTGACGTTATCTCGCTTACGCAGGCAGGCTTCGAAAACGCCGTCGCTTCCTGCGGAACGGCGCTTACTCCCGAGCAGGCAAAGCAGATCTCAAACTATGCTAAAGAGGCGGTAATTTGCTACGACTCTGACGAGGCGGGGCAGAAAGCAACGCAGAGGGCGATAGCGATACTTGCAGACGCAGGGCTTAAAACGACTGTCATTCATATGCAGGGAGCTAAAGACCCCGACGAGTATATCAGAAAATTCGGACCTGCGGCTTTTGCAAAGCTTATCGAGGGCGCTTCGGGCGCAATTGACTATAAGCTCTCAAAGGCACGCTCGCAGGTGGATATGTCTACCGAACAGGGCAGGCTTGAATATAAGGACATGGCGGTAAAGATACTTTCGGCGATACAGTCGCCCGTCGAGCGTGATATTTACGGTCACAAGGCGGCGGAGGAGATCGGGGTGAGTTATTCCGTTCTCGAGCAGGAGATCCAGAGCAGTCTGAGGCAAAGGAAAAGAGCGGCTGAAAAAAAGCTTCAGCAGGATACGCTTCGGTTTGCCGACAGGCGAGACCCCTTTAACCCCGAGGCTTCAAAGCATCACGGCGAGGCTATGGCGGAGGAGCTTCTGATCTGCTATCTTTACAACAATCCCGATTATTATAATAAAGTGATAAAGCTGCTGCCGCCCGAAAGGTTCGTGACCGATTTCAACCGTCGGATATATGAGTTTATTACGGACGCAATGGGCAGCATGAGCGACTTTTCGGTAAGCTCTATGAACGAGCGGTTTTCTCCCGACGAGGTCGGCAGGATAACGAAAATTCTCGAACGCGGACGAAACGAGGGCGTTACCGAGGAGGTGGCGGACGACTGCGTTAACAGGCTGCTTTCCTTTAAGCCGAAGGTCAACGCAGGCGAGCTTTCGGACGAGGATTTTTTAAAGCTTATGGAGGAAAAAAGAAAGCGGCTCATGCACTGAGCGGCGCAAAAGATTTTCAACAGGTCATAATTTAACATATATATGATGAAGTTAAAAAGGAGTGTATGGATAATGGATAAGAAAAACATAATGGATAACCTCATGGAACAGGGCAAGGCAACGGGCAAGCTCACCACAAAGGAGATAACCGACGCTCTTGAAAAGCTCGATTTCGACGTCGAGCAGATGGACCAGTTCTATGAAAGCTGCGAGCAGTTCCATATCGAGATAATCGACGATATCGTTCCCGACGATTCGCTTTCGTTTATCAATCCCGAGGAGGCTATCGCTCCCGACGATATCGACATCGGACTTTCGACCGAGGGTATCGCTATCGACGACCCCGTTAAGATATACTTAAAGGAAATAGGCAGAGTTCCGCTGCTTACGCCCGAGGAGGAAATCCAGCTTGCCGAGAAAATGTCGGGCGGAAACGAGCAGGAGGCTGTTAAGGCGAGAAAGCGTCTTGCCGAAGCGAACCTTCGTCTTGTCGTTTCTATCGCAAAGAAATATGTCGGCAGGGGAATGAGCTTTTTAGACCTTATCCAAGAAGGCAATATGGGTCTTATAAAGGCTGTCGAAAAATACGATTACACAAAGGGCTTCAAGTTCTCGACCTACGCTACATGGTGGATACGTCAGGCTATCACAAGAGCTATCGCCGATCAGGCAAGGACTATCCGCATACCCGTTCACATGGTCGAAACTATCACAAAGGTTAAGAAGGCTTCAAGCCAGCTTCTCCACGAAAACGGACACGACCCCTCGCCCGAGGAAATCGCCGAATTTCTTCAGATGCCCGTTGAGAGAGTGCGTGAGATAATGAGAATAGCGCAGGATCCCGTTTCGCTCGAAACTCCTATCGGCGAGGAGGAGGATTCGCACCTCGGCGACTTCATTCCCGACGAGGACGCTCTTGCACCGCAGGAGGCTGCTTCGCAGGTAGCTCTCAAGGAGCAGATAAATCAGGTGCTTTCGACCCTTACCGAACGGGAAGAAATGGTGCTGCGCCTGCGTTTCGGACTTATCGACGGACGTTCGAGAACGCTTGAAGAGGTAGGTCAGCAGTTCAAGGTAACAAGAGAGCGTATAAGACAGATCGAGGCAAAGGCGTTAAGAAAGCTTCGTCACCCGAACAGAAGCAACAAGGTAAGAGATTATCTCGACTAAGCCTTGTACGGCGTTACATACGCAAAGAGCATTTAAGTTTAACAAGCAATGAGCAATATGGATTATGGATAATAAAAAGAATTTTCGTCTTAATGAAAACGCAAGGAACAGAATAAACGGCGAATATCTTGATCCGAACAAGCAGGCGAAAGTGAGAAGGCGTCCGCAGATACCTTCTCCGCCGCCGCAGTATTATGAGCCTGTTTACGATACGCCGCCGCAGGAGGAATATATCCCCGAGCAAAAGCCGCCGAAAAAACGTAAGGTAAGAAAGTTTATAACGGTCACGGTTTTGCTTTGCGCCGCCGTTATGCTTATAAATCTCGGCGCGCTGCTTTTTACAGGAAAGATATGGTTCAACGAGCCGAGAAAGCGTGATTATCCCGTAAGGGGAGCGGTGGTCGACCAGAGCCTTGGTACTGTCGACTGGAAAAAAATGTCGCAGCAGACGATAAGCTTTGCGTATATCCGTGCGACAAAAGGCTCGGCGGTCGTTGATAAGGAGTTTTCAGACAACAGAAAGGGCGCTGTAAAGACCGATCTGCTTGTCGGGTTTTATCATGAATTTGATTTTTCGGCAGACGGCGAAAATCAGGCGAAGAATTATATCGACACCTGCGGCGACCTTGACGGAAGGCTAAGACCCGTCGTAAAGGTGAGCCGTTACGGGCTTTACAGGATACACATGAAAGAAGCGATAAACGTTGTTCCGAGGCTTGAAGCGTTTCTTGACGCTATTCGTGAAGAATACGGAAGAAGCGCCGTGATAATGTGCGACGAGGCTTGCTATCGGGAATATATCGAGGGCAATTTCGACGACAATACGCTCTGGATAATAGACCACTTTTCCGAGCCGGACGAGGAGCTTGACTGGGCGCTTTGGGAATATAACCCGAGAGTAAGGGCGGCGTGTTATCAGAACAAAAAGGAATATTATTCCATGACCGTTTACCGCAAGGAAAAAAGCCTTGCGAATTTCAAAAAGCATTTTCTAATTTGATGTAAAATAATACCAAAATGCAGGAATCATAAACGACTCCTGCATTTTTTGTACCGTCAAAGCGGGTTTTGTGCGACTAAGCGGCGGCTTGCTGAATTATGAGAGATAAAAAAATCGAGAACGAAATGCAAATTTACAAAATATTAATAATTTAAAGGGTAAATTAATTTTTATTCTATTGCAATATTAGAGCGAATGGTGTATAATTATTTTATGCTATATATGACGACTTTTTATTTTCAAAATATAATGTAACTGGAGGAGAACATTTAATGAGCAATAACGTTAAGACAGGAAGAAAGGTAACAGTTCTCGGCGCAGGAAATGTCGGCGCTACTATCGCATACACCCTCACCGTAATGGGAATCTGCTCGGAGCTTGTTATCGTCGATATCAATAAGCCCAAGGCAACGGGCGAGGCAATGGATATTCGTCAGGGCGTAAGCTTCTGTCCGTCGGTAAAGGTTTATTCGGGCGATTACGAGGACACCGTTAATTCCGATATCGTCGTTATAACCGTCGGCGTTGCGAGAAAGCCCGGTCAGTCGAGGATCGACCTTGCAAAGACAAACGTAAAGATCATCAAGGAAGTTATGCCTGAGATATCGAAGTACTGCCCCGACGCTGTTTATGTTGTCGTAAGCAACCCCGTTGATATTCTCACATACACTATCTGCAAGTACGGCGGAGTTCCCGAAAACAAGGTGATCGGTTCGGGTACTGTTCTTGACTCTGCAAGACTTCGTTCGCTTATCGCAGGAGATATTCACGTTTCGGCTGACAGCATTCACGCTTATGTTCTCGGCGAGCACGGCGACACATCGTTCGCACCCTGGTCGCTCACCACTATCGGCGGTATGTCGATGACGGAATATTACACCTCGACGGGCAGAGAGATAAACCCCGAAATGTTAAAGCAGATGGAGCGTGACGTAAGAGGCGCAGGCGCTGCCGTTATCGCCGCAAAGGGCGCAACATTCTATGCTATCGCCCTCACCGTTAAGCGTATCTGCGAGTGCGTGCTGAGAGATTCAAAGACGGTTCTTACCGTTTCGTCGATGACAAACGGCGCATACGGCACGGAAAACGTATGCCTGAGCCTTCCTTATATCGTAGGTGCAGAGGGTATTGTTTCGAGAGTTGACGTTAACCTCACTCCCGACGAGACCGAGTCGGTCGTTAAAAGCTCGAAGGCTCTTAAAAAGGTCATCACCGAGCTTGAGATCTGATAAAAGTAAATTCACTTCAAGGACTGCCGTTTTTTGCGGCGGTCCTTTTTTTATTACTAAACAAGAAATACCATGTAAAAAGTTAATAAAACCATGTCATAAGGTTAATAAATATTGACATATTAATGAATACGTGGTATAATATTATTGTCGGATATGGTCGTCTTATCCGAAGTTTATTATCGTTTGAAAGGAACGGTGTATTTTTATGGGTTTCATTACTGACCATCTCAGCACGATAGGAATAATCGCAGGTATCGTGCTGCTGATAATCATTATCGTTTCGGGTTACTGCAAGGCTCCGCCCGACGAGGCTTACATAATCTCGGGTCTTAAAAAGCGTGTGCTTATCGGAAAAGCGGGGATAAAGATACCTTTTCTCGAAAGACTCGACAAGCTTTCCTTAAAGCTTATTTCGGTCGACGTCAAGACCGCTACTTCGGTGCCGACGGCTGACTATATCAACGTAAAGATCGATTCGGTAGTTAATATCAAAATATCCGACAAAAGCGAAAAGCTCGCACTTGCGGCGCAGAACTTCTTAAATCAGAATTCAAACTATATCTGCAACGTTGCAAGAGAGGTTTTAGAGGGTAACGTTCGTGAGATCGTCGGACAGATGTCGCTTCAGGACATGGTGAACGACCGTAAGAAATTCGCCGAAAAGGTTCAGGAAAACGCAACTCCCGACCTCGCCGCAATGGGTCTTGAGATAGTGTCGTTCAACGTTCAGAACCTTACCGACGAGCAGGGGCTTATCGAAAACTTAGGTATCGACAACACCACGAAGATCCAGAAGACCGCCGCTATCACAAAGGCTGAGGCGGAAAGAGATATTCAGATAGCTCAGGCAAAGGCGAGCAAGGAATCGAACGACGCTCGTGTTCAGGCGGAGACCGAAATTGCTCAGCGCAACAACGAGCTTGCTATCCGCAAGGCAGAGCTTAAAAAGGTTTCGGATATAAAGCAGGCTGAGGCTGACGCAGCTTACGACATTCAGCAGCAGGAACAGCGTAAAACTATCGAGGTAACAAGCTCGATGGCTGATATTGCCAAGACCGAGCAGGACGTTAAGCTTCACGCAAAGCAGGCCGAGGTTCAGGAGCAGGCGCTCAATGCGCAGATAAAGAAAAAGGCTGACGCCGAAAGATACCGTCAGGAGCAGGAGGCGCAGGCTTCGCTCTTCCAGAGACAGAAGCAGGCAGAAGCCGAGCTGTTTGAAACGCAGAAGGAAGCCGAGGCTCAAAAGGCAATGGCTGAGGCTGCGAGATTTGCGAAAATGCAGGAGGCCGAGGGTATCAAGGCTGTAGGTGAGGCTGAGGCTAACGCAATAAGAGCGAAGGCGCTTGCCGAGGCAGAGGGTCTTAACAAAAAGGCTGAGGCTATGCAGAAGATGCAGGAAGCCGCTGTATTGCAGATGTATTTCGAGGTTCTCCCCGAGATCGCTAGAGCGGTCGCAGAGCCGCTTGCCAACGTCGGCAGCATAACCATGTACGGCGAGGGCAACTCCTCAAAGATGATCGAGGATATTACAAAGTCGACAAACCAGATTTCCGAGGGAATGTTAGGCGGAGTCGGAATCGACTTAAAATCAATGATAAACGCATTCATCACGGGAAAGGCTATCGGTCAGGGTATCGACAGCTCGTCTGACAGTTCGTCGGATAAGCCGGACGTTACCGACGTTCCCGAACCGCCCAAGCCCGATAAAACTTAATACCGTAAACAAAAAACGGAGCGTAGATGCTCCGTTTTTTTTATTGCTTATAGCTTATTTCTTATGCCTTTTTCTTCCGAAAACTGCAAGCCCGATAAGCGCTGCGGCGGCTATTCCCGAAGCTGCTAATATCTTCTTGCTCGTTTTCTGCTCGGTCTGATCGAGTTTGGCTGTCGGCTGCTCCTCGATAACAATATCTCCGCCCGTGCCGTCGATATTTACGGAATTGCTGCCGAATTCGATCGCATCAAGTCCTATCAAACCCGAATTGACAGTTATCTTCGCCTTGTGCTCGCCCATTCCTAAGCTGTATTTGTGCCACATAGCCGACCTTGCCGTGCCGCAGGAAACCTTCTCCTTGTCCGCAATAACGTCGCCGTCAAGCTCGACGGTTATCTCGGCGCTTTCCGCCGTTCCGATAAGCGCAAGGCTGTCGCCGCTGAATGAAAATTCAAATGACGATTCTTCGCCCTTTACGCTGTAAGAAGCCGTCCTGTTGTGACAGGTGAAGCTGTCCATTACATTATGCTCCCAGCCGCCTTTGTATTTAACGGCTGAGTCAAGCTCGTCGATACGCACGATATACGGCGTCATGTCTGTCGGCATTATGCTCAGTTCGTCAAAGCAGTTTTGGTTGTACGAGCTGAAAAGCGCCGCACGTCCCGAAACAGTCGCATCGTTTTCAAGCGTGACCGCCGCAACCTGAACGCCGTCAATTGCGGCTGTAAGATTATCTCCGAACGCCGTAATCGAAAGGGTGTGCCAGATCTCTGCGTTGAACGAGTCGAGCCTGCCCTCCGCAAGCGTTTCTCTAAGCCTTGAAAGCTCCCACTTTCCGTCGCCGTAAATAATTATCCTGTATCCGCTCATCGACTTTGCCGCCGACGAGTTTATGTATCGAAGTCCTATCCCCGCATAACATTCCTCGCCCGAAAGCGCTTCAAGGCGGACCTTTGAGGAAACGGTGTAGTTTGCCCAGCTGTCGTCGCCGAGAGTCGTGACGGGGTCGGGTGAAGCACCCCATTCCTGTCCCTTCGTTTCCTCGGTTATCTTCTGCATAAGTATCCTGCCGTCAGTTTCGTCCTCTACGACCTCGAACGCACCGCCTATGTCGGTCGTGTATCTCGGCGCATATCCTCTCGATGAAAGATAGTTTTCGTCCATGTCGGCATATTCGAAATCGTCTGTATAGGGGAGCGCAAGCCGCTTCTGCTCGACTTCGCTTTCAAAGCTTACCGCCGAGGCTTCAAGCGTCGTTACCGTCATCATCGAATAGGGCTTGACGGTCAGCTGATATGTATATTCGCCGCCCTTTGCTTCTGTCGGCTCTATCGCCATGATATTTTTCATGTAGCAGGAATCATATTCTCCGCCGCTGTCGGGGTCTCTCGTTTCCCACACCTGAACCGCCTGTGAAGCGGTCTTGAGATTTTTGACCGTAAAGGTATATTTTCTCTCGGTTGCTGTGTTGTTTGCAAGAATTACCGAATAGTCGTCGGTTTCGGGGTCTGAAAGCGTCATGTAGTTGTTCGTTGTTTCGTTAAGAACATGATTTATTTCATTTCCGTCGCCGAAGCAGGCGCTGTCGACAAACTGCCAGCCTTTTTCGGAAAAGAGGCTGAAATGCTCGCACATATACATTCCCGAGCTGTAATCAATATATCCCGACCATGGGTCGTTCGCCGTCGCAAGCTGTTTCGGATAGTAGGTCGCACCGCTGTAATATGCCGAAACGGGCGGCTGAAATTCATACATGGTGTAGCCGCCGTTAGGATACATATTGATTATCCTTCCAGCGACGTCGAGCGTTGAATTAATTCCGCCAAGCCCCGTTCCCGTGCCGTTAAGCGAATACTCAGCGACCGACGCAGGCGAAAGCCCCTCGCTGTACCAGAGTTCCTTGCCATATTCGTTCTTGCACCTTTGTGTTTCAGCCGAGGAGGTCGAGGTGTAGTGAACGCCGATAACGTCGACGGCGTCCATAAGCTCTTCGTCACGCAGCATAGCAAGCGCAAGGTTCTGTCCCGTGTCCTCGTCGGCAGCCACGATCTTTATGTCCTTATAAGGATAGGGCGTGTTCTTTTCGCTCTTTAAATTCTTTGAAAAAAGCTTTAGGAGCGTAGTGTCGATCATTCGCTCGTTCGTGTTCGGCGCGATATACTGAAATTCCAAGCCGTAGGTCTCGTATGCCGAATCGAGCGTGTCCTTGAACCACTCGTATTTTAGCTGACGCTTTTCGTCAATATCGGCGGCGTTTTTGATATATCCGGGCATACCCCATGCAAGCAGCTCTAAGGTTATGTCGGGGTTTATCGTAAGTGCGTCGGCGGCAAGCTGAAAGCCTGCGCCCCTTGTAACGTCGGCTTTTTCGTCGGCGGAGCGTTTGGTCGAAGGCTCTGTTCCGCTCGAAGAGTTTATATCCGCACCAAGCTCTATCTTTATGTGATTTATCCGAACTGCGCCCTCGGGGTCGAACATATTTTCAAGCAGATCCCAATAATCGTCGGGGTGTTCCGCTTTATAGTCAAGCAGCAGACGTGAGGAATTGTTTGCGCTTATAAATCCGAAGCCCTTCCATTCGCTGTTTTCTGCTGTGTTTCGTGTGCTGCCGTCGATGTTTATCTCAAACGCACCACTGTTTGTCTGCGGCTTTTGAGCGGCTGAAAAAGCCGTGAGCGGTGCGGCGGAAAAAGAAAAACAGAGAGCGGCTGCAAGGGCAATTAGTTTTGTTTTTGGCATATGCTTATTATCATTCCTTTATATAGATTTTATATCTATGTTTTGCATATGTCTTTTTCTTTTTGTTTTATCGGTTTAGTTTTATTTTTCTCTATATATTTATACGTTAAAGCGGAAAAGAACGATGTCGCCGTCCTTCATAACATATTCTTTGCCTTCCGAGCGGACAAGTCCTTTTTCCTTTGCCGCCGTCATCGAGCCGCAGGCCATAAGGTCGTCGAACGCAACAACTTCGGCTCTTATAAAGCCCTTTTCAAAGTCGGAGTGTATCTTTCCTGCCGCCTGCGGAGCTTTCGTGCCTTTTGTTATAGTCCACGCTCTTACCTCAGGCTGTCCTGCCGTAAGGTAGGATATAAGTCCGAGCAGTGAATAGCCTGCTTTGATTATTCGGTCAAGTCCCGACTGTTCAAGACCTAGATACGAGAGAAAGATCGCCTTTTCTTCTTCGTCCATATCCGAGATCTCGGCTTCAAGCTGGGCGCATATCGGGAATACCGCAGAGCCCTCCGCCTCGGCTATCTCGCACACTTTCTTGAAATGCTCGCTGTTCTCAACGCCGTTTGAGAAATCCTCCTCAGAAAGATTAGCGGCGTAGATAACGGGCTTTAGCGAAAGCAGGGGAGTTTCCTTAAGCCATTCACGCTGTTCCTCGTCCATTCCGAACGCTCTTGCAGGGCGACCCTCCTCCATAAACTCTTTAAGCCTTTCGAGAAATTCGACCTGCGAAGCAAGCGTTCTGTCGCCCTTCATAGCCTTTTTCGTGCGGTCGAGCTTTCTTTCGATAAGCTCTATGTCCGAGAAAATAAGCTCTAAATCTATCGTTTCAATATCACGCTTCGGATCGATACTTCCGTCGACGTGAATTATATTTTCGTTTTCAAAGCAGCGCACAACGTGAACGACTGCGTCGACCTCTCTTATGTTAGCAAGGAACTTGTTTCCAAGACCTTCGCCCTTTGAAGCGCCCTTGACAAGTCCTGCGATGTCGACAAATTCGAGTGTCGCAGGCGTGAACTTTACGGGGTTGTACATTTCCCTCAGCTTGTCAAGTCTTGCGTCGGGAACGCTTACTATTCCGACGTTCGGCTCTATCGTGCAAAACGGATAGTTTGCGCTTTCTGCGCCTGCGTTTGTAAGTGCGTTGAATAATGTGGACTTGCCGACATTAGGAAGTCCTACCATTCCGAGTTTCATTTATTGACCATTCCTTTCGCTGTTGCAAAAATTTTCAGAGGTAAAAAGAGCTGTCACGGAGGAGAACTGTTGCTCTCCTCCGCAGCGCCCTTGCGTGTGTTTTCAGCGTTTAGTCGCAGCAGCAGTCGCAGTCGTCGTCGCAGCAGCAATCATCGTCGTCATAGTCGCAGAGATCGCCGTAATTGCAGTTGTTTGAACCGATAGAAACGTTCTTTCTCGGGGAAAGGATCATTCCTACGATAACGCCGAAGAGGAACATTGCAACAGCCATCCAGAACGCTTCGTCCTCAGAAACAAAGCTGTCGAGCTTCTTCTTCATTGCGGTAAGGGTGTCGTTTAACTTTTCGTTTAACTTGTTCATGATGAATACCTCCAAAAAATATTTATTCAACCGACTTGAGCGATTCCGTCATGCCGATCTTTTTCAGTTTGAAATGCAGGGCGATGTTGACCGTCAGCGTAAACACGGCGGTAAACGCAGCCCCTAAAATATATGCCCACGGGTCAAGGCTTCGGTTGAACATTACCGAGTCGACCTCGACCGTGACGATAACAAAATAGTGAAGCAGCCGTCCGAGCGGCAGACCTGCGGCAATGCCTATTACCGTAGAAATTATGTTCTCACGGTAGATATAAGCGCTCGTTTCCTTGTCGAAAAATCCGAGAACCTTTATAGTCGCAATCTCCCGTCGCCGTTCGGTTATGTTTATATCCGAAAGGTTGTAAAGCACCGTTATCGACAAAAACGCAGCGCACACGATAAGCATAAGCGCTATCTTGTTCATGCTTTTAGCCGACCTTTCAAAGCCTGCGGTCGAGTCGGAATTAAAGCTTACTCCGAGTATTCTTTCGTCCGAGATAAGCTCTTTTTTGACCTCGTCCTCGTCTGCGCCGTCGGCTGATGTGAAAATAGCTATGTTATATTCAGGCTGTCTGCCTGAAATTTTAGTGTAAAGCTCCTTTGGCATATAGATGTAACTGAGCGCATAATTTTTCATTATGCCCGTTACCTTTGCGGTTTTTATCTGCTGCTCCTCGTCGGTGAACTCTATCTTATCCCCGACCGAGATGCCGCACATATCCGCAAGCTTCTCGGTTATAACAACGCCGCCGCTTTGAAGTTTTACGCTTTCGCCGTCGGGGGATACCATATTCACAAACCCCGAAAGACTGTCCCTCGGCACGATAACGGTAACGCTTACGCTTTCGCCGCCTGCGCCTGCTTTTGATGCGAACGAAACGGCAGGGTCATAGTCCGTCACATTCTTGCATCCGTCAAGAGCCTTAAAGGGTTCGTCCTTGTCGGTATTAAGAGCGGCTGTTGCGGAAAATTTAAACACGTCTGTAAACTGAAGATCAATAATGGACGTCACCGAGCGGCTAAGTCCGAAGCCTGTAATGATAAGCGCCGTGCAGCCCGATATTCCGACAAGCGTCATGAAAAACCGTTTTTTATATCTTAACAGATTTCTTACCGTTACCTTCATAAGAAAGCCGAGCCTGTTCCAGATAAACGGCAGCTTTTCAAGTATGACCCTCCTGCCGTCAGGCGGAGCTTTGGGGCGCATTATCTCCGACGGCTGAGCCTTTAATTCTCTGGCGATAGCGTAGATGACCGCCGCCGAGGTAAGTATAAGCGAAGCCGCAAGAGCCGCCGCCATGTACCACGGGCGAAAAGGCGTTATTGCGCCGGGAATATTGTAAAGAATACGGTATGTGCCGATTATAAGCCGTGGGAAAACCTGCATTCCGACAGCCGAACCTGCGCAGCTGCCGACAGCCGCCGCAGGAAGAGAATACATAAGATATTTCGATAAAATGCGAAAACCCGAATAGCCGAGAGCCTTGTAAGTTCCGATAAGCGTCCGCTGTTCCTCGACCATTCTCGTCATAGCGGTAAGGCAGACAAGCGCCGCTATCAGTATGAAGAATAGCGGAAACGCCTTTGAAACGTTGTCTATCTTTTCGGCGTCGTCCTTATATGCCGAATAGTCGTTTGATGAAAAGCGGTTTTCATGATAAAACCGAAGCTGCGGCGCACTTTCAAGCTCCGTCTTTGCGGTTTCTATATCGCCGACCGCCTGTTCAAGCTGCGCTTCATATTCCGCCCTTACGCTTCCGTCCGTATCGTCCGCAAGCGCGCGTATCATCTGCGCCTTTTCCCTTGCCTGAACAAGCTGCGCCTGAACGAGATATTTCCTCGAACCCTTCTGATCCTTTACCGCTTCATATTCACGTTCATATTGATTTGCCGCCGAAACAGCCTGCCCGTAAAGCTCCTCGAGCCTGTCGTTATCGCAGGAAAGAACGCTTTTTGCGTTTTCGACCTGCATTTCTGCGGAGGCAATTTTATTCTGTGCGTCGGATTTAAGCTTGTCATAGCGTGCCGTAACGCTCTGCTCGAACGCTTCGACCGCCGCCTTGCCCTGTTTTTCGACAGCCTTTTCATACTCCTCCGAAAAGGGGTCAAGCCCGTCAAGACCGTCGAGCGAAACGTAAAGATCGGTATAATAATCGCACACGAACGCTTCCTCGGGCAGATAGATATTGCTTATAACTGTGCCGTTTCCGACCGTTGTGTGATCTCGCTGATAACCGATATATTCGGGCGAAAGCACGACGCCGACTATCTCGAAGGTATCAAATGCGAGTGAGGCGGAAAGCTCCTGCTTGATATCCGGCTCTGAAAGCGTAAGGCTGTTTCCTATCTCAAAGGTATCGGGCGAAGACATTTTCTTTTCCACAACACATTCGTTCTTCGCCTTAGGCATTCTTCCGCTTACAAGCGTAAGACGGTTGAGGTCGTTTTTGCCGCCCTGTATCACTTCGGGATTTATCGAAAAGGCTTTGAGAACGACGTTCTGACCGTCGTAAAAGTAGTAAAGATCCTTTGAATACCCTGCGCAGGCGCCCTTTACGTTGTCGGCGGAGCGCACCGCCGCAATGTCCGCCGCCTTGACGCCTATCCCCGAACGGAGCCTGAGGTCCATAAGACAGCTTTTTTCAAAATAATCCTCCGCAGTGATTATCATATCGGGACGTGTGGCTTTAAGCCCTGTGAAGAAGCCGCAGCCGAGGGCGATTATTATAAGCACCGAAAGAAATCTTCCGTATGACTTTTTTATTTCACGCAGAGCGTCTTTTAGCAGTGAAGTTCTTTTCATGCGTCAGAATCTTTGCTTATTCGCCGAACATTTTCTTTAAAAGCCGCCCGAGAATCTCGCAGCCCTTGATTATATCCTCGTCCTTCGGGGTCGAGAAATTCATTCTGAACGAGCGCGTTTCGTCGGTCTCGCTGATGGTGAATGCAGTTCCGGGAACGACTGCGATCTTGTAATCCTTAACAGCGGTCGTGCAGAACTCTACCATCTGCTGAGTCGTTGTGCCCTCAGGAAGCGTACACCAGATGAAAAGTCCGCCCTGAGGCTTTGTGTATTCAATGCTTTCGGGGAAATTCTTTTTAATCTGCGAGAGCATAAGCTCGGTCTTGTGCTTATAGACCTTTCGTAAGTTTGCAAGATGCTCCGAAAGATCGTATTTCTTCAAAAATCTGTAAGCGAGCATCTGCGACCACATTGTTGTGTGAACGTCGGCGACCTGCTTGCAGACCACTATTTTCTGGATTATATCCTTGTGAGCGCAGACATAGCCGACTCTTATTCCGGGCGAAAGAATTTTCGAGAATGTTCCCGAATAGATAACTCTGCCCTCCTTGTCGAGCGTTTTTATCGAGGGTATATCCTCGCCGTCAAATCTTAAATCGCCGTAGGGGTTGTCCTCAAGTATAACGGCGTTGTATTTTTCGCAAAGCTCAAAAGCCTTTACCCTCTTTTCCCACGACATTGTGTTGCCTGTCGGATTCTGGAAATTAGGGATAAGATAAACAAGCTTTACATTGCCGCTTTTAAGCTTTTCCTCAAGCTCCGAAAGGTTCACGCCGTCAGTTTCGAGGGTAATGCCCTGCAAGTCGACGTGATACGACTTGAAAGCGTTGAGCGAGCCGATAAAGCTCGGCGACTCGGCTAAAATAGTATCGCCCTCGTTGCAAAGCACTTTTGCCGAAAGCTCGTTTGCCTGCTGTGCGCCGCTTGTAATGATGACCTCGTCATATTCGGGATCAAAGCAGCCTCTTGCGGCGAGAATTTTCTTCACCTCGTCACGAAGCGGTGTGTACCCTTCTGTAACGCCGTACTGGAGTGCGATAGAGGGTTCGTCTTCAAGAAGCTCGGCGGAAAGCTGTTCAAGCTCCCTGACGGGAAGCGCCTCGGGAGCGGGCGAGCCTGCCGCAAATGAGATGACCTGAGGGTCTGCCGAATACTTTAATATCTCTCGGATAGCGGAAGCCTGAAGATGAGATACTTTTTCGGAAAAAACAAATTCCATATATAATACTTCCTTTCATATATCGTCTTTTATCGTACATTATATTATAACATATATAAGGCATAAATGCAATAGGAAATTAAAAATAAAAAAAGTAAAAGCCCTGCAAATAATTACGCAAATAATTACGAATTTCAAGAAGTTCTATATTTCGCAGGACAGGCATAGTAATATAACAGTGTACAAGTTTTTTGCGGAGGAATGAAAATTGAAAGATCACAGCAGATTAACAAAGAAACAGAGCTTTTTAAAAGGGTCGGCGGTGCTGCTTGTAATGGTGCTTGTCACCAAGGCTATCGGACTTTTCTATAAAATACCGCTGACGTCTATGCTCGGCGGCAGCGGTATGAGCTGCTATTCGGGAGCGTTTGCGGTGTTTACGCCCGTGTTTGCGGTCGCTGCGGCAGGTATTCCGAGCGGTCTGTGCAGGATAGTTTCCGAACAGCTTGCGCTCGGAAACTATCGCTGCGCCGTTAAGTTCAGATCGACAGCGCTTTTGATCTTCACCGCCTTGTCGGCGGCTTTGAGCGCAGGACTTATTATTTTCGCCGAGCCGCTCGCCGAAAGTGCGATACATATCCCTAAAGCGAAATGGGCGGTAATTGCCGTTGCGCTTTCGCTGCCGCCCTGCGCTGTGATGAACGTTTTGCGAGGTTGGTCTGAGGGACTCGGAAGCATGACGCCCACAGCCTTGTCGGAGACAGCCGAAACGCTTTTCAAGCTGATATTCGGTCTTTTGGGTCCTTACGCCGTGCTTCAATATGCCGCACGCAGCTTTGAAGAATATCACGGCTGCTTCGGTCGTTACTGCACGGATATGCAGGAGGCTGTTCGTGTCTGCCTGCCCTTTGCCGCCGCAGCCTCGGCTCTCGGAGTTTCGCTTGCGTCTGCGGTCGCCTGCGTGTATCTGTTTGCGCTCACAAGACGGTCAAGCCGTTTTTTAGCCGACGGGTACACGGGCGAAAAAAAGCCTTGCGATATAAAATTTTTCGGAAGAGTGAAGCGGCTGCTTAAATTTACCCTTCCTGCGTCGGTTACTGCAACGGCGGCGACTCTTGCAGGAATGGCTGACCTTGTCGCAATTACTCCGCAGCTTGAAAAGGCGATGGAGAGATCGCCGCAGCTTTTTTGTCATCTGTCCGCTTACGGCATAAGCGAAAACGAGCGAGCAGGCTTCATTTACGGCTCGTACACCGGTCTTGCGCTCACGATCTTCGGGCTTGTCCCGACCTTTACGGCAATGCTCGGAAAAAGCGTTCTTCCGTCGCTTACGTCGGCTTTTGCAAGGGGCGACAGACGGGAAATAACAAAGAGCGTAAGGTCGCTTTTGCTGCTTTCCTCAATGATAGCGATGCCGGGCGGAGTCGGGATATTTTTCCTTTCAAAGCCGCTTCTTACGCTCTTTTTCGCAGGCTCTCACGCCGAAATTTCCGTTACGTCAAAGCCGCTTGCGATATTAGGCTTGGCTGTCGTTTTCACGGGGTTAGCCTCGCCCTGCCTTACCGCTCTTCAGGCTTGCGGCAAGCAGCTCTCCGCCGTGTTCATCACGCTTTTTTCAACGGCGCTCAAACTCGTCCTCAACATTGTTCTTATCGGCATACCGCAGATCAATATTTGCGGAGCGGCGATCTCAACGGCGGTCTCTCAGCTTGTGATGTGCGTTCTTGCGGCAGGCTTGCTGATAAAGGCGAGCGGTTCGGGGGCGGCGTCACTAAGGGCGGCGCTTTGTCCTTTGCTGCCGTCGCTGCTGTGCGGCTGGTCGGCGTTTCTTGCGCAGCGGCATATCGTTATGCGGCTTGAAGGCGTCGGCGAGCGGCTCGGAGTGCTGATTTCAATCGCAATAGGTGCAATAATATGCGTCTTTTCACTCGGTTTATTGTGCATTTCACCGAAAAATCAGATAAAAACGCTTTTTTTTGAAAAAATTCATAAAACTACTTGAAATTCCGTGCGTTTTCGGTTAAAATAATTATAGTGTGCATATTCGGCGATTATTTCTATGTGGTGATCTTATGGATTTTGAAAGCAGGGCGAAAAGGCTGCTCGAAAAAAATGAATATAATATCTATGATCTTGCGGAGCTTGTTTCGCTGCTTCGATGCGAGAAGGGCTGTCCGTGGGACAGGGTACAGACTCATGAGAGTATCAAAAAGGATCTCATTGAGGAGTGCTACGAGGTTTTCGAGGCTATCGACTGCGATTCTCCCGAAATGATGAGAGAGGAGCTTGGCGACGTTCTTTTGCAGGTCGTTTTTCATGCGGATATCGAGCGTGAAAAGGGAAGCTTTGAGCTTGACGACATTGCCGACGAGGTGTGCAAAAAACTTATACTTCGTCATCCGCACGTTTTCGGAGACGTCAAGGCGGACACCGCCGAGGCTGTTCTTAAAAACTGGGACGCTATCAAAAAGGAAGAGAAAAATCAGGAGACCTTTACCGATACGCTAAAAAGCGTGCCGAAGGTTTTTCCCTCGCTTATGAGGGCGCAGAAGTTAACAAAGCGTTCTTCAAGAGCGAGAGCGGATATGGACGGAAAAGACGGCTGTATTGCTGCGCTTGAAGCCTTGGAGCGTGAGGCTGCGGCGCTTCGCAGGGCTGTCGAAAGCGGCGAAGAAAACGGCGTCGGCACGGCTATGGGCGATCTGCTGCTTGCCTGCTGCAATATGTCAAGGATAGCAGGTATCGACGCAGAGGAGTCGCTTAGCTTGGCAAGCGAAAGATATATCGAAAGATTTGAAGCTGCCGAAGCGCAGGCTAAGCGGCAGGGCAGGGAAATGTCGGAAATAGGCTTTGACGAGCTTGACGTTTTCTGGAGAAAAATGTAAGGATTAAGCGGATACTGCTTGATGAATAAAAAAACAATAATTTTTATGGAGGTTTATTGAAATGAAAAAGACAGAACTTATCAATGCGATCGCTGAAAAGGGCGGTTATTCAAAGAAGGACGCAGAAAAGGCTCTTGCTGCCGTTATCGATTCTATCAGCGACGCTCTCGTTGCAGGCGACAAGGTAACTCTCGTTGGCTTCGGCACATTCAAGGTTAAGGAAACTCCCGAAAGAATGGGAATCAACCCCAGAACAAGAGAGAAGAAGACCATTCCCGCAAAGACCGTACCCGTTTTCAAGGCTGGTCAGGCTCTCAAGGACGCTGTTAACAAGTAATAAGCGTTTTCGACATGATACTTCGGGGCGTTCTCTCTTAGGAGAGGCTGCCCCTTTTGTTTTTTGAAGAAAGGTTGTGAATAAAATGCGGCTCGACAAATATCTCAAGGTAACAAGGCTTATAAAGCGCCGTACCGTTGCCAACGAGGCTTGCGACGCAGGAAAGATCGAGGTAAACGGCAAAGTCGCAAGAGCTTCCTACGACGTCAAGCCGGGCGATATAATCTGTATCAATATGGGTCAGAAGCCTTTGAAGGCGGAGGTCCTGAATGTTACGGAATATGCCACAAAGGAAAATGCCTCGGAAAATTACAGGATAATCGAATAAAACCGCCGCTCCCGTATGTTTTTTATACGGGGGCATTTTGTTTGTCGAATATGATTGACAAAACGTAAGAAATATAGTATAATTATAATGGCTATATCTACACATTTGACAGGTCAGAGCCGTAATTTTCCGAGGAGGCGAGATAATGGACAAGCAAACAAAACCTGACAGCGTTAAGGTCGGACAGAAGCCTTTTAACAAGCGCAGATTTGCCGTTCGTATCATCTGCGCAGGGATAACCTTTCTTGTGCTTGTTTTTTCCATTATAACGCTCGGCTGGTTTACAAACAGCCGCTCGAACAGCGCCGGATCGCTTGAGATGAAAGCGGCAAATAACGGTTTCGAGCTTGCAGCCGTCGGAACGGGCGGTATTTATGACAGCTTTCTTTCCGACAGGGAGGAGGGCACGGAGATAAAAACCGTTACCGAGGACTCGTCGGAGATAACCCTCGTTTCGACGGGCGGAAAAAGCGAGATAAAATGGGTGATGAACGGCGACAGCAATATCGTCAACAATTCGGGCGTATCGAAAGAACTCGGCGGAATTGCACCCGGAAGCAGCGGCACGCTTACGTTTTATGTAATTCCGCAGCAGGACGGCGCTCTTGACATAAGCTTTTCCCTCGATACCGCACTTTATAAAGCCGAAAACGACAGCCTTTCGGTCATAGCGGACAGCGATGCGGTCAATGATCTTGCCGGGGGGCATATACTCTTTTTTAAGAACAAAAACGGCAATATCTATTCCGACCGCATAGACAAAAGCTTCCGTTTTTCAAGAGATGATCTGAAGAAGGACGTTGCGTATAAGGTGGATATTTACTGGATATGGCCGGGCTTTGCCGACCAGCTTATAATGTCGTCGGGCGACCCTTTACTTGAAGAAAAAGGCGAACGCATTATTGCAGATAACGACGAAACGTTTTATGTTGATATTTCAGAAAATCCCAAAAGGTATTTTCGTGACACGACTAAACTTGTGAATATACAAAGTATACTTGACAATATGAAGGCAGGTTCTTTATCGGCAGGGTTTAATTCGGACGCATATGAAGAGATAAACACACAATGGAACGAGGCGGATCAGTATATCGGCGTTTCCGCATCGTATATCGAGCTTATCCTGTCGGTAGGCTGATATTATACGCACAGGAAAACAAGACAACGGGTTTTGAATATGGAGAATACACAAAACATTACAAAACAAAAAAATCCAAAACTTAATAATAAGCGTCTGCGGACAGCGGCTATAATTCTGACTGCGCTGCTTGCGATAGCTATACCCGTTGCCGCTTGGTTTTCAAATCAGCGTGGAATGGTGACGCTTACGAAGATACAATCTCCTGCTGCGCTCAGCATCGGCGCAGGAAACAAGGAAAGCTGCGCCTATATCGACATGAGCGGTATCGACGTTTCGGACAAAAACGTTACAAGCAAGGAGTTTGTGTTCAGCGTTTATTCTTCTGTTCTGGGAAATTATAAGATACAGCTTGCCCACACGACGAATATTCCTTTTACTTACGAAATATACAAAGCCTCGGCTTGCGACGAAAACGGAGAAAGCGTTGAAAATGCGGTGGTATATCACAGCAAGCTTGACAGTAAGGATTATTACTACACTAAAGGCGAAAAGATCACGGGCGATTACATAAACAAGCAGGACGCCGTGCTTTTGGCAGACAGTACTCAGCATGAAGCGACCTACGGCGAATATAACAACGTGCAGAAAAATGCCGAGCCGCTTTACTGGCAGAACGATACAGCTATCAAAGCGGTGCAAAACGACGGAGAAGGCTTTGTCGATTATTATGTGCTTAAAGTCAGCTGGGTAAACGGCACGGTAAAGAACGACAAGGAGACCGACATGGTTTATATAACCGCAGGAATGGTATGATGATTTGGGAAATCACAGGAACACGGAGATCTGTAAATGAAAACAAGGTTTGAGAAAATCAAAAGAGTAATAACGAGATATTATCTTGTCATATGGATCGCCGTTGTTTCGGCAGCGCTTATCGGAGTCGGCACTTTTGCGGCATATACTAACATAAACAAGGTAAAGCGAGTCGTTTCAACGCAGGGCGGCGAAGGCACGGCTTTTTCTTCAAATTATCTTTCGCTTGTGCTGATAGAAACCGAAAGCTACGGAATGAAGAGGATCGCAATGAATTCGGCAGACGGGTCTGCGCTTAAAAAGGTCGATGTGACTGTCTGCAATTACATTCAGAACAATCCCACGATGGTAAATGATAACAATATTACATATGATATGACCTTTACGCTTGTTAGCACCGTAAGCGGAGATACGATAACCGACTTATCGGCTTTGAACCTTGCAGATCACGGCGAGTTTAAGATCGAGTGCGGCGGCGAAAGCGGCAATTTTGAAAACGGCGTATGCAAATTTCAGAATAAAACGCTTACGGGCAAAACCAAAAGCGTAGATACCTACACGCTTACTGTTCCTGCGAGCTTTATGGATACGGTAAACATTAAGTCCGAGGCAATCCCGCATGAAGATTCATACGGTTACACCGATCGGTACAAGCTCTGTCGTGTGCTTGTTTTTTCCGAAAATACCGAGAGAAACGACGGCTGGACGGGTAGTTTTCTTGAAAAGACCTCGTCGGACTATGACGGATTCAATTATATTCTCACAGGTCAGGGAAAGGGAACGGTAACGCTCACATGGGACCCTTCAAAGCTTGAAATAAACAAGCTGTTTATTAACAAGGAAAACTTTAAGCTGACGGAAAGCGGAAACGAAAACACGCTTACGATAGAGGTCGATTCGGACATAAGCGGACGATATGATATTCAGTTTTACAAAACGGGAAGCTCAGATTATTCCGATATTGGGTCAATGATAAAATTCATATACGAAAGTGCGGAGGATAATTCGTCTGCGGCTTGAACTGCAAAGATCCCTTAACGTTAAACGGAGAAATCAATGAAAAAAAGACATGGAACAAAATTATATAAACGTGTGGTGAGCATGGCTGCGGCGATGGCTATGCTTGTTACAAGTATGCCTGTTTCAGATCTTTCGGACGGCGCAAGGAATTTATTTAACAGCATAAAGGCTGCTGCGGCTGCGGCAGAGGAAGTTGAAAAATATCCGATCAGCACTGACGCAAATACCGGAAACCAAAGCTGTACTATCGGCAGCTTGGATGATCTGATAGCTTATTCAAAGTCATACCAAGAATATGCCGAGGATTTCTGTAATGTAGACATTATTATGAGCGTTACTCAGGGTGCATTAACAGAGGAAGACCTCAATGAATTTGAAAGTATCGGTACTGAAGATTT